>NZ_LSIF01000085.1 GCF_001556105.1 Pseudoxanthomonas mexicana | reverse complement strand
GCACGGACCTGCCGGTGCCACCGCCTCCGCCGCCTCCAGCGGTCGATACCAGCCTGCAGGCGTGCCGCCAAGGCGACCGCGACGGCACGCTGTACGTGCAGGTCTACGACGAAGCCACCCGCGCACGCGCGGCGCTGGTCGGGGCACCGGGTGCAGGCAGCGGCGTGCGCGTGCACGGCATCGAGAACGTGGTGAGCACGGCGACGGCACGCAAGGCGCGGCCGCCGACGCCGTACCGCACGCCGACGCTGATCGTGCACGACCTGCCGGGACGGCAGGCCTGCGCCGAGGCGCTCGCCGCCTGGGTCCAGCAGCAGATCGAGCCTTGGTACGGGAAGGACAATCCGATCGCCATCGCACCGCTGCCCTCGCGCTTCCAGCCAGTCAACGGCGTGCTGGAGCTGTGGTTGCCGCCGGTGGACAGCACCTACGGCGGCCGCCGCGAAACCTCGACATGGGCCGACACGCAGGCGCGCTGAGCGCGTCAGTCCTGCGCGGCTGACGGCGCCGGATACAGCAGGTAACGCTGGCGGAGGATGCCGAACTCCACCAGCCCCAGCCGCCAGCGTGCTTCGATGGCGTCGAGACTGTCGCCGCGCGCGATGGCCTCGCGCAGCCACGGCACGCCGGCCAGGCGATCGAAGAACGGCGGGTCGCCGGACAGGAAGGCGAAGTCCTTCGGATGCTGGTCGTGCAACGCCTTCAGTACGGCGATGCCGGTGCGCACCGGACGGAAAGCGGTACGATCGGTGACGTGCAGCTGTACACCCGCGCACGCCTCGCCCGCATGCTTTGAGAAGCTGGGCGTGAACCAGGTGGGACGGAAACGCACGCCGGGCAGGTTCAACGCGTTGAGGCGTGCGGCGAGCGCTGGCGCATCGACCCACGGCGCGCCCAGTGTCTCGAACGGCCGCGTGGTACCACGTCCTTCGGACACGTTGGTGCCTTCCAGCAGGCCGGTGCCGGGATAGACCAGCGCGGTGTCGGGCGTCGGCATGTTGGGGGACGGCGGCACCCACGGCAGCGCGCCGTGCAGCGGTTCGTCGCCGCGCTGCCAGCCCTGCATCGTCACCACGTGCAGCTCAGCGCCGATGCCGAACTCGGTGTTGAACAGCGTGGCCAGCTCACCCAGCGTCATGCCGTGGCGCAGGGGCATCGGGAACATCCCAACGAACGAGGCCAGCGCCGGATCCAGCACCGGCCCTTCGACCAGCACGCCGCCCATCGGATCGGGACGGTCGGTGACCACGACCGGGATGCCGGCGAGCTTGGCCGCGCGCATCACCCCGGCCAGCGTGTACGGATACGTATAGAAGCGCGTGCCGACATCCTGGATGTCGAACACCAGCACGTCGATGCCGGCGAGCATCTCCGGCGTGGGCTCGCGGTGGTCGCCGTACAGGCTGTGCACCGGCAGGCCGGTGACGGCATCGCGCGAGGACGCCACCTTGTCGCCAGCCTGCACATCGCCACGCACGCCGTGTTCTGGACCGAACAGTGCCACCAGCTTGAAGTCCCGTTGCGCAGCGAAGCGATCCACGCTGCTGCGCAGCTGTGCGTCCACGCCGGTGGCATTGGTCACCAGCCCCACGCGCTTGCCGCGCAGCAGGTCCAGGCGCTCCTCCAGCAGCACGTCGATGCCGAGGCGCGGTGCGGCGACGGCGCAGTCGCAGGCGGATTCACCCACCGTTGGTTCCGCTGGCAGCGCGGGTGCCACGGCACCGGCGCAGAGCAGCGCCAGCATCAGGCCGCGCACCGTGGGGCGCAGTGCAGCATGCAGCGGACGAGGGAACCGGCGCATAGTGTCACCACCGTTTGCTATGGTTGTCGCGACGATAGCAGCCTGCGTCCGTCACCGTGCAAGGGGATATCCGCCGGTGCAGACGCCTTCTTCCGTTGTCAGGTGAGGGATCCGATGTCCCGTACGGCGAAACGCATCATGCGCAGCATGTCTTTCCTTGTCATGGCCGGCGTGCTGGCCCCCGCAGCGGCCCAGCCGGCATCGAACCGCCTGGGCGTGTCGCCGTCGGCGCAGTCGCAGGACTTCGTGGCGAACAAGCAGCCGTTCCAGCTGCACAGCCTGCTGACCGAACAGCGGCATCCGCGCAACTTCGACCTGAGCGCTCGCATCGCCGCGGATACGGCCGACGGTCTGGCTTCGCTGCTGGCGGTGGACGAAGACATCGCGAAGGCACTGCTGGGCGTGGCCGACGATCCCGCGCGGCTCGCCACGCTGGAGGCCGCGTCGCGCGACATCACCCGCACGCTGCGCGAGGGCCATCGCCTGTACTTCTACGGCACCGGCTCCACCGGCCGCCTGGCCGAGACCATCGAAAGCGGCCTGTGGCGCCCGTTCTGGCAACGCACGGCGGCCTTGCCGCTGATGGCGAAGATCGAGGCGCGCTACCCCGGGCTGGGCGAGCGCGTGCGCGGCGAGATCACCGGCGGCGATCGCGCGCTGATCGCGTCGCTGGAAGGCTTCGAAGACATTCCCGAGATCGGCCGCCTGCAACTGCAGGACAACGGCATCCAGCCGCAGGACCTGGTGTTCGCCGTCACCGAAGGCGGCGAGACCTCCGCGGTGATCGGCACCGCACTCGCCGCCGCCGACCAGGCCGGCGTCGACGCACGGCGCACGTGGTTCGTCTACAACAATCCCGATGACGTGCTGCGCCCGTTCGAACGCAGCCGTCGTGTGCTGGACGACGCGCGCATCACCAAGGTTCCACTGCCGACCGGGCCGCAGGCGATCACCGGTTCCACCCGCATGCAGGCCACGACGACCAGCCTGTACGTGCTCGGCGTCGTGCTGGAAGACGCCACGCGCACGTTGCTGCGCGATGCACTGACCGCCGACGAACTTTCAGCGCTGGGCTTCGGCGAGGCCAGCATCGCCGACCGCCTGCGTGGCTTTACCACGCTGCAGCAGACCGCTGCCGCCGCCGCACCCAAGCTCGCCGCGTGGACAAACCGCGAGGCCGCCAGCTACGCCGGCGGACACCGCAGCACCTACCTCGCGACACGGGCATTGATGCCGGTGTTTGTGGACGTGACCGAGCGCGCGCCGACGTTCCGCCTGGGGCCGCTGGATCCGGTCAACGCGACCGAGCGCCGCTCGTGGATCCAGGTGTGGACGCCGGCCGCCGATGCATCGCAGGCATGGCAGGCGCTGCTGCACCGGCCGTTCCACGGCCTGGACAAGGCGCTGTACCTGCCGCCGTTCGAAACCGGTATTCCCGATCCTTACCTTCGCGAGGCCGCGCTGCGCGGTCTGGCCAATGCGGGCGACGAACAGCAGGCGCTGTACGACCTGTCGTATTCCCCAGCAAACATGCAACGCAACGCGCCGGCCGCTGGCGATTCCGGTGCGCTGATCCTGCTGGGGGATGAAGCGCACCAGCAGGCCAACCGGCAGTGGCTGGAGGCCGCCACCGCGGCAGGCGCGGAGCTGGTGCTGTTCTCCGTATCCGCGCGTCCGCTGGAGTCGGGCGTGCTGCGCGATGTCGCCGCCCTGCCCCGTCCGGTGCCGGTGATCGCGGTAACGGTGCCGCAGCGCGATGCCTTCGAACTCAACCAGACCATCGTGCTGAAAATGCTGCTCAACGCGCATTCCACCGGCGTGATGGCCAAGCGCGGCCGTGTGGTCGGCAACACCATGACCAGCGTGCAGCCGGGCAACCTGAAACTGATCGGCCGCGCGACGTGGCTGATCCTGTCGCACGTCAACGGCGTGCTGGAAACACCGGCGTGGCGCGACGCACATGGCACCACCGCACCGCTGTCGTACGCAGACGCCAACGCCGTGCTGTTCGAGGCCATCGAACAGCGACGCAACGCCGCCGGTGCATCCGGCCTGCCGGAAGTGGAGCTGTCGGTGGTCGCGGTGCTCGAAGCGCTGAAGACCGGCGCCTCCGTCGATTGGACCGCCGCGGCGACACGCCTGCGTGCGGAAGGCCTGAATCGCTACCTGGCGCCCTACACCACGCGTTGATGCGCTTGCTCACGTGATGCCGATGACGCCATCGGCATCGACAGACGAAAGGCCGTAGGAAAACCCTGATTTTTCGTGAACAGGGCGCAGCGCGTCGTGTTGCGTGTCCGTCGTGTCGAGGTGCGGGCGTTGTCCTTCATGCAGGAGGGATCCCCAGCCACAACGCCAAGGACAGCATCATGCCCATCATCGATACACCTATCACGCTCGAGAACCTGCGCCATCTGGAGTTGCGCGAACGTTTCCGCGACGACTGGCGCCTGAACCCCGAGATCTACTGGCCTTTCCTCCGCCCCTGCACCGTCAAGCTGCTGCTGGTCGCGGACGGTACGCTGGACTTCTCGGAAGCCGACTTCGGCCTCTCCACTTTCGTGCGCTCGCTGCTCGCCATGCCGGGGCGTCACGCGCGCTTCGAGATCACGCTGGCGCACATCGACAACGTCTCCGGCACGCGGTTGATGTCGGGCGAGAGCCGCATCGCCCAGCGCATCCCGTCCATCAAGTTCGACAATGCTGCGCACTTCGGCACTGGCATGTACGACACGGTGTTCCTGTTCGGCTTCAACACCAGCTACGGCGGCCGCGGCGCCGGCTATCCGTCGGACCGTCTGTCCGACAACGAACTGCGCGCACTCACCCAGTTCATGAATGCCGGCGGCGGCGTGTTCGCCACCGGTGACCACGGCGCGCTGGGCAAGGCACTGTGCCATGCGGTACCGCGTGCACGCGGCATGCGCCTGTGGCAGTCCACGCCCGGCGTCGGTGGCGAGGATGAAGTCAGCATGGGCGGCCCGCGCCGCAACGACACCAATCGGCCGCCGGGCGCATCCTCGTTCGAGGACCAGTCCGACGACGTACCTCAGACCATCCAGCCGCGCATGTACTCGCGCCGCAACGGCCTGTTCCGCTACACCTACCCGCATCCGCTGCTGTGCGGACCGCGGGGCGTGATCCGGGTCATGCCCGATCATCCGCACGAAGGCGAATGCGTCGAACCCTCCGCAACCGGTGCCAACCTCAACTTCGGCGGCGCCCTGGGAGCGGAGTATCCCGCCGCCATCGACGGCGGCCCGTGACCGCTGCCGGAGCTGATTTCCACCAACAGCGTGCTCGGCGGCACGCGATCCGGCAAGGATCCGACGCACTCTCAGACCTTCGGCGGCATCTGCGCCTACGACGGCCACCGCGCCGGCATCGGCCGCGTGGTCGCCGATGCGACGTGGCACCACTTCGTCAACGTCAACCTGGTTGGACTGTTCAACGACAGCGGTTTGGCACCCGGGCATGTATGGCGCAACGGATTCCTGTCGTCGGCGAGCGGCCAGACCCACTTCGAAGAGATCAAGTCCTACTACCGCAACCTCGCCGTGTGGCTGTCGCGGCCCGAGCGCATCCGCTGCATGAACTCGCGCCTGTACTGGACGCTGTTGTGGGACGAGCGCGTGATGGAAGCGGTGCTGACGACGACCGACATCCCGCTGGCCAAGCTCGATCTGGGTTCGATCCGTCTGATCGGCCAGCATGCGCGTGACGTGCTCGGCCGCTTCGCCGGGCGCTGCCAGGGCGTACGGCTGGCATTGGACCTGCTGTACGAACGGCTGCCGCCGCTGATCCCCGACATCGATCCGTGGTGGCCGGAACCGGGTCCGCTGCACGAGAAGTTCGATGGCGTGGAATGGCTGGACGGCACCCAGCTCTTCGACATCGCGATTGGCAGCGCGCTGGTGGCGCTGCGCGAAGCCTTCCCCTCGCCCGACGAAAAGTCGGTGCGCAAGCTGGAAGGCGAGCAGATCGAAAAGGTGTTGCAGGAAGGCGTTGGTGCTGGCGTGAAACGCGCACTGGAATCGATGGTCGCATCGGCGGAGCTGCTGGCTTCCGTGCCGAAGCACGCTGCAGCGCAGAAGACGGGCAAGAAACGCTGATGGGGAACGGGACATCGGCGGCTGCCGATGTCCCGTGCTGGCCTCAGGGCTTGTCGCGGGCGCGGGCGAATGCCGCGGCCAGCGCGTTGTCCGCCGGCGCAACGGCAGCCTTCGCAGGCGACGGACCACGCCGCTGGTCACGCGGGTTGCCGCGATCCGGGCCACGCGGCGGACGTTGATCGTTGTTGCGGGCCTCGCGCGGCGCCTGTGGCGCGGGCGTGTCGTCGAGGCGGCGCGTCAGCGCGATGCGCTTGCGGGCCACGTCGACCTCCAGCACCTTCACCTTGACGATGTCGCCGGCCTTGACCACCTCGCGCGGATCCTTCACGTAGCGGTCGGCCAGCGCGGAGATGTGGATCAGGCCGTCCTGGTGCACGCCGATGTCGACGAAGGCACCGAACGCGGCGACGTTGCTGACCACGCCTTCCAGGATCATGCCTTCGCGCAGGTCCTTGATGTCCTCCACGCCGTCGGCGAAGCGCGCGGCCTTGAACTCGGGGCGCGGATCGCGGCCGGGCTTTTCCAGTTCCTTGAGGATGTCGCGGATGGTCGGCACGCCGAACTTCTCGTCGGTGAACTGCTCGGCCTTCACCGCGCGCAGGAACACGAGGTCGCCGACGATCTGCTTCACCTGCCGGCCGCTGCCGGCGAGGATGCGTTCGACCACCGGATAGGCTTCCGGGTGCACGGACGAGGCGTCCAGCGGCTGGTCGCCGTCGGCGATGCGCAGGAAGCCGGCGCATTGCTCGAAGGTCTTCTCGCCCAGGCGTGGCACCTCCAGCAGCGCCTTGCGGCTGCGGAACGCGCCGTGCTCGTCGCGGAAGCGCACGATGTTCTCGGCCACGGTCGACGAAAGCCCCGACACCCGTGTCAGCAGCGCGGCCGAGGCGGTATTGACGTCGACACCGACCGCGTTGACGCAATCCTCGACGCGCGCGTCCAGCGCACGCGCCAGGCGGAACTGGTCGACGTCGTGCTGGTACTGTCCCACGCCGATCGCCTTCGGCTCGATCTTGACCAGCTCCGCCAGCGGATCCTGCAGGCGGCGCGCGATGGACACCGCGCCCCGGATGCTGACGTCGAGGTCCGGGAACTCCTTCGCCGCGAACTCGGACGCCGAGTACACCGACGCGCCGGCTTCGCTGACCACGATCTTGTCCATCTTCAACTCGGACGCCTGCTTGATCAGGTCGCCGGCCAGCTTGTCGGTCTCGCGGCTGGCGGTGCCGTTGCCGATCGCGATCAGGTCGACCTGGTGCTTCGTGCACAGCGCGCGCAACACATGCAGCGACTGGTCCCACTGGCGCTTGGGTTCGTGCGGATAGATCGTCGCGGTATCGACCAGCTTGCCGGTGCGGTCCACCACGGCGACCTTCACGCCGGTGCGCAGGCCGGGGTCGAGGCCGAGCACGGCCTTGGGTCCCGCGGGCGCGGCCAGCAGCAGGTCCTTGAGGTTGTCGCCGAACACGGTGATGGCCTCGGCTTCGGCCTTCTCGCGCGCCTGGTTGAACAGGTCGAGCAGCAAGTGCATGTGCAGCTTCGCCTTCCAGGTCAGGCGGCAGGCATCCAGCAGCCACTTGTCCGCGGCGCGGCCCTGCGCGGACACACCCGCGTGCACCGCGACGCGACCTTCGGCCTGCTGATGGCCGGCCTCGGCCTCCATGCCGGGATCGAGGTCGAGCAGCAGGATCTCTTCGCGACGCGCGCGGAACAATGCCAGCAGCCGGTGCGACGGAATCCTCGCCAGCGATTCGGCGTGGTCGAAATAGTCGCGGTACTTCGCGCCTTCGTTCTCCTTGCCGGTGGCCACCTTCGCGCGGATCACGCCAACGTCGGTCATCCAGCCACGGAGCTCGCCGACCAGCGCGGCGTTCTCGCCCCAGCGCTCCATCAGGATGGCGCGGGCGCCGTCGAGCGCGGCCTTCGCGTCGGCAACGCCCTTCTCGGCATCGATGTAGGCGGCGGCCGCAGCTTCCGGCACCTGGGTGGGATCGGCGAGCAGGCCGTCGGCGAGCGGCTCCAGTCCGGCCTCGCGCGCGATCTGCGCGCGCGTGCGGCGCTTTTGCTTGTACGGCAGGTACAGGTCTTCCAGGCGCGCCTTGCTGTCGGCGGCTTCGATGTCGGCGCGCAGTTCGTCGGTGAGCTTGCCCTGCTCTTCGATGCTGGCGAGCACGGCGACGCGGCGGTCTTCCAGTTCGCGCAGGTAGGTCAGGCGCGTTTCGAGGTTGCGCAACTGGGTGTCGTCCAGCCCGCCGGTGACTTCCTTGCGGTAGCGGGCGATGAAGGGCACGGTGGATCCTTCATCGAGCAACGCGATGGCGGCTTTCGCCTGTGCGGTCTGCGCGCCGATCTCGGCGGCGATGGTGGCGGCGATGTGCTGGGCGATCTGGGGATTGCGGTCTTGCATTGCGTCCGTACTGGAAAAACCCGATGGACCGGGTGGGACATCGATTGTCGCAACGGATGGCGCCCGGGGAAACGGGTTGACAGGCCCAAACAGAACGGGCCGCTTTCGCGACCCGTTCTTTCACTGCATGGACGCGATGCCGGTTACGAACGCACCGGCAGCACGCGGACCTCGACACGGCGGTTGGCCGCACGACCCGAATCCGTGTCGTTGCTGGCGATGGGGTAACGCTTGCCCATGCCGACGATCTCGAAGCGCTCGCGCTGCAGGCCCTGGCCGATCAGGTAGTTGCCGACCGACGCGGCACGCTGTTCGGAGAGCCGCTGGTTCACGGCATCGGTGCCGATGCTGTCGGTATGGCCGCTGACTTCCACGATGGTCTGGTTGTACTCGCGCAGCGTGGCCGCGACGTTGTTGAGCGCCGGGTAGAACTGCGACTTCAGGTCGGCCTTGCCGAAATCGAAGGTCACGCCATCCGGCAGGTTGAGCTTGATGACATCACCGTCGCGGCTGACGTCGATGCCGGTGCCGGCGGTCTGGCGGCGCAGCTCGGCTTCCTGGCGGTCCTGGTAGGCACCGATGGAGCCGCCGGCGAGTCCGCCGACACCAGCACCGACCAGCGCACGCTGGCGGCGTTCGGTGGCGTCACCGCCACTGAGCAGGCCGGCGACCGCGCCGATGCCGGCACCGATCAGCGCGCCGCGCTGGGTGCGGTTGGGATCATTGGGGTCGTTGGTCTGGCCGGTATAGCTGGCGCAACCGCCCAGCATCGTGACGGTAAGGGCCGCAAGGGCGCCGGTCTTCAGCATCGTATTCATGAATCCTCCTGTGTGGCCTGCGGGGTGACGCGGAACGGGGGCAAGCCTACCCACCGGAATGTTCACTTCATGCGATTTGAGCCCTGTTCATTCAGGTGGCGGCGAGGATCAGGACAACAGCGCGCTGGCAGCGGGCGCATCCAACGTCTGCTCCCAGTTCCCCATTAGCGACAGGTACAGCAGCTTGTCGAACTCGGGGCCGAAGCGGCGGATCACGGCATCCGGATCGGGAACCAGCTTGGCGTCCGCAATGAGGCCGAAGTGCACGCGGCCGTTGTAACTGAGGATCGACACACCGATCCCGATCGAGCCTGTCTGTGGCACCCAGAACATCATGTCCCGCAGACGCGAGCCGCCCATGTACAGAGGCTGCTGAGGGCCTGGGACGTTGGTGGCCACCGCTGTCGCCTTGCGCGAGAACAGCTCGAGCGCGACGCTCTGGATGGCCGAAGGCGCCATACCAAGTGCCGCAAGAAGCCCAAATGCAACAATGGCTTGACGTGAATTCTTGAGGTCTCGCATGCACCCTGCAACGCGCTCAAGACGGCGAATCGGATTGTCTTCGCCGACCGGGAGATCAAGAAAGACCAGGCCGAAGTGGTTGCCCAGCTTCTTGGCATGCTCCAGCGGACGGAGGTTCACCGGCACGGTGGCGCGCAGGGTGACGCCGTCGAGCTGTTCGCCGCGTTCGATCATGTAGCCGCGCAGGGCACCGGCGGCTGCGGCCATCAGCACGTCGTTGACGGTGCAGTCGCAGGCGCGGCCGACGGCCTTCACTTCTTCCAGGTCCAGCGGCTCTGCCCAGGCGACCCGCTTGCTGACACCGAGCTTGCCGCGCAGCAGGGTCGGCGGATCGTCCGACAGCGACAGCGCATGCAGCAGTTCGCGACCGATCTCGCCGCCCTCCTTCGCCAGCATCGTCGCCAGCGTGGGGTCCTGCATCATCTCCATGCCCTTGCCGAGCACCTTGCCGCCGATCTGTACGTAACGGTCGATGGCGCCGACGCGACGCACGACCTCCGCGCCGTCCTTCTTCAGCCAGGCCGAGCGCAGGTCCTTGCCGGCGTCGGGCTTGCGGCTGGTATCGGTCAGCGACAACAGCACCTGCACCAGCGCGATGCCGTCGGCGTAGCTGTGGTGGATGCGCGCGACCAGCGCCGAGCCGGTGCCGTAACGTTCGATCAGGTGGAACTGCCAGAGCGGCTTGGTCTTGTCGAGTGGCGTGGACGCCATCTGGCTGGTGAAGCGTTCCAGCGCCTTCTTCTCGGACTTCGGATCATGCCGGCCCGGCAGGGCGGACAGCCGCACGTGCCAGTCGAGGTCGAAGTCCGGATCGGTGACCCACGAGGCTCCCGCCGGCGTATCGACGGCCTTCTGAAGGAAGCGCGGATAGGCGAGGAAGCGTTTCTTGATGACCCGTTTCAGCGTGTCGAGCGTCATCGGCTCGTCGAACATCAGCACGCCGGTGATCATCATCGGATTGGTCGGACGACACATCCGCAACCAGGCCGTATCCACCCGCGACATCGACTCGCGACGCGGCTTTGCCGGCGCCTTTTTCGTGGCCATGCTTGCCCTCCTCTCCCGCGCCGAGTGAAGCACGCGGCGGCGAAAGGCGTCAACGCGGCTCAGTCGCCGGTCTTGCGGTAGGCCGCCAGCGCGCCATCACGGCCCGTGGCCAGATCGACGATGGGATGGCGCGGATAGTCCGGTGCCAGCTTCGCCAGGAGATCGGGCTTCTGCCACGGCGCGAAGCGCAGCGGCACCGGGACGTTCGCCAGTTCCGGCACCCAGCGCGCGATATAGATGCCTTTCGGGTCGAACTTCTCCGCCTGCGTCACCGGATTGAACACGCGGAAATAAGGCGCGGCGTCGGCGCCCGTGCCGGCCACCCATTGCCAGCCGAGTGTGTTGTTCGCCAAATCGGCGTCCACCAGCGTGTCCCAGAACCAACGTGCTCCGTGCGACCAGTGGTAGCGCAGGTGCTTGGTCAGGTAACTGGCCACGATCATGCGCACGCGGTTGTGCACGTAACCGGTCGTCCACAACTCGCGCAGGCCGGCGTCGATGATCGGCACACCGGTGCGACCGCGCTGCCACGCGGCGAGGTCGACGGCATCGACCTTCGCCCAGTCGAAATGCTCGAAACGCGGATTGAGGTTCTGCGTGGTGGTCTGCGGAAAATGGTGCAGCAGGTGGTAGGCGAACTCGCGCCAGCCGAGTTCGCGGATGTAGCCGTCCATGTCGGCACTGTTGGCAGCGGTGCGTACGCGCTCGAGTTCGGCGGTGATGCGCCAAGGCGCGACCTCGCCGAAATGCAGGTGTGGTGACAGGCGCGAGGTGCCGGCGCGGTCGGGGCGATCGCGACCGATGCGATAGCCGTTGAGCGCGCCATCGACGAAGATCTCCAGCGCCTCCCGAGCGCCCGCCTCGCCGGGCGTCCACGCGTTCCAGAAACCGGCATCCCAACCGAGGCGCGGTTGCAACGACAGTGTTTCGAGCGCCTCGCCTCCGAGGGAGGCATCCACCGCAGGCAGCCGTGACGGCGCATCCCACGGCGACGGCACCCGCCACTTCGTCAACGCCGTACGCCAGAACGGCGTGAACACCTTGTAGGGCTGGCCTTGTTGCGTGGCGATATCCCACGGCTCGATCAACAGGCTGCCGTTGAAACTCTCCACGCGGAGCCCCTGGTCGCGCAGCGCCTGCTTGATGGCGGCGTCGCGCGGCTGCGTGGCGGGTTCGTACTTCCGGTTCCAGAAC
>NZ_LSIF01000084.1 GCF_001556105.1 Pseudoxanthomonas mexicana | reverse complement strand
ACCCTGGATCCGCCCTCCCCACCCGGAGAGGGCGGATCCAGGGTCAGGCTTCGTTCGCTTGCGCGACGGGCAGTGGCTCGCGGCGCGGGGCCAGCCACAGGCTGACCACGAACCACACCAGCGACAGGGCGCCCACGCTGAAGAGCGTGTCGGCCGGAACGCGCATCCACACCAGCATGTCCACGATCGGCTGTTGCATGAACTCCGCCGAGCGCGCGAACCAGTAACCGTGCTCCAGCGCCGCGTTGAGCTGCAGGATGCCCAGCGGCAGCAGCGTCAGCAGCGACATGCCGCCCAGGCCGATGTTGAGCGACCAGAACGCGGTCTTCAGCAGCTTCTCGTTCCACACCACGTCCGGCTTCAGGCCGCGCAGGCAGAACAGCATCAGGCCGATGCCGAGCATGCCGTACACGCCGAACAGCGCCGTGTGGCCGTGGTTCGGGGTCAGGTTCAGGCCCTGCATGTAGTACAGCGGCAGCGGCGGATTGATCAGGAAACCGAACAGGCCCGCGCCCACCAGGTTCCAGAACGCCACCGCGATGAAGAACATGATCGGCCAGCGGTAACGCTGCATCCACGGCGTGGCCTTGCCCATCTTCCAGCTGTGGTACGCCTCGAAGCCCACGTAGGCCAGCGGCACCACTTCCAGCGCCGAGAAGCTCGCGCCGATGGCGATCACCGCGGTCGGCGTGCCGGTGAAGTACAGGTGGTGCAGCGTGCCCAGCACGCCGCCGGCCATGAACACGATGGTCGCGAACAGCACGGCGACCGTGGCGCTCTTCGTCTGCAGCAGGCCCAGGCGAGTGAACAGGAAGGCGATCACGGCGACCGCGAAGACTTCGAAGAAGCCTTCCACCCACAGGTGCACGACCCACCAGCGCCAGTACTCGACCATCGACAGGTGCGTGTGTTCGCCCCACATCAGGCCGGCCGCGTAGAACAGGCCGATGGCGACGGTGGACAGGAACAGCAGGCTGACGATGCTGCGCGACTCGCCGCCATGGCGGATCGCCGGCCACAGCGCACGGCCCACCAGCACCAGCCACAACGTCAGGCCGACGAACAGGAACCACTGCCAGAAGCGGCCGAGGTCGACGTATTCCCAGCCCTGGTGGCCGAACCAGAAGTTGTGCTCCAGCCCCAGCTTCTGCATCACCGCGAACCACTGGCCGGTGAACGCGCCGACCACGATGATCAACAGACAGGCCCACAGGACATTGACGCCCAGCCGCTGGAACTTCGGCTCATGTCCGGAGATCGCCGGGCCGATGTACAGGCCCATGCCCAGCCATGCGGTCGCGATCCACAGCACCGCGAGTTGCGTATGCCAGGTGCGCGTCAGCGAGTACGGCAGGATGTCGGCCAGCGCGAAGCCGTAGGCCTCCTGGCCCTCCACCTGGTAGTGCGCGGTGATCGCACCCAGCAGGATCTGCACGACGAACAGCGCGATGACCACCCAGAAGTACTTCGCGGTGGCGCGCATCGACGGGGTGATCCTGATCTTCGCGAGCGGATCGGTCTTCGGCAGCACCGGTGCCATCTCGTCGCCGTGGTTGACCGCGTAGTGCCACCCCAGCAGCGCGACGCCGAGGATCAGGAACAGCACGCTGAAGACCGTCCACATGAAGGCGCTCGGTGGCGGCGTGTTGCCGACCAGCTCGTCCGCCGGCCAGTTCGCCGTGTAGCTGATCTCCGCGCCCGGCCGCTCGGTCACCGACGACCACGCGGCCCACCAGTAGAACGCGGTCAGCTGGCGGCGATGCTCGGCATCGGGCACGGTGTTGTTGCGCATGGCATAGGCCTCGCGCAGCTCGACGGTGCCGGGGTCGTCGCTGAACAAGGCGGTGTAGTGCGAGGCCACCTGCGCGATCGCGAGGGCGCGGTCGTTGCTGACGCGCACGGTGCGGGTCGCTTCGTCATAGGTGTTCGGCCGCAGCAGCTGCTGCACGCGCTTGGCGTAGGCGGCCTGGGTGGGTTCGTCCAGCTGCGTGTAGCGGTCGACGCCCGCCTCGCGCTTGGCCCACAGGTCCAGCACGGCGACGGCTTCGCGGTGCAGCCAGTCGGCGCCCCAGTCGGGCGCGACGTAGCCGCCATGGCCCCAGATCGAGCCCAGTTGCTGACCACCGATGGACTGCCAGACCTGACGACCGGTTTCGATGTCCTTGCGGGTATAGACCACCGTGCCGTCGTCGGCGACGACCTGCTCCGGCATGGGGGGCGCCTGGCGGTGGACTTCGCTGCCGACCCAGAGCAGGACGGCGAACGACGCAATGAGCAGGGCCGCCAACCCCACCCACAACTTGCGTGTCGAATTCATGATGCGGCTCTCGTGGAGGAACGGCCGCATCATCGGCGCGCCGGCCGGAGGGCTCCATGACGCAGGTCAAGCCGGGAGGGAATAGCCGATGTCGCTTTCTGTAGGAGCGACGTAAGTCGCGACCGGAGCATTTCCGGTGTTCGTGGAGCAGGTCGACAGTCGGGCCGTGCGGTCGCGACTGACGTCGCTCCTACAAGGGGCGCCACGCTCACTCCCGCAGCACGGTCAGCGCGAGGGCTTCCAGGCGGGGGAGGTCGAGGATCTCGACGTCGCGCTGCTTGATGTGTAGCAGGCCGTCCTTCTCGAACCGGCGCAGCACGCGGCTGACGGTTTCCGGCGCCTGGCGCAGATAGTTGGCGATGTCGGTGCGTGCCATCGTCAGCTGGAACCGGCGCGGCGAAAAGCCGCGCGCGGCCAGCCGCCGCGACAGGCCGATCAGGAACGCGGCCATGCGCTCGTCGGCGGTGTTGTCGCGCGCGAACAGCGACGCCACGCCGATGTCATGGCTCATCAGCTTGAACAGGTGCTGCTGCAGGTTGGGCAGGCGCGTGGCCAGCAGTGCGATCTTGGGGAACGAGAACCGGCACAGCATCACCGTGTCCAGCGCGATGGCATTGCACGGGTAGCGGTCGCCGTGGATCGCGTTGAGGCCGATCACTTCGCCGGGCAGGTGGAAGCCGAGTACCTGTTCGTGCCCGTTGCGGTCGATCTGGTAGGTCTTCACCGTGCCGGCGCGCACCGCGGCGATGGCGCCGAACGGATCACCTTCGCAGAACACGTGTTCGCCCGCGCGCAGCGGGCCGACGTGTTCGACCAGCACGTGCAGGTCCATCAACGCGCGCTTGTCCATGCCCTCGGACAGGCAGGCCTGCGAGAACGCGCAGGTGGAACAGAACGTCAGCGAGTCGCCGTCGTCGGCGACGATGCTCGCGTCGGTGCGCGGAAAGACCAGCGGCGAGGTCATGCGGACACTCCCGGGAGGGTCAGACGGTGCGCGAGAAGCGAGGCGTCGAGGCTGCGGTGGTGGGCAGGTAGCGATCGAAGCACATCGCGATGATACGCAACAGCAGGCGACCCCGCGAGGTGGCCTGCAGGCCATCGGCGGCCAGACGCACCAGGCCGTCGTCCTGCAATGGACGCAGGCGCTGCAATGCATCGGCGAAGTACTTCGTGAAGTCGATCACGTGGCGTCGGCCGAGGTCGCGATAGTCCAGCGCGCCGTGGCACATCAGTTGCTGGATGACGTCGGCGCGGATCACGTCGTCCTCCTGCAGCCGCATGCCCCGCCACACGGGCAGGTGGCCCTGGTCGATCGCCTGTTCCCAGCTGCCGAGGTCGCGCGGATTCTGGCTGAAGCTGGGCCCGATGTGGCTGATCGCGCTGACGCCCAGGCCGACCAGATCGCTTTCTGCATGCGTGGTGTAGCCCATGAAGTTGCGATGCAGGCCGCCGTGTTGTTGCGCAATCGCCAGGCTGTCGCCGGGCATGGCGAAGTGGTCCATGCCGATGTAGACGTAGCCGGCTTCACCCAGTTTGTCGATCGCGCATTGCAGCAGGCCCAGCTTGTCTTCCGGCGCCGGCAGCTCGTCGGCGTTGATGCGTTGCTGCGGACGGAACAGCGTGGGCATGTGGGCGTAGCCATAGATCGCCAGCCGGTCGGGCCGCGCCTCCAGCGTGATGTCGAGCGTGCGCGAGAAGCCGGCCAGGGTCTGTTTCGGCAGGCCGTAGATCAGGTCGACGTTGACCGACTGCAGGCCGTGCGTACGGCAGGCGTCGATGATCGCCAGCGTCTGCTCGACGCCCTGGATGCGGTTCACCGCGCGCTGCACCTCGGGATCGAAGTCCTGCACGCCCAGGCTGGCGCGATTGAAGCCGGCGGCGGCGAGTTCGCCGATGTCGTCCGGGGTGACGAAGCGCGGATCCAGTTCGATCGAACAATCCAGCCGCGACGCCGGTGCGAACGAATAGTGCCGGCGCAGCACGTCCATCGCTTCGGCGATCTGCGCCGGCGACAGGAAGTTGGGCGTACCGCCGCCGAAGTGCACCTGTTCCACGTCGCGGTCACGGTCGAACAGCGCCGAGCTCATCGCCACCTCGCGGTACAGGCGGGTGAGGTAGGACGCGCCGCGCGCGGTGTCGCGGGTGATGATGCGGTTGCAGCCGCAGTAGAAGCACGGGCTGGTACAGAACGGGATGTGCAGGTAGAGCGACAGCGGTCGCGGGATCGGATCGCCATTGCTGATCGCGGCCATCCCGCGCAGGTCGGCTTCATCGAAGTCCGGGGAAAACTGCGGCGCCGTCGGATACGAGGTATAGCGCGGCCCCGGCATGTCGTAGCGCCGCAGCAACTCGGGATCGAACAGGGTGGACAGGCTGGCCATGGGGGCAGCCTAGGCAGGTGGCGCGCCGCTGTCCTTGACATGGGTCAACCGGCTGCGGCGTGCGGTCGCAGGCTTCAGTGTCGCGAAGCGTTGCGTATGGCCAGGATTGGCAAGCGCCGGGCCCCGCACTAGGCTGGTCCCGCCACGGACACCGGGGACAGGGAGGCGCAGTGATCGGTTACCACGAGGCGGTGGCACGACTGACGGACGGCGCGGGTCGTCTGGCCGTGCAGCAGGTCGCGCTGGCCGATGCGATCGGTCGCGTGCTCGCCGGCGATGTCGTGGCGACGCTCGCGCTGCCGCCGTTCGACAACGCGGCGATGGATGGCGTGGCACTGGCCTCGGCAGGCCGGGTCGCACGGGTCGGCAGCGAGTGGGAGATCGCCGCGCGCATCGGCGCCGGCGACCCGCCACCGCATGACGACGCGTTCGCGTGGGACATCATGACCGGTGCGCCGCTGCCCGCGCACGCCGACACCGTGGTGCCGGTGGAGCGTATCGACCGGTTGCCATCGCACGGGCAGGACCATGCGCCGCGCGTGCGCCTGCTGGCCGATGCGCTGCCCGGCGCGAACATCCGGCGTCGCGGCGAGGACGTGCTGCCTGGCCAGCGGGTGCTGGATGCCGGGACCTTCATCGACACGGCGCAGCTGATGCTGCTGGCGGGCACCGGCATCGGTCGCGTCGATGTGGCGCGGCGTCCGCGCGTGGCCCTGCTGGCGACCGGTCGTGAAATCGTCGCGGCCGGCGCGCCACTGCCAGCGGGCGGCATCCACGATGCGACCTCGCCGTACCTCACGGCGACGGTCGCTGCCGCCGGCGCGGAGATGATCCAGGTCTCGCACGTCGGTGACGATGTGGCGGCCTTCCAGGCGGCCATCGACGCGGCGCTGTCCTGCGGCGTCGACCTGGTGCTCAGCACGGGTGCGGTGTCGAAGGGCTGCTACGACTTCGTGCCCGATGCGCTCGCTGCGCGTGGCGCCGAACGGCTGTTCCATGGCGTGGCGATGCGGCCCGGCAAACCGGTGCTGGCGGCGCGCCTGCGCGAAGGTGCGATGTTCGTCGGGTTGCCGGGCAATCCGTTGTCGACGGCGGTGGGGTTCCGCTTCCTGGCCGAGCCGCTGCTGCGTGCATGGCTGGCCATGGCACCCGAACCGGTGCGCCGCCTGCCGGTGGCCGCCGCCTGCGACACGCGTGCCGGCCTGCATGCCGCGTTCCACGGCACGCTGCGCTGCGATGGTGAAGGCCGGCTGCAGGCCTGCGTCGCAGATGCGCAGGCGTCGTTCCGCCTGCTGCCGTTCTCGCAGTCGTCGGTATGGATCACGTTGCCGGAAGACACGGCGCGCGTCGACGCAGGTGCGCCCGTGCAGGTGCACGGCCAAGGCCATCTGCGGGCGCCGTCGTGGATACCGGCATGACACAAGGCTGGCGTGCGGTGCTGCTGGCCGGTGGCCGCTCCTCGCGCATGGGCACCGACAAGGCATTGCTGCCGTGGGGTGACGGCACGCTGCTCACCCACATGCACGACGTGCTGCGCGCGGCAGGGGCGGACCGGGTGATCGTCAGCGGCGACCGGCCCGGTATCGATGGCGTGCCGGACGTGCTCCCCGACACCGGGCCCATGGGCGCACTGGCCCAGCTTGCGCCGCGGCTGGAGGACGGCACCTGGCTGACCGTGCCGGTGGACATGCCCCTGCTTTCACAGGATCTGATCGACGCCCTGCTGGCAACGACCTCCGCCTGCGCCTGCGTGCAAGACCACATGCTGCCGATGGTGTTGCGGATCGATGAAGGGATGCGCGCGGTGATGGCCGATATCGGCAGTCGCTCGGGACGCGAGCGATCGTTGCGCGCATTGCAGCAGTCGTTGCACGTGCAGCATCTGCCTGTTGCGCCCTGGCAACGGGCGCTGCGCAACTGCAACACACCGGAAGACTGGGCCGTCTTGCAGCAACTGGCCTGAAAACCCGTCTGCCGATGGCCGGACACGGCCTGCCGCGGGTATGTGATAGCCTGCGGCCGCAGCATCGTCGCACCCAGTACCCACCTGCAAGGTAGGCATCATGGAGCAGAGCGAAGGAACAGCCGTTGCGAGCAAGAAGCAGGAGCGCACCGCGTTCCTGCTGCTGACGGCCGTCATCTTCCCGTTGACGGCGGTGCTGATCGTGGCGGGGTACGGCTTCCTCGTCTGGATGTGGCAACTGCTGTTCTCCGGCCCGCCGACCGGGCCGTGAGCGATGGACAGCGCACGCTCACTCTCGCGTCGTGCCCTGCTGTTCGGCCACGCCGCGCCCGTCCCGCACGTCGTCGTCCTGCGTCCACCGTGGGCGAGGCCCGACGCCGAGTTCTCCGCCGCCTGTACCCGCTGCGATGCCTGCGTGCGCGCCTGCCCGCCGCAGGTGCTGGTGCGCGACGCCGATGGTGTTCCGCGCTTCGATGCGCATGCCGGCGAATGCACCTTCTGCGGTGATTGCGCGGCGGCCTGCGACAGCCATGCCTTCCTGACGACCCTCGATCCGCCGTGGACGCTGTCCGCGCAGGTCGCGGATACCTGCCTCTCCGCGCATGGCGTGGTCTGCGCCAGCTGCCGCGAGGTCTGTCCCGCCTCCGCCATCCGGGTGCCGCCCGCGGCGCGCGGCGCGGCGGTGATCGATGTCGATGCCTGCATGGGCTGCGGTGCGTGTGTCGCGCCGTGCCCGGTCGATGCCATTTCCCTGCACCACGCGCCCGCCATGGAGGCCATCGCATGAACCGCCAACGGCCCGATGCCGACGTCCACATCGCCAGCTTCGTCATCCAGCACCGCGACACGGCCGCGGACGCGCTCGCGGCGATGATCGGCGAACACGACGACCTCGATCTCGCACTGCGCGGCGGGACACGCAGCGTGGTGATCTGCGAATCCGCCGACCGCCACGCGGTGATGGATCGGGTGGACCAGTTGCAGGCGGTGCCGGGCGTGCTCAACGTACTGCTGGTCTACCACCACGCCGAGCCGGCGCATGCGCTCGACGAGCCGCTTCCCTCCCTGTCCATCGTGTCGGCGACCGGAGATGCCCATGAGCACACGTCGTGACTTCATCCGCCACAGTGCGCTGGCCACCGCGGCCGCGGCGGCCGGGCTGCCGCTGACCGGCAGCGGCAGCAACGTCGTCACCGAAGGCGACCTGACCACGCTGAAATGGGACAAGGCGCCGTGCCGCTACTGCGGCACCGGCTGCGGGGTGAACGTCGCGGTCAAGGACGGGCGCGTGGTCGCCACCCACGGTGACGTGCATGCGGAGGTCAATCGCGGCATCAACTGCGTGAAGGGCTACTTCCTGTCGAAGATCCTGTACGGCGCCGACCGGCTGGCGAAACCGCTGCTGCGCAAGAAGAACGGCGCATACGCGAAGGACGGCGACTTCACCACGGTGGAGTGGGACGAGGCCTTCGACGTGATGGCGGCGCAGTTCAAGCGCGTGCTGAAGGACAAGGGCGGCGATGCCATCGGCATGTTCGGCTCCGGCCAGTGGACGATCTTCGAAGGCTACGCCGCCAACAAGCTCATGAAGGCGGGCTTCCGCAGCAACCACATCGACCCGAATGCCCGCCACTGCATGGCGTCGGCGGTCACCGGCTTCATGCGCACCTTCGGCATGGACGAGCCGATGGGCTGCTACGACGACATCGAGGCCGCCGACGCGTTCGTGCTGTGGGGGTCCAACATGGCGGAGATGCATCCGATCCTGTGGACGCGGGTGACCGACCGCCGGCTGTCGCACCCGCACGTCAAGGTCGTGGTGATGTCGACGTTCGAGCATCGCAGCTTCGAGCTGGCCGATGTCCCGATCGTGTTCAAGCCGCAGACCGACCTGGTGATCCTCAACTACATCGCCAACCACATCATCCGCAGCGGCAAGGTGAACCGGGATTTCGTCGGCAAGCACACCACGTTCAAGCGCGGCAACGACGACATCGGCTACGGTCTGCGGCCCGAGCATCCGCTGGAGGTCAAGGCGAAAAACGCCAAGGACCCGAATGGCGGCCAGCCGATCAGCTTCGAGGACTTCGCCGCGTTCGTGGCGCCATACACGCTGGAGAAGGCCGTCGAGATGACCGGCGTGGAGCGCGGCTGGCTGGAGCAGTTGGCCGCGATCTATGCGGATCCGAAGACCAAGGTGATGTCGTTCTGGACCATGGGCTTCAACCAGCACACCCGTGGTACCTGGGCCAACAACATGGTCTACAACATCCACCTGCTGACCGGGAAGATCGCCACGCCGGGCAACAGTCCGTTCTCGCTGACCGGGCAGCCCTCCGCCTGCGGCACCGCGCGTGAAGTGGGCACCTTCAGCCATCGGCTGCCCGCCGACATGGTGGTCACCAACCCCGAACACCGGCAGCGCGCCGAGGACATCTGGAAGCTGCCGCCCGGCACCATCAACCCGAAGGTCGGTTACCACGCCGTCGAGCAGAACCGCGCGCTGAAGGACGGCAAGCTCAACGCGTACTGGGTGATGGTCAACAACAACATGCAGGCGGCGGCGAACCTGCGCGAGGAAACCTGGCCCGGCTACCGCAATCCCGACAACTTCATCGTCGTGTCCGATGCCTATCCCACGGTGACCGCACAGGCAGCGGACCTGATCCTGCCCGCCGCGATGTGGGTGGAGAAGGAGGGCGCCTACGGCAATGCCGAGCGGCGCACGCAGTTCTGGCGCCAGCTGGTGAAAGCACCCGGCGAGGCGCGCTCGGACCTGTGGCAGCTGATGGAATTCTCGAAGCGCTTCACCACCGACGAATGCTGGCCGGCCGAATTGCTGGCGGCGAATCCGCAGTACAGGGGCAAGACGTTGTTCGACGTGCTGTACCGCAACGGCAACGTGGACCGGTTTCCGACCACGGAGATCGAAGCCGGGTACGCGAACGACGAATCCGCCGTGTTCGGCTTCTACGTGCAGAAGGGCCTGTTCGAGGAATACGCGGCGTTCGGTCGCGGCCACGGCCACGACCTGGCGCCGTTCGACGACTACCACAAGGCGCGCGGATTGCGCTGGCCGGTGGTCAAGGGCAAGGAGACGCGCTGGCGCTACCGCGAAGGGGCCGATCCGTACGTGAAAGCCGGCAAGGGCTTCGAGTTCTACGGCAACAAGGACGGCAGGGCGGTGATCTGGGCGCTGCCCTACGAGCCGCCGGCGGAATCGCCGGACGAGGAGTTCGACCTGTGGCTGGTGACCGGGCGCGTGCTGGAACACTGGCATTCCGGTTCGATGACGATGCGCGTACCCGAGCTGTACAAGGCCTTCCCCGCGGCGGTGGTCTTCATGAATCCCGACGACGCGAAGGCGCGCGGGCTCAAGCGCGGCGACGAGATCCTGGTGGCGTCGCGGCGCGGCGAGATGCGCTCGCGGGTGGAGACGCGTGGCCGCAACCGCATGCCGCGCGGCGTCGTGTTCGTGCCGTGGTTCGACGCCGGCCAGCTGATCAACAAGGTCACGCTGGACGCGACCGACCCGATTTCCAAGCAGACCGACTACAAGAAGTGTGCGGTCAAGGTCGTCGCCGCCTAGGAGGCTCGTCATGCAGAACAGGCATCTCTGGATCGCGGTGGGGTTGACGGTCGCGCTGATGGCGCTGGTGTTCGTGGCGGGGTGGATGGTGGGGCGTCCCGCACAGCACGAAACGCCGGTGGCGGCGGTGTCCACGCCGGTGGACGCACGCGCGGTGTTCGTGCCCGGTGCGGGCCAGATCGACGCGATCCGTCGCGGCGTGCCGATCGACCAGGAAGGTCATCCGCCACCGATGGCGCACGTGGAGAACGCCGACCTGAAGCGGGCCCGCGCCTACCCGATGCAACCGCCGACCATTCCGCACGCCATCGACGGCTACCAGATCGACAGGAACAGCAACCGTTGCATGCTGTGCCATGCACGCGCGAACGCGGCGACGTTCCAGGCGCCGCCGGTCAGCGTGACGCACTACATGGACCGCGACGACCAGTTCCTGGCGACGATCTCGCCGCGCCGCTACTTCTGCAACCAGTGCCACGTGGTGCAGACCGATGCGCCGGTGCTGGTCGCCAACCAGTTCCGCGACATCGACAGCGTGCTGTCGGCGCCGCCGACGGCGAAGGAGTAGCCCATGTGGTCACGGATGAAGCGGGAAGGGCTGGCGTTCTGGCGCACGTTGCGGTTGCCCAGCCGGCACTACAGCCTCGGCTTCCTGACGGTGGCCGGCTTCCTGGCGGGCGTGATCTTCTGGGGCGGCTTCAACACGGCACTGGAAGCCACCAACACCGAGGCGTTCTGCACCAGCTGCCACGAGATGCAGGACAACGTGTTCGAGGAGCTGAAAACCACCATCCACTACAGCAACCGCTCGGGCGTGCGTGCGACGTGCCCCGACTGCCACGTGCCGCACAACTGGACCGACAAGATCGCGCGCAAGATGCAGGCGTCCAAGGAGGTCTGGGGCAAGCTGTTCGGCACCATCAACACGCGCGAGAAGTTCCTCGACGAACGCCTGATCCTGGCGACGCACGAATGGAACCGGCTGAAGGCCAACGATTCGCTGGAGTGCCGCAACTGCCACGACTACGAGTCGATGGACCTGACCCGGCAGGGCTCGCGAGCGGCGCAGGTGCACAAGCTGTGGCTCGGCACTGGCAAGAAGACCTGCATCGACTGCCACAAAGGCGTCGCCCATCACCTGCCGGACATGACGGGCGTGCCGCAGGGGTGATCGCCCGGCACGAGGGTCCCACCGCCGCCGCGCTCTATCGCCATGCCATTCCGACGCCGGTAACCCCGCGTTCGCCGACCGCCGACCGCCGACCGCCGACCGCCACGCGCATCGCGTTCTGCAGCGGTCCTGGTCCCGGCACGTACATCGTCCGGGTGATCGCCGCCAACCACGACCGGGCAACACGCATCGTTGCATCGCCCGATCCGCGAGCCGACCCCGCCACGGCAACCGTGGTCGAGCCGCGGATGGCGGGTGACCTGGCCTATGCGGCGACCGCTCAGGCGGAGGATGTCGACTCATTGAATGCGGCAGTTTCAGTCTGCGCAGGCAGATTGATCACGTCGCGGTCATGCAGCGGCGTTGATTCGGCATCGGTAACGTGGACAGCGCTGGCTCAGAAGTTCACCAGGAAGAACAATCGGATGCGGTCGAGCCAGTCGTTGGGCGCATTGCCGCCGGCATAGGCCGGATCGTTGGGCTTGTAGTGGTACCAGATGGCACTGACCATCGTCTTGGGCATCGGCGTGTAGTCGACGGTGAAGGCATGCAGCTTGTAGTTGGTCGCAATGCCGATGTTGTCGTGCGAGAAGGCCGACAGCACCGCATCCACATCGGTCTGCGAGTAGCCGTAGGTGAAGCGCCAGTCGCCCGGCTTGCTGGCTCGTCCCAGGCTGACGTCCACGCCGTAGCCGGTGTCCTGGTTGTCGGCGGCGCCCAGGTTCTTCACGTAGTCGCCGACCACGCGCACCGGCCACTGCTCGTTGGCACCCTGCCAGGTCGCACCGACCAGCAGGTTGGCCAGTTCGTAGTCGGACAGGAACGTGCCGTCGGGATTGCGCCGGTTGGTGCGCCAGTCGCCCGAATCCGCACCGGCCAGGCTGCCGAGCGAGTAGCGGTAGTAGGCGCCGGAGAGATCGTATTTGAAGCCGCCGAAGGCCGGCGAGTCGTAGCCCAGCTGGATCCCGCCCATGGTGCTGTCCGCACCGCCGGCGTCCTCGTCGACGGCGAAGAACAGCGCATTGGTGCGCAAGGCGCCGCCGTTGCCCAGTGCATGCCTGTAGGTCGCGCCCAGGCCCTGCGGATTGACGTCGCTGTCCCAGACCAGGTCGGTGCGGGCGAAGGGCTGCGGGAACTTGCCGCCGTAGAGCTTCAGGTCGCCGAAGTTCAGCTGCACATAGGCCATGTCCAGGCTGACGTTGAAGTCGTCAGCCCAGTTGGAGAGCTGCACATCGGAGCTGTTGGGGTCGTCGTTGTCGCCGGTGACGAAGCGGCCGCCGACCGTTACCCGCTCATTGATGGCAAAGGTCGCCCCCAGCCGTGCACGCACCTGGCCACTGTCGCGGTCCCACGCGTCGTCATCGGAGCGGTCGTGCTGGCTGCGCAGGCGGAAATCGCCGGTGACCTTGAGGCGATCGAGTGCGCTGGGCGCCGCCGCGACGGCGGTCGCTGGTGCAGCGGTCTGAACCGGCGTCGCTGCAGGCGCCGGTGCGACGACGCCCAGCGTCGCCTCCAGCGCACGCAACGCGGCTTCGTTCTCGCGCTGGAGCTGTGCGATCCGCGCCTGCTGCTCGCGCAATGCGGCGATCTGCTTCAGGACCTCGGCACGTTCCGTGGTGTCTTGCGCGAAGGCCGGCGCGATGCCGGCGCAGGCGAGTGCCAGCATGAGGGAGGAGATGCGGGAGTATCGATGTGGGCGGCGTGGAATCAAGGGGTGCCTCTCGAGATGAGGATGTCGAAGCGCATGCGGACGGACAACGCTCAACACTCGATGACGTTGACGGCCAGCCCGCCGCGGCTGGTTTCCTTGTACTTGTCCTGCATGTCGCGGCCGGTGTCGCGCATGGTCTTGATCACCTTGTCGAGCGAGACCTTGTGCTTGCCATCGCCGCGCATGGCCATGCGGCTGGCGTTGATCGCCTTCACCGCGCCCATCGCATTGCGCTCAATGCACGGGATCTGCACCAGCCCGCCGATCGGGTCGCAGGTCAGGCCCAGGTTGT
>NZ_LSIF01000083.1 GCF_001556105.1 Pseudoxanthomonas mexicana | reverse complement strand
GTGCAGGCCGCCAATTCCGGCCATCCCGGCATGCCCATGGGCATGGCCGACATCGCCGAAGTGCTGTGGAACGATTACCACCGCCACAGCCCGTCGAACCCGCACTGGTTCAACCGCGACCGCTTCATCCTGTCCAACGGCCACGGCTCGATGCTGCAGTACGCGTTGCTGCACCTGGCCGGCTACGACCTGCCGCTGCAGGAGCTGAAGAATTTCCGCCAGCTGCACAGCAAGACCGCCGGCCATCCGGAGCGCCACGAGACCCCCGGCGTCGAGACCACCACCGGTCCGCTCGGCCAGGGCTTCGCCAACGCGGTCGGTTTCGCACTGGCCGAGAAGCTGCTCGCGCAGCGCTTCAACCGTGAAGGCCTCGACATCGTCGACCACCGCACGTTCGTGTTCATGGGCGACGGCTGCCTGATGGAAGGCGTGTCGCACGAGGCGGCTTCGCTCGCCGGCACCTGGGGCCTGGGCAAGCTGGTGTGCTTCTGGGACGACAACAAGATTTCCATCGACGGCAACACCGATGGCTGGTTCACCGACGACACGCCGGCCCGCTTCGAGGCGTACGGCTGGCAGGTGGTGCGCAACGTCAACGGCCACGATCCGGTCGAGATCAAGACCGCCATCGACACCGCGCTGAAGGCCACCGGCAAGCCCACGCTGATCTGCTGCCGCACCACGATTGGTTTTGGTTCGCCGAACAAGGCCGGCAAGGAATCCAGCCACGGTGCGCCGCTGGGCAAGGACGAACTGGAGGCCACGCGCGCCGCGCTGGAATGGCCGTACGGTCCGTTCGAGGTGCCCGCCGACATCTACGCGGGCTGGAACAAGGTCGACGCCGGCAAGGCGCTGGAAGCCGACTGGAACGCGCTGCTGGACGCCTACACCGCGCAGTTCCCGGAGCAGGCCGCCGAGTTGCTGCGCCGCGCATCCGGCGAACTGCCGGCCGACTTCGTCGCGCAGGCCGATGCCTACATCGCCAAGGTGCAGGCCGAAGGCCCGGTCATCGCTTCGCGCAAGGCCTCGCAGAACGCCATCGAAGCCTTCGCGCCGCTGCTGCCGGAACTGGTCGGCGGTTCTGCCGATCTGGCGCACTCCAACCTGACGCTGTGGAAGGCCAGCAAATCGGTCTCCACCACCGACCCGAACGCCAATTACGTCTACTACGGCGTGCGCGAGTTCGGCATGACCGCGATCGCGAACGGCCTGGCGCTGCACGGCGGCTTCGTGCCGTTCGACGCGACCTTCCTGGTGTTCAGCGACTACGCCCGCAACGGCGTGCGCATGAGCGCGCTGATCCCGGCGCACGCCATCCACGTGTACACGCACGACTCCATCGGCCTGGGCGAGGACGGTCCCACCCACCAGCCGGTCGAGCACCTCGCCTCGCTGCGCTACATCCCGAACAACGACGTGTGGCGTCCGTGCGACGCGGTCGAATCGGCGGTGGCGTGGAAGCAGGCCATCGTGCGCCAGGACGGCCCGAGCTGCCTGGTGTTCTCGCGCCAGAACCTGCCGCACCAGCCGCGTACCGACGCGCAGGTCGGCGAGATCGCACGCGGCGGTTACGTGCTGGCCGATGCCGACGGCACGCCGGACGTGATCCTGATCGCCACCGGGTCGGAAGTCGGCCTGGCCACGCAGGCCAAGGCCACGCTGGACGCGCAGGGCCTCAAGACACGTGTCGTGTCGATGCCGTCGACCGACGTGTTCGACCGCCAGGACGCGGCCTACCGTGAAGCCGTGCTGCCGAAGGCCGTGCGCAAGCGCGTGGCCGTGGAAGCGGCCATCGCCGATTTCTGGGGCAAGTACGTGGGCCTCGACGGCGCAGTGATCGGCATGGCCACGTTCGGCGCGTCGGCACCGGCCGACGCGCTGTACAAGCACTTCGGCATCACCGCCGATGCGGTGGTCGAGGCGGCGAAGGCGCTATAACCGCGAGCGCCCATGATGGCAACGCCCTCCTACACGCAGCAGGTCGACGGTCGCCGCATTTCGGTGTTCGACGACCTGCTGGCGACTCACCAGCTTGCGGAGTTGCATCGCATCCTGCTGCAAGCAGGATATACGCGATCGGAGATTGCGCGTCCGGACACGGCCGAGTACCGGCATTGGGCCACGGAGATCCCGGTGGCGAACCTGCCGGCGATGCCGTTCACCGCGCCGACGATGGCCGCCGTCGCGGTGCATGCGCCGTCATCGGCGTATCGCGCCTATCGAAGCTATGTCAACGTCGCCCATTACGGCGACATGCTGTTCAGTCATGTCGATTGCGTGGCTGGCGCGGGCGAACTGACCGCACTGTGGTACGTCTGCGAAGAATGGGACCACGAGTGGGGCGGTGAGACGGTGTTCTTCGACGAACACCGCGATGTGCGCGCCGCGGTGAGTCCGCGTCCTGGACGGTTGGTGGTGTTCGATGGCGAGATCCTGCACGCAGGGCGACCGCCGAACCGCAACTGCCACGCGGCGCGCTTCACCCTGGCGGTAAAGCTGGAGCCGGTGAAAGCCTGACGCCGCGCCGCGGGGTCGACCGGATCATCGCTGGCGCGTCTCGCCAAGTCCCAGCGCCAACAGCTTCGCTTCGATGCGGTCGCCCAGGCTTGCTGGTGCGGTGAGTTGCATGCGTGCCATGGCCTCCTCGTCATCGGGCTTCGCGCCCAGCGCGCGCAGCACGGTGCCGATCTTCTTCAGCGGCGTCGCGGTGTTCGCCTTCAGCCAGCCCAGTGCCCTGACGATGCGCTGTTCCACCTCGGTGAAATCGCTGCCCAGCGGATAGTCGGGCAGGGTGCCGTCGTGGCGGAACGCGCGCAGCCGTGCGGACAAGTGCACGGGCGTGTTGTCGATCCAGTGCGCGGGCGCGTGGAAGCCGGCACGCAGTTTGCCGGCCTGCTGCGCCTGCGCCATCAGTGCCTGCTGGAAGCGCGCATCGCTGATGCCGCCCATCGCGATGATGCAATCCTCGTCGTTCTTGCCGCGCACATCCGCGATGCCGTACTCGTTGACGTACAGGTCGCGCAGATGGCGAGGGATCGTCGTGTGGCCGTAGTTCCAGCGCACGTTCGATTCCGCGGTGCCGGCCTCCTCGCGCGCCGCACGGAACATCAGCACGCTGCGCGCGCCGTCCAGCGCGTTCGACATGTCGACGAAGTTGTACTGCCCGCCCACGCCGGACACCACGCGGCCGTCTTCCAGCCCGTCGGACACGGCGGCGCCCAGCACGGTCGCCATCATGCAGGAGTTGAAGAAGCGCGCGTCGTGGCGCTGCAGGCGGGCCAGCGATTCGCGTCCGCGTTCCAGTTCGTTGATCAGGCTGATGCGGCGCATGCCGATGGCGCGCCGCTGGTCGTCCGGCAACGTGCGCAGCCAGTCGTAGAAGGCCGGCGAGCCGAGATAGAACGCACCATGCAGGTACTCGCCATCGCGCTCCAGCCGTGCCTGATCGCCCAGGTTGGCGGCGCCATCGGCGAGTCGCCGCATCAGTGCCTCGTCGTCGACCACCTTGCGGCGGATCACGCCGGTCTCGACCAGCCGCTTGAATCCCTCGTTGACCATCTCGCTGCAGCCGTACAGGCCGACGGCGAACGGATCGAGGCCGCCACTGGCGATCACGGCGGGATGCCGTTCCAGTTCCGGATCCAGCGCAGCCAGCACGCGCCGGTAGGTCGCGTTGTCGGTATGGCGCAGCACCAGCGCATGGCACAGCGCATCGGCGAGCGCGCCGATGCCGATCTGCAGCGTGCCGCCGTCGCGCACCAGCGCACTGGCGTACAGGCCGATGGCGTAGTCGACGTCCGACACCGGCTGCCGCGGCAGGCCGAACAGCGTGGGGTAGGGGCCAGGCGGCGAGATGACGATATCGAAGTAGTCCTCGTCCACGGCCGCCGTGCCGCCGATCCACGGCAGGTCGGGATCGACCTCGGCCACCAGCAGCGGGCGCGGCAGGCCGCGCGCGACGATGGCGTCGACGGCGTCCTGGGTCAGGTCGTTGTTGCACGAGAACGACAACCGCGTGCCGTCGGCTTCGCGTGCCACCTTCTGCACGATGACATTGAGCTCGCGATCAGCCAGCGCTCGCGCCACGTGCGTGTAGTTGAGGCTGGCGTAATGGCGCTGCGCCGTGGTCGAGCGCAGCAGCGCCCCCCCTTGCATGTAGAACTCCTCCACCTCGATGTTCGGTGGAAGCGCGTCGCGCCTGATCGCCTGCACGTACGCCAGGCGCGTGAAGTCCTCGCCGAAGTGGCGCGCCGCGAACGGCTTCACGAAGCGGCCTTCAAGGCCCTTGCCGCCGCCCGGCGGATCCAGCGACAACGCCGTGTACAGCGTCCACGGGCGCGACGGATCCGCGGCGATGCGCGCGTACAGCGCATTCAACAGCCGGTGCGGCTTGCCGATGCCGAGTGGCGCGCCCATGCGCAGCGGTCCGTCGATATGGGACAGGATGAGGTCGACGGCTTCTTCGAGACTCGTGAGGTGGGTGGTCATCGGCAAAGCGTACCGGGGCGGATGTTAAACGGGCATGGGTTCACGGCTTGCTCCGGTGTGCCATGGGTCGCGATACGGCTCGGAATGCCAGAAGTAGCGGACACCGGCTCAGTCGAGCGCGTGTACGGAATCGGCGACGCGCCGGACTTCGTCCGGGTGGTGGCTGACGTAGACGATGGGCAGGCGGATCTCGTCGCGTACGCGCTGCAGATAGGGGATCAGTTCCTCGCGGCGCGCCTGGTCCAGTGCCGACAGCGGCTCGTCGAACAGCAGCAGCGAGGGCTGCGACAACAAGGCGCGGCCGATCGCCACGCGTTGCGCTTCGCCGCCGGAAAGATTGCGTGTGCGACGTGCCAGCAATGGCGTGATGCCCAGCAGGTCGACCACCGCATCGAAGCCGAACCGGGGCTTGCCGCGTCCGCCATGTCGCCCGTACTGCAGGTTGCGGCGCACATCGAGGTGCGGGAACAGGCGGGCATCCTGGAACACGTAACCCACGCGACGGCGATGCACGGGTTCGTTGATGCGTTGTGCGCTGTCGAACAGACAGTGGCCGTCGACTTCAATCCGGCCGGCGACTGGCGTTACCAGACCGGCGATGGCGTTGAGCACGGACGTCTTGCCCGCGCCCGAGGGGCCGACCAGCGCGATCACGCGGGCGCCGTCGTCGATGCGCACGTGGCGATGGAAGAGGCCGCGCCGCAGCTCGATGTCCAGCTTCAGCATCAGCTCTCCTCCCCGTGGCGCGTGTGGTGGCGCCGTACCAGCCATTCGGAGAACAGCAGCGCGGCCAGCGAGATCACCACAGCCACGGCCGCCAGCCGCCAGATGCCGGCTTCGCCGCCAGGCACCTGCATCAGGCCGTAGATCGCGGAGGACAGCGTCTGGGTTTCGCCGGGGATGTTGGAGACGAAGGTGATGGTGGCGCCGAACTCGCCCAGTGCCTTGGCGAACGCCAGCACACTGCCGGCGACCAGCCCGGGCCACGCCAGCGGCAGGGTGACGGTGAAGAACACCCGCCACGGCCCGGCGCCGAGCGTGGACGCGGCCTGTTCCAGCCGGCGGTCCGTCGCTTCAAGCGATAACCGGATGGAGCGCACCATCAACGGGAAGCCCATGACCGCGCAGGCCAGCGCGGCACCCGTCCAGCGGAACGCGAAGACGATGCCGAAGTGCTCCTGCAGGAACGCGCCGACAGTGCCCTGCGTGCCGAGCGTGACCAGCAGCGCGTAACCCATCACGACCGGCGGCAGCACGAGCGGGAGATGCACGAGAGCGTCGAGCAGCGCCTTGCCGGGAAATCGCGTGCGCGCCAGTAGCCAACCGACCAGTACGCCGAACGGCAGGCTGGCCAGCGCCGCCACCACCGCCACCTTCAGGCTCAGGCGGATGGCGGTGAGTTCTTCCGGTGAGAAGGCGTCGAGCATGCGCTGCTCAATCCTTCACGGCGAAACCGCGGCGCTTGAAGATCGCGTCCGCCGCCGGCGAGCTCAGCCATTGCACGAACTTCGTCGCCTGGACCGAACGCGCACCACGCAGCGCGGCGACCGGATAGACGATCGGTGGATGCGAATCCTCGGGAAAAGTCGCCAGTACGCGCACGGCAGGTTCCGCCTTCGCATCGGAGGCATACACGATGCCCAGCGGCGTCTCGCCGCGCGCCACCAGCATCAGCGCCGCGCGCACGCTGTCGGATTCGGCCAGTCGCGCCTTGACGCCATGCCACAGCGACAGCGATTCCAGCGAGGCTTTGGCGTACTTGCCGGCGGGCACGGTCTGCGTCTGTCCGACCGCGAGGCGGTCGCTCCCCAGTGCGGCGAGCAGCGTGGCGGGACGCTTCAGGTCGACCTGCGCCTTGCTCGCCTTCGGTGCAATCAGCACCAGCCGGTTGTCCAGCAGGGTGTAGCGCGTGGCGGGCTCGAGCTTGTTGCGCGCCTGCAGGTAGTCCATCCACTCCAGGTCGGCGGAAAAGAACACGTCGGCCGGTGCGCCCTGTTCGATCTGCCGTGCCAGCGCGGAGCTGGCGGCGTACGAGACGCGGACCGGCACGCCGGTCTGCTTCTGGTAGGTCGCGGCGGCTTCGTCCAGCGACTCCTTCAGGCTGGCGGCGGCGAAGACGGTGATCCCCGCCTTGTCCTGGGCGCGCGAAGCGAAGGGTGCGAACGTGATGGCGAGCAGGAGGGCAGCGATTGCGGCGGGGCGGAGCAACGCGAACCGGTTCATGCGAACGTCTCCAATGGGGAAGGGGCCACCGTCAGCGCCGGTCCAGCGCCTCGTTCAGCACGGCCGCCAGTGCAACACCGCCGACGCGCAACTGGCGCTCCGCAACAGGCAGGTGCTGCTCCACGTAGCGTTGCTCGAGTTTTGCACGGCGCGGGTAGAAATCCGGCCGGGTCGCCACGCGGCACGATTGTTCGGCCCACGCAGACGCGGGCGGTGGCAACGCGATCGCGCCCAGCCCGGGTTTGGGCAGCGCGCGCAGGTGACGCAGATAGTCGGCCTCGGTGCGTCCGGTGGTCACCATCATGCGGCTGTCCCACAGCGTATGCAGGTTGGTGCCGCGTCCGTTCCAGTTCACCTGCACGTCATTGCCACCCTTGTCGTGCGCGTAGCCCGCGTGCAGCGGCTGGTGCACGTCGCCGACGAAATGCACCACGAACTTCAGTGCCTGCAGGCGCTCGGCACGCGAGCGCTTCGCGTCGGCAAGGATGAGGGTCTGCGACCCGATCGCTTCCACCACGCAGTTGCCGCCGGGGCAGTCGCGCAATTTTTCGTAAGCGCAATCGTGCTCGCCGATATTGACGAAGTGCCACCGTGCCGTCTTGCGGCCGAGATCCGGATCGCGCTCGCGCAGATCGTCTGCCCAGCTTGCGATGCCGGCCAGCGTGGGGTCCGGCTCGCCCTGCAGCAATGCGTCGATATGGCGACGTGTCGCCGGCGACAGGTCGTCCCACGCCAGCAGCGCCACCAGGCGATGGCCGAGTGGACCCCATGCGTGCGCCGGCATGGGCAGCAGCGCCAGTGCGAGGGCAACGACGAGGGCGAGCGAAACAAGAAGGGGACGGACCATGCCGGTACTTTAACCGACACAGGCCGTCCCCAAATTAAGACAAACCCACGGATACAGCGGATGACTCAGAACTTCATGACATAAGCCAGGCCGTAGACCAGTGGATCGATCTCGGCTTCGCCCACCTTGATGCCGTTGACGGAGACATCGGTGTTGATGTCGGCCCAGCGGGCATCGACGCGCAGCGAGCCGCGTTCGCTGAGTGCGAAGTCGACGCCCACGTGCGCGGCGGCACCCCAGGAGTTGTCCAGTTCGAGTTTGGTGCCTGCCAGGGCGCCACGCGTGTCTTGCTGGAAGAACGTGGTGTAGTTGAGGCCGACGCCCACGAACGGCGTGGCCTTGCTCTTGTTGGTGAAGTGGTACTGCAACGAGACCACCGGCGGCAGTTGCTTGGTGCTGCCGACCTTGCCGATGCCACGGATGCTGATGTCGTGCTCGAACGGCAGTGCCGCCAGCACTTCCACGCCCAGGTTCCTGGCGACGAAGTATTCGAAGGTGATGGTCGGGCGGACGCTGTTGCTCACTTCGGTGGGCGGCAGCTTGCCCAGGCCCAGGGCGGTCGCATCGAGGCTGCCGTTGTCGGACTTCGGCGCGACGTTGTGGATGCCCACGCCCAGCGTCCAGTCGCCCTTGGACTGGGCGAAGGCGGGAACGGCGGCGCCAAGGGCAAGGGCGATGGCAATCGGGATCAGGGTCTTCTTCATGGTGGTGACGCTCGTTGGAATGTGGCGCCAGTCTCTGCCCCGGTTTCCTGCCATGCCTTGATCCTGATCAATGCCCATGGGCCTTCGCGACGGGAGCGGGCTGTTAGAATGACGGCCCCGTCAACCCCGCCGCGCCGCGCGCGTGGCCGCAGGAGTCCTGAGCAATGTCGATCAAGGTGGGTATCAACGGCTTCGGCCGCATCGGACGCAACGTGCTGCGTTCCGCCGTGCAGAATTTCGGCAACGACATCGAGATCGTCGCCATCAACGATCTGCTGGAGCCGGACTACCTGGCCTACATGCTGCAGTACGACTCCGTGCACGGCCGCTTCGACGGCGACGTGAAGATCGAAGGCGGTGCGCTGTTCGTCAACGGCAAGAAGATCCGCCTGACCCAGGAACGCGACCCCGCCAACCTGAAGTGGGACGAAGTCGGCGCCGACATCGTCATCGAATCGACCGGCCTGTTCCTCGACAAGGCCACCGCGCAGAAGCACCTCGATGCCGGCGCGAAGAAGGTCGTGCTGTCGGCACCGTCGAAGGACGACACGCCGATGTTCGTCTACGGCGTGAACCACGAGACGTACAACGGCGAGGCGATCATCTCCAACGCCTCGTGCACGACCAACTGCCTGGCGCCGATCGCCAAGGTGCTGCACGACAAGTGGGGCATCAAGCGCGGCCTGATGACCACCGTGCACGCGGCGACTGCGACGCAGAAGACCGTCGACGGCCCGAGCAACAAGGACTGGCGCGGCGGCCGCGGCATCCTCGAGAACATCATCCCGTCGTCCACCGGTGCCGCGAAGGCCGTGGGCGTGGTGATCCCGTCGCTCAACAAGAAGCTCACCGGCATGTCGTTCCGCGTGCCGACCAGCGACGTGTCGGTGGTCGACCTGACCGCCGAGCTCGAGAACCCGGCGACGTACGAAGAGATCAAGGCCGAGATGAAGGCGCAGAGCGAGGGCGCGCTGAAGGGCATCCTGGGTTACACCGAGGACAAGGTGGTCGCCACCGATTTCCGCGGCGACACCCGCACCTCGATCTTCGACGCCGAGGCCGGCATCGCGCTGGACCCGACCTTCGTGAAGATCGTCAGCTGGTACGACAACGAGTGGGGCTATTCCAACAAGTGCCTGGAAATGGTGAAGGTCGTCGCGGCCCGCTAATGGTGCGACGCCCCGTGGGGCTCACCAACCAGTGCCTGGAAATGGTCCGCGTGGTCGCCGGCAAGTAAGCCGCACGTATCCGCGGTACGACACGGGCGCCCTGGGGGCGCCCGTGTCGTTTCCGGGTATCGCCATGTGATACGAGGCGGGCGGGATGGCGCCACCGGCGCATCGGATTCTTGCAAATCCGCCCGCGTTGCCCGAGGCTGCCGCGAGGCTGAATGGACGGCCGGGGAGCGGATGTCCGTTCCCGCACCGAACACGCAAAGGCGGGGTAGGCGATGGATGATCTGGCGGGAATCCTGGTGTTGCTGGGCCTGGCCGTGCTGGCGGTGCCGGTGCTGATGATCGTGGCGCTGGTGGCGATCAGCGGACTGAAGCGCCGCGTGGCGGTGCTCGAACAGCAGGTCGTCCTGCTGCGCATGTCGCCCGCAGCGCCCGCGACGCGCGCCGACACCGTGACGGCCCCGCCTGCGGCCGCCGAACCTGCGCCGGAGCCCGTGCGGCCGGCAACGCCGCCGCCTATTCCGCCACAACGTCCCGTGCCTGCGTCGGCGCCGCCGCCGTCCGAACGGGCGGAACCGGTTCCTTCGGCACCACGCCCGCCACGTGCGGAGGCGCCCCCGGTCCCCGCGAAGCCCGATGTGTTCACCCTCGCGCTCCGTGCGGTGCAGCGCTGGTTCACCGTCGGCAACGTGCCGGTGAAGATCGGTGTGCTGGTGCTGTTCGCGGGTGTGGCTGCCTTGCTGAAGTACGGCGCCGACCAGGGCTGGTTCTCGTTGCCGCCGGAGCTGCGTCTGGCCGGCATCGCCGCGGCCGCGCTGGGTGCGCTGGTATTCGCGTGGCGCAAGCGCGACAGCAACCGCACGTTCGCGCTCAGTCTGCAGGGCGGCGCCATTGGCGTGCTGCTGCTGGTGGTGTTCGCCGCGTTCAAGATATTCGGCGTGATCCCGGCCGGCGCGGCCTTCGCGCTGAGCATCGTGCTGATCGCCGGCGCCGGCATGCTGGCGGTGCTGCAGGACGCGAAGTCGCTGGCCGTGTTCGCGCTGCTCGCTGGGTTCCTCGCGCCGATCTGGCTGTCCACCGGCGGCGGCAACCACGTCGCGCTGTTCTCGTACTACGCCGTGCTGAACGCGGCCATCGTCGGCATCGCCTGGTACAAGTCCTGGCGCGTGTTGAACCTGCTCGGTTTCGCCTTCACGTTCGGCATCGGCACCGCGTGGGGCCTGTTCGACTACGCGCCGGAGAAGTACGCCAGCACGCAGCCGTTCCTGGCCCTGTTCTTCGTGTTCTACCTGCTGATCCCGCTGCTGTTCGCGCGTCGCCAGCCGGCGAGCCGCCGCGACTTCATCGACGGCTGCCTGGTGTTCGGCATGCCGCTGGTGGCGTTCTCGCTGCAGGCCGGCCTGATGCAGGGCGGCAGCTTCGAGGACAGCCGCCTGCCGCTGGCATTCTGCGCGCTCGGTCTGGGCGTGCTGTACGCGGGACTCTCGTGGGTGTTGCGCCGTCGCGCGAACTACGACGTGCTCGCGCAGTCGTATGCGCTGCTGGCGGTCGGTTTCGCCACCCTGTCGGTGCCGCTGGCGCTGTCGGCGCAGGCCACGGCGTGCGTGTTCGCGCTGGAAGGCGCCGCGCTGGCATGGCTGGGCCTGCGGCAATCGCGCCTGCTGCCCCAGCTGACCGGTGCCGGTCTGCAGATCGCGGCGGCCGTGGCGTTCTTCATCGCGCAGGGCGATGTGGTGTCGTGGCACTCGTTGGAGACCATTGCACCAATGTTCGCCAACGCCGCTTTCATGAGCGCATTGCTGATTGCCATCGCCGGCTTCGCCAGCGCATGGGCGTATCGCACGCGCGGCGCCGTCGTGGCGATGGTGTACTACCTGTGGGCGCTCGCCTGGTGGTTGGGCAACGGCGCGGCAGAGGTGAACGCTTACCTCGGCTACCGCGACCAGCCCGACGCGATGCTCGCATTCCTCGCGCTGACCGGCTGGCTGGCCGCGGAAGTGCATCGTCGTCGTCCGTCCACCGCTCTGGCGTGGACCACGCTGGCTGCACTGGCGTCCGCGGTGCCGTTCGCGCTGTGGCAATCAGAGGTGCACCAGCAGCCGTTCGCCGGCCACGGCGCTTGGGCGTGGCTGGTCTATGCCGTGCTGGGCGTGCGCAGCCTGATATGCCTGCGCGACAGCGACCATCGCCTCGCCGGCGCTGCGCAGTTCGTGTGGTGGCTGGTGTGGCCGTTGGTGGCGAGCCTGCTCCTGGCCTGGTTGCCCGATCACGTGGAAGGCATGGGGGCTGGCTGGCAGGCAGGTCTCATCGCGCTGCCGTGGCTGGTCGTCGTGTCGCTGGCGCTGTTCCGCTGGGACTGGCTGGCGGCGCCGCTGGGCGAGCGCTTCGACGCGTGGCGCACGCCGCTGTTCGGTGTGCTGTTCGTCGCGCTGGGCTTGTGGTGGCTGGTCTCGCTGTTCCTGTCCGGCGACGCGCAGCCGTTGCCGTGGATTCCGGTGCTGAATCCGATGGAGCTGGCCCAGCTCGCCACGCTGGTGCTGCTGTTGTGCTGGTGGATGCCGGAGTCGCGCGTGTTGCCGCCGTCACGCATCGTGCCGCTGTCGTCGCTGGCCTTCGTGTGGATCACCTCGGTCGTGCTGCATGCCGTGCATCACTGGGGTGGGGTGCCGTGGAATGAAAGCCTGGTCTCCGGCAGCCTGGCGCAGACCAGCCTGACCGTCACCTGGAGCGTACTGGGCGTGCTCGGCTGGGTGATCGGGTCGCGTCGCGGCCAGCGCATGCTGTGGCTGGGCGGTGCGGTGCTGATGGGGGTGGTGCTGGCGAAGCTGGTGTTCGTCGATCGCCAGCATCTGGGCAATCTGCTGGGCATCGGTTCGTTCATCGCGTACGGCCTGCTGTGCACGGTGGTGGGATATCTGGCGCCGGCACCGCCGCGTCGTGTGGAGAACGAGGAGGCGACGGCATGAAGACGTTCCTGATGGCCCTGCTGCTGGTGCCTGCGCTGGCATCGGCGCAAGCACCCGCGCCCTATGCGAAGCGGTGGCCGCTGGTGCTGTCCGGCGAGCAGGCGGGTGCGTATCGCGTCGTGCTGGATCCCGAGGTCTACGCCACCACGGCGTGGCCCGACCTGCGCGACGTGGACGTGCTGGATGCGCACGGCAAGCCGGTCGCGGCGGCGCTGTTCGGTCCCGAACAGCCGACGGCCCTGCCGGCGCGCCGCATCGTCGTGCCGTGGTTCCCGTTGCCTGCCTCGATGCAGGACGCGGGCACGTCGTCGCGCGTGTCGGCGCAGTTCGGCGAGAACGGGCGCATCGTCCGCATCGAGGCCGACAGCGGCGCGGTGACCGCGGCCGCGCCGGCGCGCGCGTTCCTGGTCGACCTCAGCGGCATCCGCGACCGTGCCGAAGCTCTGGAGTTCAGCTGGGACGCCGGGACGCCGCGCGAGGCGAGCTATCGGGTGGAAGACAGCCTCGACCTGCAGGCCTGGGACGTGGTGCAGGAGCGCGCAACGCTGGTGGAACTGCAGCGGGGTTCGCAGCGCCTGTTGCGCGATGAGGTGCCGATCCGCAGCGGCCTTCGCTACGTGCGCTTCGTGCCGCTGGATGCGTCGCCTGCGCTGCCGATCCGCGAAGCCCGCGTGCGCCTGGACGCCGTGCACCTGCAGCAGGCCGTGCAATGGTCTGAACTGCAGGGACGACGCGTCTCCGAACAGGGCGTCGACGGTTTCACCTACGAGAACACCGGGCGGCATCCGATCGACCTTGCCGACCTGGCGATGGACGACTACGCGGTGGGGGAGTGGACGCTGGAGAGTCGCGATGCGACCGATGCGCCGTGGCGGCTCCGCGCCGGTCCGTGGGTGGCGTATCGGGTCGGTGGTGATCGTCCGAGCGCATCCCCCGCGCAGCCGCTGGCGAGCGAACCGGCGCGCGACCGCTACTGGCGTTTGCGCAACCGCAGCGCATTGCCCGACCAGGTGCCCACGCTGCGATTGGGTTATCACCCCGAAGTGATGGTCTTCCTGGCGCAGGGCACGCCACCGTACGCGCTGGTGGCGGGCAGCGCATCCGCACGCCGCGCCGCCGTGCCGATGCCGGCGCTGGTCGATGCGTTGCGTCGCGATCGTGGCGAAGACTGGCAACCCGCACCTGCCTATCTTTCGCCGTCCGCCGCCCTGGCCGGCGACGCCGCACTGATCCCGCCGCCGACGCCGCGTGACTGGAAGACCTGGTTGCTGTGGGGCCTGCTGGTGCTGGGCGCGGCGCTGGTGGCGGCGTTCGCCTTCAGCCTGCTGCGCAGCCGTCCCCCGGCATAGCCCACCGTTCGTTTGCGGCATGCGGGGGCAGGCGGGACAATAGCGGTCTTTCCCGCTTCCCAGGAACCTCCATGCCCATCGTCCGCATGACCGACCTCGACCTCGCCGGCAAGCGCGTGCTGATCCGCCAGGATCTGAACGTGCCGATCGACGCTGGCCGCATCACCTCCGAGCAGCGCATCACCGCATCGCTGCCGACGCTGAAGCTGGCGCTGCAGAAGGGCGCCGCAGTCATGGTGACCTCGCACCTCGGTCGCCCGAAGGAAGGCGTGTGGAGCGAAGCCGATTCGCTGGCGCCGGTCGCCGCGCGCCTGTCGGAACTGCTGGGTGTCGACGTGCCGCTGGTCAAGGACTGGGTGAATGGCGTAGACGTGCAGCCGGGCCAGATCGTGCTGCTCGAGAACTGCCGCATGAACGTCGGCGAGGGCAAGGACGACGATGGCCTGTCGAAGCAGTATGCGGCGCTGTGCGACGTGTTCGTCATGGACGCCTTCGGCACCGCGCATCGCGCGCAGGCGTCCACGCATGGCGTGATCCGCTTCGCCCCGGTCGCGGCGGGCGGCCCGCTGCTGATGGCCGAGCTGGACGCACTCGACAAGGCGCTGGCCAATCCGGCGCGCCCGCTGCTCGCCATCGTCGCCGGCAGCAAGGTGTCCACCAAGCTGGAATTGCTGACCAGCCTGGTCGGCAAGGTCGACCAGCTGATCGTCGGTGGGGGCATCGCCAATACCTTCATCGCGGCGGAAGGCCATGCGGTCGGCAAGTCGTTGTACGAGGCGGACCTGATCGAGACCGCGAAGAAGATCGACGCCGACGCCAAGGCGCGCGGGGCGGAGATCCCGCTACCGACCGACGTGGTGGTCGCCACCACGTTTTCCGCTGATGCGCCCGCGCTGGTGAAAGCCGTCGATGCCGTCGCGGCCGATGATCTGATCCTCGATATCGGCCCGCAGACCGCGCAGCGCTACGCCGAACTGATCAGGTCGGCCGGCACCGTGGTGTGGAACGGACCCGTGGGCGTGTTCGAGTTCGATGCGTTCGGCAAGGGCACGGAAACGCTGGCGCGCGCGATTGCGCAGTCGAACGCGTTCTCGATCGCCGGTGGCGGCGACACGTTGGCGGCAGTGGACAAGTACGGCATCGCCGGTGATGTCAGCTACATCTCCACCGGCGGCGGCGCCTTCCTGGAATTCCTGGAAGGCAAGACACTGCCGGCCGTCGCCGCGCTGGCAGCGCGCGCCGCGTGAGCCGCGACACGCTGTTCTTCGATCTCGACGGTACGCTGATCGATTCGGCCGTCGGCATCACCCGCTGCATCGCGCATGCGCTGACGCAGCTCGAGCATCCGATCCCGTCGGACGCCGAGCTGCGGGGCTGGATCGGCCCGTCGCTGCGGACCAGCTTCCTGCCGCTGCTCGGCGATCCGGCCAAGGTCGAAGCCGCGGTCGAACACTATCTCGAACGCTTCGAGTCGCATGGCTGGCTGGAGCACCAGGTCTACGCCGGCATCGGTGAGGCCATCGAAGCGCTGCATGCGGACGGACACCGGCTCGCCGTGGTCACCGCGAAGAACGAGCCGCACGCGCGCAAGATCCTCGCGCACCTGCCGTTCGGGCATCGCTTCGAGGACATCATCGGCGCCACGGCGGACGGTCGCCTGAGCCACAAGAAGGACCTGATCGGCGAAGCCTTGCGTCGCCTGTCGCTGGCGCCCGATGCCTGCTGGATGATCGGCGACCGCCACATGGACATCGACGGCGCGCGCCACCACGGCATGCGCAGCATCGGTGTGTTGTGGGGCTTCGGCGGCGAGCAGGAGCTGAGCGACGCCGGTGCACTCCATCTCGTACGCACACCGGACCAATTGCGGCCACTGCTCGCTTGAGTGGAAAGACGCGCGCTCAAACGTGCGTTTCATCGCCATCGTTTTCGCGCAGTCGGGTGTGCGTACGCAGCATCCGGCATACGCGCAGAGACCAAAAAAATACCAGTCGCGCAACATCGCGCGCAGGCTGGAAAGTGCTTGAAAACAGCCCTTTCCGCTGGTCGCCTCACCCATGCGCCCAGCTGTCCCGGGACAGCTGCATGACATGAGGAATGCCGGTCGCAACGGCACCGTTTCGCTGTGGTAGCGTTTGCGCGATCACACGGAACCCGCACCATGACCGAACGCCAGCGCCGCACCAAGATCCTTGCCACCCTCGGACCGGCGACGGACCCGCCGGGCGTGCTGGAAGAGTTGTTCCGCGCCGGCGTCAACGTGGTGCGTTTGAACTTCTCGCACGGCGATCCCTCCGGCCAGGCGAAGCGTGCCGCTGCCGTGCGCCTCGCGGCGCAGCGTGTCGGCGCCGAGGTCGGCATCCTCGCCGACCTGCCGGGCCCGAAGATCCGCGTCGAGCGGTTCGCCGAAGGCAAGGTCGTCTTGAAGCTGGGCGACCGCTTTGACCTGGTGGCCAGTGTCGATGCACCTCCGGGCGATGCGTCGCAGGTCGGCGTCAGCTACCTCGGCCTGCCGGGCGACGTGGAGGCGGGCGATGTCCTGCTGCTCGACGATGGCCTGATGCAGCTGCAGGTCGTGAAGGTCGATGGCGAACGCATCATCTGCACCGTGCTCAACGACGGCGTGTTGTCCGACCGCAAGGGGCTGAACAAGCAGGGCGGCGGCCTGTCGCTGGGCGCGCTGACCGAGCGAGACCGCGAGCTGATCGCCTACGTGGCCGAGAATATCGGCGTGGATTTCATCGCGGTGTCGTTCTGCCGCAATGCCGACGACATGAACGAGGCCCGGCGCATCGCGCGTGAGCACGGCTGCGACGCGGCGCTGGTCTCCAAGATCGAGCGCACCGAAGCCATCGAGAATCTCGCCGAGATCGTCGATGCCAGCGACGTGGTGATGGTGGCGCGTGGCGACCTGGGCGTGGAGATCGGCGATGCCGAACTGCCCGGCCTGCAGAAGAAGATCATCAAGGAGTCGCTGGCACGCAACAAGGTGGTAATCACCGCCACCCAGATGCTGCAGTCGATGGTGGACAGCCCTATTCCCACGCGCGCCGAAGTGCTGGACGTGGCCAACGCCGTCATCGACGGTACCGACGCGGTGATGCTGTCGGCGGAAACCGCGGCGGGCAGCTATCCGGTGCGTGCGGTGGAGGCGATGGCGCGCATCTGCCTGGGTGCCGAGAAGCAGTTCGAGATGGACACCGATTTCGAGAAGGCACCGCGAAATCTCGAGTTCGTCGACCAGGCCATCGCGATGGCGACGATGTTCCTGTCCGAACACATCGGCGTGCGTGCGATCGTCGCGATGACGGAGTCCGGCGGTACGGCGCGCTTCCTGTCGCGCTTCCGTTCCAGCGCGCCGATCTACGCGTTCTCGCGCCACGACGGCGCGCGCCGCAAGATGGCGATGATCCGCGACGTGTTCCCCATCGCCTTCGACAGCCGCGGCCTGGCGCCGCGCGAGGCCGCGCGCGATGCGATGCGCGTGCTGCATGACCGTCAACTGCTGGCCGAAGGCGACCGCGTGATCTTCACCAGCGGCGACCACATGGAAAAGCACGGCGCGACCAACACGCTGCGCCTGCTGCAGATGGGCGAGCGCGGCAAGGCCGAGGGGCTGGGCGAGCTGTAACCGGTTTCGGCCGAGCGCCGGCCCGCTGCTTCCAGATCCGGGCGCGCTGCGGCGCGCTCATCGTCGCGATTGCCCGCTGCCATCGTGGCGCGGTCTATAATTGGTCTCTTTTTCGCCCCGCCACAGGAACCCCATGAGCATCGAACAGCTTGCCGAAACCGCCCAGGCCATGGTGGCCGCGGGCAAGGGCATCATCGCGATCGACGAGTCCACCACCACCATCGCCAAGCGGTTCCAGGGCGTGGGCATCGAGAACACGGAAGAGAACCGTCGCGCCTACCGCGAGCTGCTGCTCACCACGCCGAAGCTGTCGGACTACATCTCCGGCGCCATCCTGTTCGACGAAACCCTGCGCCAGTCCACCAAGGACGGCGTGCCGTTCGCCAAGTACATGGCCGACCACGGCATCATCCCCGGCATCAAGGTCGACAAGGGCACGCACGCCCTGGCCGGCTGCCCGGGCGAAGTGGTCACCGAGGGCCTGGACGGCCTGCGTGACCGCCTGAAGGAGTACTACAAGCTGGGTGCGCGCTTCGCCAAGTGGCGTGCGGTCATCACCATCGGCGAAGACATCCCCTCCGGCACCTGCATCGAGGCCAACGCCCACGCGCTGGCCCGTTACGCCGCGCTGTGCCAGGAATGCGGCCTGGTGCCGATGGTGGAGCCGGAAGTGCTGATGGACGGCGACCACAACATCGAAGTCTGCTACGAAGTCACCGAAGCCGTGCTGCGCTCGCTGTTCGGCGCGCTGTACGAGCAGAACGTGCTGCTGGAAGGCACCATCCTGAAGGCCTCGATGGTCATCGCCGGCAAGGACTGCGAAGAGCAGGCCGACGTCGACGAAGTGGCCGAGTCCACCGTCATGTGCCTGAAGAGCACCGTGCCGGCGATCCTGCCGGGCGTGGTGTTCCTGTCCGGCGGCCAGACCGACGAGCAGTCCACCGCGCACCTCAATGCCATGAACCAGCTGGGTAGCCTGCCGTGGCCGCTGAGCTTCTCCTACGGTCGTGCCATGCAGTCCGCTGCGCTGAAGCTGTGGTCGCAGGACCTGACCGGCAATTTCGCCAAGGCCCAGGCCGTGGTGTACGAGCGTGCCAAGGAAAACGGCCTGGCCGCGCTGGGCAAGTGGGAGGGGTAAGCCTCCCCGCTGCCTTGGAGTGATCCGACGCCGGCCTTGTGCCGGCGTCGTCGTTTCCGGCGCTCGCGCCTGGTGTCCAGCGTCCCCAGAGGATCTCCAGAACCACGCAAATCGTTCAGGATCCTGCGCGAATTTTCTTGAATAACAAGCGCTTGGTCGGATCCTTGGCTGAACAGGCATTCCTCGCCTTGAATATCATTGCCTAGGCATCTATATCATAGGCACCAATGAAGATACCTGCCGGCCAAAGCACCATCGGTTACCTCATCGCGGACCTGAGCCGGTTGTTCGGCCGTGTGTTTGATCGCCGTGCCGCGCACCTGGGCCTGACCCGCGTGCAATGGCGCGCGCTCAAGCGCATCCACCAGAGCGAGGGCATCACCCAGTCCGAACTTGCCGACCTGCTCGACATGGAGCCGATCGCCGTCGGCCGCGTCATCGACCGCCTGCAGAAAGCCGGCTTCGTCGAGCGCCGCAGCGATCCGGATGACCGCCGCGTGTGGCGCCTGCACCTGCTGCCGCAGTCCGACGCCGTGATGCACGACATCGAAGCCGTGGCCACCTCCGTCCGCGAGGACTGCCTGGCCGGCGTCGATGCGGACGAACTGGCGACTGCACTCAAGGTGCTCGGCCAGATCCGCGAAAACCTCTCCCAGCTCGACCGCGCCAGCCGCGGCGACTCCTCCCTCCGCAAGAGCTGAATCCCCACCATGACCAGCAAGATCAACGAGGCCGCCGAGAACGCGGCCAAGACTCCCGCTCCCAAGCGCCGCCGCGTCCCGGTGTGGCTGTGGATCGCCGGTCCGCTCGCCGTCGCCGGCTTCTTCGGCTGGGAGTACGTCACCTCCAGCCGCGAGGTCAGCACCGACAACGCCTACATCAAGGCCGAGCGTATCCTGATCGCACCGCAGGTCGGCGGGCGCGTCGTCGAAGTGGCCGTGCAGCAGAACCAGCCGGTGAAGAAAGGCGACCTGCTGTTCCGCATCGACGCCGATCCGCTGGCGATCGCGGTCACCCAGAACGAAGCGCTGGTTGCGCGCATGGCCAATACCGCCAGCGCCAGCCGCGCCAAGGTCGTCGGCACCGGTACGTCGATCCAGGCCGCGCGCGAGACGCTGGCCTGGGCGCAGCGCGATTTCGAGCGCATGCAGCAGCTCGCCGGGCAGCAACTGGTGTCGCGCAAGATGCTGGACGACGCGCGTCATGCGGTCGCCGAAGCGCGCACCGACTTGGCCGATGCCATCGCCACGCAGTCCGAAGCCACCGCTTCGCTGAGCGGCAGCCCCGGCACACCGACGCAGGACCTGCCGGAATACCGCGCCGCCATGGCGATGCTGGCCAAGGCCAGGCTCGACCTGGCGCGCGCGGAAGTGCGTGCCCCCGTCGACGGCATCGTCGGCCTGCACGACCTGCAGGTCGGCGAATACCTCAACGTCGGCCAGTCCGCGATGCCACTGGTCGCCACGTCGCCGATCTGGGTGGAAGCCAACTTCAAGGAAACCGAGCTGACGAAGATGCAGGTCGGCCAGGCCGCGACGATCGAAGTCGACTCGTATCCGGGCGTGAAGTGGAAGGCGCACGTCGCGTCCATCGCCCCGGCCTCCGGTGCCGAGTTCAGCGTATTGCCGCCGCAGAACGCCACCGGCAACTGGGTGAAGATCGTGCAGCGCATTCCCGTGCGCCTCGAGATCGACAGTGCTGCCGCCGATGCGCCGCAACTGCGCGCCGGCATGAGCGCCGACGTGCACGTCGAGCTGCGTGACGGCGGTACCGCCTCCAGCCGCGCCACCGCCGCGCGCTGAGTCCGTTTCCATGTCATCCCGGGCGTGCGCGGAGACGGGCGAGGGCACTGTGGTGGGGCCCGGCCCCGCTGACGCCGCGCCCCGGGTGACCTCTGGATCGCCGCACGCCACGTGCACCGATCCCTTCCGGATTTCTCCATGAGCACTTCCACCGCTACCGCCGCGCCTGCACAGGACGACACCGGCAAGCGCACGCTGCTGGTCGGCTCGGTGATGCTGGCCACGCTGATGCAGGCGCTGGACACCACCATCGCCAACGTCGCGCTGCCCGACATGCAGGGCTCGTTGTCGGCCACCCAGGACCAGGTGTCGTGGGTGCTGACCAGCTACATCGTCGCCGCCGCGATCCTGACGCCGGTTACCGGCTGGCTGGCCGGACGCCTCGGGCGCCGCCGCCTGCTGATCATCGCGGTCAGCGGTTTCACCGTCGCCTCGCTGCTGTGCGGCATCGCCAGCGGCATTGGCGAAATGGTGGCGTTCCGCATCCTGCAAGGCGTGTTCGGCGCGTCGCTGGTGCCGATCTCGCAGTCGCTGCTGCTCGACGCCTTCCCGAAAGAGAAGCATGGCGCGGCGATGGCGATGTGGGGCATGGGCATCATGGTCGGGCCGATCCTCGGTCCGCCGCTGGGCGGCTTCCTGACCCAGAACTACAGCTGGCACTGGGTGTTCCTGATCAACCTGCCGATCGGCATCCTCGCGCTGCTCGGCATCATGGCCAGCGTCAAGAAGGACGTGCCGCACCAGCGTCCGCTCGATGGCGTCGGCCTGGCGCTGCTGGCGCTCGGCATCGGCGCGCTGCAGCTGTTCCTCGACCGCGGGCAGAGCGAGGACTGGTTCGGCAGCGTCGAGATCCAGATCGAAGCCGCGCTCGCGTTCCTGGCGCTCTACATGTACGGCCTGTGGTGGTGGCGTCGGCGCGACCATGCGTTGCTCGACCTCGGCCTGCTGAAGAACGCGAACTTCGCCGTCGGCTGCGCGCTGATCTTCGTCGTCGGCATCGTGCTGTTCGCCACGCTGGCGCTGCTGCCGCCCTACCTCAGCACGCTGATGAACTATCCGGTGCTGACCATCGGCCTGGTGCTCGCACCGCGCGGTGTCGGCACGATGTTCAGCATGATGATCGTCGGCCGCCTGCTGGGCCGCATCGATGCGCGTTGGCCGATCCTGGTCGGCATGGGCCTGATGGTGGTCTCGCTGCACGGCATGACCCAGTTCGGACCGAATGCGTCGATGGAATCGATCGTCTGGCTCGGTGTGGTGCAGGGCATGGGACTGGGCCTGGTGTTCGTACCGATCTCCACGGTCGCCTACGCCACGCTGGAACCGCACCAGCGCACCGAGGCCGCCGGCCTTTTCAGCCTGGTGCGCAACATCGGCTCGTCGGTCGGCATTTCGGTGGTGATGACGATGCTGTCGCGCGCCATGCAGGTGAACCATGCCGAGATCGGCGCGCGCATTCCCGCCTTCGGTGCCGAGACGACGCTGCTGCCTCCGGCGATGGATCCATCCACCGCCACCGGCCTGGCGCTGCTCAATGCCGAGGTGAACCGGCAGGCGGCGGCCATCGGCTACCTCAACGACTTCAAGCTGATGATGCTGCTGACGCTGGTGTCGATGCCGCTGGTGCTGCTGATGCGGGGCGGCAAGGCGCCGTCGGGCGGCAATGCCGGCGCGGACGCCGCGGCGGCGCACTGACATGCGCATCGACGGCCTGCATCACGTCGCGATCATCGCGTCGGACTATGCGCGGTCGAAGCAGTTCTATGTCGAGGTGCTGGGCCTGCGCGTGGTCGCGGAGCACTACCGTGCCGAGCGCGACTCGTGGAAGCTCGATCTCGCGCTGCCTGACGGCACGCAGGTCGAGCTGTTCTCGTTTCCGTCGCCACCACCGCGCGTGTCGCGTCCGGAAGCCTGCGGCTTGCGCCATCTCGCGCTGCGGGTCGCCGACCTCGATGCCGCCGTCGCGCACCTGAGCACGCACGGTGTGGCCAGCGAGCCGGTTCGCATCGACGAATACACCGGTCGTCGCTTCACCTTCTTCGCCGATCCGGACGACCTGCCGCTGGAGTTCTACGAGCAATAGGCTGCTCGCTGTGGGAGCGACGTGAGTCGCGATCGCACGCCACCAGTCCTCGATAGATCGCCGGCCTGCTGCAAGACCTCCGACGTTCAGCGCTCACGATCGCGACTCACGTCGCTCCCACGCCGACATTCGGATCGCCCGTCCGCTGTTGCGCCTGCTAAGGTCGCGAGACAAGCGATCAACGTTGCGAGCGTACCCATGAAGCGCCTGGTGACATCTTTCCTGTCCCTGTCGACGGTACTGATGGCCACGCCGGCACTGGCCGGCGATCTGGACTGGCTCGCCGGCCACTGGTGTGGTGTGAGCGGCAAGACCTTCAGCGAAGAGACCTGGATGGCGCCGCGCGGCGGGGTGCTGGTCGGCATGCACCGCGACACGCGCGATGGCAAGGCGACGGGCTTCGAGTTCATGCGCATCGCGCATCAGGACGGACGCTGGGTGTTGCTCGCGCAACCTGGCGGGAAAGCCGTCACTGAATTTCCGGCGGAGCGGGTAGAGCAGGATCGCGTTGTGTTCACCAATCCCGCGCATGGCTTTCCGAAGCGCGTGATCTATTCGCGGTCCGATGCCGACACACTGCATGCACGCGTCGACGACGGGCACGACGACGGCCAGGCCATGGAATGGACATGGCAGCGCGATTGCGTCGCGCCGCCATTGTCCTGACATCGGTTACGGCAGGGCGGCGTCACCCAGCGACGACAGCCACTCGTCGTCCGAGCCTTCGTTGACGCCTTCGAACAGCGGCGTGGAGAAATAGCGCTCGCCGGTGTCCGGCAGGACCGCCAGGATCACGTCGCCGGGCTTGGCTTTCTGCGCGACCTGCAGCGCAGCCGCGACGGTGGCGCCGGCGGAGATGCCGACGAAGATGCCTTCCTCCGCGGCCAACCGGCGCGAGGTGGCGATGGCGTCGACGTCGGTGACCGGCAGGATCTCGTCGGCGACCTCGCGGTTCAGCACGTCCGGCACGAAGTCCGGCGTCCAGCCCTGGATCTTGTGCGGCTGCCATTCCTTGCCCTGCAGTAGCGACGCACCGGCGGGTTCCGATGCCGTGATGCGCACTTCCGGTCGCGCCACCTTCAGCACTTCGCCGACGCCGGTCAGCGTGCCGCCGGTGCCCCAGCCGGTGACGAAATGGTCGAGACGGTGGCCGGCGAAATCGCGCAGGATTTCCGCCGCCGTCGTCTGCCGGTGATAAGCCGGATTGGCGGGATTGGCGAACTGGCGGGCGAGGAACCAGCCGTGCTGCTTGGCCAGTTCTTCGGCCCTGCGCACCATGCCGCTGCCGCGCTCGGCGGCCGGCGTCAGGATGACCTTGGCGCCGTACGCGCGCATCAGTTTGCGGCGTTCGATCGAGAAGGTTTCCACCATCGTCGCGACGAACTTGTAGCCGCGTGCGGCGGCCACCATCGCCAGCGCCACGCCGGTGTTGCCGGACGTCGCTTCGACGATGGTGTCGCCCGGCTTCAGCAGGCCCTTCGCTTCCGCGTCGAGGATGATCGCCAGCGCCAGGCGGTCCTTCACCGAGCCACCCGGGTTGAACGATTCGACCTTGGCGTAGAGGGTGACGTGCTCGGGCGCGACGCGGTGCAGTTTGACGACCGGGGTGCGGCCGATGGTGTCCAGGATGCTGTCGTAGAGGGCCATGAGGTGTCCTTGGGGCGTCGAAAGGTCAGGCAGCCTGCAGTGTGGGCGTCGGCAGGTTGCGGGAGTGTGTCGGGGTGGCGGCGCCGATGGGCGGTTGGCCGAACCAGTGCAGCGTATCCGCCAGCGCGGCCACCTCGCCGAGGATCAGCAGCGCGGGTGAGCGCACCTGGTGGAAACGCGCGGTTTCCGGCAGATCGGCCAGGGAGCCGTTCACCACCCGTTGATCGCGGCGCGAGCCGTTCTCGATCAGGGCGAAGGGCGTGGACGGCGCACGTCCGTGCGCGATGAGCCGGTCGCGCAGGCCTTCCAGTCCGGCCACGCCCATGTACACGGCCAGCGTCTGCCGCTCCTGCGCCAGCGCCTGCCAGTCGAGGGTGTCGAACGAATCCTTGCAGTGCGCGGTCACCAGCTTCACCGACTGCGCATGCTCGCGATGTGTCAGCGGAATACCGGCATAGGCCGCGCACGCCAGCGCCGCGGTGATGCCGGGGACCACCTCGTACGGAATACCGTGCGCGCGCAGGTACTCGATTTCCTCGCCGCCGCGACCGAACACGAACGGATCGCCACCCTTCAGGCGCACCACGCGCTTGCCGGCGCGCGCATGCTCCAGCATCAGCGCGTGGATGTCGTCCTGGCGCGTGCTCTGGCCCGTCGCCGACTTGCCGACTTCGATGTAGGTCGCGTCCCGCCGACCGAGACGCAGCACGTCCTCGCTGACCAGGCGGTCGTGCAGGATCACGTCGGCCTCGTTCATCGCCCGCAGCGCATTGAGCGTGAGCAGGCCGGCGTCGCCCGGGCCGGCGCCGACCACCGCGACCGAGCCGCCGCGCGTGGAGGGCACATGCTCGTCGAGCATCGCCTGGAAATGCTGCTCGGCCTGCGTATGCAGCTGCTGCCGGTACAGGCGCGGCAGTGGGCCGGCCAGCAGCTTTTCGAAGAAGCGGCGACGCTCGGCGGTCTGAGGAAAGCGTTGGCGGATCCGCCGGCGCTGGCGGGTGAACAGGTCGGCCAGCGAGGCCCAGGAATCGTCGAGCAGGGTCTCGAGCTGGCGGCGCAGGTGCCGGGCCAGCATCGGTGCGCCGCCGCCGCTGGAGATGGCGACCTGCAGCGGGCCGCGCTCGACGATGGCCGGGACCTGGAAGGAGGACAGTTCGCCGTCGTCGACGATGTTGGCGAATACGTGGCGGGCTTCGGCGACGGCCGCGACGGCGCGGTTGACGGTCGCATCGTCGGTCGCCGCGACCACCAGCCAGGTACCCGACAGCCAGTGGGCATCGAAGCGCCCGGTGATCCACTCGATCCGGCCCTCTTCATGCCACGCGCGCAGGCGTGGGCTCAGCTCGGGCGAACCGACGCGTGGGCGGGCGCCGGCGTGCAGCAGGGCTTCCGTCTTGCGCTCCGCCACTGGGCCGCCACCGACGACCAGGACCCGGCGGCCTTGCAGGTCGGCGAACAAGGGAAACAACGGAGCGCTCACGGGCGTTGGCACAGGTCGGCTGGGCTGTTGACCGTACTGCCGGCTCATGGTGGTCGGAAATGACATCCCACCAAAACCATATAGCTTGCGGTTATGAGCGGTGCCGGCTACGGTCCCGGCAAATCATCTACAGTCCAAGGCCCCTCCCGGTGGGCCCGTGGGCCCTCCAACGCCGATGACGCTGACCCAACTCCGCTACCTGGTGGCGATCGCCGATGCCGACCTCAACATCACGCTGGCGGCGGCGCGCGTGCACGCCACCCAGCCCGGCCTGTCCAAGCAGCTCAAGCAACTGGAGGACGAACTGGGCTTCCTGTTGTTCGTGCGCAAGGGCCGCAGCCTGGAGAGCGTGACGCCGGCCGGGCAGGAAGTGATCGACCGTGCGCGGCTGGTGCTGGCCGAGGCCAACAACATCCGCACCTACGCGGCCAACCAGCGCCGCGAGAGCCAGGGCCAGCTGGTGCTGGTCACCACTCATACGCAGGCGCGCTTCGTGCTGCCGCCGGCCATCGCGCAGATCAAGCGCGACTTCCCGCAGGTCAGCGTGCACCTGCAGCAGGCGCCGGAAAGTCAGGCGCTGGACCTGCTGACGCAGGGCGATGCCGATATGGCGGTGGTCAGCACTGCCGGCGACCAGCCGCAGGCCGGCATCGCCGTGCCGCTGTACCGCTGGCGTCGTCTGGTGCTGGTGCCGCGCGGCCACGCGCTGGAACAGCTCGGTCGCGTACCCGGCATGGCCGACCTGGCCGACCAGCCGCTGATCAGTTACGAATCCTCGACGCGACCGGGGTCGTCCCTGCAGCGTGCCTTCGCCAAGGTCGGGCTGGAACCGAACATCGCACTGACCGCACTCGACGCCGACCTGATCAAGACCTATGTCCGCGCCGGCCTCGGCGTCGGCCTGCTGGCCGAGATGGCGGTGAATGCGTCCGACACCGACCTGCGCGCCTGGCCGGCCCCAACGGAAGTGAAGGAATGCATCGCGTGGGCCGTGCTGCCGCGCGAGCGCGTCCTGCGCGATTACGCGCTGGACCTGGTGCGCGCGCTGGCGCCGCAGATCGACCGCCGCGACCTGCGCCGGGTCATCGACGGCAACCAGGATCCGGATTGGCCGGAGCCGCCGACCTGGCAGTCGCTGACCCAGACCATCACCAGCTGACGGCTACTCCGGCGGTGTGATTGACGCGGCGTGCCTGCGGGAGCGAGTCTGCATGCACTCCCTCCTTCATGGCTCTCGATGAACCGCATCTCCCGGATGGTCGCCCGCATGTACGCCCCGGCCGTGGTACTCGCGGTGGGCGGTTTCGCCACGGCGGAGGTGGTCACGCGCACCGAGCGCGCGTTCGGTGATCTCACGCCGCAGCGGTTGGCTTCGCTCTCGTTCCTGCTGGCGATCCTGTTGGGCACCGCGTGGGCGCTGCATTCCAGCTGGCGGCTCTATCGCTGGGCGCGTGGCCGCGAGCTGCGCTGCGCCTGCGGCGGCATGATGTCGCGCATCCGCTACAACCGGCAACGGCAGAAGTACCGCAAATGCCTGGCCTGTGGCAGCAAGAGCCTCGAAGGCGCGCATTGCGGCAGTGCATGAGGTGGCGGTTCGATCCGGTCGCGGCGGGGTGGGCGCTCGGTCTGTTCGTGTTGCTCGTCCTGCTGGCGACCGTGGGCGCAGGACTGGGTTGGGTGCGCAGTTTCGTCGGCGACGTGCTCGCCGTTGTCTGGGTGCATGGCCTGCTCGCCAGTGTCGCGTGGCTGCGTCCACCGACGCGTCCGCTGATCGCGCTCGCCGTGGGGCTGGCTGTCGAAGCGGCGCAGTACGTCAACCAGCTGGCGGGCTGGCAGCCCGCGTCGCCAGTGCTGCGCATCGTGCTGGGCAGCACGCCGGACCTGCTCGACGTGGTCGCCTACCTGATCGGCTTCGTGCTGGCCTGCGTGATGGAGCGGCGCATGGCGAAGGCGCCAACCGCCTGACCGGTCACGACGGGCAGCGTTCGCCGACTGCCTGTTGCGCGACGCACTCGCGGTAACCGTCGGGCAGGCCGCGGATCTCGTGCGTCCTGCCGGGCGCCAGCACGAAATTCTCCAATGTGGTGCGGGCGCACGCGGCCGGGTTCTCGCCGGGTGCCGGCGTCGGGCAACGCTCGGTGTAGACAAGGTAGTGGCACTGGCCACTTTCGCTGGCGAAGCACTCGAACCTGGCCACGCCTTCCTTCAGCGTGCTCTTGCTGAAGAGCGTGTCGACCCCGTTGGCGGTGCTGCGGTGGATGGTGGTGACGCTGGGCTTGTCGTCGCATCCTGCCAGGGCCAGCAGGCAGGACATCAGGGAGGTGATGATGCGCATGGCGGTTTCCTTGGGTGTTCCGTTGGGCAAAGGCATGCCCTCCACGACGCGGGCGCGTCGTGCCGGCGATGCCACGTTGGATGCCGCGCAGGGCGGGCGGGTTTAGAGCGGTGCTACATGGTGCGGAACAGCGTCATGAAGGGCTGGCTGACGGTCAGCACTTCCGGGCGCGTCTTCAGCTTCAGCCGGCCGCGACCGGCATCGTCGCGGCTGACCGAGGCGACCTGCTTCATGTTGACGATAGTGGAACGGTGGATCTGCTTGAAGGTGTTCGCGTCCAGCGAATCGAGCAGTTCACGCAGCGGTGTGCGCAGCAGCGATTCGCCATCGGCCGTCATCACGGTGGTGTACTTGTTGTCGGCCTGGAAGTAGGCCACGTCGTCCACCATGATCAGCTTGGTGTCCTTGCCCGCACTGGCGGTGATCCAGACCAGCGCAGGTTTGCTCGACGTTTCCTGTCGCGCGGACAGGTGGCGCAGCAACGCGTCCAGTGTGGCGCCGTCCGGATGTCCCGCCGTCGCGCGCGCCTGGATGCGCTGTACGGTGGCCAGCAGGCGTTCGCGGGTGATCGGCTTCAGCAGGTAGTCGATCGCGCCCTGCTCGAACGCATCGACCGCGTACTGGTCGTAGGCGGTGACGAACACCACCTGCGTGCGCGGGCTTGCTTCGGCCAGGCCGCGCGCGACTTCGATGCCGGTCAGGCCCGGCATGCGGATGTCGAGGAAGGCCACGTCCGGCTGCAGCTCGGCGATCGATTCCAGCGCGCTGGCGCCGTCCTCGCATTCGGCCACGATGTCCAGCTGCGGCCAGGCTTCCTTCAGCAGCGAGGACAGCGCGGTGCGCAGCAGTTCCTCGTCTTCGGCGATCACGCCCCGGAAGTTCATGCGGCACCTGCCTTGCCGGTCAGCGGCAGCGTCAGCGTGGCGGCGACGCCACTGGGGAAGTTGGAGACGATGGCGAACGAGGCGTCGCCACCGAAGGTCAGGCGCAGTCGTTCGCGCAGGTTCTTCAGGCCGATGCCGGTGCCGCTGCTCTGGCCGCCGAAGCCCTGGCCGTCGTCGGCGACGGTGAGCGTGGCGTGGTCGTCGTGCTGGCGGGCCAGGATCCAGATGGTGCCGCCGCCGGTCTTGGGCTCGAGGCCGTGCTTGATCGCGTTCTCGACCAGCGTCTGCAGCATCATCGACGGCATCGGCACCGACTTCAGCGTATCCGGCACTTCGATCTGCAGGGACAGGCGGCTGCCCATGCGGATCTTCAGGATCTCGAGGTAGGCCAGCGTGCGTTCCAGTTCCTCGCCCAGCGTCGACAGTGCATCGTCGGTGCGCGGCAGCGAGCTGCGCAGGTACTGGATCAGGTGGCCGAGCATCACGTCGGCGCGCGGCGGATCGGTGCGCGTCAGCACCTGCGCGCTGGCCAGCGTGTTGTAGAGGAAGTGCGGTTCCACCTGCGCATTGAGCAGGTTCAGGCGCGCCACCGTCAGTTCCTTTTCGTTGACGGTCTGCACGACATCGGCCTGTTCCTGGCGGCGCTGGTCGGCGACGCGGCGGGTGATCGCACGGGTGACCGCTTCGGCGTTCTCCACGTTGACACCGTCGTCAAGCACGAACAGGTCCAGCCATGCGCTCGCGTCCGGACCCACCATCAGGGTGATGCTGCTGGTGCCGTTGCCGGGCGTGACCGTGGCCTGCACCAGGTCACGCTTCACCGCGAAGCGGGCCATGATGTTGAAGCGCGAAGGTTGGCTGGGACCGTCGAAACTGTCGATGCGGCGCACCTTGACCCGCACCTGCAGGCTGTCGGGCGCGCTTTCCGCGTCCTCGGCGCGAGGCAGTTCGCGCAGCGCGCCTTCGATCAGGGCGAAGGCCGCGGCGGTGTCCAGCGGCACTTCGATCTGCCGGCGCTGCCGGCTGGACAGCGCCGCGCTGTCCAGGCGTCCGGTGATCAGCCAGATGCGACGCAGGTGGCTGATCGTGCCGATCAGCACCGAGGCCATGACCAGGGTCATCGCCAGACTGAAGATCCAGTTGGCGCCGTCGGCTACGAACGTCCGGTCAAAGATGCCGTTCCACACCAGGCCTGCGATGAGCACCGCGCCGAACCAGGCGACCAGGATGCGGATGATCAGGAGCAGGCTGGGGAACACGTCGGACACCACGGCGTTGGGAGTGCCGTGGAGGATAGCCCGCTGGTCCGGAGAGGGAAGAGGGGCCGCGACGGACGCGGCGATGCGGCGACGAAACCGGGAAGCGAGGGTGCGAACGGATCAGTCCGGCGGGCGCCGGCGGCGTCTCAGACGTCGATGTGGATGCCGCACTCGCGCTTGAGGCCGTTGAAACGGGTGTCCTCCTCGCGCATGCCGGGCTCCCAACGCCGCGTGGTGTGGAAGTCGCCGATCGACACGTAGCCCTGCTCCCACAGCGGGTGGTAGGGCAGGTCGTGCTGCTTCATGTACTGCCACACGTCGCGGTCGGTCCAGTCGACGATCGGGTTGATCTTCCAGCGTTCCTCGCGCTGCTGCAGCACCGGCGCGCCAGCGCGGCTGGTCGCCTGGACGCGTCGCAGGCCGGTGAACCAGGTGCCCACGCCCAGCTCCTTCAGAGCGCGCTTCATCGGCTCGACCTTGCGCAGGCTGTTGTACTGCTCGATGCCGACCAGGCCCTGTTCCCACAGGCGGCCGTGGCGCGCCTCCATCCAGGCGCGGCTGACCAGCGGGCGGAACACCTGCAGGTTGAGGTTCAGCCGCTCGACCAGCTCGTCGGCGAAGCGGTAGGTCTCGGGAAACAGGTAGCCGGTGTCGATCAGTACCACCGGCACGTCCGGCTTCTGCTGCGTGACCATGTGCAGCAGCACCGCGGCCTGTGCGCCGAAGCTGGACGACATCGCGGCTTCCGCCGGGCCGTGCTTGAGTGCCCAGCCGACGCGCTGTTCGGCGGTCTGCGTTTCCAGCCACGCGTTGTGCTCCACGATCTGGTCCGTGTCGAGGGAGAGGGCGAGGGCGCTCATGCGTGAAGTTCCAGTGCGATCTGTCGGTGGGTGGGGTAGGCGGGCAGGGCGACCACGCCGCTGCGGTGGAGGAAGTCGCCGAAGCCTTCGCCGTCGCTGCGTTCGCCGGCATAGCGAGCGAACAGGCCGTCCAGCGTGTCGAGGATGGCGGCTTCGTCGATGTTCTCGCGGTACAGCGTGTTGAGGCGCTGGCCGCGCGCATCACCGCCGAGCATCAGGTTGTAGCGTCCGGGCGCCTTGCCGACGAGCGCGATCTCCGCGAGGTACGGCCGCGAGCACCCGTTCGGGCAACCGGAGATGCGCAGCACGATCGGCGACTCGCCAAGGCCATGGGCTTCCAGCAGCGGCTGCAGCTTGGTGGTGAAGTCCGGCAGGTAGCGCTCGGCTTCCGCCATCGCCAGGCCGCAGGTCGGCAGCGACACGCAGGCGACCGCGGCGCGCTGCAGCGCCGTGCCAAGACGCTGGCCGGCATCCAGGCCATGCGTCTTCGCCAGCGCGTCGATGCGCTCGCGCTCGCCTGCCGGCACGCCGGCGATGACCAGGTTCTGGTTCGCCGTCATGCGGAACTCACCGCGATGGACGTTGGCGATCTCGCGCAGCCCGGTCAGGTGCGTGGCGTGCGCGGTATCGGCGATGCGACCGGCGTACAGATGCAGGGTCAGGTGCCAGCGGCCGTCCTCGCCTTCCACCCAGCCGTAGCGGTCGCCGTTGTGCTCGAAACGGAACGCCCGCACCGGCTGCAGCGTGATACCGCTGCGCCGCTCGATTTCCGCGACCACCGTGTCCAGGCCGTGGTCGTCGATGGTGTACTTGAAGCGCGCGCGCTTGCGCTGCACGCGATTGCCGAGATCGCGCTGGGTGGTGACCACGGCGGTGGCGACGTCCAGCAGTTGTTCCGGCGTGATGAAGCCGACCACGTTGCCGACGCGCGGATAGGTTTCCGCATCGCCATGGGTCGCGCCCATGCCGCCGCCGATGACCAGGTTGAAGCCGGCCAGCACGCCGTCTTCCAGCACGGCGATGAAGCCGAGGTCGTTGGCGAATACGTCCACGTCGTTCACCGGTGGCACGGCGAAGCCGACCTTGAACTTGCGCGGCAGGTAGGTGGCGCCGTAGATCGGCTCCTCTTCCTCGCCGCTGCCGGCCACGCGCTCTTCGTCCAGCCAGATCTCGTAGTAGGCGCGGGTGTTGGGCAGCAGGTGCTCGGACAGTTTCGCCGCCCACGCCTGCACCTCGGCATGCGCGCGCGACTCCAGCGGGTTGGCCGCGACCAGCACGTTGCGGTTGACGTCGCCGCAGGCGGCCAGCGTGTCGATCAGCGCGGCGTTGATGGCCTGCATCGTGGCCTTCAGTTCGCGCTTGATCACGCCGTGGAACTGGAAGGCCTGCCGCGTGGTGATGCGCAGCGAGTGGTTGGCGTACTGCGTGGCGATGGCGTCCAGCTTCAGCCACTGCTCCGGCGTGACCACGCCGCCGGGCGTGCGCGTGCGGATCATGAACTGGTAGGCCGGCTCCAGCTTCTGCCGGCGGCGCTCGTCGCGCAGGTCGCGGTCGTCCTGCTGGTAGCTGCCGTGATACTTGATCAGGGTCTGGTCCGATTCGCGCAGCGCGCCGGTGACCGGATCGGCCAGGCTGTCGAGCAGGCTGCCGCGCAGGCGGTTGCTCTCGGATTTGATGTCTTCGACGGAATGGTTGCTCATGGGGTTTCCACTGTAGGAGCGACGTGAGTCGCGACCGGAAGGTTGCAGGTCGTCAATACACGTCGCGCCCGTAGCGTCCCTCCGTCTGCAGGTCCACCAGGTATTCGCGGGCGGCGTCTTCATCCAGCCCGCCGTGTTCGACCACGATCGCCTGCAGTGCGGCATGCACGTCCTTGCCCATCGCGATGGCTCCGCACACGTAGAGATGGGCGCCGTTCTGCAGCCAGTCATAGACGTCGCGGCCGCGCTCGCGCAGGCGGTCCTGCACGTAGATCTTGCGGGCCTGGTCACGCGAGAACGCCAGGTCCAGGCGGTGCAGTTCGCCGTTGCGCAGCGCGTCCTGCCATTCGCTCTGGTAGAAGAAGCCGTGGTTGAAATGCGGGGCGCCGAACAGCAGCCAGTTGCGGCCGCGCGCGCCGGTTTCCGCACGCTCCTGCACGAAGCCGCGGAACGGCGCCACGCCGGTGCCCGGACCGATCATCATGATGTCGCGGCTGCCGTCGGCCGGCACGCGGAAGCGCTCGTTGGCTTCGATGTAGACCGGCACCTGGTCGCCTTCCTCGCGGGCGGCGAGGAAGCCGCTGGCCGCGCCGCCGTGGGCGTGGCCGAAGGCGTCGTAGCCGAGGACGTCGACGGTGAGGTGCGCTTCCTCGCCGACGCGCTTGCGGCTGGAGGCGATGGAGTAGAGGCGCGGCGCCAGCGGACGCAGCGCGGCGACCAGCTCCTGCGCACTCCAGCCCGCCGGCCAGCGACGCAGCACGTCGACCAGCTGGTGCGTGTTGAACAGCTGCGCCAGCGTGCCGTTCTGCGCCGGGGCAAGCAGGGCATTGAGGTCGTCGGCCTGCGCATGCGCGGCATGGGTGGCGAGGAAGGGGCGCGACAGCCGGGTCAGTTCGCGGCGCGCCGCCAGCCATTCGCGCAACGGCAGGGTGTCGCCACCCTCGCTGACGGCCGTCTCGCCGTCCAGCCGCAGCGCCTCGAGCACACCCTCGACCAGCACGCCGGGATTGCGGTGGCGCACGCCGAGCGCATCGCCAGGTTCGTAGTGCAGGCCGCTGCCGTCCAGCGACAGTTCGATGTGGCGCACATCCTTGTCGGCGGTGCCGTGCTGGCCGAAGCGCGGTCCCTTGAAGTCTCGGCCGCTGATGCGCTGGTTGAGCAGCAGTTCGGCGGGGAAGGGGTGTTCGTGCGACCACACCGCCGCCTGGCCGGGGCGCAGCGGCGTGACGGTTGCCAGCGCCGTCGCGGCGGCCGGTGCTTTCAGCAGATCGCGGGCCTGCGTCAGCGCCTGCTCGCGCCACGGGGTGGCGACGGTGTCGATATCGAGGTCGGCCGCGCCGGCCGGGAGCAGACGGGTCGCGCCGAGATCGGCCAGGCGGACATCCAGACGCTGGGAGATGCCGCAGAAATCCGCATAGCTGGAGTCGCCCAGGCCGAGCACGGCGTACTTCAGCTCCGGGAGCTTGGGTGCGCGCTTGCCGCTGATGAATTCGACCAGGCCGATGCTGTCGTCCGGCGGATCGCCTTCGCCCTGGGTGCTGATGACGATATAGAGCAGGCGCTCGCTGGCCAGTTCGCGCTGCGGGTAGGCATCGGCGCGCAGCAGGCGGACCGACAGGCCGCTGGCTTCGGCCTGCTGGGCCAGGGCCTCGGCGGCGCGGCGGGCATTGCCGGTCTGGCTGCCGTAGACGATGGTCAGGCGCTGGGCGGTCAGGGCGCCGGTGGCGGGCGCAATCGCCTTGGGTGAGGCGGGAGCCGATGCGGACTGTGGAGCCAGCTGCGCCTGCGCCAGGCCGGCGGCGTAGCCGGAGACCCACCACAGGCTGGCGCCGTCCAGCCCGGCCACCGCCTGGGCCAGCAGCGCCCGCCGTTCCTCCACGAGGGGGATGGGGGCGAGGACTGGCTGGGTGGCGGACATCGGCGTGGCCCGTGGGCGCGACTGGGACGACCGATGTTAGGAAGGCGTTGCGCCGGGCTGAAAGGACGCATGGTTATGGGCTTATGTCGCCCGCTTATTTCGTCCGCATGAGCGGCCGGCCGAATACTGGCCTGCCTCCCGGACCCCGTGGCGACGCCTGCTAGGCTAGCCCGTCCGGTCCACCGTCCCCGCTGCCCGCCTCGATGACCGCCGTACCCCGCCTGTCCCACCTCGACCGCCTGGAAGCGGAAAGCATCCACATCCTGCGGGAGGTCGCCGCCGAGTTCCGCAATCCCGTGCTGCTGTATTCGGTGGGCAAGGACAGCTCGGTGCTGCTGCACCTGCTGCTGAAGGCGGTCTCGGCGGCGCGCCCGCCGATCCCGCTGCTGCACGTGGACACCCGCTGGAAGTTCCGCGAGATGATCGCCTTCCGCGACCAGCGCGCCGCCGAGACCGGCGTGGACCTGCGCGTGCACATCAACCCGGACGGCATCGCCCGCGACATCGGTCCGATCAGCCATGGCGCCAGCGTCCACACCGACGTGATGAAGACCCAGGGCCTGAAGCAGGCGCTGGACCACTACAGGTTCGATGCCGCCATCGGCGGTGCCTGTCGTTGCGGAAGGAGAACACGCGCTCCTTGGCGCGCGACGAAGAGAAGTCGCGCGCCAAGGAGCGCGTGTTCTCCTTCCGCAACGACAGGCACCGCTGGGACCCGAAAAACCAGCGCCCCGAGCTGTGGAACCTCTACAACGCCCGCATCCACAGCGGCGAGAGCGTGCGCGTGTTCCCGCTGTCGAACTGGACCGAGCTGGATATCTGGCTCTACATCTACCGGGAAAACATCCCGGTGGTGCCGCTGTACTTCGCCGCCGAGCGGCCGGTGGTCGAGCGCGACGGTGCGCTGCTGATGGTCGATGACGAACGCCTGCCGTTGCGCGAGGGCGAAGTGCCGCAACAACGACGTGTGCGCTTCCGCACCCTGGGCTGCTATCCGCTGACCGGCGCCATCGACTCCGAGGCCGACTCGCTGGAGAAGATCATCGCCGAGATGCTGGTGACCACCAGTTCCGAACGGCAGGGCCGCGTGATCGACCACGACCCCGGCGCGTCGATGGAGAAGAAGAAGCTGGAGGGCTACTTCTGATGAACGCCGCGACCGACATCGCCAGCTACCTCAAGCAGCACGAAGACAAGCCGCTGCTGCGCTTCATCACCTGCGGCAGCGTGGACGACGGCAAGAGCACATTGATCGGCCGCCTGCTGCACGACAGCAAGCGCCTGTTCGACGACCAGCTGGCCGCGCTGGAGAAAGACAGCCGCAAGCACGGCACCCAGGGCGAACGCATCGACTACGCGCTGCTGCTGGACGGGCTGGCGGCCGAGCGCGAGCAGGGCATCACCATCGACGTGGCCTACCGCTACTTCGACACCGACCGGCGCAAGTTCATCGTCGCCGACTGCCCGGGCCATGAGCAGTACACGCGCAACATGGCGACCGGCGCCTCCACCGCCGATCTGGCCGTCGTGCTGGTCGACGCGCGCAAGGGTCTGCTGACGCAGACGCACCGGCACAGCTACATCGTCTCGCTGCTCGGCATCCGCCACGTGGTGCTGGCGGTCAACAAGATGGACCTGGTCGATTTCGACGAAGCCGTGTTCGAGCGCATCGCCGCCGACTATCGCGCACTCGCGCAACGGCTGGGGATCGCCGAGGTCACCTGCATCCCGCTGTCGGCGCTGGACGGCGACAACCTGTCATCGCGTTCCGCACGCACGCCGTGGTACGGCGGTCCCGCGTTGCTGGAGCATCTTGAACTGGTGCAGGTCGAAGCGCTCGACGGTGGCGGCGGCCTGCGTTTGCCGGTGCAGTGGGTGAACCGCCCGCACCAGCATTTCCGCGGCTACGCCGGCACGATTGCCGCGGGTGAGGTGAAGCCGGGTGATGAGGTCATCGTGCTGCTGTCGGCGCGCCGCTCGCGGGTGGCGCAGGTGTTCGGCGCCGATGGCGAAGTGGCTTCGGCGTCCGCAGGACAGGCCGTGACCCTCACGCTCGCCGACGAGATCGACATCAGCCGCGGCGACGTGATCGCCGCCGGCGGCGATCCGCCGGAAGTGGCCGACCAGTTCGCCGCGCACGTGCTGTGGATGTCGGACGCGCCACTGCTGCCGGGCCGTCCGTACTGGCTGAAGATCGGTGCGCGCACCGTCGCGGCCACGGTCACCGACATCAAGCACCGCATCGACGTGAACACGCAGGAGCATCTGGCCGCACGCCGGCTGGAGCTCAACGAGGTCGGCTACTGCAACCTCAGCCTGGATGAGCCCATCGCGTTCGAGGCCTATGCGCGCAACCGCGTGCTGGGCGGCTTCATCCTGATCGACCGCTACGACAACACCACCGCGGGCGCCGGCACGCTGGATTTCGCGCTGCGCCGCGCCGGCAACGTGCACTGGCAGCATGTCGATGTCGACAAGGCCGCGCGGGCGCGCCAGAAACGCCAGGCGCCGAAGGTGCTGTGGTTCACCGGCCTGTCCGGTGCGGGCAAGTCGACGATCGCCAACCTGGTGGACAAGCGCCTGCACGCGCTGGGTTACCACAGCTTCCTGCTCGACGGCGACAACGTGCGCCACGGCCTCAACCGCGACCTCGGCTTCACCGACGAGGACCGCGTCGAGAACATCCGCCGCGTGGCGGAAGTCGCGAAGCTGATGACCGACGCCGGCCTGATCGTGCTGGTCAGCTTCATCTCGCCGTTCCGCGCGGAACGTCAGATGGCACGCGAGCGCTTCGGCGATGGCGAGTTCATAGAGGTGTTCGTCGACGTGCCGCTGGCGCTCGCCGAGGCGCGTGACGTGAAGGGCCTGTACAAGAAGGCGCGTGCCGGCCAGATTCCCAATTTCACCGGCATCGACTCGCCGTACGAAGTGCCCCGGCAGCCCGACGTGCACCTGCATGCGGCCGAGCATGACCCCGAAGCCCTGGCGCTCCAGGTGCTCGCGAAGCTGGGCCTGGAGTAGCATCCCCGCCGACCTGCCGCGGCAGGCAAGGGTCATAGGTCATGGTAGGGCGTGTGCACCACACGCCCTTTGGCGCGTTTCCGGCACGAACCGCCGCATCGACTGCAGCTTGCGTCATGCAGGGCCGGTAAACTGCCTGAATAACGAAAATTACGGGATGTCCATGCTGAACCGATTCGCCCCCCGTGCCGTGCTGGTCGCGCTGTCCCTTCTGTTGCTCGCTGCCTGTGGCGGCGACAAGGGCGCCCAGGCGAAGGCCAACGGCAACGCGGCCGAGCGTCCGATCCCCGTCACCACGGGCACCGTGGCGTTGTCCACGTGGAGCGACACCCTGCAGGCACTGGGCACCGCGAAGGCGCGCGAATCCGTCATCCTGACGGCGAAAGTCAGCGAGATCGTGCAGGACGTGCACTTCGAGAGCGGGCAACAGGTATCGGCGGGGCAGACGCTGGTGACGCTGAGGGGCGATTCCGCGCAGGCGGCGCTGGTGCAGTCCGAGGCGACCTTCGCCGAAGCCGAGCGCCTTTACCGCCGGCAGAAGGAACTGGCCGACCAGCAGTTGATCGCGCGCTCGCAACTCGACACCCAGCTGGCGCTGCGCGATGCCGCTGCCGCGCGCGTGCGCCAGGCGCGCGCGGATATCAGCGATCGCAGCGTGCGCGCGCCGTTCGCGGGCGTGCTGGGCATCCGCCAGGTCAGCCCCGGTTCGCTGATCACGGCCAGCAGCAGCATCGCCACGCTCGACGACATTTCGCGCATGTACGTGGACTTCCAGGTGCCGGAAGCGGCGCTGGCCACGGTCGAAACCGGCAACGCCGTGACGGCAAGCGCGGTCGCGTATCCCGGGGTGTCGTTCGAGGGGCAGGTGGCAACGATCGACGCGCGCGTCGACACCGCCACCCGTGCCGTGACCGTGCGCGCGGTATTCCCCAACGACGCGCGCCAGCTGCGCCCGGGCATGCTGCTGGACGTGCGCCTGTTCCGCCCCGAGCGGCAGGCACTGGTGATTCCGGAAATCGCGGTGGTGCAGGTGGGCCGCGACTCCTTCGTTTACCGCGTCAAGGCCGACGGCAGCGTCGAGCAGGCGCCGATCACGGCCGGTGTGCGCCGCGATGGACGGGTCGAGATCCTGAAGGGCGTGGCGGCGGGTGACCGCATCGTCATCGACGGCACCGGCAAGCTGCGTCCCGGCGTGAAGGTGGCCGATGCCGCGCCCCCGGCGCCCGCCAAGCAGGACGCGCCCGCCGACGGCCAGGGCTGAGCGCGATGAACCTCTCCGATCTGTCGATCAAACGTCCGGTCTTCGCGGTCGTCGTGAGTCTGCTGCTGGTCGTGCTGGGCGTGATGTCGTTCCTGCGCCTGACCCTGCGCGAGCTGCCCAATATCGATCCGCCCATCGTGTCGGTGGAAGTGAACTATCCGGGCGCATCGGCGGCGGTCGTCGAAACCCGCATCACCCAGATCCTCGAGGACGGCCTGTCCGGCATCGAGGGCATCAAGACCATCCAGTCGAGCAGCCGCAACGGCCGCGCCGACGTCACCATCGAGTTCAACCTCAGCCGCGACATCGAAGCCGCCGCGAACGACGTGCGCGATCGCGTCAGCCGCGTGATGAACCGCCTGCCGGAAGAAGCGGACCCGCCGCAGATCTCCAAGGTCGAGGCCGATGCCGAAGTCATCATCTGGTTGAACATGCGCTCCACCGTGATGGACACGATGGAGCTGACCGACTACGCCGACCGTTACGTGCTGGACCGCCTGTCCGCGCTCGACGGCGTGGCGCGCGTGCAACTCGGCGGTGGCCAACGGTATGCCATGCGCATCTGGCTGGATCGCAAGGCGATGGCCGCGCGCGGCGTGACCACCAACGACGTCGAGACGGCGCTGCGCGCGCAGAACGTCGAACTGCCGGCCGGCCGCATCGAATCGCAGACGCGCGACTTCACCCTGCGTGTCGAGCGTGGTTACCAGCGGCCCGAGCAGTTCGCGCAACTGCCGCTGCGCAAGGGCCCGAACGGCTATCCGGTGCGCCTGGGCGACGTGGCGCAGGTCGAACTGGGCGCGGAGGAGCGCCGCTCCTACCTGCGCAGCAACGCCGTGCCGAACGTCGGCCTGGGCATCGTGCGCACGTCGACCGCCAATGCGCTGGATGTGGCGCGCGCGGCGCGTGCGGAGGCCGCGATCATCCAGCAGACCTTGCCGGCGAACACGGACATCTTCGTCGCCTTCGACAGCACCACCTTCATCGAAGCCTCGATCGAGCGCGTGTACTGGACGCTGGGCGAAGCGACGCTGCTGGTGTTCCTGGTGATCTGGCTGTTCCTCGGCAGCCTGCGCGCCGCGCTGATCCCGGCGGTGACGGTGCCGGTGTGCCTGATCGCGTCGTTCATCGCGCTGTACGCGTTCGGTTTTTCGATCAACCTGCTGACGCTGCTGGCGCTGGTGCTCTGCATCGGCCTGGTGGTTGACGACGCCATCGTGGTGCTGGAGAACGTGCAGCGCCGCGCGGACCTTGGCGAGCCGCCACTCGTGGCCGCACGCCGCGGCACCGCGCAGGTCGCGTTCGCGGTGATCGCGACCACGGCGGTGCTGGTGGCGGTGTTCCTGCCGGTCGGTTTCATGGAGGGCAACACGGGTCGCCTGTTCCGCGAGCTGTCGGTGGCGCTGGCGGCGGCGGTGGCGATCTCCGCCTTCGTCGCGCTGACGCTGACGCCGATGATGTCGTCGAAGCTGGTGCGCCCGCACACCGAGCCACGCGGCCTGAATGCGTGGACCAACCGCACGCTCACGCGGATCAGCAGTGGCTACGGGCGTCATGTGGAGCGCATGGTCGGCATGACGGGCAAGCGCATCCTCGTCCTCGTGCTGGCCGCGATGGCGCTGTGCGGCATCGCGATCGTCCTGCTCGGCCTGCGTGTGCCCAGCGAACTCGCGCCGGCGGAAGACCGTGGCCGCTTCTTCGTCATGGTCGACGGCCCGGAAGGCGCGGGCTTCGATTACATGGTCAACCAGATGCAACAGGTCGAGCGCATCGTCATGGAGCAGGTCGGTGGCGACAAGCCGATCGTGCGCGCCAACTCGCGCGCGCCGCGAAGCTTCGGTGGCGGCGAAGAGATGCACACCGGCCAGGTGATCGTGTTCCTGCAGGACTGGAAGGACCGCGACGTCACGACCGACGAAGTCGTCGGCAGCCTGCGGGCCGAGTTGTCCAAGCTGCCCGGCGTGCAGGCGCGCGCCAACGTGGCGGGTGGCCTGGTCGGCAGCCGCGGCCAGCGCTACCAGCTGGTGCTGGGTGGTCCGGACTACGCCGAGCTGGCGCAGTGGCGCGACCGCATCCTGCAGCGCATGGAAGGCAATCCCGGCATCGAGGATCCGGATTCCGACTACAAGGAAACCCGCCCGCAGATGCGCGTGAACATCAACCGCGACCGCGCCGCCGACCTCGGCGTATCGGTGCAGGAGATCGGCCGCACGCTGGAAACGATGATGGGTTCGCGCCAGGTGACCACCTACGTCGACAACGGCGAGGAATACGATGTCATGCTGCAGGCCGGTCGCGACAAGCGCGCCAACGTCGAGGACCTGGCGCAGACCTACGTGCGGGGTAGCGACGGCTCGTTGATCTCGTCGCTCGGGCTCAGTCGCACCGACAGGGCGCTGGTGCCGCTGTCCAACCTGGTGACACTCAGTGAGGTCGCCGAGCCCGGCACCTTCAACCGCTTCAACCGCCTGCGCTCGATCACCATCAGCGCCGGCCTCGCGCCCGGCTACACGATGGGTGAAGCACTGGAGTGGACGCGGCAGACGGTGGCGGAAGAACTGCCGGACTACGCGCAGATCGACTGGAAGGGCGAATCGCGCGAGTACCAGGAAGCGGGCGGCGCGATCCTGCTGACCTTCACGCTGGCGTTGCTGATCGTCTACCTGGTGCTGGCGGCGCAGTTCGAGAGTTTCATCCATCCGCTGATCATCATGCTGACGGTGCCGCTGGCGGTGCTGGGCGCGTTGATCGGCCTCTGGGTCACCGGCAGCACGCTGAATCTCTTCAGCCAGATCGGCATCGTGATGCTGATCGGCCTGGCGGCGAAGAACGGCATCCTCATCGTCGAGTTCGCCAACCAGTTGCGCGATGACGGGTCCAGCGTCGCGCAGGCCATTGCCGAGTCCGCGCGCGTGCGCTTGCGCCCGATCCTGATGACGTCGGTGGCCACGGTGGTCGGCGCCATCCCGCTGGTCGTGGCCGGCGGTCCGGGTTCGGCCAGTCGCGCGACCATCGGCATCGTGGTGATCTTCGGCGTGACCTTCTCCACGCTGCTGTCGCTGTACGTGGTGCCGGCGTTCTACGCGCTGCTGGCGCCGTTCACGCGCTCGCCGGAAGCAGTCGCGCATGAATTGAGCAAGCTGGAGGCGGAAACGCCTTCCGTCGGTGGTCATGGCTGACGCAGGGCCTGCATGACCTACCCGCATAGCCCCGGCAGGCCCTCTGCACGCCCGTTCGACGGCGTGCGCATCGACGGCAACGGGTTCCTGCTGCGTGCCTGGCGGCAGGATGATCTGGAGGCGCTGCTGCGCCATGCGGATGATCCGCGGGTGCCGCGTGGGTTGAGCGACCGCTTCCCGCATCCCTACACGCGTGCAGACGGCGAGGACTTCCTCGCCGGACGCGTGGTGGATCTCGCGCATCCGGTGTTGGCCATCGAGATCGACGGCGAGGCCTGTGGCGGCATCGCGGCGCGTCCGCATGCGGGCGAAAAGGCGCACAGCGCCGAACTCGGCTACTGGCTGGGCAGCGCGCACTGGGGCCACGGCCATATGACGCGCGTGGTGGCGGCCTATCTCGACTGGGTGGTGCCCGCGCTGGCGCTGCGCCGCGTCGAGGCGAACGTGCTGGATGCCAATCCGGCCTCTGCGCGCGTGCTGCAAAACAACGCGTTCATCGAAGAGGGGACACGGCGCGCCGCGATCCTGAAGGCTGACGGCCTGCACGACCTGCGGCTGTTCGGCCGGCTATGGGTCGCCTGATCCGGGACGCTCCTGCTTCGCAGCGTGCCGCGAACATGGAAGAATTGCCGTTGAATCCGGTATTTCAGGCAGGCATGACATGAGCGGTCCCTGGGACAAACGATCTCCGCCGCGTCCCCCGCGTGCGGGCGGTCCTCCTCCCGCGCGACGTCCGCCCCCGCCAGCCGAGCGGACCGAGGCGCCCGCGCACGCCGCGAATCGCAGCGAATTGCGCCTGTATGGCCTCAATGCCCTGCACGCGGTGTTCGCACGCCGGCCGGAGGCCATCCGCAAGGTCTACCTGACCGAAGCGCGCATCCCGGCGCTGAAGCCGTTGCTGGCGTGGTGCGTCAAGCAGCGTGTCGGCTATCGCGTGGTGGAGGAGGGTGATCTCGATCGCCTCGCTGCGAGCACGCATCACGAAGGCGTGCTCGCCGACGTGCTGAAGGTCGAGCCGATGCCGATGGGCGACTGGTTGCGCGCGCTGCCCGAAGGCAGGCCGGTGGCCGCGCTGTGGCTGGACGGCGTAGGCAATCCGCACAACTTCGGCGCCATCCTGCGGTCGGCCGCGCACTTCGGCGTGGCCGGCATCCTGCTGCCGCGCGACTCGACGCTGGCGCTGTCAGGCGCGGCCGCGCGCGTGGCCGAGGGCGGCGCGGAACAGGTCCCGCTGGTACGGATGGGCAATGCGGAAAATGCGATCGGCCAACTGCGCGGCGCCGGCTTCTCGCTGGCCGCGACGGTGGTGCGCGGTGGCGATGCGCTGTTCGCTGCGACGCTGCCGCAGCGCCTGGTCTACGTGATGGGTGCCGAAGGCGAGGGCATGGACGCGCAGCTCGCCGCAGCCTGCGACCAGCGACTGTCCATTCCTGGCAGTGGTGCCGTCGAGAGCCTCAATGTCGCCGCCGCCACCGCCGTGTTCCTGGCGCAATGGGCGCAGCGCAACCGCTGAGCCTTACTTGGCGGAAGCGGCGTCCTTGAGCTGGCTGCCGAAATCGCCATCGGCTTCCGCCGCGAGATACGCGAACACCGTGTAGGCGGCGACGTTCTGCGCCAGCGCGGCGGGGTCGATCTTGTCCAGCGTGTCGTCGGCATTGTGGTGCAGGTGGAAATAATCGCTGCCGTCCTGGGCCAGCCATGCCCACGCCATGCCCTTGGCGGCGAACGGGCTGATGTCCGGCCCTGCGCTGCCCTTGCCGGGGGCGTACTCGATGCCCAGCGGCGCCAGCGCCTGCGCGATCTGTTCGGTCGCCTTGCGCGCGTGGTCTGGTGCGCCGGTATTGAACGCATAGATGCGCCCCGCGCCGAAGTCGCTCTCGGCGGCGATCTGATGACGGGTGATGTCGGCCAGGTGCTTCTCCGCATACGCCTTGCCGCCGTACAGGCCTTGTTCCTCGTTGGCGAAGGCGATCACGCGGATCGTGCGCTTCGGCGCCTGCTTCAGTTTGCCGATCAGGTGGCCCGCGGCCATGGTGATGCCGATGCCGGCGCCATCGTCGATCGCACCGGTGCCCAGGTCCCACGAATCCAGGTGGCCGCCGATCACCACGACCTCCTTCGGCAAGCTGCGCCCGGTGATCTCGCCGATGACGTTGTGCGAGGTGTACGCGCCGTCCCAGCCGCAATCCAGTGCCAAGGACACGCGCACCGGGCCGCGTTGCAGCAGGCGTGCGAGCTGGTCGGCGTCGGGAATGGTCAGCGAGGCGGACGGCACCGGCGTCAGGCCTTCGTCGAAGCGGGTGATGCCGGTGTGCGCGACGCGGTGGTTGTCCGTGCCGGCCGAGCGCATCAGGAAGGCGACGGCACCCGCGCGGATCGCCGCCGACGGACCCTTCGATCGGATCGCGCCGCCGTTGCGGTAGTCGCTGCCATCGCGCGCGGCCTTCATCGCGTAGTCGACGAAGGCGATCCTGCCGGCCAGCGAATCGGCAGGTACGGCCTCCAGCGCCGCCAGGTCGGCGAAGCGGACGATCTCCGCATCCACCTTGCCGGCCGGGCTGCCACCCAGCGCGGTGATGGTCAGCGGCTGGGCATTCGGCCCCAGGACCGCAGCGCTCTCGCTGCGTCGTACCCATTTGGGAAACGTCACCGGTTCGATCCACACCTTGTCGAAGCCCAGTGCCTTGAACTTCGCCTGTGCCCACGCCACTGCCTTCGCATCGGCCTCGCTGCCGGCCAGTCGCGGGCCAATCTCGGTGGTCAGTGATTCGACCACCTTCCAGCCGGTATCGTCGGCCAGCGCCTGTTCGCGCAGCGTCGCGGCGGTCGCGAGGGCGGCATCGGGAATGCGTGTCTCGCGATCGGCGGCGAGCGCAGGAACGGCGAGGGGCAGGGCAAGCAGCAGCGGAGCAAGACGCATGGCATATCCCGGAAAACGAAGGCCACGAGCTTAACAGCCCGTGGCCTCGTCGTTCCCTTGCCGGTGTTGCCGGTTCGGAATACAGCGTCCGCTTACTTCTTCAGCGAATCGCGGATCTCGCGCAGCAGCAGGATGTCTTCGGGCGTGGCGGCGGCCGGCGCCGGCGCACGCACGCGGTTGTAGGCCTTCAGGACCAGGAAGATCACGAAGGCGATGAGCAGGAAGTCGATCGTCGTCTGCAGGAAGGCGCCGTACTTCAGCAACAGCGCCGGTGCGATTTCCTTGCCGGCCGCATCGATCTCGGCCGTGCGCAGGGTCAACGCCAGGTCGCTGAACTTCACGCCGCCCAACAGCAGGCCCACCAGCGGCATCACGATGCCATCGACCAGGCTGCTGACGATCTTGCCGAACGCGGCACCGATGACGACACCGACGGCCAGATCGACCACGTTGCCGCGCGCAATGAATTCCTTGAACTCGCTGATCATGCCCATGCTGTCCTCCTGTCTGTCGGCGCCGTCGCGCCATCGGCGGGGACTATAGCGCGCATGAAGACGGTTGTTGCGATGCTCAGCCCGTGATGCGGCCGCTCAATGTCGCCACGCCATCCAGCGAGGCGATGAAGGTATCGCCCGGCACCAGCGCCGCCACGCCTGCCGGCGTGCCCATGAAGACCAGATCGCCGGCCTTCAGTGCATAGAGCTTCGACAGTTCGTGCAGGATGTCGGGTACGTCCCAGATCAGGTCGCGCAGCGATCCGTGCTGGCGTGTTTCGCCGTTAACGCGCAGGGTGAGGGCGTGGTTCTCGAGCGTCGCGACGTCGGCCACCGGCACCAGTTCGCTGATCGGGGCGGAGTGGTCGAAGCCCTTGCCGGTGTCCCAGGGCAGGCCCTTGGCCTTCGCGGCGGCCTGGAGATCGCGACGCGTGAGGTCCAGGCCGACGCCGTATGCGATCACCAGCGCTTGCGCGTCGTCGCGTGCGAGCGGGCCGGCGGGCGCGTCCGAACCCAGCGCGACGACCAGTTCGACCTCGTGGTGCAGGTCCTGGGTGCCGGGCGGGTAGGGGACGTCGGCGTCACCGGTGACGATGGCGTCGGCCGGCTTGTGGAAGAAGACGGGCATGCCACGCTCCGCTTTCGAGGCCGGCGCGGTTGCGCCCATCTCACGCGCGTGATCCGCGAAATTGCGGCCGACGCAGAAGATGCGTCGCACCGGGAACGTGCCGCCGCCGCGGACAGGCGCGCGCGGTACCAGTGGCGCGGAGAAAAGATCGGTCATGTCGGCCAGTCGAGCAGGGAATGGCCGCAGAGTGTAGGCGGGAACGGGCTCCCGGACGCAGCTTCAGCGCGGCAGCGGCAGCACCGATTTGCGAACCACGTGGTACTCGGCATCCACCACGCGCGCGTCGCGGGCCTGCGGCTTGCCGCGCTGGCGCACCAGCTTGTAGACCAGACCGGCCGCGATCATGGCGGCGCCGACGAACACACTGAAGAACACCAGCACACCCAGCAGCGCGACGCCCAGCAAGCCCAGGCCGACCCGCAGCAGCGGATGGCGCGGCTTGCGCGGAGCGAAGGCGTGGCGGAAGGCGTTGAACTGGAAGTGGCGTGCGTACATGGCGTTGCGTCGTGACAGAATGCGGCGGGGGCCGGTGCCGCAGTATCGGATGACCGTTACGTGACCGTGTGAGGACTTCGTTAAACGACATGCGACTGGGTGCACTGAATGACATCGCCGATGGCGGCTTTGCCGAGGTAGAGGCCACGATCGGCGATGATGCCGAGTCATTGATCCTCTTCCGGGATGGTGGCGAAGTCCGCGCCTGGCTGAATGTCTGTCCGCATGCCGGCCGTCGACTCGACTGGGCACCGGGCCAGTTCCTCAAGAGCAAGGAGGGCTATCTGGTCTGTGCCGCCCACGGTGCCTCGTTCGAACTCGTGCGGGGCGATTGCGTGGCCGGGCCCTGCCGCGGGGACTCGCTGCGTGCGGTCGCCGTGCAGGTGCGCGACGACGGCGTCTGGCTGGCCTGAGCGGCAGCCTCAGTCGATGCCCTGCACGATCACGCAATGCCAGCCGGTGCGGTAAGTCTCGTAGCCCGGTGACGCGGCATGCGCAATGCAGTGCGCACGGCCATCGATGACCAGGTCGACCGCCGCGCGCGACTGCGCGAACAAAGCGGCACGGCCGGGGAAATCCAGTCGCGGTGACGCCGCGTCGCCGCCCGCGGTATCGGCCAGCACGTGCCCGTGTCCATCGACGATGCAGACCCGGCTGCGGCGCCACTCGGCCTCCGACAGCGGCGTGCGTTCGACGATGGTCTGCGCGAGCGCGTCCCAGCGGAATACGATGCCGAGCACGCCGAGCGGCCGGCCCGTCACGCGGCCGCCCTCGCGTACCGTGCAGGCGTAGACCAGCACGCGTTCGCCGCCGGCCAGCGGGCTGGCGTGCATCGACTGGAAGCCGAACGCCTCGCCACTGGCGGTGGCCATCGCCGACTGGAACCAGGCCTGTTGCGCCACCGACTGTCCCGCCGAGCGGTACCGGCGCGGCCGGCCGTTGGCGATGACGTTGCCGTGCAGGTCGGCGAGCACCAGATCGAAATAAACGGTGTACGAATCGAGGATCTGGCCGAGGCGCTGGCTGGCGTGGGCGAGTGCCGCCGGTTGCGGATCCTGCAGGGCGGCCACCATCGCGGCATCGGTCGCCCACCAGCGCACGTCGCAGCTGCGCTCGTACAGGTTGCGGTCGATCAGGTCGATGTTCGCCAACGCCAGATCGGTCAGGCGGGTGCGGCGGACATTGGTCTGCAGCTCGTCCAGCCGTTCGCGCAGGTCGGTGCTGGTGCGGCCCGCCATCTGGTCGATCTCGCGCGCCGTATCGCTGACCCGCCGCGACAGCGTATCCATCTCTTCCGCGATCACGCCGAAGCTGCGCCCGGCCGTGCCGATGCGGACCGCTTCGATGCGTGCATTCATCGAGATGATGCGGGTGACGCGGTTGATTTCGTCGATCTTCTGCAGCGACTGGCGCAGCTGCTTCAGCAGCGAATCCGACAATCCGGACACGGACTGGATGTGGTCGTCGATGCCGGCATCAGACACGGGGTCCGCAGCGCATGCGTTCATGAAGCTCCTAGTGGGAAAGGACGGGGCGGCACGACGTCGGCGTAGTCAAGCGTGCGAACGGTCCCGGTGTTGAGGCGCTATCGGCGCATGGGTGGGGCGCTTTAATCGGCACCCTCGAGGTGCGCGGTTTCCCCGCGATGGGGCGATGCAGCAACCTCATGCGCAATGGCAGCAGTCGATCATGCGACCATGGTCGTCCCCGACCGTACGGTGCGCGACCGGCATGATGATCCCCTCGCTGCTGGATACCGACCTCTACAAGCTGACGATGATGCAGGCGGTACTGCACCAGCATCCCGGGGCGCAGGTCCTGTACCGCTTCAAGTGCCGGACACCGGGCGTGGACCTGGTCCGGCACCTGGAGGCGATTTCGGCCGAGATCGACCAGCTGTGCACGCTGCGTTTCAGCGAGGACGAACTACGGTTCCTGAGTTCTCTGCGCTACATCAAGCCGGATTTCGTCGATTTCCTGGAGCAGTTCCAGCTGCGCCGGCGGCACGTGCGGCTCGTACCCTCGCAGCAGGTGCCCGGCGAGCTCGACCTGACCATCGAGGGGCCATGGCTGCAGACCATCCTGTTCGAAGTGCCGGTGCTGGCCATCATCAGCGAGACATGGATGCGCGCGCAGCCCGGCGGCGACGAGCGGGAGGGCGAGCATCGCCTGCGCAGCAAGCTGGAGCGCCTGCGCGATGCCGCGCCGGACTGCACGATCACCGACTTCGGCACGCGGCGCCGCTACTCGCACGACTGGCATGCGCGGCTGCTGCCGATCTGCCAGCAGCTGCTGGGCGGCCAGTTCGTCGGCACCAGCAACGTGCATTTCGCGCGTCTTTACGGCATGACGCCACACGGCACGATGGCGCACGAGTGGCTGCAGGCGTTCCAGCAATTGGGGCCGCGCCTGCGCGATTCGCAACGCGCCGCCTTCGAGGCCTGGGCGCAGGAGTACCGCGGAGACCTCGGCATTGCGCTGTCGGACGTCGTGGGGCTGGACGCCTTCCTGCGCGACTTCGACCTCTATTTCGGCAAGCTGTTCGACGGTATGCGCCACGACTCGGGCGATCCGCTGGTGTGGGGCGATCGCGTCATCGCGCACCTGGAGTCGCAGCGGATCGATCCACGCAGCAAGACGCTGGTGTTCAGCGATGGCCTCGACGTGGAAGCGGTGCTGCGGATCCACGCGCATTTCCATGGCCGCTGCAAGGTGGGCTTCGGCATCGGCACCAACCTGACCAACGACCTGGGCCCCAAGCCCCTGCAACTGGTGCTGAAGATGGTGCGCTGCCAAGGCCAGCCGGTGGCGAAGGTCAGCGACACGCCCGGCAAGGGCATGAGTGACGACCCCGATTTCGTGGCCTACCTGCGCAAGGTGTTCGGACTGCCGATGGAGTGAGGGCGGTCGCCGCTTTTCCAAACACAGGGGCTCCGCTCTAGAATGCGACGCTTTCATGCCATGGGGATGGCGATGTCGGATAGGGGGAAGTGCGCCAACTGCGCGCGCGTGACGGATGGTCCCGAACAGAAGTTCTGCCCCGCCTGCGGCCAGCCGACGCCGGCGCACCGCATCGACTGGCATTTCCTCGGCCATGAGCTGGAGCACAGCGTGCTCCACATGGACCGGGGCATCCTGTACTCGTTGAAGGAGCTGATGCTGCGGCCGGGGCACCTGATGCGTGCCTACCTCGACGGTCAGCGTGCGAAGCAGGTCAAGCCGTTGTTGCTGCTGATGATCACGGCGGCGGCAGTCGTGTTGCTGGGCAAGTACCTGCTGGGAGGCGATCTGGTGGGGTCGGCGATGCAGGCCGGCTACTCCCAGGGACGCGCCATGGGAGGCAACGACGTTGCCGATCCTGCCGTGGTGACCCGGTCGTTCGCGGCAGCAAGGGATTGGATCAACACACACCTGACGGCATTCACGCTGCTGTGCCTGCCATTGGAGGCCGCGGCGTTCTGGCTGGCCTTCCGTGGGCGGGGTTTGAACTACCCCGAGTGGCTGGTGGTGTCGGCGTTCCTGACGGTCCAGACATTCGTCTTCATGGCGTTTGCGGTGGTGCTGCAACGCTGGCTACCGAGTGCGCAGGCATGGTCCATGTTGTTCGTCTGCACGTACGTCGTCTTTTCGTTGATCCAGATGTTCCAGAGCCACTCCCGCTGGACGACGGCCCTGCGCACCGCCCTGGGTCTGGCGATGTTCCTGCTCGCCCAAAGCCTGGTGACAGGCGCGATCGTCGCCGTCCTGCTGCTGTCAGCCAGCCTGGGTTGATCGCGAAGAAGAAAAAAAGCGCCGACGTAGGCCGGCGCTTCCTGGTTGCTGCGTAAGCGCAGCGCCCGCGGGCGCTGCAGGCCTTACTTCAATGCCTTGAAGCGCAGACGGTGCGGACGCGCACCGTCTTCACCAAGGCGCCGCTTCTTGTCTTCCTCGTACTCGCGGTAGTTGCCCTGGAAGAACTCCACGTGCGAATCGCCTTCGAAGGCGAGGATGTGCGTGGCGATGCGGTCCAGGAACCAGCGATCGTGCGAAATGACGAACGTGTTGCCGGGAAACTCGAGCAGCGCGTCCTCCAGCGCACGCAGGGTTTCGATATCCAGGTCGTTGGACGGTTCGTCGAGCAGCAGCACATTGCCGCCCTGCAGCAGCGTCTTGGCCATGTGCAGGCGGCCGCGCTCACCGCCGGAGAGCGAGCCGACCATCTTCTGCTGGTCCTGGCCCTTGAAGTTGAAGCGGCCGATGTAGGCGCGGGACTGGATCTCGACGCCATTGATGTTGAGGATGTCCAGGCCGCCGGAAATTTCCTGGAACACGTTGTGGTTGCCCTCCAGCTTCTCGCGGCTCTGGTCGACGTAGGCCAGTTGTACGGTCGGACCGGTGGTGATCGTGCCTGAATCCGGCTTCTCCTGCCCGGTGATCATCTTGAACAGCGTCGACTTGCCGGCGCCGTTCGGGCCGATGATGCCGACGATGGCACCGCCGGGCACGAGGAAGCTCAGGTTGTCGATCAGCAGGCGGTCGCCGAATTTCTTCGAGACGTTCTTGAACTCGATGACGTTGTTGCCCAGGCGCTCGCCCGGCGGAATGAAGATCTCGTTGGTCTCGTTGCGGCGCTGGTAGTCGACCGACTGCAGCTCTTCCAGGCGCGCCAGGCGCGCCTTGCCCTTCGAACGCCCGCCCTTGGCATTCTGCCGCGACCACTCCAGTTCCTTCTGGATGGCTTTCTGGCGGGCCTTTTCCTGGTTGTCCTCCTGCTTCAGGCGCTCGTCCTTCTGCACCAGCCAGTCGGTGTAGTTGCCCTTCCACGGAATGCCGCGACCACGGTCGAGTTCGAGGATCCACTCGGCGGCGTTGTCGAGGAAGTAGCGGTCGTGGGTGACGGCCACCACGGTGCCGGTATAGCGGGCGAGGAACTGTTCCAGCCATTCGACCGATTCGGCGTCCAGGTGGTTGGTCGGTTCGTCGAGCAGCAGCATGTCCGGCTTCTGCAGCAGCAGGCGGCACAGCGCCACGCGGCGCTTCTCGCCGCCGGACAGCTTGCCGACGATGGCATCCCACGGCGGCAGGCGCAGGGCGTCCGCGGCCACGTCCAGCTGGTTCTCGAGCGTGTGGGCGTCACCGGCGGCCAGGATGGCCTCCAGTCGTTCCTGCTCCTTGGCGAGGGCGTCGAAGTCGGCGCCTTCCTCGGCATAGGCGGCGTAGACCGCTTCCAGCGCGGCCTGGGCCTGCAGCACGTCGCCCACGCCTTCCTCGACGGCCTGGCGGACGGTGTGCTCCGGGTTGAGTTCCGGCTCCTGCGCCAGGTAGCCGACCTTGATGCCGGGCTGCGGGCGGGCTTCGCCCTCGAAATCCTTGTCCACGCCGGCCATGATCTTCAGCACCGTGGACTTGCCGGCGCCGTTCAGGCCCAGCAGGCCGATCTTCGCGCCCGGGTAGAACGACAGCGAGATGTCCTTGATGATCTGCCGCTTGGGCGGAACCACCTTGCTGACCCGGTTCATGGTGTAGATGTATTGCGAGGACATGCAGGCTCCGGTACGCAGGCCCCGGCGCCCGGCCGGGACGGCGGGCGGGGAGGCACATGGGAAGGCGGCGATTATAGCCGCTCCCGCGGGACCGACCGCCCGCTGAATGCCGCAGACCGACATGGCGTTGACGTGGCCGTAACCGTTTTCCAGCCGGAATCGGTTCAGATGTGATCGGCATGATGGACTCACGTGCCACACAGAGGGGTTTCCATGAATACCAAGCGTCTTTTCCAGAGCATGGCCTGCGCCGTCCTGGCCTTCGCCGTCACCGCCCCCGTACTGGCGCGCGAGAACGATCATCGTGGACGCGATCGGGACCGTTCCAGTCACTACGATCGCCGTGATGACCGTCGGGACGATCGTCGCAATGACCACAACCGGCGGCAGGCATACGGCCACGGCTACAGCGAGGGCCGTCGGGATGACCGCCGCTACGACAATCGGCACTACGACGATCGCCGGTACTACGCGCCGCCGCGCGTCACGTACCGTCCCGCCCCCGGCTACCACCGGTGGGCCAAGGGGCAGCGGTACCGTGACTACTACGGCGGCCCGGTGTACGTAGTGAACGACTACAACCGTTACCAGGTGCGTCATCCTCCCCGGGGCTACCACTGGGTGCGCGACGACCGCGGCAACCTGCTGATGGTCGCCATCGCCACCGGCGTCATCGCGGACTTGATGCTGCGCCACTGAGCCAGTAGCCCCGATGCTCCGAAAAGCGCGCTCCGGCGCGCTTTTCCTTTTAAGCGCGGGGTGGCCGGGTGCAGGGCGGGCTACAATCGGCATCCCCGCCCTGCCATGCCCCGGAGACCCGATGTTCCCGCGCGACGCCCGCATCGAAACCTACGATCCCGAACTGGCCCAGGCCATCGCCCACGAGGCGCGCCGACAGGAGGATCACGTCGAGCTGATCGCCAGCGAGAACTACGCCAGCCCGCGCGTGCTGGAAGCCCAGGGCAGCGTGCTGACCAACAAGTACGCCGAAGGCTATCCGCACAAGCGCTATTACGGCGGCTGCGAGTACGTCGACGTGGCCGAGCAGCTGGCCATCGATCGCGTGAAGCAGCTGTTCGGCGCCGACTACGCCAACGTGCAGCCGCATTCCGGCTCGCAGGCCAACCAGGCCGTGTATTTCGCCCTGCTCCAGCCGGGCGACACCATCCTGGGCATGTCGCTGGCCCATGGCGGCCACCTGACCCACGGCGCCAAGGTGAATGCCTCGGGCAAGATCTTCAATGCCGTCCAGTACGGCGTGAACGACCAGGGCCTGATCGACTACGACGAAGTGGAAAAACTCGCGCTGGAACACAAGCCGAAAATGGTCGTGGCCGGTTTCTCGGCCTATTCGCAGGTTGTCGACTGGGCGCGCTTCCGCGCCATTGCCGACAAGGTCGGTGCCTACCTGTTCGTCGACATGGCGCATGTCGCCGGGCTGGTCGCGGCCGGCGTCTACCCGAACCCGCTGCCGCACGCGCACGTGGTCACCTCGACCACCCACAAGACGTTGCGCGGCCCGCGCGGCGGCATCATCGTGGCCAAGGGCGCGGGTGAAGAGATCGAGAAGAAGCTGCAGAGCATCGTCTTCCCGGGCATCCAGGGCGGTCCGCTGATGCACGTCATCGCGGCCAAGGCCGTGGCGTTCAAGGAAGCGCTTGAGCCTGGCTTCAAGGATTACCAGGCACAGGTCGTGAAGAACGCACAGGCGATGGCGAAGACGATCATCGCACGCGGTTACAAGATCGTGTCCGGTGGTACCGAGAACCACCTGATGCTGGTCGACATGATCGGCAAGGATGTCAGCGGCAAGGATGCGGAAGAAGCGCTGGGCAAGGCGCACATCACCGTCAACAAGAACTCCGTGCCGAATGACCCGCGCAAGCCTTTCGTGACCTCCGGCCTGCGCATCGGCACGCCCGCCGTCACCACGCGCGGCTACGGTGAGCAGGACTGCATCGACCTGGCCAACTGGATCTGCGACGTGCTGGATGCGCCGAGCGACGAGGCCGTGCTGGCGAAGGTGCGTGATGCTGTCACTGCGCAGTGCCGGAAGTACCCGGTCTACGGCAGCTGACCCGGGAGCGGGCAGAGCGTGCGAACTCGCGAGCGCCATTCGGCATGGGAGGCAACCGTCATGCGGTCGATAACGTTGGTGCTGTTCGTGATGGCGTTCGCGTGCGGCTCTGCGGCGGCTGGTGAGGTGCCGCCTAAAGAACCCGTGTTCTCCGCGCCTCCGGACTACATGGACGCTGTGCCCGAAGGCTTCTTCCCTTGCCGGAAGGGCTTGGAGCCACAGATGACGCATGCCGAGTTCCGGAAGTTCGCCTTCCGCAACGAAGTCTGGCCTCAGGAGGATGGCGTGGATCTGTCACGTGCCTCATGGTCTGCGGGCCGTGTCATTCATGCGCCCCGCGTCGACTTCGGGTTTGCGGGCAAGGCGAGGCGTGGTTTCAAGGCTCAAGCCTATGTATTGGTGGATGGCGAGGGACGGATCCTAGATAAAGTGGTGACCTGCAGCACGGCGCCCGCCTACAACGCCCAGTTGATGGCCCTTTTGGATGGATTCCGTTTCGAGCCGTCGCGCTACAGGGGTCGGGGTCTCACCACGTTGATGCCCGTGGAGTTCGGGGGCTGACATGCACTGCCCCTTCTGCCAGCACACTGACACCCGCGTCATCGATTCGCGCGTCTCTGAAGACGGCGCGACGATCCGGCGCCGTCGCGAGTGCGAGGCCTGCGGGGAGCGCTTCTCGACGCTGGAAAACATCGAGATCAAGCTGCCGGCGGTCATCAAGGGCGATGGACGTCGGGATACCTTCGATGCACGCAAGCTGCGTGCCGGCTTCGACCGTGCGCTGCAGAAGCGTCCGGTGTCGGAAGAACAGATCGAGGCCGCCGTGCGTGCGGTGATCCATGCGATTCGCATGAGCGGCGAACGCGAAATAGCCTCGCGCAAGATCGGGGAACTGGTGATGGGCGAACTGCGCAAGCTCGACCACGTCGGCTACGTCCGCTTCGCCTCGGTCTACCGCAGCTTTGAGGACGTGGCCGATTTCCGCGAGGAAATCGAGAAGCTCGAGCGAGAGTTGCCCGCCGGCGCCGGCCAGCTGTCCCTGTTGGGTGGGGACGTCGTGGCCTTCGACAAGCACGCGGACAAGAACAAGAAGCGCTGAGCCGTGCGCATCGACGCGATCGGGCGGCACCCCGCGTGCATCGAGCCGCTTGCCCGCTGGCATCACCGGGAATGGGGCGCGCTGTACGACGACTGGACCCTGGACGTCGCGACCGAAGAATTGGCTGACCACGCCATGCGCACGTCGCTTCCGACCACGCTGCTGCTGATGGACGATGGCCACCTGCTGGGCTCGGTCAGCCTGCTGATCGAAGACGCGCCCGCCCTGCAGGATCGCGGCAGTCCCTGGTTGGGTAGCCTGTTCGTGCTGCCTGATGCGCGTGGTCGCGGTGGCGGTCGGATCCTGGTGGACGCCGCCGTTGCGCATGCGGCGCGCGAAGGCGTCGCCTTGTTACGCCTGTTCACGCTGTGGCACGAGGATTTCTATGCGTCCCTTGGGTGGCGGTTTGAGGAGCGCACCTCCCTGCACGGCACGCCGGTGGTCATCATGTCGATCACGCCCGCGCAGCGCGTGGCGCATACTCTCGCGCTCGATACCGGAAGCGCCACATGACACCCCACGTGGAAGCGCTGGCGCTGTCCGCCCTGCTGCTGGCCACTCCCGCGAGCGCGCGCGCCGCCGACGATCTCGCCGGCCATTACTACCTCAACGGCGTGAGGGAAGTGGGCTCTGAGCTGCTGCTCAAGCCGGAGGGGCGCTTCCAGTGGTACCTGAGCTATGGAGCGATGGACCAGCAGGCCGAAGGGGCATGGAAGCGGGCGGGTGACAAGGTGGTGCTGCGCACCGACCCGGTCCCCGAAGGCAAGGGATGGGCGTACGTGAAGGAAGCCCGCGACTGGGATGCCGCGGCGGAGTATTCGTGGCGGCGCCAGAGGCATGAGGCGACGTTGGCCGAGATCAGTGCACGATGCCCGTTCCTGCAAGGCGCGTCGGCCCCTGCCGCCATGCCACTCGTGGCAGGAGACGGAGAGATCGACGAGGCCGCGCTGCGTCGCGAGGTCGCCGCACAGCAGGCGCGGCTGGCCGCGTCCGTGCGGCGCGCCGAAGAGACGGCGGCGGCTGCGATGTCGGCGGAAGGCGCCGCGCAATCGGCGGCGATGCAGGTGGCGACCCAGGCGATGGCCGACTACTGGCGCGAGCAGTACGCGCTGAAAGACCTGTACTGGAAGCTGCCCGAGCCGCCGCCGCGCTACGCCACACTCTCGCTGCCGGCCGAATGCATCGCCCCGTCCGAACCGGTGCGCGACAGCGATCCAGCGGACTGGCAGCCGCGTGCGGCGGTGCTCGTGCACGACGATGACCAGGGTGCGTATTTCAACGGCGTCGCGGTGACCTTCATCTACGCTGATGGACGCGAGGAGCCGGTGACCACGCGCGCGGGTGGCTATGCCTTCGCCGCCGATGCTGGCGCAATGCCCGTGGCGATCGCGCTTGGCATCGAACGGGCGATGGAGGCGGGCGTGCCCGTGCTGCGCCTGGAAGTGGCGGAGAACGCGCGTCCGCTGATGCAGGTTGAACTCGAAACCCAGGTGTTGAGCGGTCCCGCATTCGAGCAGATGGAACTGCGGATCGATGCCGGCTGGCTGATCCCCACGTGGCCCGATGGCGATGAACGAGGGCGCTATTCCCGTGACTGACTTTTCCGCGTTTGACCATGCCTGCATGGCGCGCGCGCTGCGCCTGGCCGAGCGTGGCGCGTACACCACGCGTCCGAATCCGATGGTGGGCTGCGTGATCGTGCACGGCGACGAAATCGTCGGCGAGGGCTGGCACCGCAAGGCTGGCGAGCCCCATGCCGAGGTGTTCGCGCTGCAGGCCGCAGGCGATCGCGCGCAGGGCGCGACCGCGTACGTCACGCTGGAGCCCTGTGCGCATACCGGACGCACAGGGCCATGCGCCGAGGCCCTCGTTGCTGCGGGTGTCGTTCGCGTGGTTGCGGCGATGCGCGATCCGTTCCCGCAGGTCGATGGCGCGGGCTTCGACCGGCTGCGCGCGGCCGGCATCGCCGTGCAGTCGGGATTGATGGAAGCGCAGGCGCGCCGGTTGAATCGCGGATTCCTCTCGCGCATCGAACGCGGACGACCGTGGATGCGGGTGAAGCTGGCCACCAGCCTTGACGGCCGCACCGCGATGGCGAACGGCGACTCGAAGTGGATCAGCGGCGACGCATCGCGCCGTGACGTGATGCGCTGGCGCGCGCGCGCCGGCGCCATCCTGACCGGTGCCGGTACGGTGCTGGCCGACGATCCGTCGCTGACGGTGCGGTTTGGCGACGACACGGCGTTCGAGCCGCCGCTGCGCGTGGTGCTCGATCCCGGCCTGGCCACCGTCGCGCGCGGCAACGTGCGCCAGGGCGAAGCGCCGACGCTCTATATCCATACCGCCGATGCAAAGCCGCCGCGCGATGTCGATGTGCAGCGCGCGATCGCGCCGGCGATCGGCAGCAATTTCGATCTGAAGGCCGTGCTGGAACTGCTGGCCACGCGTGGCATCAACGAAGTCCATGCCGAAGCCGGCGCCACCTTGGCGGGCGCATTCCTGGCCACGGGCCTGGCCGACGAAGTGCTGCTGTACGTCGCGCCGGTGTTGCTGGGCGACCAGGCGCGACCGCTCTTCGGTGGCCTGGGCATCCAGGCGATGGCCGACCGGCTGAAGCTGGAGATTGTGGACAGTCGCATGATTGGCGAAGATCAGCGCCTTCTGCTGCAACCTGCCCGCTGACCGCACGCCATGGCTGCCTTCAAGGATCATTTTTCCGGCGTCGCCGACGTCTACCTCGCCTCGCGCCCCACGTATCCGGACGCGCTCTACGACGTGATCGCGTCGGTCGTGCCGGCCACCGCGCAGGTCTGGGAGCCCGGGTGCGGCAGTGGCCAGGCGACGCGCGGGCTGGCCGCACGCTTCGCCCATGTGCACGCGACGGATCCCAGCGCCGCGCAGATCGCGCGCCATTGGGCGCAGGGCGGGGACGGCATCAACGTCAGCCTGGCGACCGAGCCGGCCGAAACGACGGCGCTGGCGGACCACAGCGTCGACCTCGTCGCCGTCGCGCAGGCCTTGCACTGGTTCGACCGTTACCGCTTCTTCGACACCTGCGAACGCGTGCTGCGCCCGGGCGGCGTGCTGGCCGCCTGGACCTACCAGGACATCATTTTCGAGGACGACCTGGCCGAGGTGGCCGAGAAGGTCCGCGACGACATCGACCCGTACTGGCCGCCCGAGCGCGCCGACGTGGACATGGGCTATGGCGACTATGTATGGCCGTTCGACGTCATCCCGACACCGCGGTTGTGGCTGACCGCCGAGTGGAACCTGCCCACGCTGCTGGGCTACTTCGGCAGCCTGTCGGCGACCGGCAGTTATCGCGCCGCCACCGGCGAAGATCCCGTTTACGCCCACACGCCGGCACTGGCCGAGGTCTGGGGCGATCCGCAGCGGGCGCGCACCATGCGCTGGCCGCTGATCCTGCACCTGCGCCGCAAGCCTGCCGAGGCCTGATCTCCCGGCGGAACGCAGCGTTCGGGGCTCGTCCGGAAAGGCGAGGTGTAGAATGCGCCGGCCGGTTCGCCGGTACACCACCAACGACGTCTTCAGGGCGGGGCGAGATTCCCCACCGGCGGTAGGTCGCCCAGCGACAAGCCCGCGAGCGCCTTCGGCCTGCCGGAGGGTCAGCAGATCCGGTCCGATGCCGGAGCCGACGGTCATAGTCCGGATGAAAGAAGACGGCACCGCCGAACCGCGCGCCAGCGTGGTGCCGTGCGCCTGCCTTCGCGCCCGGAGGCGTCTTCGCTTCGTTACCGCGAGAGACGTCCCATGTCCCAGCTCTTTTCCGCCATCCGTGTCGTCCCTCGTCCGGAGGTGCACTGATGTTCACCGGCATCATCGAGGGCGTCGGCCGCATCGCCGCGCTGGAATCCGTGGGCGGTGACGTCCGCCTGACCGTGGCCGTCGGCTCGCTGCCGTTCGACGCCGTGCAACGGGGCGAGAGCATCGCGGTGAACGGTGTGTGCCTGACCGTGATCGCGTTCGACGCTGGCAGCTTCCAGGCCGACGCCTCCACCGAGACGCTGTCGCTGACCACCCTGGGTGGCCTGAAGGAAGCTGCGGTCGTGAACCTGGAGCGCGCGATGCGCCCGACCGATCGCCTGGGCGGACATCTGGTCAGCGGTCACGTGGATGGCGTGGGTCGCGTGCTGTCCGTACACGACGATGCGCGCGCGCAGCGCTGGCGTTTCGCCGCGCCGGTGGCGCTGCTGAAGTACATCGCCAAGAAGGGGTCGATCTGCGTGGATGGCGTCAGCCTCACCGTCAACGAGGTCGATGCCGAAGGCTTCGAGGTCGCGCTGATTCCCCACACCGTCGCGAACACGGCATTCGCCGCCACCGCGGTCGGCGATGCGGTGAACCTGGAGATCGACCTGGTGGCGCGCTATGTCGAGCGCCTGCTGGGCGAGAGGAACGGCGCATGAACTTCGCCCCGATTCCCGAGCTGCTGGAAGAGATCCGCCAGGGCCGCATGGTCGTCATCGTCGACGACGAGGACCGCGAAAACGAAGGCGACCTGATCATGGCCGCCGAGCTGGTCAAGCCATCGGACATCAACTTCATGGTCACGCACGCCCGCGGCCTGGTCTGCCTGTCGCTGACGCGCGAGCGCTGCACGCAGCTGGGCCTGGCGCCGATGGTGCAGACCAACACCGCGCAGTTCCACACCAATTTCACGGTCAGCATCGAGGCGGCCGAGGGCGTCACCACCGGCATTTCCGCCTACGACCGCGCGCACACCGTGCGCACCGCGGTGCGGCCGGATGCGAAGCCGACCGACCTCAGCCAGCCCGGGCACATCTTCCCGCTGATCGCCCAGCCGGGCGGCGTGCTGACGCGCGCTGGCCATACCGAAGCGGCCAGCGACCTGCCGCTGCTGGCCGGGCTGGAGCCGGCGGGCGTGCTGGTGGAAGTGCTGAATCCCGATGGCAGCATGGCGCGGCGCCCGCAACTGGAAGTGTTCGCGCGCGAGCACGGCCTGAAGATGGGCTCCATCGCCGACCTGATCGCCTACCGGCTGGCGACCGAGCACACGGTCGAGCGCATCGATGCGCGCGATATCGAGACGGAGTTCGGCCCGTTCCAACTGGTCACCTACCGCGACCGCATCGCGCACGACCTGCACTTCGCGCTGGTTCGCGGTACGCCGGACAAGGCCACGCCCACGCTGGTGCGCGTGCAGGTCGAGAACCCGTTGAGTGACCTGTTGCACTGGCGGCGCGACGATTTCGGCGTGCACGCCACCGATGCATTGCGCGCCATCGCGGCGGAAGGGCAGGGCGTGATGGTGGTGCTGGCCGAACCTCGTAGCGCGGATGCGCTGTTGGCTCGCCTGCGCAAGCAACCCGAGGTACAGGCCAATGCCAAGGATGTGGGGCAGTGGCGCCGCAACGGTGCCGGCGCGCAGATCCTGGCCGACCTTGGCCTCGGCCAGCTGCGGGTGCTGGGTACGCCGCGCCGGCAGGTCGGCCTGGCCGGCTTCGGCCTGGACGTGGTCGAGTACGTCCAGCCCTGAGTCTTCCGGCAGACCGGCCGGTCGCCCCGGCTGGTAGACTTCCCCACCCCCAAGGAACCCGCCATGTCCCACTTCGAAGGCGATCTGCGCGCGCCCGTCGGCGCCCGCTTTGCGATCATCGCGAGCCGCTGGAATCCGCGCATCACCGATGTGCTGGTGGCTGGCGCGCGGCAGAGCTTGGCCGGCAACGGCGTGGGCGAGGACGCGATCGACGTGGTGCGGGTACCCGGCGCGTGGGAGATCCCGCTGGTCGCGGCGCGCCTGGCGGCGGCCGGCGATCACGCGGCGCTGATTACCCTGGGCTGCGTGATCCGCGGCGACACCCGCCACTATGAGCATGTCGCCGACCGTTGCGCCGAAGGCCTGATGCGCGTGCAGCTGGACACCGGCGTGCCGGTGCTGAACGGCGTGCTGGCGGTGGAACGCATCGAAGATGCGGAAGCCCGTGCCGGCGGCAGTCATGGCAACAAGGGCGAGGAAGCCGCGCTGGCCGCCATCGAGATGGCCCAGCTGCTGGAACAGTTGCCGTAACCCAAGAATTGCAGGAGCTGACGTGAGCCGACAACAACATCCCCAGCGCAAGGACGGCGTCGATCCGGTCACGCGCGCCCGCGCGCGCCGCCGTGCGCTGCAGGCCGTCTACGCGTGGCAGATGTCGGGCGGCGAAGTGGGCCAGGTGATCGCGCAATTCGCGCATGAGCAGGCGCACGAGATCGCCGATCTCGAGTACTTCGAAGACCTGGTGCGCGGCGTCGTCCGGCATCGTGCCTCGCTCGACGAAGCCCTGCTGCCGTTCCTCGACCGCACGGTGGAGGAAGTCGATCCCATCGAGCGCGCCGTGCTGCGCATCGCCGCCTACGAACTGATCCATCGCCTCGACGTGCCGTACCGCGTGGTGTTGAACGAAGCGATCGAGACCGCCAAGCGCTTCGGCTCCGAACACGGGCACACCTACATCAATGGCGTGCTCGACCACGCTGCCGTCGAGTGGCGTCCCGCCGAGGCGCAGGCGCGGCGCTGATACATCGGCGCGGTGGTTCGCGATATGGGCATCGGCGAATTCGACCTGATCGCGCGCATCCGCGCACGTGCGGGCACGCGCGGGGACATCGTGCTCGGCATCGGCGACGATGCCGCGCTGCTGGCGCCGCCGCCCGGCCGGCATCTGGTGGTTACCGCCGACACCTTGAACGACGGCGTCCATTTCCCGCATGGCACGTCGCCGGCCGACATCGGCTGGAAGGCGTTGGCCGTGAACCTGTCCGACCTCGCGTCGATGGGCGCCGACCCTGCCTGGTGCACGCTCTCGCTGTCGTTGCCGCAATCCGATGCCGTGTGGATCGATGGTTTCCTGGATGGCTTCCTCTCTCTCGCGGAGCGCCACGGCCTCGCGCTGGTCGGCGGCGACACCACGCGCGGTCCGCTGTCGTTGTCGGTCACCGCGATGGGTTTTGTGGCGGCGGGCGGCGCGCTGCGCCGAGATGGCGCGCGGGTCGGTGACGACGTGTGGGTGACCGGCACGCTCGGCGACGCAGCGGGTGCGCTGGCGCTGCTGGAACGCGATCCGACCCACGTGTTGCGCGCGCGCCTGGACCGGCCCACGCCGCGCGTGAGTGCGGGTCTCGCGCTGGTCGGTCTGGCGAACGCCTGCGTCGACGTGTCCGACGGCCTGCTGGCCGACCTGGGCCACGTCTGCGCGCGCAGCGGCGTCGGCGCCCAGGTCGAGATGCAGGCGTTGCCCGCTTCGGACGACCTGCGAGGGTCGTTCGACGACATCGAACGCGCGGCGCTGCAGGCCAGCGGCGGCGACGACTACGAACTGTGTTTCACCGCGGAGGTGTCGTCGCGTGACGCCATCGCGCGACTCGCGTCTTCGTTCGATCTGCGCATCACCCGCATCGGCCGCATCACCGGCGGTGACGGCGTCATTGCCGTGGATGCGGCAGGTGCGCCCTGGCGGCCGCCGCGCACGGGCTACGACCACTTCGGCTGACCGTCCGACTCCGCGCTGCAGCGCAGCGTGGCCAAGCCCATACCTGATGGTATGGTCGCTGCGCTCGTTCCCCCCCGACGGGTTCCATCGCATCGCTTTCCCGCCCGGCCGTCCGGCCCGGCGACGCCTGTGAGGAGCCTTCGCATGACCCGATCCGTCTGTCGCGGCCTGCTGGCCGTCGTGTTGCTGGTGTTCTCCTCGGTGGCCTTCGCCGCCGGCTACAGCAAGACCTACGAACGCATCCGCAGTTGGGACGGCACCGAACTCGGTGCGCTGGTGCTGGTGCCGCAGGGCCAGGGCAGCGGCCCGTTCCCGCTGATCGTGATGCCCGCGAGCTGGGCGTTGCCCAACCTGGAATATGTCGGCCGCGCCAGCCAGCTCGCATCGAACGGCTATGTCGTCGTCAGCTACACGTCGCGCGGCTTCTGGGACTCGGCAGGACAGATCGACATCGCCGGGCCGGCGACGGTGGAGGACCTCAGCGCGGTCATCGACTGGGCGCTGGCCAACACGCCGGCGAATCCGAATGCGATTGGCGCGTCCGGCATTTCCTACGGCGCAGGCACCAGCCTGCTGGCGGCGGCGCGCGATCCTCGCATCAAAGCGGTGGCGGCGCTCAGCGGCTGGGCGAACCTGGAAACCTCGCTCTACGCGAACCAGACCGTCAGCGAGCAGGGCGTGACCCTGCTGGTCGCTGCGGGCGTGGCGACCGGCCGTCCGGGACCGGACCTGGCGCGGATCACCGCGCGCGCGGTGATCGGCGATTTCGACGGCGCCGTGCAGGGCTTCCTGCCGCAGGCGACCAGCCGCGGCGTGGCGCACGAAGTGGAGGCGCTGAATCGCCAGGGCACGGCGGTGTTGCTCGCCAACGCATTCAACGACGGCCTGTTCCCGCCAAACCAGTACGTGGACTTCTACAACCGCCTGCGCGGCCCCAAGCAGTTGATCTTCAGCCAGGGCGACCACGCCACCGCGGAACTGCCGGGTGCGCTGGGCCTGCCGAACCAGGTCTACGACGCGACGACGCGCTGGTTCGACCGGCATCTCAAGGGCCGGATGACCGGCGTGGATGGCGAAGCCGCGGTACGCCTCGCCACGCGCGAAGGCCGCTGGCTGTCGTACGCGGACTGGAACGCGGTGCAGGCCGCGTCCACCGAGTACGGACTGGCGGCGCCCACCGGCTGGCTCGCACCCACGGGTGCGCTGGTGAGCGGCGTGTCGACGGGCTGGAGCCATCGCATCGCCACCGGTGTGCCGACGGTTGCCGATTCCGGTGTGGTCCTGCTCAGTGGATTGCTGCAGGGGCTCGGCGCACCGACGACCGCGTCGGTGCCGTTGGTGAATCGCGCCGGCGCCGGCGTATGGGTGGGTCCGGCGATGGCGGGCGAGCGTACGCTGGCCGGATCGTCGGCGCTGCGCGTGACGGCGACGCCCAGCCAGCGCAACGTCACCCTGATCGCCTACCTCTACAGCATGGATGCGTGGGGCATCGGCACGCTGATCACGCACAAGCCCTACAGCCTGCGCGGTGCCGTGGCCGGCCAGGCACGCACGATCGAGGTGACGCTTGAGGCGAACGCGGCGCGTGTTCCCGCCGGCCATCGCCTGGTGCTGGTGATCGACACCCACGATCCGCGCTACACGGAAGCGGCAGGGCTGGGCGGCACAGTGACGTTCTCGTCGCCCGCCGGTGCGCCGTCGCGACTGCGCGTGCCATTGCGCTGACGACGTCAGGCGCCGTCAGGGCGGCAGCAGCTTGCCCGGATTGAGGATGCCGTCCGGGTCGAGCGCCGCCTTGATGGCACGCATCGTCGACAACGTGGACGGTGAGAACGCATCGGCCATGTAGTCGCGCTTGCTCAGGCCGATGCCATGTTCGCCCGACAACGTGCCGCCGAGCGCGATCACCCGTGCGAATAGATTGGGCAGCGCGGCGTGCGCCCGCGCGGTTTCATCCGCATCGCCATCGTCGTACATGATGTTGACATGCAGGTTGCCGTTGCCGGCGTGGCCGAACACCACGATCGGCAGCGCGGCTTCGATGGCGAGCACTTCCATCGCGGCGACGAGATCCGGGATGCGCGAGACCGGCACGACCACATCCTCGTTGATCTTGCCGGGCTTGATCGTGCGCAATGCCGGCGACAAGGCGCGTCGTGCCGCCCACAACCGGTCGCGCGCGCTGCCGTCGGTGGCGACGTCCAGCGAGAGCATGCCGTCGCCTTCCGCCGCTTCCGCCAATGCGTGCAAGGCGGAAGGCAGGGTGTCGTCGTCGCCATCGGCTTCGACCAGCAGCATGGCGCCGGCGTCGGGCACGTCGCTGCCGTTGCGGCGTATCAGTGCAATGGCACTGCGATCCATGAACTCGAGCATCGCCGGCGTCGCCGGGCGCGTCATGATCCTCGACACCGCCGCGGCCGCGGTCGCGGCATCGCGATACAGCACGCGCAGTCCGGCTTGCGCGCGCGGCCGCGGCGCGAGTTTCAGTGTGGCTTCGACGATCAGCGCCAGCGTGCCTTCGCTGCCGACGATCAAATGCGTGAGGTCGTAGCCGGTCGCGTCCTTCGTGTACGCGCCACCGCAGCGGATCAGCTCGCCCGTCCCGGTCACGGCGACCAGTCCCAGCACGTTGTCGCGCGCGGTGCCGTACTTCACCGCGCGCGGGCCGCCGGCATTGGTGGCGAGATTGCCGCCGACGCTGCAGGCATCGGCACTGGAAGGATCCGGTGGCCAGAACAGGCCGTGCGGCGCGAGCGCCTGTTGCAGTTCGCCATTCAACACGCCTGGCTGTACGACCACGCAGCGGTCTGCTGCACGGATGTCGACGATCCGGTCCATGCGCGTGAACGACACCACCACGCCACCCTGCGTCGGTACGGCGGCGCCGGTCGTGCCGGTGCCTGCGCCGCGCGCGACGATCGGCACGCGATGCGCACGGCAGGCGCGTACCAGCGCGACGACATCGTCCTGCGTCTGCGGCAGCGCGACCGCTGCCGGCATTGCCCATCGCCGCGAGTCGTCGCCACCGAATGGACGGCACGCATCACCGGTCAGCCAGCCGTCGCCGAGGCGGATCGACATCGCGTCATGCAGCGCACGGGGCATTGTTCCATCCATGCGGGCATTGTACGGCTCGGGTGCGCGCTGTTCTGCACTGATGTTGCGCCGGCATGTAGTAATGCCGGATCGCCATGTTCATGCGCGATGCCGTGTCAGTACCCGCAAATCAACGTCTTCGCGCGCAACGCGATCATCAGGTCGCTAACCGACGGGATGCGCTAACCGATTCCTTACATCCGCAGGGTCGGCGGCTGTTAGAAATCGCCCGGCCGAACCGACCGGAGGACATACATGCGCATCACCATCGTGGGAGCGGGTTTCAGCGGCAGCGTGCTGGCGACACAACTGGCCGCGACTGAAGAAGGCGCGCCGGAGATCTGCCTGGTGGGTGTGGGCGATACCTTTGCGCGCGGCGTGGCTTACGGGCAGGCACGCCCGGAACACCTGTTGAACGTGCGCGCGGGTCAACTGGGTGCGCGTCCCGACGCGCCGGACGACTTCGCCACGTGGCTCAGCCTCGGGCCGCGCGGCCGAGACGAGTTCCTGCCGCGCGTCGCCTATGGCGACTATCTCGCCGAACGCTTGCGCGAAGCGCACGAAGCGGCCGGCAACCTGTCGCTGGTGCGGCAGGAGGCCATTGCGATCAGTCGCGTGGGCGAAGGCTATCGCGTGCACCTGGATGATGGTGGCTACTTCGCCAGCGATCGCGTGGTGCTGGCGCTCGGCGCGCTGCCGCCGCAGCGACTGGCCGGCATCGGGCCGCGGCTCGCGCAGAGCCAGCGCTACATCGGCTGGCCGTGGCAGGACGATGCGCTGGAGCGCATCGAGGCCGATGCGCGCGTGCTGATCGTCGGGACCGGGCTGACCATGGCGGACGTGGTGTCGACGCTGGTCGCGCGTGGGCATCGTGGCCGGCTGACCGCCATCTCGCGTCATGGGTTGTTGCCACGTCCGCACGCCGCGGTACCGGGGCCGACGATCGAACTGGCGCCGAGCGTGCGCCAGGCGCTGGGTGGACGCGACATACGCAGATTGGTGGCTGCGGTGCGCTCGCTGGTGCACGTGGCGCCGGACTGGCGCAGCGTGGTGGATGGGTTGCGACCACACACGCAGGCGTTCTGGCGCAGCCTGCCGGAGGCCCAGCGTGCGCGCTTCCTCCGTCATGTGCGCTCGCATTGGGAAGTGGCGCGGCACCGCATCGCGCCACGCGTGGCCGAGGTGCTGGACACCGCGCAGGCAAGCGGGCAACTGCAGGTGCGTGCAGCGCGGCTGCTGCGTGCCGGCCTGCGGGCACAGGGAGCGGAGGTGCTGTCGCGTGGCCGAGGCCGGCAGCAGGCCGACGTGGCGCAATACGATTACGTGATCCGCGCCACCGGCCTGGACACCGACATCGTGCGTACCACGCACCCGCTGGTATCGCATCTGGTCGACGCCGGCTTGATCGTGCCGGACCGGCACGGCCTGGGCATGGAGGTCGGCGACGACCTGCAGGTGCGCGACCGTCATGGCGCGCCGGTGCCTGGACTCTATTGCCTGGGCCCGCTGCTGCGCGGCCACGCGTGGGAAATCACCGCCGTCCCCGAACTGCGCACGGCGGCGGCGGGGCTGGCGACCACGCTGCGTGCACGGACCTCAACCACGGTGCGGGGAAATGGCGAAGGCCTGGCGCGCGAACTGCTGTTGTCGGCCGGGCTGTAGCGGTCACACCTCGTCCGCGCGGAAGGCGTCGCGGATCCATTCGAGCCGGGGCGAGGCGGGATCGCCCCGCGCATCGACCACGTCGAAGCGGCACGGCGCGTCGGCGAGCGCGGGATGGTCCTGCAGGAAACGGTGCGCCGCATGCACCAGCCGGCGTCGCTTGCCGATGTCGACGGATGCTGCGCCCCCACCGAAGGCCTGCGACTGGCGGTAGCGCACTTCAACGAACACCACCGATGGCGTGCCGGGGCGGGTGGCGTCCTGCATTACCAGATCCAGTTCGCCGCCGCGGTAGTTCGCATTGACGGCGAGTTCGGTCAATCCGGCGCGCCGCAGCAGCTCGCGCGCCGCGACTTCGACGGCGTGTCCGCGTGCCCGGCGGTCAACCCCCATCCGCGATCGGTGCGGGACGGCCACCGGTGAAGGTCGACCACGAGGGTGTGCGTACCACGTTACCGAACCCGTCCAGCTGCAGACGGCCGGTCGCGCCGCGCAGATCGGTATTCGCGCCCAGCGCCAGCTTTTCCAGGTATGCCGTCAGTAGCCAGGCGTCGTAGCCGAACGCGAACAGGCGGGCGGCCGGGCCGCGTGCGGTCGGTACGCGTTCGCCGGTGACGCTGGCGGCAGGCAGGGCCGGCACGCCGCGCGAGGTCCAGGCGTCGGTCGGGAACGCGATGCCGTCCAGTGCCATGTCTTCTTCCGGCTTGCCGGTGCCCGAGGTGAGCTGCGAGGTACCCACGCGACTCTTGCCGCCCAGGCCCGCCAGCGCCAGTTGCGGCGTCAGCGCGCGCGCCGTGCCACCGCGCACCGCCAGGAACACCGCATCGGGGCCTTCCTTCGCGGCCGTGGCGAGCGCCACCGACAGGTCGCCCGGCACGTCCGACACCTTGATCACGCGCGTGACCTTGCCGCCGCGCTCGGCGAACCGCTCGGCGAACGCCTGCGACGCGCGTCGACCGTTGTCGTCGCCGCCTTCGATGATCAAGGCGGTACGACGCTCGCGTGCGAACAGGTACTCCGCCGCGGCCAGGCCATCGTCTTCCGGCGCCAGCGAAAAGCCGGCGTTGCCGTCCGGCGGCGCGACGGTGCCACGGTTGAGTACCAGCAACGGCGTGGCGAGTTCGGGCTGCTGGAAGAGCGCGCTGACTTCATCGCGGCCCAGCGGGCCGACCACGAAATCCGCGCCCTCCGCGGTGGCGCGCGCATAGGCGGCCGTCGCACCGGCAGCGGTACCGGTGGTGTCGTAGAACTGGATGTCGGGGCGGCGGCGGCGTTCGCCGTAGTAGCCCGCGAGCAGGCCGTCGCGCACAGGCGCGGCGGCGGTGGCGAGGGTGCCCGACAGCGGCAGCAGCACGGCCAGCTTCACCGGCGGCCGGTAGCCGTCGGACTCGGCAGGCGGACGGTTGCCTGCATCGAAGCGCCACTGCGCGCCACGATCGAACGGGCGCGGCAGCGGCAGGCCGCGGCGCTGCAGGGCGCGACCGGCGAAGTTGTACAGCGGGTCGCCCGCCAGCAGGGCAGCGGCATCACGGGCGAGCGTGGCGTCGTCCAGCGTGGCCAGCAGGCGATCGATCTCACGCGCGTTGTCGCTGCGCGCCTGTCCGGTCAGCGTGGCGTCCTGGCGGGCCAGCGTCGCGGCGTTGCTGAAAGCGGGGGCGAGGCGCGATGCCGATGCGGCGGGGCCTGCACCCGGGGTGGTGGCGCAACTGGCCAGCAGCGCCGCGAATAGCAGAACAACCAGGGTCCGTGCGGGACGGAGGCTTCCAGAAAGCGTGCTTGCAACAGGCAGGTCCATGGACATCGTCGACGTTCGGGCAGGGTAACCGGCTACGATTCTACCCTCAGCCATCGAGCCTCACTGGAATGCCTGCCGGAACCCTGTTCATCGTCGCCACCCCGATCGGCAACCTCGGTGACCTGACGCCGCGTGCGCTGGAGACGCTGCGCAGCGTGACGGCGATCTGTGCCGAAGACACGCGCCGGAGCGGCCAGCTGCTCTCGCACTTCGGGGTCTCGACACCGCTGATCGCCCTTCACGAGCACAACGAGGACGCGCTGTCGCAGCGCGTGGTCGATCGCCTGCTGGCGGGCGACTCGCTGGCGCTGGTCAGCGATGCGGGCACGCCGCTGGTCAGTGATCCCGGTTTCCGCCTGGTTCGTGCGGCGCGCGCGGCGGGCATCAAGGTCAGCCCGCTGCCAGGCGCCTGCGCGGCCATCGCGGCGCTCAGCGTGGCCGGGCTGCCCAGTGACCGGTTCACCTTCGAAGGCTTCCTGCCTGCGAAGGCCTCCGCGCGGCGGGAACAGTTGCAGCGCCTGGCCGGCGAGACGCGCACGCTGGTGTTCTACGAGTCCTCGCACCGCATCGCTGAATCGCTGGCCGACATGCGTATGGCGTTTGGCGACGACCGCCCGGCCGTACTGGCACGCGAGCTGACCAAGCTGTTCGAGACCGTCCTCGATGGCACGCTGGCGGACCTGCAGCAGCGCGTCGATGCCGACGACAACCAGCGCAAGGGCGAGTTCGTGGTGATGGTGCAGGGCGCGGGCGACGACCTAGACGCTCGCCTGGTAGAAGGGCGTCGCGTGTATGCGTTGCTCAACGAGCACCTGCCGCCGTCGGCCGCCGCCAAGCTCGCCGCCGAGATCACCGGTGCCCCGAGGAAGGCGTTGTACGGCAGTTGATCCCGTTCCATGGCTTGTGCGTGCGACAATACGCACGGCGGAGTCGGCCAGACAGTCGCGTCATTGGAAACAATGCCGAGGAAAGTCCGGGCTCCACAGGGTACGGTGCCAGGTAACGCCTGGGCGGCGCGAGCCGACGGAAAGTGCAACAGAAAGATACCGCCTAAGACTGCTTCGGCAGGACGGCAAGGGTGAAATGGTGCGGTAAGAGCGCACCGCGAGTCCGGCAACGGACCGGCACGGCAAACCCCACCGGGAGCAAGACCAAATAGGGAGGCTATGCTGCGGCCCGCAGTGTCTCCGGGTAGGTTGCTTGAGCGTAACGGTGACGTTGCGCCTAGAGGAATGACTGTCCACGACAGAACCCGGCTTACCGGCCGGCTCCGCCGCTTTCCAAAGCGCCACCGGCGCTTTGGAAAGCCCCGAGGTTCGCGCCGCGAACCTCGGGCCCCAGGCCATTGGCCTCCATACCGCGCTCGCACTCCGCGCTCGCCGCCCCCTGGCCCAGGGGGCTGATGAAGCAGGGTTCAACTGGCCTCTTGTAGGAGCGACGCAAGTCGCGACCGCGCGCTGTCAGGCGTGGTGGCGGCTACGCACCAGGCCCGATCCGCAGCGTCGTCTCCCCCTCGAATAGGCCGGCCGGCCCGAACCGGCGCTCACTGATCCAACCGTGGCCAGCATGGTCGATGGCGATCAGGGTGCTGGCGCGAGTGCCGTAGCGGTCGCCGCGTATGAAAGCGGGGGACAGCATACGTTCCAGTTCGATGCCTACGCCGGTGTCAGGTAGGCGTTCATCGGACGGGTGCGACTCGTCCGCCAGCGCCTGCCACAGGGGCGACACATCGTCTTCGTCCGAGGCCACCCAGGCGGCCAGACGTTGCTTCAGGGCCATCGTCTTCGGCCAGGGCTCGTCGAGGTCGCCATTGGACAGACCATGCAGTCCGGGCGCGAGCGTGATCCGGCGGGGCGTGGGGTAGTTGCTGACGTATTCGCAGTCGGTCTCGTCGGCCAGAAGTACGTTGAAGGGTGCGAACACCTCCGCGGCCACCAGCAGTCCCGTGGCGCGGTGGTCGGCACTATCGGGCGACTGCAGGAAGCCCGCGGTCAACTGGCCGCGTGAAGGGGCGCCCGGCACCTGGATCGCCGGGTCGCGCACGTTGGTGACCACCGCCATCCGTCCGCCGGCGTCGGTCCCCGCCCAGGTTCCGCCTGATTGCAGGTCCTGCCCGGCCAACACCTGCGGTGATGCGGCCCAGCGGGCCAGCGACGCCGTGGGGCGGGCGTGGAACTCGTCGCGGTTGCCGGCCAGCAGCAGCCGCCAGCGCGGGTGGACTTTCCAAGCAAGGGCAACGAGGCACATGGGCCGATTCTGGCCCCCTGGTTTGCGCAGTTCCACTCGTGCCGAGAGGTCGGCATCGGCCTTCATGTGAAACGACGATCACCTCACTGAATCTTCCCTCAATCTCAAAATTTGAGACGAAACAGCAACTTGTGGATAAGGCTTGAGCAAGTCTCTGAAGTTCATTGCAAGCCATTGATCCGCCGAGTGATTTCAGCTTGTTCTTCCTGTTGACAACCCTGTGCGCGCTGCTAAGGTGGGCAACAGAGGGAAAACCGGGTTTCTTGTGGTTTTTCGTGGTTCAATTGATCGCTCATTAGCGCGTCGGGAAGGCAGGGGCTGTGTTTCAGGGTGAGACCGCCATCACAGTGGACGACAAGGGACGGCTCGCGGTGCCCACCGCGTACCGCGACCTCGTCGCGCGCGAGTGTGGCAATCGCCTGGTGATCACCTACAACCCGTTCGAAGGCGGCAGCCTGTACCTGTACCCCGAGAGGGTCTGGCAGCGCGTCCGCGATGACGTCAGCAAGCTGCCCAGCACCCAGAAAGCGCACCGCAGCCTGCAGTTGAAGCTGATCGGTGCCGCGTCGCCGGTGGAGCTGGACGGCAATGGCCGCATCAGCATCCCGGCGAGCCATCGCAGCGCGGTGGGCATCGAGAAGAAGGCCGTGCTGCTGGGCATGGGCGAGAAATTCGAACTCTGGAGCGAACAGGCGCATCACGCGCAGATCCGTCAGACCCTCACTGACGACGATCTGAGCGCACACATGCTCGAGCTGCGCTTGTGAGCACCGGTGACGGCAAGCGGCAGTCCGCGCCGGCCGGTCACCTCCCAGCGCTGCACTTGCCGGTGTTGTACACGCAGGTCATGGAAGGGCTGCAGGTGAAAGAGGACGGAACATACCTGGACGGCACCTTCGGGCGCGGAGGCCACGCGCGCGGCGTGCTGCAACGACTCGGCCCGGGAGGCCGGCTGCTGTTGATGGACAAGGATCCCGACGCGATCGCGCATGCCGAACAGACGTTCGCGGGCGATGCGCGCGTGTCGATCTTCCGTGGCAGCTTCGCCTCGCTCGCGCAGTGGAATGAAACCGCCGCCGGTCTGGATGGCGTACTGCTGGATCTGGGCGTGTCGTCGCCGCAGCTGGACGTGGCCGAGCGCGGCTTCAGCTTCGGCAAGGATGGTCCGCTGGACATGCGCATGGATCCGGAGTCCGGCGAGAGCGCGGCCGCCTGGATCAACCGTGCCGACGAGCGCGACATCGCCGACGTGCTGTGGACCTACGGCGAGGAGAAGCAGAGCCGTCGGATCGCGCGCGCCATCGTCGCCCGTCGCGCCGACCAGCCGTTCACCCGCACCGCGGACCTGGCGGCCGCGATCGCGGCGGTGATGCCGCGCGGCGAGAAGATCCATCCGGCCACGCGCAGCTTCCAGGCCATCCGCATCCACATCAACCGCGAACTGGCGGACCTGGAAGCCGGCCTGGACGCGGCGCTGGCGCGGCTCAAGGTCGGCGGCCGGCTGGCGGTGATCAGCTTCCACTCGCTGGAAGACCGCATCGTCAAGCAGTTCATCAACCGGCATGCCAAGGCGCCGCCGGCCAACCGCCGGTTCCCGGTGGCGGTGGACTTCGTTCCCTCGCTGCGCGCCATCGGCAGCGGGCAGAAGGGCGAAGCGGACGAAGTGTCTTCCAACCCGCGCGCCCGCAGCGCCGTGCTGCGCGTGGCGGAAAAGCTGGAGGTGGCCGCATGAGCCGCTTCCTGATCATCGTGCTGGTGCTGGCCAACATCGCCTCGGCGATCGGCGTGGTCTACGCGCGCCATCGTCATCGCGTGCTGTTCGACGAGGTGACGCGGCTGGAACGCGCGCGCGACGAACTGAATGTCGAGTTCGGTCGCCTGCAGCTCGAACAGGCCACGGTCGCCGAGGCGACGCGCATCGACCAGGTCGCGCGCGTGCGCCTGGGCATGAAGTCCCCGGAAGCGGCCGACGTGGTGGTGATCCGCCCATGAACGCCACGTCCACCAAGAACCGCAACCGCGCCCGCTTCAACCTGCGCGGCCGCCTGGCGCTGGTACTCGGCGCGATGGGCTTGTGCTCGGTCAGCCTGGTCGGTCGTGCGGCCTATGTGCAGCTGATCAACCACGACTTCTACCAGCGGCAGGGTGATGCGCGTTTCCTGCGCGAGATTCCCATCCCGACCTCGCGCGGCATGATCACCGACCGCAATGGCGAGCCGGTGGCGGTGTCGTCGCCGGTGGAATCGGTGTGGGGCAACCCGCAGGAGCTGTTGAAGACGCCCGATCGCCTGCCCGAGCTGGCGCAGGCGCTGGGCGTGCCGCTCGACCACCTGACCAACCGCCTGTCGCAGAAGGCCGACAAGGAATTCCTGTACCTCAAGCGCCGGATCAATCCGGACGAGGCGCAGAAGATCCTCGCGCACAAGATTCCCGGCGTGTTCTCGCAGCGCGAGTTCCGCCGTTTCTATCCCCAAGGTCCGGCGATGGCCCACGTGCTGGGCTTCACCAACATCGACGACCGCGGCCAGGAAGGGCTGGAGCTGGCCTTCGACGAATGGCTCAGCGGCACGCCGGGCGCGCAGAAGGTGATCCGCGACAACCGCGGCCGCATCGTCGAGAACGTCGACCTGATCCGCTCCGCGCAGCCGGGCAAGGACCTGACGCTCAGCATCGACCGCCGCATCCAGTACCTGGCGCACCGCGAGCTGCGCAATGCGCTGCTCGAGCACCAGGCCAGCAGCGGCTCCATCGTGATCATGGACGTCGCCACGGGCGAAGTGCTGGCGATGGTCAACCTGCCGACCTACAACCCCAATGCGATCGACCGGGTGAAGCCGGATGCGCGCCGCAACCGCGCGCTGACCGACATGATCGAGCCGGGCTCGACCATGAAGCCGCTGACGGTATCGACGGCATTGAAGGCCGGCGTGGTCACGCCATCGACGCTGGTCAATACCAATCCCGGCTACATGGCGTTGAACAGCCGCTACACCATCCGCGACGTGCCGCGGAACAATGGCGTGCTGACCGTCACCGGCGTCATCACCAAGAGCTCGAACATCGGCTCGATCAAGATCGCCGAGAAGCTGCCGAACGCCTACTTCTACGAGAGCATCCACAGCTTCGGCTACGGCCAGAAGCCAGGCAGCGGCTTTCCGGGCGAATCCGCCGGCATGCTGGCACCGCCGGATCGCTGGAACGGACTGCAGAAGGCGACGATGTCGTACGGCTATGGGCTGGCGGTGACGCCGCTGCAGATCGCGCGTGCCTACTCGGCGCTGGGCAACGGCGGCAAGCTGGTGACGCCGACGTTCGTGAAGGGCCAGCGCGGCGAAGCGCCGCAGGTGCTGGATCCGGCGATCGCGCACGAAGTCGTCGGCATGATGGAAACCGTGGTGACGCAGGGTGGCGCCAAGCGCGCCGGCGTGCTCGGTTACCGCGTGGCGGGCAAGACGGGCACCGCGCGCATCGCCTCGGGTGGTGGCTACGCGAAGGGCCGCTACGCCTCGTTCTTCGCCGGCCTGGTGCCTGCCAGCAATCCGCGCTTCGCCGCGGTCGTGGTGATCAACGATTCGCAGGAAGGCGGCTACTACGGTGGCCTGGTGGCGGCCCCCGTGTTCCATGACGTGATGGACGGAACGCTGCGCCTGATGGACGTGCCGCCGGACGACATCGAGTCCTGGCTCGCCGCACAGGCCAAGAACACGCACAAGCCCGGCGCGGCTGCGCCGGCGGCCGCGCCGACCCCCATCGCCGATGACGTCATCGACACGACGGATCCGTCCGCGTTCGATGCGCCGCAGGCCGCACTGCCGGCGACGGGGGCGACGCGATGAGGCGGATGATGGCCCTCGCCGAACTGCTGCCCGACGTCGACGTACCGCGCGACATCGTCGTGCGCGGGCTGACGCTGGACAGCCGCAGCGTGCAGTCGGGCGATGCCTTCGTCGCCATCGCCGGCTTCGGTGCGCATGGTCTGAACTTCGCCACGCAGGCGAAGGAGAACGGCGCCAGCGCGATCCTGTTCGAGGCGCCGGTGCCGGACGGACTGGAAGCGCCGCGCGATGCGATTGCGGTCCCGGGCCTGCGCGCGCGCATGGGCGCGATGGCGGATCGGTTCCATGCCGCGCCGTCGCACGACATGAAGATGGTCGGCGTCACCGGCACCAACGGCAAGACCTCGACCGTGCAGTTGCTGGCGCAGGCCTGGCACCTGCGCGGCGTGCGCTGCGCGACCGTCGGTACGCTCGGCGCCGGCATGTACGGCGAAGTGGTGCCGACCGGGTTCACCACGCCGCTGGTGCTGCAGATGCACGCGCTGCTGGCGCAGTTCCGCGATGCGGGCGCCAAGGCCGTGGCGATGGAAGTCAGCTCGCATGCGCTCGACCAGGGGCGCGTGGACGCGGTGCATTTCGATGTCGGCGTGTTCACCAACCTCACCCGCGACCATCTCGACTACCACGGCGACATGGAGCGCTATGGCGCGGCCAAGTCGCTGCTGTTCGCGCGCGACGGCCTGAAGGCCGGCGTCATCAATCTCGACGATGCCTACGGGCGCGAGCTGTTCGCGCGCCTGCCGCACGGGCTGCAGCGCATCGGCGTGAGCTCGCGCGGACACCAGGATGCGGTCGTGCGCGCGGATGCGCTGCGGCTGGACGGCAACGGCATCGCCTTCGACCTGATCGCTGGCGACGACACGCAGCCGGTGCAGTCGCGCCTGCTGGGCCGCTTCAACGTGGACAACCTGCTGGCGGTGGCGGGCGTGCTGCATGCGCTGGGCGATACGACAGCCGAGATCGCCCGCACGCTGTCGCGGCTGGCACCGATCCATGGCCGGATGAACCGGCTCGGCGGCGACTGCGATGCGGCGGGCAACCGGCGGCCGCTGGTCGTCATCGACTACGCACATACGCCGGACGCGCTGGAACAGGCGCTTGCGAGCCTGCGTGACCACGTGCAGGGACGGCTGGTCTGCGTGTTCGGCTGCGGTGGCGACCGCGATACCGGCAAGCGGCCGCAGATGGCCGCCATCGCCGAGCGCCTGGCGGACGTCGTGCTGGTCACCGACGACAATCCGCGTACCGAGGATGGCGACCGCATCGTGGCCGACATCATGGCCGGCTTCGCGAAGCCGGATGCGGTGATCGTGCAGCGCGACCGCGCGCAGGCGATCGCGCTGGCAGTGGCGCAGGCTGGACCCGATGACATCGTGCTGGTGGCCGGCAAGGGTCACGAGCCGTACCAGGAAATCCACGGCGTGAAGCACCCGTTCGACGACACCGCCGTCGCCCGGCAGGCACTGGAGGACCGTCGATGAAGCGGCTTCCCCTTTCCCTGCTGGCGCACTGGGCGGGCGGCGAGCTGATCGGCGACGATCTGGTGATCGGCTCGTTGACGCACGACACCCGCACGCTGGTGCCCGGCAGCCTGTATGTGGCGCTGCGCGGCGAGCGCTTCGACGGCCACGATTTCGCCTACGACGCCTCCATGCGCGGTGCCGCCGCGGTGCTGGTCGACCACGAAGTGAAGGTCGACGTGCCGCAGGTCGTGGTACCCGACACGCTGCTGGCACTGGCGCGCATCGCCGCCGGCCTGCAGCGCGACCGCGTGGAGAAGGCGGTCGCTATCACCGGCAGCAACGGCAAGACGTCGGTGAAGACGCTGGTGGTGTCCATCCTGCAGCGCGCCGGCGTCACCTACTTCAATCCCGGCAACCGCAACAACGAGATCGGCCTGCCGATGGCCGTCATCGACGGGCCGGACGATGCCGACTTCTCGGTGTACGAGATGGGCGCGGGCAAGCCGGGCGACATCGCCTACCTGACCGACATCGTCACCCCGGAAGTCGCGCTGGTGAACAACATCGCCGCCGCGCACCTGGAGCGCATGGGCTCGCTGATGGGCGTGGCCGAGACCAAGGGCGCGATCTACGACGCATTGCCGGCCGATGGCACCGCGGTGATCAACGCCGACGACGCCTTCGCCGAATACTTCGCCGGCCGCGTGCCCGACCGCCGCATCCTGCGCTTCGGCCTGGAGGCGACCGCCGACCTGACCGCGCGCGACATCCGCGCGACCGCGGACGGTTCGGACTTCGTGCTGGTGGCACCACATGGCGAAGTCGCGGTCGAACTGCACCTGCCGGGCCGCCACAACGTACTCAATGCATTGGCCGCGGCCGGCATCGCGATGGCCTGCGGCGTGTCGCTGGCGATCATCGCCGACGGCCTGTCGGCCGCGCAGCCCGTCGCCGGCCGCCAGGTCGCGCACGCGCTGCCGAACGGCGCGGTGGTGATCGACGACAGCTACAACGCCAACCCCGGTTCGCTGGTCGCGGCCATCGACACGCTCGCGGCCGCCAGCAGGCAGGCGGGCGGCGAGGGCTGGCTGGTGCTCGGCGACATGCGCGAGCTGGGCGCGGACGAACAGGCGCTGCATGCCGACATGGGCATGCGCGCGAAAACGGCCGGCCTGCGTCGCCTCTACACGCTGGGCCCGCTCAGCGCCGCCGCCGCCGCCGCCTTCGGCGAAGGCGCGCATCCATTCCAAGACCACGCCTCGCTGGCGGCCGCGTTGCGCGCCGACCTGCGGGCCGGCGTGCGCTGTCTGGTCAAGGGGTCGCGCGGCAGCGCGATGGACCGGATCGTCGCCGCTCTGCTGTCCACCGGGGAGGACACCTCGCATGTTGCTTGAACTGGCTCGCTGGCTGCAGAGCCTGGAAAACTTCTTCGGCCTGTTCGGCTACCTGACGTTCCGCGGCATCCTGGCCGCGCTGACGTCGCTGGCGTTGTCGTTGTGGCTGGGCCCGGCGGTGATCCGCAAGCTCGGCCAGCTGAAGGGCGGCCAGCCGATCCGCAAGGACGGCCCACAGTCGCACTTCTCCAAGGCTGGCACGCCGACGATGGGTGGCGCGCTGATCCTGATGACGGTGCTGCTGTCGGTGCTGCTGTGGGGCGACCTGCGCAACAAGTACGTGTGGGTAGTGCTGCTGGTGATGCTGACGTTCGGCGCCATCGGCTGGTACGACGACTGGATCAAGATCGTCAAGCGCGATCCGAATGGCCTGAAGTCGCGCTGGAAGTACCTGCTGCAGTCGATCTTCGGCCTGGCCGCCGGCCTGTACCTGTACCTGTACGCCGACGTGCCGGCGGCGACGACCTTCTACGTGCCGTTCTTCAAGTCGATCGCGCTGCCGCTCGCGGGCTTCGGCTTCGTCGCCATTGCCTACTTCTGGATCGTCGGCTTCTCCAACGCGGTCAACCTGACCGACGGCCTGGATGGCCTGGCGATCATGCCGACCGTGCTCGTCGCGTGCGCGCTGGGCGTGTTCGCCTACGCCTCGGGCAATGCGGTGTTCTCCAACTACCTGCAGATCCCGCCGGTGCCGGGTGCGGGTGAACTGACCATCATCTGCGCGGCCATCGCCGGCGCGGGCCTCGGGTTCCTGTGGTTCAACACGTATCCGGCGATGGTGTTCATGGGCGACATCGGCGCGCTGGCGCTGGGCGCTGTGCTGGGCACCATCGCGGTGATCGTGCGCCAGGAACTGGTGCTGGTGATCATGGGCGGCATCTTCGTCATCGAGACGCTGTCGGTGATGATCCAGGTGGCGTCGTTCAAGCTGACCGGCAAGCGCGTGTTCCGCATGGCGCCGATCCACCACCACTTCGAACTGAAGGGTTGGCCGGAGCCGCGCGTGATCGTGCGCTTCTGGATCATCTCCGTCGTGCTGGTCCTGGTCGGTCTGGCCACGTTGAAGGTGCGCTGATGAACGACACGCCGCGCCAGGCCACGCGACTGGAAGCCATCGGGGGCCGCTTCGACCCCTGGTTGCTCGGCGCCATGCTGGCGCTGGCCTCGCTCGGCGTGGTGATGGTGGCGTCGGCGTCGATCTACCAGCACGGCAACCCGTTCTACTACCTGATCCGCCATGGCATGTTCCTGGTGGCCGGCGCCGGCTTGGCGTGGTGGGTGACGCGCACCGAGCTGAAGAGCATCGAGGCGCGCAACCACCTGCTGCTGCTCGGCTGCGTGGTGCTGCTGTTGATGGTGTTCGTGCCGGGCCTGGGCGTGAGCGTCAAGGGCGCGCACCGCTGGATCAACCTGGGTGTGTCGAACTTCCAGGTGGTCGAGGTGGTGAAGGTGTTCTTCATCGTCTGGCTGGCCAGCTACCTGGTGCGCTTCCGCGACGAGGTCAACGCCACCTGGGCGGCGATGCTGAAGCCATTGGGCGTGGTGGTGGTGCTGGTCGTGCTGCTGTTGCTGCAGCCCGACTTCGGTTCGTCTTCGCTGCTGCTGGCGATCACCGCCGGCATGCTGGTGCTGGGTGGCGTGAACATGCCGCGCATGTTCGGCCCGGTGCTGGTCGGACTGCCGATCCTCGCCATCGTCGCGATCGCGGAGCCTTACCGCATGCGTCGCCTGACGTCGTTCTCGGATCCGTGGGCCGATCCGTTCGGCAGCGGCTACCAGTTGACCAACGCGCTGATGGCGATCGGCCGCGGCGAGTGGGGCGGCATCGGCCTGGGCGGTTCGGTGCTGAAGCTCAACTACTTGCCGGAAGTGCATACCGACTTCATCTTTTCGGTGATCGGCGAGGAACTCGGCTTCGCCGGCGTCTGCCTGGTGGTGGCGCTGTACGCGCTGCTGGTCGGCCGCGCGTTCGTCATCGGCCTGCGCTGCGTCGAGATGCGCCGCCACTTCGCCGGTTACGTCGCGTTCGGCGTGGCGCTGTGGATCGGCATGCAGAGCTTCGTGTCGATGGGCGTCAACCTGGGCCTGTTGCCAACCAAGGGTCTGACGTTGCCGCTGATCTCCTCGGGCGGTTCCAGCATCCTGATGACCTGCGTGGCGATGGGCCTGCTGCTGCGCGTGTCGTACGAACTGGAGCGCACGCAGCGCCAGGTCGCGCTGCGTGGCGAGGCCATCCAGGGCAACAACGAGCCGCCGCGTGCATCGACAGATGCGCGTCCGACGTCACCCGCACCTGCGCCTGCGGCGCCCGCGATGTCGCTCTCGCAGACGTTGCGCGGTACCAGCCGCCTGCAGCCGCGTGTCGAGCCGACCTTCGAGAGGCTGGCATGAGCGCGACGATGGCGGCGCCCGTGATGATCATGGCCGGGGGGACCGGCGGCCACATCTTCCCCGCGCTGGCGGTGGCGAAGGTACTGCGTGCGCGCGGCGTCCCGGTCGTCTGGCTGGGCGCGGACGGCGCGATGGAAACACGCCTGGTGCCGCAGCACGATATCCCGCTGGACACGCTGGCCATCACCGGGCTGCGTGGCAAGGGCACGCTGGCATTGCTGGGTGCCCCCGTCCGCGTGCTGCGCGCGATCCGTTCCGCGGGCTTCGTCCTTCGCCGCCGCGCGCCGCGCGCGGTGGTCAGCTTCGGCGGTTTCGCGTCGGGCCCGGGCGGTGTCGCGGCGAAGCTGCTGGGTCTGCCACTGCTGGTGCACGAACAGAACCGCGCGGCCGGCTTCACCAACCGCGTGCTGGCCAAGGTGGCGCGAAAGATCATGTCGGGCTTCCCCGGCGCCTTCCCGGCTCGCGAAGTGGTGGTCGGCAACCCGGTGCGCGACGAGATCGCCGCACTGCCGTCGCCCGACGCACGACTGCAGGACCGCAGCGGCCCGCTGCGCGTGCTGGTGCTGGGCGGCAGCCAGGGCGCGCGCGCATTGAACCTGGCCGTTCCCAAGGCGGCCGCGATGCTGCCCGCCGGCAGCGTCGAACTGCGCCACCAGTGCGGCGAGAAGCTGCGCGACGAAGCGGCCAAGGCCTACGCCGACGCGGGCGTGAGCGCCAGCGTCGAAGCCTTCATCACCGACATGGCCGCCGCCTATGCGTGGGCCGACCTCGTGGTCTGTCGCTCCGGCGCGTCGACGCTGGCCGAACTGTGTGCGGTCGGCGTGGGCAGCGTGCTGGTGCCGTTCGCGCAAGCGGTCGACGACCACCAGACCCGCAATGCCGAATACCTGGTCGAGCGTGGCGCCGCCGTGCTGTTGAAGCAGGACGGCATGCTCGCCGACACGCTCGCGACCACGCTGCGCCAGCTCGACGCAGACAGCGGGAAGCGCCTCGCGATGGCGCAGGCCGCGCGCGCGCTGGCGAAGACCGATGCGGCCGACCGCATCGCCGACATCATTCTTGAGGAAGCAGTAACAATGAGGACGCAGGCATGATGATGGCCGCCGCACGCGAGCGCCGCCTGCAGCACACCGGCAACCTGGCCCAGGCATTCCGCCGGGTGCACTTCGTCGGCATCGGCGGCTCCGGCATGAGCGGCATCGCCGAAGTGCTGTGCACGCTCGGCTACGAAGTGTCGGGTTCGGACAATGCCGACAACGCGGCCACCCGTCGATTGACATCGCTCGGCGCGCGCGTGATGCGTGGCCACAATGCCTCGAATGTGTTGGGCACCGACTGCGTGGTGGTGTCCAGCGCGATCAAGCACGACAACCCCGAGCTGATGGAAGCGCGCAGCCAGCGCATCCCGATCGTGCCGCGCGCCGCGATGCTGGCCGAACTGATGCGCTTCCGTCGCGGCATCGCCGTGGCCGGTACGCATGGCAAGACCACCACCACCAGCCTCGTCGCCGCCGTGCTGAGCGAAGGCGGACTGGACCCGACCTTCGTCATCGGTGGGCAGCTGCTCGCCGCCGGCGCCAACGCCAAACTCGGCGATGGCCAGTGGCTGGTGGCCGAGGCCGACGAAAGCGACGGCAGCTTCCTGCGCCTGAATCCGCTGATCTCCATCGTCACCAACATCGATGCCGATCACCTGGAGAACTACGGCAACGATTTCGAACGCGTGAAAGCCGCGTTCGCCGAATTCCTGCAGCGCCTGCCGTTCTACGGCCTGGCCGTGCTGTGCATCGATGATCCGGAAGTCGCCGCGATCGCTGCGGACACGCCGCGCCACGTGATGAGCTACGGCTTCGCCGAGAACGCCGACGTGCGCGCCGAGGATGTCGAGCAGGAAGGCGGCCGCATGCACTTCACGCTGCGCCTGCCGGAAGACGCCAGCATCCGCGTCACGCTCGCGCTGCCGGGTCGCCACAACGTGCAGAACGCGCTGGCCGCCGCCGCGATCGGTTGGCAGCTCGGTGTGTCGCCGGAGAACATCGGCGCCGCGCTGGAGAAGTTCGCCGGCATTGGCCGCCGCTTCAACGACCTCGGCGAGATCGCCACCCCGCAGGGCGCGCGCGTGCAACTGGTCGACGACTACGGTCACCATCCGAAAGAGCTGGCCGCGGTGTTCGCGGCGGCGCGCGGCGGCTGGCCGCACAAGCGTCTCGTGGTCGCCTTCCAGCCGCACCGCTACAGCCGTACGCGCGACCAGTTCGATGCCTTCGCCGCCGTGCTGTCCGAGGCCGATGCGCTGGTGCTGAGCGAGGTGTATCCGGCCGGCGAACAGCCGATCGCCGGTGCGGATTCCAAGTCGCTGGCGCGCGCGATCCGTGCGCGTGGCCGCAACGAACCCGTCGTGGTCAGCCAGGTCAGCGACCTGGTCGACGTGCTGCCGGATGTCCTGCAGGACGGCGACCTGCTGCTGCTGATGGGCGCCGGCGACATCGGCCATATGTCGCAGCACCTGGCGTCGCACGGCTTCTCCGCGAAGGATCCGGCATGAGTGCCGTGACCGTGCCGCCGCTGCGCGTTACCGACGCCTCGCGATTCGGCCGCGTCGCCGTGTTGCTGGGTGGCGTGTCCAGCGAGCGCGAGGTATCGCTGAACTCCGGGCAGAACGTGCTCGATGCGTTGCGTGCGCGTGGCGTGCAGGCCTTCGCCGTGGACGGCGTGCCGGCGCTGGTCGAGGCGATCCGCGCAGGCAAGGTCGACCGCGTGTTCAACATCATGCATGGCGGCGATGGCGAGAACGGCGTGCTGCAGGGCCTGCTGCAGTCGCTCGGCGTGCCGTATACCGGCCCCGGCGTGCTGGGCTCCGCACTGACGATGGACAAGATCCGCACCAAGCAGGTGTGGCAGGCCGCGGGTCTTCCCACCGCGAGCTTCGTGCGCATTCCTGCCGGTGGCGACCTGGTCGCGGCGGTGCGCACGCTGGGCTTTCCGGTGTTCGTGAAGCCGTCGGCGGAAGGCTCCAGCGTCGGCGTATTCCAGATCCAGGGCGAAGACGACCTGGCACCGGCCGTCGCGTTCGCCTCGTCGTATCCCGGCGAGCTGCTGGCCGAGCAGATGCTGACCGGTGGCGAGTTCACCGTCGCGATCCTCGGCGACCTGGCGCTGCCGTCGGTGCGCATCGTGCCGGCGACGGGCTGGTACGACTACCACGCCAAGTACATCGCCGAGGACACGCAGTACCTGTGCCCGGGCCTGGACGATGCCGGCGACGAAGCGCGGATCCGTGCGCTGGCGCTGGATGGCTTCCGCGCCGCGGGTTGCAGCGGCTGGGGTCGCGTCGATGTGATGCGACATGCCGACGGCCGCTTCCTGCTGATGGAAGTCAACACCGCGCCGGGCATGACCAGCCATTCCCTGGTGCCGAAGGAAGCGGCGCAGGTCGGCATCGGTTTCGAAGAACTGTGCTGGCGCATCCTCGAACAGACGGTGCCGGAGGTGGCGGGCTGATGAACGCCGCCCTGCGCATCCTGACCTGGCTGATCGCGCTGGCGCTGGTGGCGCTGCCGGTCGTGGCCGTGGTCAACGGCTGGATCGGCGCGGATCGCTGGCCGCTGTCGCGCCTGCGCGTGCAGGGCGAACTGGCGCGCGTGGATCCCGCGCAGTTGCAGGCGACGGTGCTGCCGTACGCACGCCGCGGCTTCTTCGCCGTGCAGCTGGATGACGCCAAGCATGCGGTCGAGCAGCTGGCGTGGGTGGAGCGTGCCGACGTGCGCAAGCGCTGGCCGGACGTGCTGGAAGTCCGCATCACCGAACACAAGCCGTTTGCGCGCTGGGGCAACGACAAGCTGCTGTCCGAGCACGGCCGCCTGTTCCCGATGCCGAAGGAGCTCGTCGGCCTGGACCTGCCGCAGCTGGGCGGCCCGGAGTCGCAGGTGCAGGAAGTGACCGCGCTCTACAACGAATCGCGCCAGTTGTTCGCCCCGATGGGCCTGGACGTCACCACGCTGGTGATGGACGCCCGCGGCAGCTGGTCGCTGCTGCTGGGCAATGGCACGCAGGTCGTGGTCGGGCGTACCGATGCGCGTCCGCGCCTGGGCCGCTTCGCACGGATGCTGCCGCAGCTGCTCGCCGCGCAGCCGCAGCCGCTGGTGCGCGCGGACCTGCGTTACACCAACGGCTTCGCCCTCAGCTGGGGCGAGGCACCGAAAGCGCCGCCGCCGGCCGCCACACCGACTCCATTGCCTGCGCCGATCGCGGTCGCAGGTCGTCTTCTGCAGGGCATTACATGAATCGCAAGGGTGACAAATCGCTGATCGTGGGGCTGGACATCGGCACCTCCAAGGTGACGGCGCTGGTCGGCGAGTACGCACCGGGCAATCCGATCGAAGTGATCGGCATCGGCTCGCACGAGTCGCGTGGCCTCAAGCGCGGCGTCGTGGTCGATATCGAGTCCACCGTGCAGTCGATCCAGCGCGCGATCGAGGAAGCCGAGCTGATGGCCGGCTGCGAGATCCGATCGGTGTACGCCTCGATCTCCGGCAACCACGTGCAATGCCGCAACTCGCCCGGCATCGTGCCGATCCGCGACGGCGAGGTGACCTGGGGCGACCTGGACCGCGTGCTGGAAGCGGCGAAGGCGGTCGCGATCCCGGCCGACCAGAAGATCCTCCACGCCATTCCGCGCGAGTACAAGCTGGACAATTCGCAGGAAGGCATCCGCAATCCGGTCGGCATGACCGGCGTGCGCCTGGAAGTCGATGCGCACCTGGTGTTCTGTGCGCAGTCCGCCGCCGCCAACATCAGCAAGTGCGTGCAGCGCTGCGGCCTGCAGATCGACGACCTGATCTTCTCGTCGCTGGCCTCCAGCGTCGCCGTGCTCACCAGCGACGAGCGCGAGCTCGGCGTGGTGCTGGTCGACATGGGCGCCGGTACCACCGACCTGGCGGTGTTCGTGCAGGGCGCGATCTGCCATACGGCCTCGCTGCCGATCGCCGGCGACCAGGTGACCAACGACATCGCGCACATGCTGCGCACGCCGACGCCGGAAGCCGAGCAGATCAAGGTGCGCTACGCCTGCGCACTCGCGCAGCTGGCCACGGCGGAAGAAAGCATCCAGGTGCCGAGCGTCGGCGACCGTCCGCCGCGCCGCCTGCCGCGCCATGCGCTGGCGCAGGCCGTGCAGCAGCGCTACGAGGAAATCTTCGAGATGGTGCAGGCGGAACTGCGCCGCTCCGGCTTCGAGGAGCGCGTGCGCGCCGGCATGGTGCTCACCGGCGGCGCCGCGAAGATGGAAGGCGTGGTCGAGCTGGCCGAAGAGATGCTGCAGATGCCCGTGCGCGTCGGCATTCCGCAGCACGTCACCGGCTTGGGCGAAGTGGTCGGCAACCCGGTGCATGCCACCGGCGTCGGCCTGCTGCTGATGGGCAGCCAGATCGAACATCCCCGGCGTCCCTCGCTGCCCACGGGCAAGGCGGGCAGCTGGTTCAAGAAACTGCAGAACTGGTATCGCGGCGAGTTCTGAGTGAGGCGACACCTACCGCGAAGTTGAAGGCGTCACGACGTTCGTTCCAACAAGCACCACATAACTAAATAAACGAGGACAAGGACATGGCACATTTCGAACTGGTTGAAAAGATGGCCCCGAATGCGGTGATCAAGGTCGTGGGCGTGGGCGGCGGCGGCGGCAACGCCGTGGCGCACATGGTCAACGGCAGCGTGGACGGCGTGGAGTTCATCACCGCCAACACCGATTCGCAGGCGATCAAGAACTGCGGCGCCAAGCTGCAGCTGCAGCTGGGCAGCAACGTCACCAAGGGCTTGGGCGCAGGCGCGAATCCGGAGGTTGGTCGTCAAGCAGCTCTGGAGGACCGCGAGCGCATCATCGACGCCCTCGACGGCGCCGACATGGTGTTCATCACCGCCGGCATGGGCGGCGGCACCGGTACCGGCGCCGCGCCGGTCGTGGCGCAGCTCGCCAAGGAGATGGGCATCCTGACCGTCGCCGTGGTCACCAAGCCGTTCCCGTTCGAAGGCCGTCGCCGCATGCAGGTCGCGCTGAAGGGCATCGAAGAACTGAGCCACCACTGCGACTCGCTGATCACCATTCCGAATGAAAAGCTGATCACCGTGCTGGGCCGTAACGCCACCATGATCCAGGCGTTCCGCGCCGCCAACGACGTGCTGCTCGGCGCGGTGCAGGGAATCGCCGACCTGATCGTGCGTCCGGGCCTGATCAACGTCGACTTCGCCGACGTGCGCACCGTGATGAGCGAAATGGGCCTGGCCATGATGGGCACCGGCTCCGCCCGCGGCGACGACCGCGCGCAGGCCGCTGCCGAGGCCGCCATCCAGAACCCGCTGCTGGACGACGTCAACCTCAACGGTGCCAACGGCATCCTGGTCAACATCACCGCCGGCCCGGACTTCACCATGGCCGAGTTCGACGAAGTGGGCCGCACCATCGAGGGCTTCGCCTCCGAAGACGCGACCGTGGTCGTCGGCACCGTGCTGGATCCGGACATGCAGGACGAAGTGCGCGTGACCGTGGTGGCCACCGGCCTGAACCGCAACGCCGCCCGCCAGCCGGTCGGCCGTGGCGGCGACCTGCGCGAGCCCATGCGTGCGCCGATCAAGCTGGTCCGCGACGCCACCACCGGCATGCCGATCGACGACGGTTTCTCGATGGATCCGATCAGCGCCGCCACCAGCGGCCTGGGCCTGCGCCGCGGTTCGGCCTCGCCCGCGCCGTCGGCCCCGGCGTCCGCGCCGGTGTCGGCCGAGCTGCCGTCGGACTACCTGGACATCCCGGCGTTCCTGCGCCGCCAGGCGGACTGATGTGATGTGTTCCTTCCCCCGCTTGCGGGGGAAGGCTGGGATGGGGGCGAGCGGAGCCGACATCTTTGGCAACGCATCGAAGGACCGGAAATCGGGTCTTCGGCCTGCCCCCACCCCAACCCTCCCCCGTAAACAGGGGAGGGGGTAAACGATGTGCCGTTCCATCGCCATGTCCCTTCGCTGCCGGGCCTTCGCCGGCCCGGCAGTCCTTTCCCGACGGCCTTAGCAGACCGTTGTTGCAGGGGTGGGACAGACCGGTTCTTCCGTTAAGATTCAGTGGTCTGCGTGATATTCTCGCTGCCCGCTCAGGTTCCCCCCACCTGCGATTCCTCCCATGGCCCAGCAACGCACCCTCAAGAACGTGATCCGCGCGACGGGCGTGGGGCTGCACAGTGGTGAAAAGGTCTACATGACCCTGCGCCCGGCGCCCGTGGATACCGGCATCGTGTTCCGGCGCATCGATCTGGCGCCGGTGGTGGAGATTCCCGCGAGTGCGGAGCTGGTCACCGAGACCACCCTGTGCACCGGCCTGACCTGCGAAGGCGCCAAGGTGCAGACCGTCGAGCACCTGATGTCGGCGATGGCCGGCCTCGGCGTCGACAACGCCTATGTGGAACTGTCCTCGGCCGAGCTGCCGATCATGGACGGCTCCGCGGGTCCGTTCGTGTTCCTGATCCAGTCCGCCGGCATCGCCGAGCAGGACGCACCGAAGCGCTTCATCCGCATCCTCCGTCCGGTGGAAGTCACCGACGGCGACAAGGTGGCGCGCTTCGAGCCCTACGACGGCTTCAAACTGGGCTTTACCGTCAAGTTCGACCATCCGATGATCCCGGCCTCGCAATCGCGCGCGGAAGTGGATTTCTCCACCGGCGCCTACATCAAGGAAGTCGCGCGCGCACGTACGTTCGGCTTCATGCGCGACCTCGAATACATGCGCGAGCGCAACCTGGGCTTGGGCGGCTCCATGGACAACGCGATCGTGCTGGACGAGTTCCGCGTGCTGAACGAAGACGGCCTGCGCTACGCGGACGAATTCGTCCGCCACAAGATCCTCGACGCCATCGGCGACCTCTACCTCGCCGGCAAGCCCATTCTGGGCGCCTATGAGGGCTTCAAGTCGGGCCATGCACTGAACAACAAGCTGGTCCGCGCCCTGTTGGCCGAGACCTCGGCCTGGGAAGAAGTGACCTTCGAGGACCGCGCCATGCCGTCCCCGGTCACCTACGCGACGCCTGCACTGGCGGTCTGAGACGCCCGTCCGGACAGGACGGTGATCACGCTGTCGACCGGTTTCCTACCGGCATCACGCGGTGGCGCGCAAATGGTTACGCTTGTGCGAAAGTGTGACGCGAGTCGGATTTAGGCCTGAATCATAACGAATTATTAACTTTTGACTAACGTCCCGACCGGTGGCGGCCGGTACCATGCCCCGTCCTTCGTGATGGCCGAGTCAAATTCAGCGCCGTTTCCGATGACCGCCCTTCGGGGTAGTGGTGCCGGCGGAGTCCGGGACCGACAGGAGGTCGAGGGCCGCTTGCAGCCCTTTGCGGGATGCCTCCGATACGGGTAAGACCGGGTTCTGCGCAGGCTTTAGGGGCGGCGCGAGGCTTGTCTTGGTGGTGACTTCGGTGACCGCCAGTCCGATGGATTGGGCCACGTTGATCAATTCGGGTGCCGCCAGGCGAAGCCGGGCGTTCCACACCGGGGAATCGACGATAAAAACGAGCCGCTTGCCAGCCACGTTCGCCAATCGGCAATGCGGCGCGAGGGCAGGCGGAAGGCAGGGGCGAAGCTGCTGTTCCAAGGCGTCGAGCCATAGGGCACGACGCACCGGGTCGGTAGCGGCATCCGTCATGGCAGCCTGGAGTGCGGGTTGCGCGGTGCCGGTACGGCGCGGCTTGGGCTTCGAATCAGACATCGGAATTTATGAGCTTTAAGACCATCGTAAACAATTCGCGCACCTGGTGGGCCCACGCGTCCGCCCATGGTGCCTATCGCATCCGCCTCGCGTTCCATGCACGTCCGCTGGCCAGCGCCGCGGTGCTGGTCGCTGCCGGTCTGCTGGTTGGCGTGGGTGGCCGCAGTGCTGCTGGCATGGCGCAGGTGTCGTTGCTGCAGGCCAAGGCCGAGCAGCGTGATGGCGAACTGGACCAGGTCCGTCGCGGTGCCCAGCAGGAAATCAACGCCATGGCCGCGCGCCTGGGCGAACTGCAGGCGCAGGCCAATCGCCTGAACGCGCTGGGTGAGCGCCTGACCCGCGTGGGTCAGTTGCAGGACGGCGAATTCGACTTCAACGAGCCGGTAGGCGTCGGCGGTAACGACGTATCTTTCGACATGAAGCCCGCCGACCTGAAGGATGGCGTGGACAAGCTGGAGCAGCAGTTCGCCGCGTCCGGCCGCCAGCTGTCCGTGCTGGAAGCGCTGCTGTTCAACCGCGAACTGGACAAGAACGCGACGCCCGGCCGCTTGCCGATCGCCAACAGCTACATCACCTCCGGCTTCGGCGGTCGCGCCGATCCGTTCGGCGGCGGCGGGCAGAACCACAAGGGCATCGATTTCAAGGCCCGTGTGGGCGATCCCGTGCTGTCGGTGGCCGACGGCGTGGTCAGCTTCGCCGGTGTGAAGGGTGGCTACGGCAATGTCATCGACATCGACCACGGCAACGGCTACGTCACCCGCTACGCGCACAACTCGCGCCTCAGCGTGCGGGCCGGCGATCTGGTCCGCGTGGGCCAGGAAGTGGCCAAGGCCGGTTCGACCGGACGCTCGACCGGTGCGCATGTGCACTTCGAAGTGTGGGAAGACGGGCGCGTGGTCAATCCGCGCAAGTTCCTGGGCGAAGGCCCGACGCCGGTGGGGCAGGTCACCCGCGGCTGAGCCGTGCGGAACCAATCGGAGGCAGGGTGGTCTGACGGCCCGCCTTGATTCCCCGGGCGGCGCCCCAAGCTACAATACGGTGTTGCCAGACAGGGCGCCTTGCGCCCTGTTTCGTTTTGGGCCCGCACACGCTGCGCCGCCCCGGCGTCCTTTTCCTTTCCGGTTCCCTACATGATCAACAACCTGCTTACCCGTGTCTTCGGCAGCCGCAACGAGCGCCTGCTCAAGCAGCTTCACCGCTCCGTCGACAAGATCAATGCGCTGGAAGCGGAGCTGCAGAAGCTCACCGATGAGCAGCTGAAGGCCAAAACGCCGGAGTTCCAGCAGCGCATCGCCGGCGGGGAAGCGCTCGACAAGGTCCTGCCAGAAGCGTTCGCCGTCTGCCGCGAGGCCAGCCGTCGCGTGCTGGGCATGCGCCACTACGACGTGCAGCTGATCGGCGGCATGGTGCTGCACCTGGGCAAGATCGCCGAAATGCGCACCGGCGAAGGCAAGACGCTGGTCGCCACCCTGCCGACCTACCTCAATGCGCTGGAAGGCAAGGGCGTGCACGTCGTCACCGTGAACGACTACCTGGCCCGCCGCGACTCGGCCTGGATGGGCCGCCTGTACAACTGGCTGGGCCTGACGGTCGGCGTGGTGTACCCGGGCATGCCGCATGGCGACAAGAGCGCTGCCTACGCGGCCGACATCACCTACGGCACCAACAACGAATTCGGCTTCGACTACCTGCGCGACAACATGGCGATGTCGCGCGCCGACCGCTTCCAGCGTGGCCTGCACTACGCCATCGTCGACGAAGTCGACTCCATCCTGATCGACGAAGCGCGCACGCCGTTGATCATCTCCGGCCCGGCCGACGAGTCGCCCGAGCTGTACATCCGTGTCAACCGCATCGTGCCCCAGCTGATCAAGCAGGCGGACGAGGAAGGCGAGGGCGACTACTGGGTCGACGAGAAGGGCAAGCAGGTGCACCTGTCGGAGGCGGGCATGGAGCACGCCGAGGAACTGCTGTTGCAGGCCGGCATCATCAGCGAGGAAGAACCGCTGTACGGCGCCAACAACCTGTCGGTCGTGCACCACCTCAATGCCGCGCTGCGCGCGCATGCCATCTACCAGCGGGACGTCGATTACATCGTGCGCGACGGCGAAGTGGTCATCGTCGACGAGTTCACCGGCCGCACGCTGACGGGCCGCCGCTGGTCCGACGGCCTGCACCAGGCGGTCGAGGCGAAGGAAGGCGTGCCGGTCCAGCGCGAGAACCAGACGCTGGCCAGCGTGACGTTCCAGAACCTGTTCCGCATGTACAACAAGCTGTCCGGCATGACCGGTACGGCCGATACCGAAGCCTTCGAGTTCCAGAGCATCTACGGCCTGGAAGTCATCGTCATCCCGACCAACCGCCCGACCGTGCGCAAGGATTCGCCCGACCAGGTGTTCCTCAACCGCCAGGGCAAGTTCAAGGCGGTGCTGGCCGACATCCAGGAGTGCTACCAGCGCGGCCAGCCGGTGCTGGTGGGTACCACTTCGATCGAGACGTCGGAAATGCTGTCCGACTTCCTCAACAAGGCCGGCGTGCCGCACGAAGTGCTCAACGCCAAGCAGCATGAGCGCGAAGCGCACATCGTTGCGCAGGCCGGTCGTCCGGGCGCGATCACCATCGCCACCAACATGGCCGGTCGCGGTACCGACATCGTGCTGGGCGGTTCGCTGGAAGCCGAATACGAAACACTGCCGGAGGACGCCAGCGACGCCGACCGCGCGGCGGTGAAGGCCGAGTGGCAGAAGCGCCACGACGAAGTGAAGGCCTCGGGCGGCCTGCACATCGTCGGCACCGAACGCCACGAATCGCGCCGCATCGACAACCAGCTGCGCGGCCGTTCCGGTCGCCAGGGCGACCCGGGCTCGTCGCGTTTCTACCTGTCGCTGGAAGACAACCTGATGCGCATCTTCGCCTCGGACTGGGTCCAGAAGGCGATGAAGCTGATCGGCATGAAGGAAGACGACGTCATCGAGGACAAGCTGGTCAGCCGGCAGATCGAGAAGGCGCAGCGCAAGGTGGAAGCGCACAACTTCGACATCCGCAAGAACCTGCTGGACTTCGACGACGTCAACAACGACCAGCGCAAGGTCATCTACGCGCAGCGCGACGAGCTGCTCGATGCCGAATCGGTGAAGGACAACATCGACGGCATCCGCGGCGACGTGGTGGCCGAGACGGTGGCCCGCTTCGTGCCGCTGAACTCGGTGGACGAGCAGTGGGACCTGCGTGGTCTGGAAAGCGAGCTGGGCGAGGAGATGGGCGCGCAAGTGCCTGTGACCCGCTGGCGCGAAGAGGCCGACGACCTCGACGCCGAGACCATCGAACGGCGCGTGCAGGACGCGATGGACCAGCACTTCGCCGACAAGGAAGCGGTGATCGGTGGCGAGACCATGCGTGCACTCGAAAAGCACATCATGCTTACCGTGCTCGACAAGAACTGGAAGGAGCATCTGGCGCGCATGGACTATCTGCGCCAGGGCATCCACCTGCGTGGCTACGCGCAGAAGCAGCCGAAGCAGGAGTACAAGAAGGAAGCCTTCGAACTGTTTTCCAGCATGCTGGAGCGGGTGAAAAGCGAAGTCGTCACGCTCTTGTCGCGCGTGCGCATCCGCAGCGAAGAGGAAGTCGCCGCACTGGAGGCGCAGGAACGCGCTGCGGCCGAGGCGCAGGCCCGGCAGATGCAGTTCCAGCATCAGGATGCCGGCGGCTACGGCGCCGACGAGGAAGCCGAACAGGCACGGCAGATCGCCGCGACGCAAGGCGGCTACATGCAGTCCGGCCCGATGCCGGCGCACCGTGATGCGCCGAAGGTGGGCCGCAACGATCCGTGCCCCTGCGGCAGCGGCAAGAAGTTCAAGCACTGCCACGGTCAGTTGGCCTGAGGCATCACCGCTTCGATTGAAGGAAAAGGCCGCGCACTGCGCGGCTTTTTCTTTGGGTCGGGTCGGTGACTATTTGCGTCTACCCGCCGGTTCCCGGCAAGCTGCTTCCATGCTCACGCCCCTGCGCTCCATCCACGTCATGGCTGCCGTCATCACCGACGCGCGCGGCCGCATCCTGCTGGCCCGCCGTACGGAAGGGCGCGACCTGGCCGGGCGCTGGGAGTTTCCCGGCGGCAAACAGGAACCCGGGGAGCGGCCCGAAGACGCGCTGGTGCGGGAGTTGCGCGAGGAACTCGGCATAGAGGCGCGGGTGGGCGAGCACCTCATCAGCGTCCCGCAGCAGTACCCCGACAAGCGGCTGTGCCTGGAGGTGCGGCACCTGACGGGCTGGACCGGTACGCCGCGCGGGCATGAAGGGCAGGCACTGGCCTGGGTCGCCCCCGACAAACTGATGCGTTACGACATGCCGCCTGCCGACCGCCCGGTCGTCGCGGCGCTGTTGCAGCCGGACCGCTATCTCGTCACTCCCGACCCCGGCGAGGTCACGCACTGGCTGTCCGCGCTGGAGCAGGCGTTGGCGCAGGGCATTCGTCGCATCCAGCTGCGTGCGCGCCAATCGGACGACGAAGCGTGGCGGGCGCTGGCCCGGCAGGGTGTAGCGCGGTGCCGTGAGGCGGGCGCCGAGGTGCTGCTCAATGGCGACGTAGCGCTGGCCAGCGAATTGGGCGTCGGCGTACACCTGCGGTCGGGCCAGTTGGCGGAGTTGACGGGGCGTCCACTGCCACCCGGCCAGCCCGTCGGCGCCTCCTGCCACACCTCTGAGGATCTGCGGCGCGCCGAAGCGCTGGCCTGCGACTTCGCCGTGGTCGGCAGCGTCTATCCCACCCAGAGCCATCCCGGCGTCACGCCGCTGGGATGGACCGGCTTTGCCAGCCTGCGCGAGGGGGTTTCACTGCCGATCTATGCCATCGGCGGCATGACGCCGGTCGACATCAGCGAAGCGCGTCGACACGGTGCGCAGGGCATCGCCGCCATCCGCAGCCTGTGGGGCGCCTGACGCTCGATCAGGTGGCGGACGCTGCCGCGGCCAGCGCCAGATAGCGCGCATGCAGCGCATCCGCGGCATCTAGCAAATGGCCGATGCCGCCATCGTTCACCACAATGTCGTCGGCCAACGCCAGCCGGTCGGCCCGGGATGCCTGGGCCGCCATCATCTTCTCCGCCAATGCCTCGTCGATGCCGTCGCGCTGCATCAGCCGCGCCTTCTGCACCGCGGCTGGCGTATCGACCACGAGGATGCGGCGCAGCCAGGGATAGGTCCTCCGGCCACCACCTTCGGTCAACAGCGGGATCACCGCGATCGCATACGGGCTGACAGCACGCTGGCAGATCTCCAGCAGGCGCGCGCGGATGGCGGGATGCAGGATGGCTTCCAGCGCCCGCCGTTCCCCGTCGTTGCCGAACACCCGCTGGCGCAGGGCGGTACGGTCCAACTGGCCATCCGGCAGCAGCACGTCGCGTCCGAATCGTTCCACCACGGCGGCCAGTGCAGATGTGCCCGGTTGCACCACCTCGCGGGCCAGCAGGTCGGCATCGGCCACGACGATGCCGTGCGCCGCGAACGCCTTCTCCAGCGCGCTCTTGCCCGAGGCGATGCCGCCGGTCATTCCGATGAAGTACTCGCTCATGGGCAGAGTATGCGGCCACGCGCACAGGCCTGAGCCCGCGGCCGGGTTACTTCAAGCCCGCGAACTGCAGGTACGCATCGACGATCTGCTGGCCCCAGAAGAAGACGATCCAGCCTGCGATCGCCAGATAGGGTCCGAACGGGATCGGCGTGGCGCGGTCGCGCCCTTTCATGGCCAGCCAGACCGAGCCAACCACGGCGCCCACCAGCGAGGAGAACAGGATGATGGGCAACACGCCGCTCAACCCCACCCACGCGCCCAGCGCTGCCAGCAGCTTGAAATCGCCGCGGCCCATGCCTTCCTTGCCGGTGACCTGCTTGAAGATCCACCACACCAGCCACAGCGAGGCATAGCCCGCGATCGCGCCCAGCAAGGCGGGCTTGGCAGGCATGTAGAGATTGTCGAGGCTGCCAATCAGCCCCAGCCACATCAGCGGCAGGGTCAGCTGGTCCGGCAACAACCGCGTGCGCAGGTCGATCCCGCTCAGCGCCACCAGATAGCAACTCAGCAGGGCCGCGCCGAAACCTTGCCAGCCGAAGCCGAAGCGCCATACCGATGCCACGGCCAGCACGGCGGTAAGCAGTTCGACCAGCGGGTATTGCGGCGAGATCGGTGTCTTGCAGTGCCGACACTTGCCACGCAGGGCCAGCCAGCTGAACAGCGGGATGTTCTCGTACCAGGACAGCGCCGTCTTGCAATGCGGGCAGTGCGAGCGCTCGACCACGATGCCCGGGGGCGGTGGGTCGTAGAGCTCCGGCTCCTCCAGCACCTCGCGCGCGTCGCGCTTCCACTCCCATTCGAGCCGCCGCGGCAGCCGCAGGATGACCACGTTGAGGAAGCTGCCTACCAGCAGGCCGAGGCCTGCGACTACCGGGAACCCCAGTTCGGGGTGCTGATCGAGGAATGCCACGAATCAGCCGGCTGTCGCTGCGATCTTGAAGATGGGCAGATACATTGCGATTACCATGCCGCCTACAAGCACGCCGATGATGACCATGATGAATGGTTCCAGCAAGCTGGACAATGCATCAACCGCATTGTTTACCTCTTGCTCAAAGTAATCGGCCACTTTGAAAAGCATCGTATCCAACGCACCCGCTTCTTCGCCGATGGCCGTCATCTGAACGACCATGTGTGGAAACTGCTGTGTCTGCTTCATTGCCATGTTCAGCGGATAGCCTACCGAAACGTCGTCGCGCATGCGATGAACGGCTTTCTCGTAGACAGTGTTGCCCGTTGCGCCTGCTACCGTGTCCAACGCCTCAACCAATGGCACGCCAGCTTTGAACGTTACCGCCGTCGTGCGCGCGAAGCGCGCTATCGACGAGTTGTGCATGATCTGACCGATCACGGGCACTTTGAGAATGAAGCGATCAACGGCATGCTGGAACGCTGGCGAGCGCTTGAAAAGAGATACTCCTAGAAAACCAGCACCCACAACAAGAATCAACAATGCCCACCACCAGCTGACCATGAAGCGGGACATATTCACTACGAGCTGTGTAAATGCAGGGAGCTCGGTGCCGAACCCTTTGAAGGTATCTTCAAATACGGGCACTACGTAGATAAGAATGACGGCGCACACCAGAATTGCGACTGCCATAACCGCTGTGGGATAGAAGAGCGCTTTCTTTATCTTGCCCTTCAGGGCTTCCAGGTTCTCCTTGTAACTGGCGATGGTGTCGAGCACAGTCTCAAGCACGCCTGCAGACTCGCCAGCGCGCACCAAGTTGCGATATAGCTCATCGAACTGCACCGGGTGCTTGCTAATAGCCTCATACAGCGAGGAGCCACCCTCGATATCGAAGCGGATCTGCTGCACCATCTTGCTCATCCGCGGATTTTTCTGTCCACCCTCGATGATCTCCAGAGAGGAAACCATCGGTACGCCCGACTTCATCATCGTAGCTAGCTGTCGGCTAAAGAACGCGATCTCCTTAGCGGAGACGGTCTTTCCTGCCGCGCCGAACAGCGGCTTCGGCTTGACCTTGACGACTGTCGGCGTAATGCCCTGCTTGCGCAGCTCGGCCCGCAGGAAGTTGGCATTCTTAGACTGCTGCTCGCCCTTCATCTTGACGCCGCGCTTGTCGGTGCCCTCCCAGACGAACAGGTTCAGGGGGTTCTCGCGCACGGGCGCGGAGGCGGTTTTCGCAGCGGAACGGGTCACGGCCATCGGTAGTCCCCTGTCCGGATTTCCCCACCCGGACTGTCAGAGCTGCATGGTAGCCGGTTATACGGCCAATGGAAGCACTGCGCCTGTGACGGCGGCCGGGTTTCGGTGAGATGGCGACTTGAAACGCCGTTAAATGATGACGAATTGCTGGTCCCGCCGGGCAAAGCGTGGCGGGCGGCGATCGCGATCAATCTTTGGTGACGCGATTGATCTCCGCCAGGCTGGTGATGCCGTTGCGGACCTTCAATAGTGCGGATTGGCGTAGGTCGCGGATACCCACCTTGTTGGCCGCCTCGGCGATCTGCAAGGCATTGCCGCCCTCCAATACAATTTCCTGAATGGCCTCGCTCATCGGCATCACCTGGTAGATACCCGTGCGGCCCTTGTAGCCGCTTGTGCACTCGTCACAACCGACAGCCTCGTAAGTGGTAAAGCCAGCCTGTACCTCTGCCTCATTGAAGCCCTCCGCGACCAGCGCATTGGGTGGTAGGTCCACGGGGCGCTTGCACTTGCTGCATAGTCGCCGGGCCAACCGCTGGGCGATCACCAATGTCACGGAGCTGGTGATGTTGTAGGGTGCGATTCCCATGTTCATCAGGCGAGCGATGGTCTGCGGCGCGTCGTTCGTATGCAAGGTCGACAAGACCATATGACCGGTCTGAGCTGCCTTGATGGCGATTTCCGCCGTTTCCAGATCGCGGATTTCGCCGACCATGATGATGTCCGGATCCTGGCGCAGGAAGCTGCGCAGCGCAGTGGCGAAGGTCATGCCGCGACGACTGTTCTGCTGCACCTGATTGACGCCGGGCAGACGGATTTCCACCGGGTCTTCCGCAGTTGAGATATTGCGCGTTTCGTCGTTGAGAATGCCCAGCGCTGTGTACAAGCTCACGGTCTTGCCCGAGCCAGTAGGGCCGGTCACCAAGACCATCCCATACGGCTTGTGAATGGCGTCCTCGAACAGCTTCTGTTGGTCCGGTTCGTAACCGAGCTTGTCAATGCCCAGTTTGGCGGCGCTGCCGTCTAGGATGCGCAGCACCACCTTCTCGCCGAATAGGGTGGGCAGTGTGCTGACGCGGAAGTCCATCTGTTTAGTCTTGGAAAGGTTCAGCTTGATGCGACCGTCCTGCGGCACCCGCTTCTCAGCGATATCAAGTTGCGCCATCACTTTGATGCGCGCTGCAATGCGATCTTTTAATTTTGTCGGTGCCTTGGCCACCTGCTTCAGGATGCCGTCCACGCGCAAACGGACACGATAGTCGGTTTCGTAGGGTTCGAAGTGGATGTCCGACGCGCCGCGCTTGATGGCATCCACCAAAACCTTGTTGACGAACTTCACCACTGGCGTGTCATCGCCCTTAGCGTCGACGGCGCTATCATTGCCGCCATCCTCATCGGTCGAATCAACATCGAGGCTGTCCAGTCCATCATCGTCATCGCCAAAGTTGGTGGAAAGGCTGTTGGCGGAGCTTTGCCATTGATCGAGAGTGCGGCGCAGCTGGTCTTCATCCACCAGCACAGGCTCGACGATGAGGTTGGTGTGAAACTTGATCTCGTCCAGCGCACCATGACTCCGCGTTGGATCCGCCACGCCTACGAAAAGTTTGCCGCCACGTTTGAAAAGAGGAAGCACTTGGTGCTTCAAGATCAGCTCTTCGCTGACTAGCTTGAGAGCGGCATGCGTCGGGTCGAAGGCCTGTGCGTCCAGTAGCGGCACGCCAAACTCCATGGCATTGGCAGCAGCTAGTTGCGGCGCGGTGACGAGCCGTTTTTCGGCAATCCACTGCGGTAGAGGCACCTTTGCCTCGGAGGCATTGGTCATCGCGGATCGAGCGATGGACTCTTCCAGGGCGCCATCCTGCACCAAGCGCCTGGCCAGGCCGGTGATGCCAACGAGGTTTGTTGTCGGCACTGCGCTCATGGTTCGATAGTCCTGTCGGTTCGTTCCGGTCGAAAAAGGTGCCGGAGATGCGGGATCGTCTTGGGAGTATACGGCGTCAGTTTCCGGACGCTGACGTATAGGTACAGGTGGCACCAGCGCTTAGCGGACAGGATACTGCGGCGTCGCCCGAGCCTTTCGCGGTAGCAGTGACCGTATCGCTGGTCGTTGCTGGTGTGCTGGTCCCGGCGCAGGCGCTATTTGCAGGGGCAGGTACCGCTTCCTGTAGGTAAAGATTCGCCAGGGCGACGTTTGCATAAGATTTGGCTTCCATCATGCACGCGCGATTTGCAGAGCGGATGCTGTAATTCTGGTAAGCCGGAAATGCGATGGCGCTAAGAATTCCTATGATTGCGACAACGATCATAAGCTCGATGAGCGTGAAACCCCGTGACGTTCTTGACATAGTCCTAGCCCGCAAGTCGATTTCCCGCGAAATCTAAAGCAAGGAACATGCCATCCAGATCGCACGCCTCGCGATTACGTGATCATCGTCACTTCACGCCTAATTCTTTTGGGTGGACTGGGCTGGAGTGGAGTCTGGTTTGAATAGAGGGACTACGATTGAGATCGCATCGTTTCTCCCCACCTGCAATCCACCGTGCGCGACTTTGGCGCGCCAGTAGGCCAGCTGCTCTTCAGGGAACTCACGTGCCATGTTCCTCTTTTCACCCGGATCGTGACCGATGTCGAAGACGAAATCCATATCTGCGCGGAAATCACGCCAGTACTTATAGACGCGGCCATCGGTACCTTGCTCGTAGATGCCCGCCTCCGCAGCCTGCTGGAAATAAGCAGTGCGCGTCTCCCGGGTAGCCTGCAGCGGCAGTCCTTCCCAGGTCGAGGGGGCAGTGATCGACAGTTCGTCCATGATCGTCGGCGCGATGTCGATCTGCGAGGTGAGCAGGTGCCGAGGAAGGATGGGCGCCTCGTAGCCGAAACGAGCTATTAGGAGAGGTATGTGTAGAGTCGGCTCGTGCACCCCCAAACCGTGCGAAACGAGATTGCTCTCACCAAGCATTTCGCCATGATCGCCGGTGATTACTACGACCGTGTTGTCGAGGTAGCCCTTTGCGCGGAGCTGCTCCATTAGCAGCCTGACGTAATGGTCGAACTGGTAGACGCCATTGTCGTAGAAGTTAACGATTGCTTGCCGTTGAGTGGGTCCCAACTTCGGTACCTGCTTTCCGAACCAAGCGTAGTAGTTGAAGAAGGGCTTGAAACGGACGTTCTCTGGGTGGCGCGGTCCCAATCCGTGGGTGGACATCAGCACAATTTGCAGCATCAAAGGATGGGCCGTGTCAGCGGCGGGCAGTTTGCCCACCTCATCTAGAACCAATTGGTCGTCATTGATGTAACGGACCAGCGATTCTCCGTCGCCGCCCCAGCCGACAGGTTGGGCGCTACCGTCCACGTAGCTGTCAACTTCGCCATAGAGATCACGCAGGCCATAGAAGTTGGTGTGGTCGCCGCTCAGCACCATTCGTACGGTGTAACCGTTCCTGCGCAATGCTTGGTGAAGCGTAAAAGGCTTGGTAGGCATCGTGTGGATGGGGCGAGACGCAGCCATCGCCATAAATCCGCACATGGATTCGGAGCAGACGGCGCGCGTGCCCGCGACGGCTTGCAGCGTCCCCTTCTCGGCCAGCGACGACAGGTAGGGCGTGGTGTCGCGAGGATAACCGTATACGCCCATGTGGTCAGCGCGCAGTGCGTCTCCCACGATCAAGATTACGTTGCGCGGCCTGCTGTTCGGCGCCGCAGCATAGGTGCGCCATACATTGGCTTCTGCCGCATTCACCGCGGGTGACGACGAGAAAGCAATACTCTCTTTCATGGCGCCTAGTTGCGGATACAGACTGAGCGCGATCGGCTCCTCCGGATGCAGTGGCTCAGTCAGGTGAATCATGCTGAACAGAATCCAGGGGAACGCAGCGAGCATCAGAGCGAGCGCCATAGCTTTTCCGCGTGTGGTCGCATCGAACAGCACGCGACTCCAGTCGGGGCGCATGAGCGGAGACATGCCGAGCAATGCTACAGCCGCAATCAGCAGCATCGGGGGCATCCACGCCAGCCATCCGGGCAGTCCCAGAGAGTTCAGCAAGAAGGAATACTGGCCTGCATATGTCTTGAAAATTGGTAGCGTCGTAACTCTTCCCCACGACGACAATCCCACAAGTGCCGTCACATACCAGGCCATCAATACCACCCAAGGCGTGAAAGCCAGCGCGACGGCCAAGTATGGTGTCCAACGGCGCGTGCGGATCAGTCCTGTTGCGAGCGCCCGCAGCCCGATGCTACCTGCCCACAGCGCGGAGACTATGAATAAGTGTGGCGCGATGACTGCCGTATTGTTGCCAAAATGCCAAGTGTAGGCTGTAAGGAACGTGCTGGCCGGAACCAGCCAGGCGAATGCTTCAATCAATAATCGCCAAGCGAGCGAACGCTTCGGCATCTCAGTCATTGCGGATCACCACGAGTCGATAGAGGCCGAACAGGCTGACGGGCCGTGTGGAAAGGACTGTCCAATCCTGCTGCAGGATATGGTGCGAGTAATCGAAATCGGAGCGGAATCCGATACGGTCGGCAACAGATCGCACCAGTCGTTCCGCTAACCACCAGATGCGGCTGCCGCTGAAGTGGTTGACGATGAGAATATGTCCGCCAGGACGGCAAACGCGCCGAATTTCAGTTGTAAGCTGGTCCGGATTTGGAGTGACTGACAGGACATACGGCACGGTGACGCAATCGAACGCATTGTCTTCGAATTGCATCTTTTCCGCGTCCATGACTTCTAGCGTAATGCAATGCTTGGGTAGCGAGGTGGCGCGCAGCCTCGCGTGCTCAAGCATCTCGGCGGACAGATCGATGCCCGTAATGTGAGTGGCCTCAGGGTAGAGCTTCAGGGTGAGGCCAGTGCCTACTCCCACTTCTAAGACGCGCATGGCCTCCAGGCTGGAGACGACATCTGCCATCTTCCGGCATCCCGTGCGCTGGATAGCGCCGAACAGAACGTCGTAGATCGGGGCGTAACGGCCGTAGGTGCGGATGACGGACTGCTTGGAAACTTTGCTCATGCGGAACCGGATTTAGGACGAAGTAGGCGCACTGTCACGGATGCGGGGCCGAGCATGTAGGACGTGGCACGGCGCAGCCATGCTACGCGCTGCTGTACAAGGCGGAAAAAACAAACCCCGGCCTGCGCCGGGGTTTGAGTGCAACGGTCGTTGTTACGAAGTCGTCGAGTAACTATCGAGGACCAAGTGGACGGTGGCTCAGTTGGTGCCGCCGGTGATGGAGCAGTTGCCGCCGGTCGCCAGGTTGCAGCTGATGGCGCCGTCACCCGGAGCGCGCGGGGTGCCCGACAGGGTGCCGAGAGCCGACAGCGTCTGGCCAACGCCGGTCGTCAGTGCGGTGCAAGCGGCATTGGCGCCAGAGTTGGGTGCCGAGGGAACCTTGCCGTCGTTCAAGTCGGCAAGCACGGTGTTCGAGTAGGCCTTGGCTTCTGCCAAGCAAGCGCGGTTGGCCGACTTGCGGGTGTAGTTCTGGTACGCCGGCAGCGCGATGGCGGCCAGGATGGCGATGATGGCGACGACGATCATCAGTTCGATCAGGGTGAAGCCCTGGGCGTTCTTCTTCATGGTATTTCCCCTTTCAGGATTGGCTTGATGGTTAGGGACACAAGCCCCGTGTCCCTACGTGGACCGTGGGCGCCGCGTACAACATACGACGCGTGCAGGTGATGTGGAGCAGGATGCGTGCCAACTTCTGATACCCCCAGCGATTCCCCCACGTTTCCCCGGGAAGAAGCCCTGACACCGAAGTCGGGCGTGACTATCGCATCATTCTTTTGCGTTGTGTACAGGGAAGTGCCGCCAATCCCGGCTCGTGTCACACATTGAGCGATGGATCGTTTCTGGTCGCTCTCCGCCAATCCGCTGACGCTCCCTTGGTGAGATGACTGCTTGCGTCAGAAAGTGACGCTTCGCGTCACTCGGGTCACTGTGCGATGCCGCGCACGTTTGCATCGAGACATATATATAGGTGTGGCGTAAGGCCTCGACCGGCCTACTCCATCCCCAGCTTCTTGAGCTTGTAGCGCAGAGCACGGAAGGTGATCCCCAACTGCGCGGCCGCCTTGGTCTTGTTCCAGCGGTTGTCTTCCAGCGCTTTCTGGATGGCGGCGCGCTCGAGCTGCTCGATGTAGTCGGGCAGGGCACCGCCGGCCGCCGGGTCCACGTCCACCGCGCCGGGTGCGTCACGCACCACTTCGCCGGGGCTGAAGTCGCCGCCGAATTTCCTGCCGGTCGGGGCCTGCGGCAGGTAGAGGTCGTCGATCTCGATGCTGTGGCCTTCCGACATGGCCAGTGCGCGCTCGAGGATGTTCTCCAGCTCGCGCACGTTGCCCGGGAACGGATAGCGCCCCAATGCCTCCATCGCTTCCGGCGATACCGACGGCGCCATCCGGCCGTGCTGGGCGGCCAGGCGCTCCAGGATGGCGGTGGTCAGCTGGGCCAGGTCGCCGGTGCGCTCGCGCAGCGGCGGCACGCGCAGCTCGATCACGTTGATGCGGTAGTACAGGTCGTGGCGGAAGCGGCCATCGGCGGCCAGTTCGCCCAGGTCCTTGTGGGTGGCCGACAGGATACGCACGTCGACCGGCACTTCGCCGGCGGCGCCGACCGGACGCACCGCTTTCTCCTGGATGGCGCGCAGCAGCTTCACCTGCATCGGCAATGGCAGCTCGGCGACCTCATCGAGGAACAGCGTGCCGCCGCTGGCCGCCTGGAACAGGCCCAGCTTGTCGGCGTGTGCACCGGTGAAGCTGCCTTTCTTGTGGCCAAAGAATTCGCTTTCCATCAGCTCGGCGGGAATCGCACCGCAGTTGACCGGAATGAACGGGCCCGGCGCGCGGGCGCCTTGTTCGTGGATGGTGCGGGCGACCAGCTCCTTGCCGGTGCCGGACTCACCCATGATGTAGACCGGCGCCTGGCTGCGGGCGACCTTGCCGATGGTCTCGCGCAGGCCATCCATCGCCGCCGACGAGCCCAGCAGGCGACTGGCCTGTTCCGGCGGCGGGGGCGGGGGCGGAGCGCGTTCGCTGTTGTTCAATTCCAGCGCGTGCTTCACCAGCCCGCGCAGGACCGTGAGATCCACAGGCTTGCTGACGAAGTCGAAGGCACCGGCCTTCAGCGCTTCCACCGCCAGTTCGATGTTGCCGAACGCGGTGATCATGGCCACCGGCGTGCTGGGATGGTTGCGCGAAATCTCGCTGACCAGGTCGATGCCGTTGCCGTCCGGCAGGCGCATGTCGGTAAAGCACAGGTCGTAAGTGTTGCGGCCCAGCAGTTCGCGGGCCTCGCCGAGGTTGGCGGCGGTGTCGATGCGCAGGCCCATGCGGCCCAGCGTCAGCGTCAGCAGTTCACGGATGTCGCGTTCGTCGTCGACGATCAGGGCGCTACGGTTTTGATTCATGCATCTCCCCTCGAACCCCTGTGCAGCCAGTGTACCGGCTGAATGTGAATCATGGTACGCGAGGTGCTGCGGATCGGGACAAGGTCAACCGATCCGGATGCCTTCATGCGGGCAGCAGGGCGTGCGGGCCGGGGAGGGTGACGCGGAAGCAACTGCCGCCGCCGGGGACGGGCACGAACTCCAGCGTGGCCTGGTTGGCCCGGCACAGTTCGCGGGCGATATACAGGCCCAGGCCGGTGCCGTGCTCGGACGTGGTGAAGAACGGACGGAACAGTTGCGCGGCCACGGCTTCGGGAATGCCCGGGCCGCGGTCCATCACATCGAGCGTCGGACGGCCTTCGGCAGTGAAGACGCGGACCCGGATGCGCGCGGATTCGCCGGGCAGGCGGCCGTAGTTCAGCGCGTTCTGCACCAGTACCGTCACCACCTGCTGCAGGTGGCGCGGGTCGACCAGCGCGGGTACTGGCTTGGCGCCGATGATGGTTTCCAGCGTGTCGGTCTCGATCGACATCGTCTGCTGGTAGTCGTCGACGAAGCGGCGGGTAAAGCTGTTGAGGTCCACGTGCTCGGGCGTGGCGCGCTCGCGCCGGGCCAGGCCGAGGACGCTTTCGACGATGCCGTTGGTGCGCTGGCACTGCTGATGGATGATCTGCAGCAGCCTGCGGTCGCCGTCGGTGACCTGTTGGGATTCCTCCAGCAGCTGCACCGCGTAGTTGATGGCCGCCAACGGGTTGCGGATCTCGTGCGCCAGGCTGGCGGAGAAGCGACCGAGTGCGGCCAGCGTCAGCGATTCGGCCCGGCGAGAGACCACCGTGGCGTCGTCCAGGAAGATCAGCGAGGTCTCGCTGTCGGCCAGCAGGCGGGCGAAGCGCGGCTGGACTTCGGGCTGGTCGGGCGAGAACTGCATTGGTGTCTCGTCGGTCTGCCAGCCATTGCGCCAGCGCTGCAGGCGGCGGGCCAGTTCCGGTGCGGCATGCAGCAGCGACGCGCCCTTGCCATCGGCGCCCTGGCCGTCGCCGCCATCGCCGAGCAACAGGCTGGCCGCCTCGTTCGCCAGCTTGATGTGGTTGTCCGCATCCACCACCAGTACGCCGGTGCGCATGCGCCGGATGATCAGCTCGTTGACTTCGAACAGGTTGGCGACTTCCTCGCCACGCTTGTCCGCCAGCGCCTGGCTGGCGCGCGCCTTCTGGCCGACCTGGTGTGCGAGGTAGGCCAGCGCCAGGTAGCTCACCGCGAACATGATGACCTCGGCGGCGGAGCGGGAGATGTCGCCATCGTGGAACTGGGCGAACACGTACTCGCCGAACAGCGCGCCAATGGCCAGCAGGGCCACCGCCAGCGCCATCCGGGTGCGCGGCAGCAGCAGCGCCGCGGCGGAGACGTTGAACAGCAGCATCATCGCCACGCCAGCGGTGGCGCCGGGCAGGGCGTGGGTGATCAGTGCGGCGACCAGGATGTCGATGCAGACGCTGAAGAACACGATCCAGACCAGCCATTGCACGCTGCGGCCGACAAAGAACAGCACCAGCGCGAGCACCAAGTAGCCCACCGCCACAGCCATGCCCAGGTCTTCGTGGCGCGGCTGGCCCAGCACTTCGCCCAGCGGGCTGAACATCAGCGCGGCCAGGATCCCGGCTTCCAGAATGCGGTACAGCGCGAAGAAGTACAGTTCGCGGCGCGGTACCGATTCAATGCGGGACAGGAGCGACTGGGCCTGGCGCAAACGCGTACTTCCCCTGTAGCGAGGGCGACAGTATAGGCATGCGGGCCGCCGGATGGCCCAGCCGTTCCTTTGCCACCAAAGACTTAGGCCCCGGGTTTTGCGCCCCCCGGCCGCGTCGGCGACAATAGGGGGCTTGCCCGGCCGCTGGCCCCCGTGGCCCCGGTCCGGGCGGTGTCTTCTGTTCCCTACCCACGGTGACGCATGAATTTCCACGAATATCAGGCCAAGCAGCTGCTGGCCGAGTACGGCATCCCGGTCCCGGCCGGCAAAGTCGCCTCCACGGCGGACGAAGCGGTTACGGTCGCGCAGTCCCTCGGCAACGGACCCTGGATGGTCAAGGCCCAGATCCACGCGGGCGGCCGCGGCAAGGCCGGCGGCGTCAAGTTCTGCAAGACCGTCGATGATGTGAAGGCCGCTGCCGGCAAGATGCTCGGCACCAAGATGGCCACCTACCAGACCGCCGGCGTCGAGCTGCCGGTCAACCTGGTGCTGGTGACCACCGCCGGCGAGATCGTCAAGGAGCTGTACCTGTCGGTCCTCGTCGACCGCGGCACCCGCACCATCACCTATATCGCCTCGTCCGAAGGCGGCATGGAGATCGAGCAGGTCGCGGCCGAGACGCCGGACAAGATCCACACGCTCAACGTCGACTTCGTCGAAGGCGTGCAGCCGTACCAGGGCCGCGAGTTCGGCTTCAAGATGGGCCTGAACGCCAAGCAGGCCGGCCAGTTCGCCACCATCATGGTGAACCTGTACCGCATCTTCAACGAGAAGGACCTGGCGCTGGTCGAGATCAACCCGCTCGCCATCCTGGACGACGGCAACCTGTACGCGCTGGACGGCAAGTTCAACAGCGACGACAACGCCAACTTCCGCCACAAGGCCCTGGTCGCGATGCGCGATACCAGCCAGGAAGACGAGACCGAAGTGCTGGCCTCGGAGATGGACATCAACTACGTGACCATGGACGGCAACATCGGCTGCATGGTCAACGGCGCGGGCCTGGCGATGGCCACCATGGACGTCATCAAGCTCAACGGCGGCGAGCCGGCGAACTTCCTCGACGTGGGCGGTGGTGCCAACAAGCAGCGCGTGATCGAGGCGTTCAAGCTGATCCTGTCCTCGGACAAGGTCGAAGGCATCTTCGTCAACATCTTCGGCGGCATCGTCCGCTGCGACATGATCGCCGAGGGCATCATCGCCGCGGTGAAGGAAGTGGGCGTCAAGGTGCCCGTGGTCGTTCGCCTGGAAGGCACCAACGTGGAAGAAGGCAAGCAGCTGCTGCGCGACAGCGGCATGGCCATCATCCCGGCCGACAACATCAACGACGGCGCCAAGAAGGTCGTTGAAGCGGTCAAGGCCGCCGCCTAACCCACGTCACCGAACCAGGAAATCTCCATGAGCGTTTTGATCAACAAGAAGACGAAGGTGATCGTGCAGGGCTTCACCGGCCAGCAGGGCACCTTCCACGCCACCCAGATGATCGAGTACGGCACCCAGGTCGTCGGCGGCGTCACCCCGGGCAAGGGCGGCACCACCCACATCGACCTGCCGGTGTTCGACACCGTCGCCGATGCCGTCAAGAGCACCGGCGCCGATGCCTCCGTCATCTACGTGCCGCCGCCGTTCGCGGCCGACGCCATCCTTGAAGCGGCCGCGGCCGGCATCAAGGTCATCGTCTGCATTACCGAAGGCATCCCGGTGCTGGACATGCTGCGCGTCAAGAACGTGCTGACCCGCGCCCATCCGGACACCGTGCTGGTCGGTCCGAACTGCCCCGGCGTCATCACCCCGGGCGAGTGCAAGATCGGCATCATGCCGGGCCACATCCACATGCCGGGCAAGATCGGCATCGTGTCGCGCTCGGGCACGCTGACCTATGAAGCGGTCAAGCAGACCACCGAAGTGGGCCTGGGCCAGTCGACCTGCATCGGCATCGGCGGCGACCCGATCAACGGCCTGAACTTCGTCGACTGCCTGAAGCTGTTCAACGAAGACCCGCAGACCGAAGGCATCATCATGGTCGGCGAGATCGGCGGCGACGCCGAGGAAGCCGGCGCCGAGTACATCAAGAACCACGTGAAGAAGCCGGTCGTCGGCTTCATCGCCGGTGCGTCGGCCCCGGCCGGCAAGCGCATGGGCCACGCCGGCGCGATCGCCAGCGGCGGCAAGGGCACGGCCGAGGGCAAGTTCGCGGCGATGGAAGCCGCAGGCGTCACCACGGTGCGTTCGCCGGGCGACCTGGGTGCGGCCATCGCGGCGCGCCTGAAGAAGTAAGTAGAATCGCCTGAGGCACACGAAAGGCCGCCGCGTGCGGCCTTTCGCTTTTCTGGAGACGGTATGGGTTCCTCGCTTCGCATCGCCATGGCGCAGTTCGATTTCCCGGTCGGCGGCGTAGCGCAGAACCGCGACAGCATCCGGCGCATGATCGCCGAGGCGCGCGACGAGTACGGGGCGGACGTGGTGCTGTTCCCCGAACTGGCGGTCAGTGGCTATCCGCCGGAAGACCTGCTGCTGCGGCCGCGCTTCCTGGCCGACTGCGAGACGGCGCTGACGGAGATCGCGGCCAGCACGCACGGCATCGTCGCGGTGGTCGGCTGGCCGCAGAGCGCCGGCAGCGTGGTCTACAACGCGGCCAGCGTGCTGCGCGACGGTGTGGTCGAAACGACCTACCGCAAGCGCGAACTGCCCAACTACGCGGTGTTCGACGAGCGTCGCTACTTCGACGTGGATCCGGACGGCGGCGCCTGCACGTTCGAGGTGAACGGCGTGCCGGTGGGCCTGGTGATCTGCGAAGACCTGTGGTTTCCCGAGCCGCTGGCGGACACGGCGGAGGCGGGCGCCGTGCTGACGCTGGTGCCGAATGCCTCGCCGTTCGACCGCGACAAGCATGCGCAGCGTGATGCGCTGATCGCCGAGCGCACGCGCGAGACCGGCATGGCGCTGGCCTACCTCAACGTGGTCGGCGGACAGGATGCGGTGGTCTTCGATGGCGCGTCCGTCGTCGCTGACGGCGACGGCACGGTGCACCCGGCGGCTGCCGCGTTCACCGACCAGTGGCTGGTGGTCGACTTCGACGTGGCGACGCGGAAGTTCAGTCCGGTGGTCTGGATGGACGATGGCGACGAGAGTCGCGACGCACTGGCATGGCGGGCGATCGTGCGCGGCATCCGCGACTACTGCGGCAAGAACGGGTTCTCCAAGGTGTGGCTGGGGCTGTCCGGTGGTATCGATTCGGCCATCGTGCTGGCGCTGGCGGCGGATGCGCTGGGGCCGGACAACGTCACCGCGGTGCGCTTGCCGTCGCGCTACACCGCAGGCTTGTCCAACGACCTTGCCGCTGAACAGTGCGCGGCAATGGGCGTGAAGCTCGAGGCCGTGTCGATCGAGGCGCCGTTCAAGGGCTTCCTTGAGGCGCTGGGGCCGCTGTTTGGCGACATGCCCGCCGACACCACCGAAGAGAACCTGCAGTCGCGCAGCCGCGGCGTGATCCTGATGGCGCTGAGCAACAAGTTCGGTGGCCTGCTGCTGACCACCGGCAACAAGAGCGAATACGCCGTCGGCTACGCCACCATCTACGGCGACATGTGCGGCGGCTACGCGCCGATCAAAGACCTGTACAAGACCGAGGTGTTCGCGCTGGCGCGCTGGCGCAACACGGTGGGCGGCGCGCCGGTGATTCCGCCGGCGGTCATCGACCGGCCGCCTTCCGCGGAACTGCGCGACAACCAGAAGGACCAGGATTCGCTGCCGCCGTACGACGTGCTGGACGCGATCCTGTTCCGCTACGTGGACCTGGAGCAGTCGCGCGACGAGATCGTCGCCGCCGGCTTCGACGCCGCCACCGTCGACCGCATGCTGCGGCTGGTACGCATCAACGAGTGGAAGCGCCACCAGGCCGCGCCAGGGCCGAAGGTCTCGCGCCGCGCGTTCGGCCGCGAGCGCCGCTACCCGATCACCAACAAGTACGCGCTGTGAGCATGTTCGCGCGCGACGCAACACGGAGACCTGCATGACAAGGAAGAAGAAGCGCACGGCGCACCGCGACCGTCCGGCATCGCCCGCGCCACGTCCGGCGACGCCGCCGGACCGGGTGATGCTGGCACTGGCGGTGCTGGGCCTGCTGATCACCGGCTACCTGGCATGGACGGCAGGCAGTGACTCGCCCTCGGCCTTCTGCACCGGTGACGGCGGCTGCGATGCCATCCAGCGCAGTGGCTGGTCCACGCTGCTGGGCCTGCCGATGGCGCTGTGGGGTTTCGGCCTCTACGCCGTCGTCGTACTCGTGTCGCTGGCGCCCAAGGCGTCGCCGCTGCTGCGCTGGCAACGGCAGTGGCGGCTGGTGCTGCTCGGATTGGCGATCAGCGTGTACCTGACCGCGGTGGGCGCATTCGTGCTCGATGCATTCTGTGTGGGGTGCCTCGCCTCGCTGGCGGTCTTGGCGGCCATGTTCGTGTGGCTGCAGCTGCGTCGTCCTGCCTCCGCGCCCGCGCAGCCCTGGGGACGGTGGTGGGCCGTGCAGGCGGTGCCGGTGCTGCTGGTCGTCGCACTCCTGCATGTGCAGCAGAGCGGCTTGCTGCACCAGCGGCCGGAAAGCCGCCGTGCCGCCGCGCTGGCGCAGCACCTGTCCGACTATGGCGCCAAGTTCTACGGCGCGTCGTGGTGCACGGAATGCAGTCGGCAGAAGCGGGAGTTCGGGCATGCCGCGGACCGTTTGCCGTATGTGGAATGCGCGCCCGGCGGGCGCAGTTCGCCGATGACCTCCACTTGTGCGTCTGCCGGTGTCACCGTGTTCCCCACGTGGGTGATCGATGGCATCGAGCACCAGGGCGTGATGGCGCCGCAACAGCTGGCGGTGCTGACGCGCTTCGACTGGGACAAGGCCGGCGCGACCGACTGAGCGGGACGCAGGAAGGCCGGACAAGGAAAAAGGGCCTTGCGGCCCTTTTTCGTCATGGTGCTACCGGACGGATGCGTCAGTCGTGCTTGCGCTGTTCCACCGTGTTGCTCGACTTCTCGCCGGCGAACGGATTCAGGCGGCGCACCATCCACGGATACTTCGGAAAGTGGCCTGCCAGCCACGGATGCTTCGGATCGTTGAGTTCCAGCACGCGCTTGGCGTCGGCGGCCAGCGTCTGGTTGCCCAGATGGGTGTAGGCCTCGGCGAGCACGGCGACGGCGTCGTACTGGTAGCTGCTCTGCGGGTAGGTTTCCAGCAGGTAACGGGCGCGGCTGGCGGCCGACACCCACGCATCGCGGCGCAGGTAGTAGATCGCGGTGTCCAGCTCGTGCAGCGCGAACTGGTCGCGCAGGCTGATCATGTGCAGGCGCGCGTCGGCGGCGTAGCGGCTGTTGGGATAGTTCTCGGCGACGCGGGCGAAGTCGTTGTAGCCCTGCATCGGCGTGGCCAGGTCGCGGCGGCTGGCGTCGAGGCGCCACACCTTCTGCAGGAACACCGTATCGCGGTTGGAATTGGCCAGCCCGCGCAGGTAATACATGTACGGGATGTTGCGGTGGGTCGGGTAGGTGCGGATGAAGCGGTCTACCGTGGTGACCGCGTCGTCCAGCTTGCCGGACTTGTACTCGGCATAGGCCGTCTCCATCAGCGCCTGCTCGGTGTACGGACCGTACGGGTACTGGGCGATCAGGCGGCGGAAGTTCAACACGCCACGGTCCCAGTTGTTGTTGACCATCGCCTTGTGGCCTTCCTCGTACATCACCTCGACGGGCTGGTTCTCGGGCGCTTCCTTCTTCTTGAAGATCTTGCCGCAGCCGGTGCCGGTGAAGGCGACGACGAGGGCCAGCAGGACGAAACGGGCGGTCGCGGAACGACGGGCAGAGCGGGGAAAGGCACGCTGGGTCATGGGCTGGCGGCAGGCCGCGGCAGGGAAACAGGCCGTCGATGATAGCCTAGGCGCCGCCTTCGCCATGAACATTCGGCCAATACGGACCGGATCCTGGCCTCCCTGGACGTCTTTCCGCATGACCGAACCCGATTCCCCCGACACCCTCCGCACGGCCGTCGTGCCCGCCAGCGCCGCCGGCCGGCGCTTCGACGCCGCCTTGGCCGAGCTGTTTCCCGAGTTCTCCCGCTCGCGCCTGACCGAATGGATCAAGTCCGGCAATGCGCTGCTGGACGGCCAGGTGGTACGCCCACGCGACCCCGTGCGCGGTGGCGAAACCGCCAGCCTGGACGTGGTGCTGGACACCCAGACCCATGCCGAGCCGGAAGACATCCCGCTGGACATCCTGTACGAGGACGAGCACGTCTTCGTGCTGGACAAGCCGGCGGGCCTGGTCGTGCACCCCGGCGCGGGCAATCCGACCGGCACCCTGGTCAACGCGCTGCTGTTCCGCGATCCGTCGCTGTCGGCGCTGCCGCGCGCGGGCATCGTGCACCGGCTCGACAAGGACACGTCCGGCGTCATGGTGGTGGCGCGCACGCTGCCGGCGCACACCTCGCTGGTGGCGCAGCTGGCCTCGCGCGACGTGCACCGCCAGTACCTCGCCGTCGTGGTCGGCGCGATGGTGTCCGGCGGCACGGCCAACGCCCCGATCGACCGCCATCCGCGCGATCGCCTGAAGATGGCGGTGCGCGAGGATGGCCGCGACGCCGTCACCCACTACCGGCTGCGCGAACGCTTCCGCGCACATACCGCGCTGGAATGCCGGCTGGAAACCGGCCGCACGCACCAGATCCGCGTGCACATGGCCCACATCCGGTACCCGATCATTGGCGACCCGCTGTATGGCGGGCCGCTGCGATTGCCGAAGGGCGCCAGCGACGAACTGATCGCGGTGCTGCGCAGCTTCCGCCGGCAGGCGCTGCATGCCGAAACGCTGGAGTTCGCCCACCCGGTCAGCGGCGAGCCGGTCCGCGTCACCGCGCCGGTGCCGGCCGACATGGTGGCGCTGCTGGCGGCGCTGCGTGCGGACAGCAAGACGCAGCGCGGATGAATCGCGCACCGGTGGCGGCGGCGGACTGGCCTGCACCTGCCGGCGTGCGTGCGTTCACCACGTTGCGGCGCGGTGCCGGCTTTTCCGCGGCGCCGTTCGACACGTTCAACCTGGGCAACCGGTACGCGGCCGACGGTGATGATCCGGCCACCGTGGCGAGCAACCGCGCGCTGCTGGTCGACCTCGCCGGCCTGCCATCGGCGCCGCACTGGTTGAAGCAGGTGCATGGCACCGACGTGCTGCGCGTGGAGACGCCCGCCGACCCCGATGCCGCCGAGCCCGTCGCCGATGCGCTGGTGACCTCTGTGCCCGGCGTGGTGCTGGCCATCCTGACCGCCGATTGCCTGCCGGTGGTGTTCGCCGCGAAGGACGGCCGCGAGGTCGCCGCCGCGCATGCCGGCTGGCCCGGCCTGTCGAAAGGCATGCTGGAAGCCACGCTCGCCGCGATGAAGACGCCTGCGGCCGAGGTGGTGGCGTGGATCGGTCCAGCCGCGGGGCCGGCGCGTTACGAAGTGGGCAGGGACGTATTCGATGTCTTCGTCGCCCACGATGCCGGTGCCGTCACGTGCTTCGTTCCAACCCGCCCGGACCACTGGCTGGCGGATCTGCCTGCCCTGGCACGCCGACGATTGGTGGCGCGCGGCGTGTCGCCCGCTGATGTCCACGGCGGCGATCTCTGCACGATCGCCGAGCCCGACCGTTTCTTTTCGCATCGCCGCGACGGCCGCAGCGGACGCATCGCCACACTGGCATGGATGCAGCCGTAAGGTCGCTGTTCGCGCAGGTGCTGGGCCCGGCCTTCGATGCGCTGCCGGCGCCGTTGCATGCGCTGCATGTCGCGCAGGGACTGCACCGGTATCGCGGCGATGTCGAGGTGGACCGTGGTACCGGAGCCGTGACGCGGCTGCCGCCCGCCGGTCGCGGTCCGCTCTGCGTGGAGATCGGTGCGTCGCCGCACGCCGAGCGCTGGACGCGCTTCATCGGCGGTCGTGCGATGCCGTCGCGCCTGTGGCGCGAGGGTGACGTGCTGTGTGAACGGCTGGGACTGGCGACGTTCGGCTTCCGGCTGGAAGTCATCGACGGCGCCATCGCCTGGCGCGTTGTCCGTGTCCGCGTGTTCGGGGTGTCGCTGCCGTCGCGCTGGTTCACGGGCGTGGGCGCGCGCGAATCCGCCGAGGACGGACGCTACCGGTTCGACGTGTGGGCATCATTGCCGATCGCGGGTTTGCTGGTGCACTACCGGGGATGGCTGGATGTCGGATGAGCTCCCGCAGCGTGGCGGACCGGTGATCGTCTTCGATGGTGTCTGCGTGCTGTGCAACGGCTGGGTGCGTTTCCTGCTGAAGCACGATCGCGTGGGGCGCTACCGCTTCGCCGCGATGCAATCGGACGCCGGTCGCGCGTTGCTCGCGATGCACGGTCTGGATCCCGACGATCCGGCCTCGTTCCTGCTGGTGGACGGCGCGCGGTCATGGACGGACAGCGACGCGATCCGTCGCGTGCTGACCGGCCTGGGTGGCGTGTGGCGGCTGGCGGCGGTGATCGCCGTGGTGCCGCGTTTCGTGCGCGATCCGCTGTATCGCTTGATCGCGCGGAATCGGTACCGGTGGTTCGGCACCACGGCATGCCGGGTGCCGACGGACGAGGAGCGGGCGCGATTCCTGTAGGAGCGACGTCGGTCGCGACCGTGGTGTCAGATGGATCCTCGCACCCGGCTAGCGTGCTCCATGCCCTGCCGCAAGGCGGTGTCCACGCGGTTCACCGTGTGCGCGCATTGCGATGCGTTCGGCGACGTCGGATAAAGCAGTGTCCCGGTTGTTCCTCATCCGGGCGCGTGGCGACGCGTTCCTCTCCTTGCATGCCGCATTCTTCTTGCTGCGCGGTCTGATCGTCCGGGCGTCGGCGCGCAGGTGGCCAGCCAGCCGCTGCGCGCGACGGTTGCCCGCCCGTTCCCGTGCCGCGGCGCCCGTCCGATCAGTTCGTGGCCGCCTCCTGGGTGGAGGCGGCGATACCCGTGCAGCTCAGAACGTGTAACGCACCCGCGAGTAGTAGTACGCGCCATTGCTGCCGATCGGCGACAGCACGTCGTAGGGCAGGTTGCCGAAGTAGTAGATGTCCTGGTTCGACAGGTCCGGGTACTCGTCGGTCAGGTTCAGGCCACCCAGCGCCACGCTCCACTTCGACGACAGCCGATACTCGACTTCCGCATCGAGCTGCCACTCCGCGCCGTAGCGCTGCTCCGGCTCGAAGCCGCCACCGAAGTTGAACACGCGCTTGGCGCTGCCGTGGCGGCTGACGCGACTCAACAAGTTCCAGCGGTCGTTGTTCCAGTTGGCGGTGAACTGCGCACGGGTGCGCGGCGCGGCGTCGGTCAGCGTGTTGCTCTCTTCCACGCCGAACAACTGGTAGGACGGGTCCAGCGCCAGCAGCTGCGCCGGCGTGGCGACGATGTTCTTCAGCTCCGTCTTGGCGTAGCTGTAGGTGCCGGTGAGCAGCAGGTTGCCGCCGGCCAGCGCCTGCCGCCAGTTGGTCACCAGTTCCACGCCCTGCGTACGCGTATCCGCCGCATTGGTGAAGAAGTTGACGCTCTGCACGCCGCGCACGCCGAACTCGCCCTCGACGAAATCGGTCAGCGCATCGCCGGTGATGCTCTCGGACAGCGCCACGCGGTCGTCGATCTCGATGTGGAACACGTCCAGCGACAGGTCGAAGTGCTCGCCGATCCGGCTGGTGAAGCCGAGGCTGGCGTTGATCGACTTTTCCGGGTCCAGCGCCTGCGCACCGAGCGCACGGGCGATCGGGTTGTTGACCGACAGCAGGCGGCCCTGGGTCAGCTGGCCGGCGGCGCTGTAGCCGGTCGAGGTGGATTCGTAGCCGATCTGCGCCAGCGACGGGGCACGGAAGTTGTTAGACAGCGCGCCGCGCAGGGCGAACGCCGGCGCGAACTCGTAGCGCGCGGCCAGCTTGCCGGTCAGCTCGCCGCCGAAATCGCTGTAGCGCTCGTAGCGCACGGCGACGTCGGTGGTCAGCTTCTCGCCGAAGCTGCTGGACAGCGCGGCGTAGACGCTGGCGACGTCGCGGTCGAGGTTGGCCACGTCCTGCGGGGTCAGGCCGCCACCGGCCTGCGAGCCGGTCGGTCGGTCGATGTACGGGCCGGCGGCGTAGCTGGCGGGATCGCCGGCGCCGGTTTCGTACGCCTCGAAGCGGAACTCCGCGCCGAAGGCGACGTCGTGCGTGGTGTCGCCGCTGCCGAAGCCGCGGCTCAGGTCGAGGTTGGCCAGCGTCTGCGACGACTCGTAGTCGCCGGTCTTGAAGCGCGTCGGGCTGGTCGGCCCGAGCGAGGCGTTGAGCGAGTCGCGCAGGCGGTAGGTGAAGCGGTTGCCGCCGTAGTTGACGCTGGCGTCGTAATCCCAGCTGCCCCATTGCCCGCGCACGCCACCGACGATGGCGACATCCTGGTTTTCGCCCAGCGACACCGGGCGGTAGCCGTTCGGATACACCTCGGGCCAGTTGGACACGCCGTCCGGATAGCGGAAGTAGTTGGCGCCGACGGTGTCGCGCTTGTTGTACGTGCCGAAGACGTAGAACTCGGAGGCCTCACCCAGCGGCAGGCCGGCGTTGACCCAGGCGTTGATGTCCTTCGAGGCGCCATCGCCCAGGTGGTAGTTGCGCTGGCCCTGCACGGCCAGGTTGGCCGGCGACTGGTCCCACGGCGGCACCTGGTCGAAACCGGCGCGGTTGGTGGCCTCGCGGTTCTTCAGTTCGAAACCGACGCGGAAGAAACCGCCATCGCCGATCGCGGTGCCGACCTTGCCCGACAGGAAGCTGGTCTGGCCGTCGGTGAGCGTCCGGTTGATCGGCTCGACGTCGGTGCGGTGCAGGCCGAAGCTGCCTTCCCACGCGCCGCCCTCGGGTGCGTCGTCGAGGATGATGTTGATGACGCCGGCGACGGCGTCGGAGCCGTACTGTGCACCGGCGCCATCGCGCAGCACTTCGATGCGCTTGATGGCGGTGACCGGGATCGCGTTGAAGTCCACCGGGGTGGTGCCGCGGCCGATCTTCGAGCCGGTCGACACCAGTGCGCTGGTGTGGCGACGCTTGCCGTTGACCAGCACCAGGACCTGGTCGGGGGCCAGGCCGCGCAACTGCGCGGCGCGCACGTGGTCGGCGCCGCCGGAATTGGACTGGCGCGGGAAGTTGAACGAGGGCAGCAGCGCCTGCAGCGCGCTGCCCAGCTCACCGTTGAGCACGCCGGCCTTGCGGATGTCCTCGGCCGTCAGCACGTCGATCGGCGAGGTCGACTCCAGCGCCGTGCGGTCGCTGGCGCGCGTGCCGGTGACGATCACCGCGTCGAGGTCGGTGGTGCCGGCGGGCGATTGCTGGGCGAACGCGGGGAAGGCGAGGGCAAGCGTGATGGCAGCGCCGAGCGGCGCCACGGTGGGGCGGGACATGGAAACTCCTGACGGGTGGGTACGAGAAAGGGACGCGGACGACGGAGGCCGGACTCAGGGGCAACGACAACCGCAGCCGCCCGCCCCTCGGGGGGAGAGACCATGAAGGACGTGGGCGGCGGGTCGTGCGGTCGGCATCGGGACAAGGCGTGTCGTGTGGGTCGTCGTCCCCGGTCTGCTGCATGCGCCGGGGTGACGGCACCTTAACGCGCCGGTTCCCCTGCATGACCGAGCGGGGCCATGGCGTGATCCCATGTGCTTATAACCAGTGGTTATTTCGATGCCTGATGATGTGCGCCGACAGTACGCGTCCCCGTTGGAGTTCCCCATGCCGTTGAGAAGTCTTTTCCTGGCCACCGCGTTGCTGGTCGTGTCCGGATGCGCCAGCGTCCGCAGTGCCGAGGCACCATCGACCACCACGTCATCACTGCAGGGCGATGCCCTGCGTCCCGGGCAGGCTACCGGCTGGGTGCGCAGCGAACTGTATTTCGGTGTGGGGAAAGAGACGGGTCCCGCCGACCGTCCGCAGGCCGAGACCATCACCGAGGACACCTGGCGCGCCTTCCTCGACAAGGAAGTGACCTCGCGCTTCCCCGACGGCCTGACTGTGTTCGATGCCTACGGCCAGTGGCTGTTCCGCGGAGCTGCGGAGCCGAATCGTCTGAAGACCAAGGTCATCGTCGTGCTGCACGAAGACACGCCGCAGCGTCGTGCCGACATCGAGGCCATCCGCCTCGCGTGGAAGCAGGCGACCGGCCACCAGTCGGTGCTGTGGTCGCGCCACGCGGTGGACGTATCGTTCTGAACCCGGCGCGCCCGCCGATGGTGCGGGCGTTTATGCTGGCGGCCCGCTGCCTTTCCCACTGACTCCCGACTCCATGACCGCATCGGTTCCCTCCGTGCGCCGCTGGTTCGTTCCCGGCGACCTCAACGGTTTCTTCGGCCTGGTGGTGGACAACCTGTCCATCCTCGGCTTCATCGCCGCCGCGCTGATCGGCATCTTCCAGTTCCCGGCCGAAGTGGTGTTCACCCGCATGTTCCCCGGCACCGCGCTGGGTGTGCTGGTCGGCAACTTGATCTACACGTGGATGGCGCATCGCCTGTCGGCGAAGACCGGTCGCGACGACGTCACCGCGATGCCGTTGGGTCTGGATGCACCGACCAGCATCGGCATGGCGTTGCTGGTGCTGGGTCCGGCGTTCATCGGTTTCAAGCAGGCGGGCATGGACGAACAGGCGGCGGCGACCGCCACCTGGCAGCTCGGCATGGCCTCGCTGGTGGTGATGGGCGTGCTGAAGCTGGTGCTGTCGTTCTTCGGCGATGCGGTCACGCGTGCGGTGCCGCGCGCCGGTCTGCTCGGCTCCATCGGTGGCGCGGCGCTGACGCTGCTCGGCTTCCTGCCGCTGATCGAAACGCTGCGCCAGCCCATCGTCGGTTTCGTTACCTTCGGCCTGCTGCTGTACGTGCTGGTGGCGAAGGGCAAGCTGCCGGTGAAGATCCCCGGCGTGCTGCTGGCGTTCGTCGTCGGCACCGCGCTGTACTACGCGCTCGGCCTCTCGGGCTTGGGCGCACCCGGCTTCAAAGTGCCGGAGGCCTACACCGTGCCTTACCTGCCGCTGCTGCTGCCGTTCGGCCTGCTGATGGTGGTGGGCGGCATCAACGTCAGCGAAAGCGCGCGCGCGGCCGGTGACGACTACCGCACGCGCGACGTGCTGCTGGCCGAAGCGGTGTCGACACTGGTCGCCGGTTTCTGCGGCGGCGTCGCGCAGACCACGCCCTACATCGGCCAGCCGGCTTACAAACACATGGGCGCGCGCAAGGGCTATACGCTGCTGACCGGCCTTTTCATCGGACTCGGTGGCGTGCTCGGCTACGTATCGGGCCTGGTGCAGTGGCTGCCGGTCGCGGTGCTGGCGCCGATCATCGTCTACGTCGGCCTGGACATCACCGTGCAGGCGTTCACCGAAACGCCGCGCAAGCACGCCATCGCGGTGGCGCTCGGCTTCCTGCCGTCGGTCGCCTACCTGCTGACGATCAAGTTCGGCAATCCGGCGTGGATCGCGCCGGACCGTTTCGCCGGTCTGTACGAAGGCGTCGACGGCCATGGCCTGCCGGACCTGGCCACCATCGTCACGCTCGGCAACGGCTTCATCATCACCGCGATGATCTGGACCACCGCGCTGGTGGCGATGATCGACGGACGCAACGGCCGCGCGGTCGTCGCGCTGCTGGTCGGCGCGGTGCTGACGCTGTTCGGCGTCATCCACTCGGTCGATCCGCGCGGCGGCATCTACCTGCCGTGGGACGTCGAAGGCCTGCGCGCGACCATCCTGTGGCAGTTCGCCGGTGCGTATGCGGCGCTGGCGGTGTTGCTGGGTCTGCTGTCGCTGCAGAAGAAGCCGTAGGGCGGGCCTTGGTCCGCCGGTTCGAGAGGCGCGAAGACGGTGGGCCAAGGCCCACCCTACGTGAATCCGGGTCTCAGCCGGTCTTGAAACACCGGCGCTTAACCGCATCTGGGTAGCATCGGCTGGCGTTCGCCGGCCCCCGACTTCCCGAGAGGTTCCTCCGATGCGGATGGACAAACTGACCTCGCGTTTCCAGCAGGCGCTGGCCGACGCACAGTCGCTGGCCGTGGGTCGCGACCACACCATGATCGAACCCGTCCACGTGCTGACCGCGCTGCTCGAGCAGCAGGGCGCCAGCACGCGCCCGTTGCTGGCGCAGGCCGGCACCAACGTCCCCGTGCTGCGCGAGCGGCTGACCGAAGCGCTGGACAAGCTGCCGAAGGTCACCGGCCAGGCCGGCAACCTGTCGATCGGCAACGACCTGTCGCGCCTGCTCAACGTCACCGACAAGCTGGCGCAGGACAGCGGCGATACCTACATCGCCAGCGAGTGGTTCCTGCTGGCCGCGCTCGACGACAGCGGTGCCGCCGGCCAGGAACTGAAGGCGAGCGGCGCCGACAAGCAGAAACTGCGCACCGCCATCGACCGCCTGCGCGGCGGCGAAAAGGTGCAGTCGGAGAACGCCGAGGACCAGCGCCAGGCGCTGGAGAAGTACACCATCGATCTCACCGAGCGCGCCGAGATCGGCAAGCTGGATCCGGTGATCGGCCGCGACGAGGAGATCAGGCGCACCATCCAGGTCCTGCAGCGGCGCACCAAGAACAATCCCGTACTGATCGGCGAACCCGGCGTAGGCAAGACCGCCATCGTCGAAGGCCTGGCCCAGCGCATCGTCAACGGCGAAGTGCCCGAGGGTCTGCGCGGCAAGCGCGTGCTGTCGCTGGACATGGGCGCGCTGATCGCCGGCGCCAAGTTCCGCGGCGAGTTCGAGGAGCGCCTGAAGGGCGTGCTGAACGACCTGGCGAAGAACGAAGGCCAGATCATCCTCTTCATCGACGAGCTGCACACCATGGTGGGCGCGGGCAAGGCCGAAGGCTCGATGGACGCCGGCAACATGCTGAAGCCGGCGCTGGCGCGCGGCGAACTGCACTGCATCGGTGCGACCACGCTGGACGAGTACCGCAAGTACGTGGAGAAGGACGCTGCCCTGGAGCGCCGGTTCCAGAAAGTGTTCGTGGGCGAACCCAGCGTCGAGGACACGATCGCCATCCTGCGCGGGCTGAAGGAAAAGTACGCCGTGCACCATGGCGTCGAGATCACCGATCCCGCCATCGTCGCCGCCGCGCAGCTGAGCCACCGCTACATCGCCGACCGCCAGCTGCCGGACAAGGCCATCGACCTGATGGACGAAGCCGCCAGCCGCATCCGCATGGAGATCGATTCCAAGCCGGAAGAGATGGACCGCATGGAGCGCCGGCTGATCCAGCTGAGGATCCAGCGCGAGGCGCTGAAGAAGGAGAAGGATGCGCAGTCGAAGCAGCGCCTGACCGATCTCGAAACGGAGATGGAAGCGCTGCAGCGCGCGTTCAACGACCTGGAAGAGATCTGGAAGGCCGAAAAGGCCACGCTGACCGGCGTGACCAAGGTGAAGGAGCAGATCGAGCGGGTGAAGCTGGAACTGGAAGCCGCGCAGCGTCGCCAGGATTACGCGCGCATGAGCGAGTTGCAGTACGGCCAGCTGCCGGAACTGGAGAAGCAGCTGTCCGCCGCGCAAGAAGCCGAGCAGAAGGGCTTCAGGCTGCTGCAGGACAAGGTCACCGACGAAGAGATCGCCGAGGTCGTCAGCCGCTGGACCGGCATTCCGGTCAGCAAGATGCTGGAGGGCGAGCGCGAGAAGCTGCTGCAGATGGAGCAGTCGCTGCGTGGTCGCGTGATCGGGCAAGAGGAAGCGATCAAGGTCGTCTCCGATGCCGTGCGCCGTTCGCGCGCCGGCTTGTCCGATCCCGACCGGCCGAGTGGTTCGTTCCTGTTCCTCGGCCCTACCGGCGTCGGCAAGACCGAGCTGTGCAAGGCGCTGGCCGAGTTCCTGTTCGACAGCCGCGACGCGATGATCCGCATCGACATGAGCGAGTTCATGGAGAAGCATGCGGTCAGCCGGCTGGTCGGCGCGCCGCCGGGCTACGTGGGTTACGAAGAGGGCGGCTACCTGACCGAGGCGGTGCGTCGTCGTCCCTACAGCGTGATCCTGCTGGACGAAGTGGAGAAGGCGCATCCCGACGTGTTCAACATCCTGCTGCAGGTGCTGGACGACGGTCGCCTGACCGATGGACAGGGCCGCACGGTGGATTTCCGCAATACGGTCATCGTGATGACCTCGAACCTCGGCTCAGGCGTGATCCAGGACCTGTCCGACCATGGCGAGTCCACCGACAGCCCGGAAAGCTACACGCAGATGAAGGCCGCGGTGATGGGCGTGGTGCAGGCGCATTTCCGTCCGGAATTCATCAACCGGCTGGACGACATCGTCGTGTTCCATCCGCTGGACAAGGCGCAGATCCGCGAGATCGCGCGCATCCAGACGCGTTACCTGGCCAAGCGGCTGGCCGAGCGGCAGATCACGCTGGAACTCGATGATTCGGCGCTGCTGCTGCTGGGCGACGTCGGTTTCGATCCCGTCTACGGTGCACGCCCGCTGAAACGCACCATCCAGGCGCAACTGGAAAATCCCCTGGCGCAGAAGATCCTGTCCGGTGCATTCGGTGCCGGCGACACGGTGCGCGTGCGTGCCGACGGCGGCCAACTGGTGTTCGACGCCACGCACTGACGGACGGTCGGCGCAGGCATGTCCTGCTTCCGTCTGTCATCACGTGGTAGTACGTTATGGGGCGGCCCGCAGTGGGTGGGCCGGTCGCCGACGCATGCCCTGACGATGCGGACCTGGCAAGGGGCAAGGACGGATTGATGGCTGATCATGCAGGACAGCCGCCACGTGGCCTCGGCGGGAGCATGCAGGTGCTCCTGCTCGGCGGCCTGTGCGTGCTGCTGCAGCAGATCCCGATCCGTTACCGCATCGACTTCTTCGGCGAGGTGGTCGACGCCTCGCTGATCCACCTGCATACCGGCCTGCTGCTGGCCATCGCGATGCTGGTGCGCGACTGGCGCGTGGTCGCCGGTTGCTTCGCGTTGGCGTGCGCAGGCTGGATGTTCCGGCAGACGTACCTGTTCGATGGCGGGCGCCCCACCGTGATGCTGGCATGGGGCGTGTCGGGTTATCTGCTCCAGTACGCATGGACCATGGCGTGCGCGCGCTGGATGGGGTGGCCACGCGCCTCGGGCGCACGCCTGCAACGCAGCGACCTGCTGCGGTTCGCCGCGATCGGCCTGTTGCTTTACCCCCTGGTGTTGGCGCTGCTGGGGCTCAGCATCGTGCTGGTGACCTCGCCGGCAGGCGCAACGAGCACGGCCTTCCAGATGTTCTTCGCCAAGCAGTTCGGTGTCGCGGTCGTGACCCTGCCCCTGGTGATCGGCTGGCAGGAGCGCGCGACGCCGTCACCGCGTTCCGATGTGGCCACGCATTGGCTGTGGCCGGTGGCATTGGGCCTGGGCCTGGCGGTCAGCCTGTGGGCCGCCGTGCAGGTGCGGCACGCCTTCAACGGGTTGGCCATCCTGCTGACCGGGCCGGTGCTGATGGACTACCGGTTCGCCGTGCTGGTCGTGCTGGCCTGGTGCATGCTGCGGCTGCCGCCGCGCTGGGCCATGCTGTCGCTGTCGCTGACCCTGCTGCTGCTGATCGGCATGGTGGCGGGCACGGCCGAATACGCCAACACCCCGGTGGGCTTCTTCAACCTGCTGCACATCACGGTGGAGATGAACATCCTGCTGCTGGCGATGCTCTACCTGTGGCTGACCAACCGCGACCGCTCCGCGCTGGCCGGACAGCTGTCGGAAGAAACGCTGCGCGACCAGGTGACCGGGCTGCCCAACCTCAAGGCATTGCGCGAACGCGTGGCGCGGCCCATGCAGCGTGCGGAGCTGGGCTACCTGCTGCTAGACCAGACCGACACGCTGGTGGCCGGCTTCGGCCTGGATACGCAGGCACAGGCGATGAACGCCACGGCGCGGCGATTGGATGACCTGGTCGAGACGTTCTACGTGGGCACGGGCCAGTTCGCGCTGCTGCCCCGGCCCCGGCGCGACGCCGACCTGTGGGAGCGCGTGATGGCGCGCGTGGAGCACGCGGAAATCGATGTCGGTGGCGAGCCGATCAGGCTGCTGCCGTACCTTGGCGTTGCCGCCTTCAACGGGACCCATGCGAGTGTGGTCGACGGTGCCGTGCTGACGGCCTCGCACCTGGCGTTCGAGGCGCGCCAGCATGGCGAATTGCGGCCGCGCTACAGCGACATCGGTGACACCCAGGTGCGGCGCACGCACCGCCGCCAGTTGCACGACGCGACCGAGGCGCTGGCCAGCCTGCGCAGCGAGCGCGTGGCGCTGTACTTCCAGCCGATCCGCGACCTGTTGCCCGACATGCACCACGAGCCGCGCGAGCTGGCGGGCGAAGTGCTGTGCCGGCTGCTGGACGAGAAGGGCGAGATCATGTCGCCCGCACGGTTCATGGCGCCGCTCGAAGCGGCCGGCCGCGGCGCCGAACTCGACCTTGCGGTCATGCGCGCGCTGTTCCGGCTGCTGCGAAAGTCGCCCGCTGCGATCCCGCACTGTCGCGAGATCGCGGTCAACCTCACCGGCCAAAGCCTGGCCTCGATGAGTTTCCAGGTTGAACTGCGCACGTTGCTGGCGGGATCGCCATTGCCGATGAGCGCGCTGTGCTTCGAGGTCACCGAGACCGCCGCCATCTCCAATACCGCGGCGGCCAGCCACCTGCTGGCCGACCTGCGCGCGCTGGGTTGCCACATCGCCATCGATGATTTCGGCACCGGCATGCAGAGCTTCGCGCGCCTGCGGGAATTGCCGGTCGACGTGATCAAGATCGACGGTTCGTTCGTCCGCAACGTCGCGCAGCTCGGCAAGGATTACGCCGTCGTGCAGGCGTCGGTGGCGGTGGCGAAAGCGTTCGGCGCGACCACGGTGGCCGAGTTCGTCGAGGACGAAGATACGGAGTTCTGCCTGCGTCGCCTGGGCGTGCACCGCGTGCAGGGCTATCTCTATGGCGCGCCGCGGCCGCTGGCCGAGGTGCTGGCGGAAGTGGTGGCCGAAGCGCCGGCCGCCCGCGACTGAATCAGGGGATCAAGCCGGTGTGCGCTGCGGGCGGTAGGGCGGCGTGGACATCACCATCTCCGCCAGCGAGAACGCCAGTTCGCGCTCGGCCAGCACCGCGCCATCGGCGCCGTGTCCGAGCAGGTGCTTCACCTCGCCCTCGCTGTGCGCACGGGCGAGCAGCGTCAGGCCCGGGTTGATCGCGCGCAGTTTGGCCAGTGCTTCGCCTGCCTCGAGCGGTTGCGGAATCGCCAGCACGGCGATCTTGGCGCGCTCGGGGTGCGCTTCGGCCAGCACGCGGTCGGCCGCCGCACTGCCACGGATCGCCGGGATGCCGGCGTCGTGCGCGCGGGCGACGTGGTCGCCGTTGTCGTCGATGACGATCAGGGGCACGCCACGGTCGCGCAGCACACGCGCCAGTTCGCTGCCCACGCGGCCGTAACCGATGATGATGGCGTGGTCGGTGACGTCCAGCGACGGGCCTGGCGGAACTTCCGGCTCCAGCGGCACCGGTGCCAGCGCCTCCTGCTTCTTCTGCCAGTGGTCCAGCCAGGTGAACAGGAACGGATTGGCGATGATCGACAGCAGTGAACCGGCCAGGATCAGGTCGCGCCCTTCCGGCGGCAGGATCTTCAGCGCCACACCGAGCGCGGCCAGGATGAAGGAGAACTCGCCGATCTGCGCCAGGCTGACCGAGATCGTCAGCGCGGTGCCGGTGGGGTGCTTGAACGCCTTGACGATGTAGTACGCCGCCACCGACTTGCCGATCACGATGATGCCGAACGTGGCCAGCACCTGCCACGGATGCGCCACCACGATCGCCGGGTTGAACAGCATGCCCACCGAGACGAAGAACAGCACCGCGAACGCGTCGCGCAGCGGCAGCGAGTCGTTCGCGGCCTTGTGGCTCAGCTCCGACTCGTTCAGCAGCATGCCGGCGAAGAACGCGCCCAGCGCGAACGACACGCCGAACAGCATCGCGGAGCCGAAGGCCACGCCCAGCGCGATGGCCAGCACCGAGAGGGTGAACAGTTCGCGAGAACCGGTCGCCGCGATCTTCTCCAGCGTCCACGGGATCGCCCGCCGGCCCACGATCAGCATGAAGGCCACGAATGCGCCCAGTTTGATGAAGGTCCAGGCGATCTCCACGGCGAAGCGGCCGAAGGTCGCCTTCTCGCCGCCGTTGTCCGGGCCGAAGGTGGACGCCAGTACCGGCAGCATCACCAGCGCCAGCACCATCACCAGGTCTTCGACGATCAGCCAACCCACCGCGATGCGGCCGCGCTTGGTTTCCAGCAGGCGCCGTTCCTCCATCGCGCGCAGCAGCACCACCGTACTCGCCACCGACAGCGCCAGGCCGAACACGAAGCCGTTGAGCGGGGTCCAGCCCATGCCCCAGGCCAGCGCCCAGCCCAGGCCGGTGGCGACCACGATCTGCACGATCGCGCCCGGGATGGCGATCGCCTTCACTTCCAGCAGGTCTTCCAGCGAGAAGTGCAGGCCTACGCCGAACATCAGCAGCATCACGCCCAGTTCGGACAGCTGGGTGGCGAGTTCCTGGTCGGCGACGAAGCCGGGGGTGAACGGACCGACGAAGATGCCTGCAACGAGGTAACCGACCAGCGGCGAAAAGCGCAGCTTGTGGGCGATCGCCCCAAGCACGAAGGCCAGGGCCAGGCCCACCGCGATGAGGTTGATCAGGTCGGTGTCGTTGTGCATCGACGGGTGTTTTTCCTCTGCATGAGGGTCGAGTGTCGCCGATGCGGACGCCCTGCGGCAAACGCGCGCCGTGCTTGCGCGTCGACGGAGCCCCCGCATTCCGGCATCGCCGAAACGGAAACGCCCCGCACGGGGCGGGGCGTTCCGGGGCCGTCAAGCGTCGAGGCGTCCTACCACGTGTACGCGATGCGACCGTAGACATACGCACCATTGAAGCCGCCCGGCGACTGGCTGCTGTAGGGGAACTGGCCGCTGTTCGAGTTCGGGAAGATGGTGCGGTCCGGATACTTGTCCAGCAGGTTGTCCGCACCCAGCGTCAGCGTCCAGTTCTCGCTCGGGCGATAGCTGGTCGATGCATCCAGGATCCACGTCGCGCCATAGGTCTGGTCGTTGGCCGGATTGCCGGTTTCGCTGACGCGGGTGGTGAATTCGCCGTACCGGGTGGCGCCGAAGGTGAAGCCCCAGTGCGCCAGTTTCCAGGCCGCGGTCAGCGTGGCCTTGTCGCGCGGGTAGCCTTCCTCGATGCGGCCCTGTTCGTCGCGGCCGATGCGCCACAGGTTGGCGCCGAGTGCCGTCAGCTCCGGCGGATTCGGTGCGATGCGCTGGATCTCGGTCTTGTTGTAGTTGTAGCCGGCAGTCAGGTCGAGGCTGCTGTTCTCGAACGGCACCGTGTATTGCGCGATGACGTCGACGCCGCGCGTGCGGGTATCGGCCGCATTGGTGAAGTAGCGCGCGCTGGTGACGCCGTTGACGCCCAGGCTGGCCAGCAGGGCCTGGGCCGCCGCGTTGCCGCCCAGCAGCAGGTTGGAGGACAGCACGACGCGGTCATCGATATCGATCTGGTACGCATCGATGGTGACGTACAGGCGATCCACCGGCTGCAGCACCAGGCCCAGGCCGTACGACAGCGAGGTTTCCGCCGTCAGCGCTTCCGCGCCCAGCGCCTGCGCGACGGGGCCGGTGGCGGGGAACGTGCCCGATTCGAAGAAACGGTCCAGCGTGGCGTTGTACTGGGAGGTCACCACCTGGTAGTTCTGCTGCGCCAGCGCGGGCGCGCGGAAGCCGCTGGCCACCGTCGCGCGCAGCGCCACCGCATCGGTGAAGGCATAGCGCGCGGACAGCTTGCCCGACACTTCGCTGCCGAAGTCGGAATAGTCCTCGTAGCGCCCGGCGATGCCGGCCGAGAATTTCTCGGTCAGGTCGGCTTCCAGGCCCGCATAGGCGGCGTAGCTGTCACGGCTGGAGTGCACGGCGTTGGCGGGCGTGAAGCCGCCGAACCCCTGCGCGCCGCTGCCCGTATACGAGTTCAGCTCGCCCGGCGACTGGTTCCACTTCTCTTCGCGGTACTCGGCACCGAACGACAGCGTGGCCGGATACGCCAGGCCGATCTCCAGCGGCTTGCTGATGTCGGCGTTCAACAGGTTCTGGGTGTACTCCAGCGCGCCGTCGTAGAAACGACGCGGGCTGTTCGCGCCCAGGCTGTAGTTGACGCTGTTCTGGGTATAGAACTTCAGGTTGTTGTAGCCGTAGTTGTAGCTGACGTCCCACTTCCAGCCGCTTTCGGTGTCGCCCTTCACGCCGGCCACCAGCGAGCGGTCCTGCGAGAGCTGGTTGATCTCCGGCACGTAGCCGTTCGGATACACCTGCGGCACCAGCGCGTTGTGGCCGATCGAGCGGAAGAAGGCGAACGAAGTGATGTCGCGGTTGCTGGCGATGGCGGTGGCGTAGGCGCTGACGTTGTCGCTGAACGCGAAGCCGGCGTTCGCCGACACGGCACCGGCGTCCACCTTCGGGTCGCCATAGACGAAGGCGACGCGGCCGATGGCCGGATTGTTGCCGGTATTCGGCGCCGTGCCCTGGTAAGGACCGGCGCGGTCGGTTTCGTCCTGCTGGGTCAGCTGGCCCGCGACGTGCACGAAGCCGCGGCCATCGCCGAAGGACACGCCGGTGTCGCCGGACAGCTGGGTGCTGCGGCCGTCACCGGCGGAGTAACCGCCGGCATCCACGACCAGGCTGCCGCCCTTGCCGGAACCCTTCAGCACGATGTTGACCACACCGGCGATGGCGTCGGAACCGTACTGCGCGGACGCGCCGTCGCGCAGCACTTCCACGCGCTCGATCGCCGACACCGGGATCGCGTTGAGGTCCACCGCCGACGAACCGCGGCCGATGCTGCCGTTGACGTTGACCAGCGCCGAGATGTGGCGGCGCTTGCCGTTGACCAGGATCAGCACCTGGTCGGGCGACAGGCCGCGCAGCTGCGCCGGTCGCACGCCGCTGGTGCCGTCGGTCACGGCCGGGCGCGGGAAGTTCAGCGAGGGCAGGGCGCGCGCGAGGGCGGTGGCCAGTTCGGTGGTGCCAGTGGCCTGCAGGGCCTCCGGCGTGATGATGTCGATGGGCGACTGGGACTCGGCGACCGTGCGGTCGGAGACGCGGGTGCCGGTGACGATCAGGGTGTCCAGCGTGCGGGCCTCGGCGGGGGCCGATGCCTGCGCGAACGTGGTGGGGGCGACCAGGGCCAGGCTGATGGCGAGGGTCAGGGGCGACAGCGTGCGGGTCATTGGGGAGCTCCGGGAAGGACAGCGAAGTGCGACTTCAAGTGAATCAGGGCTTGCAAAGTTTCCTTTGAAACCATGGACTTAGGTGCTACCTGTTCTGGTTACAGGGGTGGAAAGGGCATGTCAATGCTTTGTTAACAAGTGTGAGCAGGTGCGCTATCGATAAACTACGCGGCCGCGTCCCCCCAAATCCCCGTAGGTTGTTTCTTGATTGCCCTTCGTAATTTCGCGCTCCGCCGCGGCGAGCGCCTGCTGCTGTCCAACGTCGACCTGACCCTGCACGCCGGCTATCGCGTGGGCGTGGTCGGTCGCAACGGCGCGGGCAAATCCAGCCTGTTCGCCGCCGTCCAGGGCGAACTGGAAGCCGACAAGGGCGACCTCGACCTGCCCGGCAAGGTGCGCATCGCCAGCGTGGCGCAGGAAACCCCGTCGCTGCCCGATCCGGCCCTGACGTTCGTGCTCGGTGGCGATACCGAGGTCGCCGCGGTGCTGCAGGCCGAAGCCGATGCCAGCGCGCGCGAAGACTGGGAAGCGGTCGCCAACGCGCACCAGCGGATGGCCGAACTCGGTGCCTACGACGCCGAAGCGCGCGCAGGCAAGCTGCTGCACGGCCTGGGCTTCCCGGCCGATACGCACCATCGCGCGGTGTCGTCGTTCTCCGGCGGCTGGCGCGTGCGCCTGAACCTGGCGCGCGCGCTGATGATGCCCAGCGACCTGCTGCTGCTCGACGAGCCCACCAACCACCTCGACATGGACGCGGTGCTCTGGCTGGAGCAGTGGTTGCTGAAGTATCCCGGCACGCTGCTGCTGATCTCGCACGACCGCGAGTTCCTCGACAACGTCGCCACGCATACGCTGCACCTGCACGGCGGTGGCGCCAAGCTCTATACCGGCGGCTACACCGACTTCGAACGCCAGCGCGCCGAACAGTTGCGCCAGCAGCAGATCGCGCACGAGAAGGAACAGGCCGAACGCGCGCACCTGCAGAGCTTCATCGACCGCTTCAAGGCCAAGGCCTCGAAGGCGGCGCAGGCGCAGAGCCGCATGAAGCGCCTGGCCAAGCTCGCCGGTACCGAGGCGGTACGCGCCGAGCGCGAATTCCGCATCGAGTTCGCCGAGCCGGCCAAGCTGCCGTTCTCGCTGATCCGGTTGAACCATGTCGAAGCCGGCTACGGTCCCGGTGCGACGATCCTGCACAACGTCGGCTTCGGCCTGGAAGCGGGACAGCGCATCGGCCTGCTCGGCCCCAACGGCGCCGGCAAGACCACGCTGGTGAAGACGCTGGTGGGCGAACTGGCGGTGATGGAGGGTGATCGCATGGCCCATCCGGATCTGCGCATCGGCTACTTCGCGCAGCACACGGTGGAGTCGCTGCATGAGGGCCAGTCGCCGATGGACCATTTCCGCGACCTCTCGCCGGACGCGAGCAACCAGTCCTTCCGCGACTTCCTGGGCAAGTGGAACTTCCCCGGTGACCGCGCGTTCGAGCCGGTCGACGGCTTCTCCGGTGGCGAGCGTGCACGTCTCGCGCTGGCCCTGATCGCGTGGCAGCAGCCGAACGTGCTGTTGCTCGACGAACCGACCAACCACCTCGACCTCGAAATGCGCGAAGCCCTGGCCGAAGCGCTCAGCGATTTCGACGGCGCCATCGTCATGGTGTCGCACGACCGCCACCTGATCGGCCTGGTCTGCGACACGTTCTGGCGCGTGGCCGACGGCGTGGTCGAGCCGTTCGACGGCGACCTCGACGAATACGCCGCCTGGCTGCGCACGCGCGCCTCCGCGCAGGGCAGCAAACCGCTGCGCAGCGAACCGGCGCCGGCACCGAAGACCGCGCCAGCCCCTGCGCGCAAGGTGAATCCGGTGAAGCTGGCCGCCGCGGAAGCCAAGGTCGCCGAGCTGGAAGGCAGGCTGGCCGACGTGGATGCGCAGCTCGCGGACCCGGACAGCTACGCCGATGCCGACCTCGCCGCCCGCCTTGGCCGCGATCGCGAAGCGCTGCAACAGCAGCTCGCCAAGGCCGAGGAAGCGTGGTCGTCGTTGTACGACGAGGCTTGATCCGCGCGCCTGTCATCCCCACAACACCCCACGTTCAATCCGTTGCCTGATCGCCCGCCATGCCCATCTACGCTTTCGAATGCACCCACTGTGGCCACAGTTTCGACCGCCTGCAGAAGCTGTCCGACCCGGATCCCGATACCTGCCCGGCGTGCAGCGCGCAGGCGGTGAAACGGCAGTTGACCGCGCCGTCGTTCCGCCTGGCCGGCAGCGGCTGGTACGAGACCGACTTCAAGAAGGACGGCGACAAGAAGCGCAACCTCGCTGACGGTGGCGAAGCCGCGAAGCCATCCAGCGACTCCAAGCCCGCCGAGACGGCACCGGCGAAGACCGAAAGCGCGCCCGCGAAGACGGAAACCAAACCGGCGACGCCGCCCTCGACGTCCTCGTCCTGAGGTCGGCGGTGTAAGGTGCTTCCCTTCCTGCAACGAAGGGATGCCATGAAGAAGACCCTCATCGCGCTTGTGGCGTTCATCGTCACCGGCGTGGCTGTACCGCCCGCGATCGCGACCGCGCCAACGCCGGCCGACACGTTCCTCGCGTCGCTGGCGCAGCATTGCGGCAAGGCCTACGCCGGTCGCATCACCGCCAACCAGCCCGCATCGACCACGCCCGATCCGTTCGAGGGCAAGCCGCTGGTGATGCATGTGCGCGGCTGTGACGACGCACTGCGCGAGATCCGCATTCCCTTCCATGTCGGCGACGACCATTCGCGCACGTGGGTCCTCACGCGCACGGCGAGCGGTCTGCGGCTCAAGCACGACCATCGCCATGAGGACGGCAGCCCGGACGCGGTGACGATGTACGGCGGCGACACCGCTGAGGCGGGCACGACGCAGCGACAGGCGTTCCCGGTGGATGCGGAGTCGATCGCGATGTTCGAGCGCGAAGGACTGGCGGCGTCGGTGACCAACACCTGGGCGATGGAGCTGGTGCCGGCGAAGACGTTCGTCTACGAGCTGAGCCGGCCGAGCGGACGGCTGTTCCGGGTGGAGTTCGATCTCACCACGCCGGTCGCGTTGCCGCCGGCGCCCTGGGGCGCCGACGACGAGGGTTGATCGCGGCGTTCAGCGCGGTCCGAAACGGCCCCGGCAACCGCGGTCCACCCACACCTGGTTGCCGGCGTAGCCCCAGTTGTAGCCTTCGCGGCAGCTGGTGTTGGACACCTGCTGCAGCAGGATCGGACGGCCCTGGCGGGCGTCGTAGGCGCAGCTCCTGCGGCGGTTGTCCTCGCTGTTGCAGGTAACGCTGTAGCCACTGTTGCCGCCGCTCCAGCCACCGTCGCGGGCGGCGAACTCGGCACGACAGCCATTGCCCACGTAGACCTGGCCCTGCTGCGACTGCCAGCTCCGGCCTTCGACGCAGCCCGCGCTGGACAGTTGCCGGGTCAGGCGCGAATGGCCGCTCCACGGCGTGCGGCAGGTGCGGCCGCGTCCATCCGTGCTTTCGCAGCGGATCGTGCCGGTCGACGACGAAGTGGCGGCGGCGAATTCGCCCCGGCAGCCCTTCCAGACCGTGATCAGTCCGTCCTGCGAATTCCAGGTGGTGTTCTCGATGCAGCGGCTGTTCGAGAGCTGCCGCACCAGCCGCGACGGGCCGCGCCACGGTGGCGTGCAACGTTTGGCGTCGCCACTCTTGCTTTCGCAGAGGAAGGTCTGTCCGCTGACCGGCGGCGGATCGGGGTTCCAGCCGCCATTGTTGCCGCCGAGCGACTGGGCGATGTCCTGCTTGATCTGGCTGAAGGTCCAGTTGGATCGGTTGACCTGGTCGAGGTAGAACCGCAGCTGGTCGTCCGGAATGCGGCGACCGCGGGACTGCTCGGAATACTCCAGGCTGATCACCCGCGTCTGGTCCTGCACCGACAGCGTGCGCAGGTTCTCGGGAGCGTAGGCCCGCGTACCGACCTGGGCGACGGCGCTGCCGGCCACGAAGGCCAGCAACAGTACGAGCACCGACTGCAACAACGGCTTCTTCATGGTGGCACCCTCCTGGGGAGGCGCCAGCATACGCCGCGAATGTTAATCCTGGGCGGAGGCCGGCCGGGGGACCGGGTAAACTAGCGGACTAGGACGGCCGATGGTCGTCGTACCCCTTCCGGCACCGTCCGGACGACCCTCTGGAGTTCCCATGCGTACCCATTTCTGCGGCCTCGTCGACGAGGCCATGATCGGCCAGACCGTGACCCTCTGCGGCTGGACCGACGTCGCCCGCAATCTCGGCGGCGTCTGCTTCATCGACCTGCGCGACCACGAGGGCATCGTGCAGGTGACGGTGGATCCGTCCAACGCCGAGGTGTTCAAGGTCGCCGCGTCGCTGGGGTACGAGGACGTGCTGCAGGTCGAGGGCGTCGTGCGTGCGCGTGAGGCTGTCAACACCAAGATCCGTACCGGCCAGGTGGAAGTGATCGCCACCAGCATCACCGTGCTCAACAAGGCCGAACCGCTGCCGTTCCACCACCACGAGAACCCCGGCGAGGAAACGCGCCTCAAGTACCGTTACCTGGACCTGCGCAGCGCCGACATGCAGCGCAAGCAGCGCACCCGCATCCGGTTGGTGCAGGCATTGCGCCGCTGGCTGGATGCGCGTGGTTTCCAGGACATCGAAACGCCGATCCTCACCAAGGCCACGCCGGAAGGCGCGCGCGACTTCCTGGTGCCGGCGCGCATGCACCCGGGCGAGTTCTACGCGCTGCCGCAGTCGCCGCAGCTGTTCAAGCAGATCCTGATGGTGGCCGGCTTCGACCGCTACTACCAGATCGCGCGCTGCTTCCGCGACGAAGCCCTGCGCGCCGACCGCCAGCTGGAGTTCACCCAGCTCGACATGGAGTTCGCCTTCGTGCGCGAGCGCGACGTGCAGGACGCCGTCGAGGGCATGATCCGCGACATCTTCAAGGAGGTGATGGACGTGGAACTGGCCAACCCGTTCCCGCGCATGACCTGGGCCGAGGCGATGCGTCGCTACGGCTCGGACAAGCCGGACCTGCGCATCGCGCTGGAACTGGTCGACGTGGCGGAGCTGGTGAAGGCCAGCGAGTTCGCGGTGTTCACCGGTGCCGCCAACGATCCTGACGGCCGCGTCGCCGCGCTGCGCATCCCCGGCGGTGCATCGCTGAGCCGCAAGCAGATCGACGAGTACGCCGCCCACGCCGCCAAGTACGGCGCGAAGGGGCTGGCCTACATCAAGATCGATGAGGCCGGCGCGATCAGCTCGCCGATCCAGAAGTTCTTCGCCGAGGACGCGTTCGCTGCGCTGCTGAAGCATGTGGGCGCCGGCACCGGCGACATCGTGTTCTTCGGTGCCGGCAGCTACAACAAGGTCTCCGACTTCATGGGCGCGCTGCGCCTGAAGGCCGGCAAGGACTTCGGCCTCGTCCAGGACGGCTGGACGCCGCTGTGGGTCACCGATTTCCCGATGTTCGAGTACGACGACGAAGCGCAGCGCTACGTCGCCCTGCATCATCCCTTCACCGCGCCCGCGGTCGACGACATCGGCGACCTGCGCGCCAATGCCAAGACGGCGGTGTCGCGCGGTTACGACATGGTGTTGAACGGCAACGAGATCGGCGGTGGTTCGATCCGTATCCACCGCCCCGACATGCAGAGCGCGGTGTTCGAGCTGCTCGGCATCGGTGCGGAAGAGGCGGAAGCCAAGTTCGGCTTCCTGCTCGATGCGCTGCGCTTCGGCGCACCGCCGCACGGCGGCATCGCGTTCGGCATCGACCGCATCGCCGCACTGATGGCGGGCACCGAGTCGATCCGTGACGTCATCCCGTTCCCGAAGACCACCAGCGCGCAGTGCCTGATGACCGGTGCGCCGTCGCCGATCCCGGACGAGCAGCTGGCGGAAGTCCACATTCAAGTACGTCCGAAGAAAGACTGAGAGAGAACCACGCAATGACGGAACATGCTTTTTCGCTGGAGTGGGAACGCCTGGGCAATGAAGGCGCCGATGCGGGCCTGGTGACGGAACGCGCGCGCGTGTTCGGTGGCTGGCTGGTGCGCGTGGGTACGTCGCCGACGTCGATGGCGGTGACCTTCCTGCCGGATGGCCAGGGCCGCTGGGATGGCGAGGACTTCGGCGAGGACGATTACGAAGAAGAAGACGAAGAAGAGTACGAAGAGGAAGAAGACGAGGACGCCGACGAGCAAGACGAGGCGGACGAGGAAGACGACGAGGAAGAAGAGGACGCGTAAGCGTGCGGATCCGTCGCGCCACCGTCGATGACGCCATGGTCCTGTCGGACCTGGCGTCGCGTACCTTCATCGAAACCTTCGGGCATCTGTATCCGGCCGAGGACCTCTCGGCTTTCCTCGCCGATGCCTATGACGTCGACAAACAGCGCGTCATCCTCGCGCACCCGGATTACGCGGTGTGGTTCCTGGAAGATGATGGCGTGGCCGTGGGCCATGCGGCGGCCGGGCCGTGCGGGTTGCCGCACGTGGACGTGGTGCAGGGCGATGGCGAGCTGAAGCGGTTGTACGTGCTCGCGTCGCACCAGAATGGCGGCTGGGGCGGGAAGCTGTTCGCCGAGGTGGAGCGCTGGCTGTTGAGGGATGGGCCGCGGACGCTGTGGATCGGGGTGTGGTCGGAGAATTTTGGCGCGCAGCGGTTCTATGAACGGCAGGGGTTCGCGCGCGTTGGTGGGTACAAGTTTGCGGTGGGGAAGACGCTGGACGACGAGTTCATCCTGAGGCGTGCGGCTTCTGTCGATGTCTGACTGATAGGAGCGTTCCGCTTGCCCTTCGGGCCAGCGGGTAACTTTTCTTTGTCTGGCCAAAGAAAAGTCACCAAAAGAAAGGCCAATCCCCGACGAAGCAATCCCATGATTTGATGGCTATCGGGATTTTCCGACTCGCCATCCTGGCGAGGCGGAAAACGGCGGACATCCTTTTCCGCCGCCCTCCGGGTCTGGTGGGCTCGCTGGCGCATCGGGACAAGCCAGAACAAAAGCAAACGGCCGCTGATGCGGCCGTTGCTGTTTGTGCGGCTCTGGCTTTACTTCTGCAGGAAGTCGAGCAGGTCCTGGTTGACGCGATCCTTGTGGGTGTCGGTCAGTCCGTGCGGAGCGCCGGGATAGACGATCAGCTTGGCGTTCTTGATCTGCGCGGCGGAGGCCTTGCCGGCGGCGTCGATGGGGACGATCTGGTCGTCGTCGCCGTGGATGACGAGGGTGGGGATGTCGAACTTCTTCAGGTCGGCGCGGAAGTCGGTGGCGGAGAACGCGGCGATCGAGTCGTACGTGTTCTTGTGGCCGGCCTGCATGCCCTGCGCCCACCAGCTGTCGATCAGGCCCTGCGAGGGCTTCGCACCGGGGCGGTTGTAGCCGTAGAACGGGCCCGAGGCGATGTCCTTGTAGAGCTGCGCGCGGTTGTCCAGCGAGCCCTTGCGGATGCCGTCGAAGACTTCGATCGGCAGGCCGCCCGGGTTGTTGGCGGTCTTCAGCATCAGCGGCGGCACGGCGCTGATCAGCACGGCCTTCTTGACACGGCTGGTGCCGTGGCGGCCGATGTAGCGCGCCACTTCGCCACCGCCGGTGGAGAAGCCGACCAGGGTCACGTCCTTCAGGTTCAGCGTGTTGATCACGGTGGCCAGGTCGTCGGCGTAGTGATCCATGTCGTTGCCGTCCCACGGCTGGCTCGAGCGGCCATGGCCGCGGCGGTCATGGGCGACCACGCGGTAGCCCTTCGAGGCCAGGAAGATCATCTGCGATTCCCAGCTGTCCGAGGACAGCGGCCAGCCGTGGCTGAAGGTGACGACCGGGCCGTTCTTCGGGCCCCAGTCCTTGTAGTAGAGCTGCACGCCGTCGGCGGTGGTCAGTGTGCTGGCGGTGCGTTCGACGGCGACCGGGGCGGTGGTGGGCTGCGCGGCGAAGCTGGCCTGGGTGGCGACGGCCAGCAGCGTGGCGGCGATGGTGCGGGTGACAGCGTTCATGGGTTCGGTTCCTGCGAAAGGTGGTGGGTCAGGAAAGAGGTCAGTCGGCGAGCACCAGCGTCACGTCGATGTTGCCGCGCGTGGCGTTGGAGTACGGGCAGACGATGTGGGCGGCGTCGACGAGGGCCTGCAGCTGCTCGCGGTTCACGCCCGGGGCGGCGATGGTCAGTTCGGCCTGGATGCCGAAGCCGGTCGGGATCTGGCCGATGCCGACCTTGCCGGTGACGGTGGTGGAGTCCGGCAGGGCGACCTGCTGCTTGCCGGCGACGAACTTCAGTGCGCCCAGGAAGCAGGCCGAATAACCCGCGGCGAACAGCTGCTCCGGGTTGGTGCCGTCGCCGCCGGCGCCGCCCAGCTCGCGCGGGGTGGTCAGCTTGACGTCCAGCACGCCGTCGGACGAGGTGGCCTGGCCTTCACGACCGCCGGTGGCGGTGGCGGTGGCGGTGTAGAGGATCTTTTCGATGGACATGGCGGTTTCCTTGGAGAGTGGGGTGGTGGCCCGGCGGGTGGCCGTCCGGTGAGGTGTACTTTGCGCCGCTGTGCGATACGAATGGTGATGTAGAATCCTGAAAACTTGATCGGAAGTTCCGTCATGGTCGATCGGCTTGCCGTCCTGCTGGAGCGCTTCTCCGTGAGCGCGCATATGTTCCATGCCGGTGCGTTGTGTGGCGTCAACACGCTGGAGGCCGAGCCCGGCATTGGCCAGTTGCACCTGATCCAGCGCGGACCGCTGGAGGTGTTCCATGGCACGACGTCGCTGCGCATCGACACGCCCAGCCTGCTGCTCTATCCGCGTGCGATGACGCACCGTTTCGTCAGCGACGAGGTGCAAGGCGCCGAGATGGCCTGCGCCAGCCTGCGGTTCGAGGGGGGTGCACAGAACCCGATCAGCGCGGCGTTGCCCGATGTGGTCTGCGTGCCGCTGACCAGTCTCCATGGTGCGCAGGACGTGCTGGCACTGCTGTTCGAAGAAGCCTTCACCCAGCGTTGCGGGCGCGCGGCGCTGGTCAACCGCCTGTTCGAGGTGGTGATGATCCAGGTGCTGCGCCAGGTGATGGAAACCGGCGAGGTGAAGGGCGGCATGCTGGCAGGGCTGTCGCATCCGCGCCTGCGCAACGCGATCGTGGCGATGCATGAAGCGCCGGCGAAGGACTGGACGCTGGAGGAACTGGCGCGCGTCGCCGGCATGTCGCGCAGCGTGTTCGCGACGCATTTCCGCGAAGCGCTCGGCATCACGCCGGGCCAGTACCTGCAGGGCTGGCGCGTGGGCCTGGCGCAACAGGCGCTACGGCACGGCAAGCCATTGAAGGTGGTGGCGTCGGACGTGGGCTACGGCAGCGAAGCGGCGCTGTCGCGCGCTTTCAAGGCGCACAGCGGCGTGTCGCCGCGCGAGTGGAAACGGCAGCACGCGGCGGCGTAGCCCATCAGTCGTTGTCCGCGGGTGCCACCTGGCGCTCCGGCAGCGCTTCGCGCGTGCCGTCCAGCAGGCCACGCGTGAGCCTGCCGTTCTCGATGAAGAGCAGCTGCCCGGATTCGCCGCGCTTGATGCCGCTGTCGATGGCGATGATGCGGCCATCGTGGAAGCTCACCACTTCGTCCATCGTCGTGTGCCCGACGACGATGCGCGCCAGGCCCAGACGGTCGACCAGCGTCTGCACGTCCGGCGTGGCGAGTTCGCCGTTGAAATAGCCGCGGTACCAGATCGGACTGCGCTTGCCGTCGTAGAGACGCGAGGTCGCCGGGTCCGCCTTCACCGTGTCCTTGGCGGTGCCGAGCGAGCCGCGATACGCGGCGTTGGTGGCGTGGATGCCGGTGACCAGGTCGAGATTCTCCGGCGCGATGCCGCCATGCAGGAACAGCGTGTCGCCCAGCTTCAACATCACAGGCCGCGTGCGCAGCCAGCCGCCGATCACGGTGTCGGCGCCGTATAGTGCGGAGTACGGGCGTCCGAGCAGGCGCGCGACCTCGACGTACTTCGGGTTGACGTAGCGCAGGTCGTCGTACAGCACCATGGTTTCGTGGTTGCCGAGCAGGAAGTGCACGGCGCCGCCGGCGGCATCCGCCTGCTGCTGCAGCTGGAACAACAGCCAGAACACCTCGTTGACCTTGTCGCCACGGTCGAACACGTCGCCGGTGATGACCAGGTGGTCGCGCCCCAGTGCCCAGTCGTCGTTGCCGTCGATCACGCGGTGCGCGCGGAGCAGCTTCACCATCAACGCGTACTGGCCGTGGATGTCGGACAGCGCCACGATGCGGCCACCGTCGTACGGCACGGATTCGGCATCGGCAAGATGCGCCGGCAGCACCGCGGGCCGTTCGTAGCCACAGCGCGGCGCGATCGTGATGGTCTTGCGTCGCGTGCGGTGTTCCTCGCGCTCGACCTTGCCGTCGCAGACCCACAGCGCCTCGTAGCGGCGCGGGGTGAGCTGGATGATGTAGGGACCATCGTCGGCGGCGGCGTGGGTGTTTGCAGCCGGTTCCTCGGCTGCGGCAGATGACAGGCAGGCGAGGAACCACCACGCGGCGGTAAAGCATTTTCCCATCATGGTAGAAGTGACCAGTACATGCGTGCCATGGGCGGTGCCCCAGTGTGCAACACCGGCGCGGCGCCGGGGCGAACCTGCGCCGCGGGCGCATCTGCGGCGGCGGTTGGCGGGAGTGGCCCGCCTGGCCGACACTGGCGACATGGACGACTCCACGAAACCCGCGACGCGCATCGTGCTGGTGCATGGCATCTGGAATGCAAAGTCATGGTTGATGCCGCTGGCACGGCGTTTGCGCGATGAGGGCTTCGAGGTCGATGTCTTCGGTTATCCGAGCATCGTCGGCGGTCCCGAGCCTGCCATCGCCGTACTTGTCGAACGTTTGCGAGGCGGCCCGCCGGTGCATCTGGTCGGCCACAGCCTGGGCGGCATGATCGTGCTGGAAGCGCTTCGCCGTGCGCCCGACCTGCCGGTGCAGCGCGCCGTCTGCCTCGGGTCGCCCCTGCGCGGCAGTCGTGCGGCGCGCAACCTGGGACAACGCCGATGGACCGCGCCCGTGTTGGGGCGCAGTGGCGCGCTGCTGCAGGCCGGTTGCCCCGACTGGCAAGGGCGGACGCCGGTCGGCATGGTCGCGGGCAATGTCGCCCGCGGCATCGGCCGCCTGATCGCGCGCTTCGATGGCGAATCGGACGGCACGGTCGGGTTGGCCGAGACACGCCTGCCCGGGCTGGCCGCCCACTGCGTGGTGCCGGCCAGCCACACCGGCCTGGTGTTCTCCGCCGCCGCCGCCCGCCAGGCCGCCCGCTTCCTGCGCGACGGGCGTTTCGATGAGCGGGACTGACGTCCGCACGGGACGCGTATAATCCGCGCCCTTGTCAGTGCACTCCGGACGTCACCATGGGCAGAGGCCCTTCCATCGAAGCCCGCAAGAACGCCACCGACGCCAAGCGCGGCAAGATCTTCACCAAGATCATCCGCGAGATCGGCGTGGCGGCCCGGGCCGGCGGTGGTGATCCCGCCAACAACCCGCGCCTGCGCGTCGCCGTCGACAAGGGCCTGTCCGCCAACATGTCGAAGGACGTCATCGAGCGCGCCATCAAGAAGGCGACCGGTGAACTGGAAGGCGTGGTCTTCGAGGAGATCCGCTACGAAGGCTATGCGCCCGGCGGCGTCGCCGTGATCGTCGACTGCCTGACCGACAACCGCGTGCGCACGGTGGCCGAGGTGCGCCACGCCTTCGGCAAGCACGGTGGCAACATGGGCACCGAGGGCTCGGTGGCCTTCATGTTCAAGCGCCTGGGCGTGCTGAGCTACGCGCCCGGCGCCGACGAAGAGAAGATCACGGAAGCCGCGATCGAGGCGGGAGCCGACGACATCGTCGTCTACCCGGACGACGGCTCGATCGACGTGGTTACTTCGCCCGATGCGTTCCAGTCCGTGAAGGACGCCATGACCGCCGCCGGCCTGGCGCCGGACCATGCCGAGACCACCTACCGCGCCGACAACGACATCAGCGTGGAGGGCGACACCGCCCTGCAGGTGAAGAAGCTGCTGGACATGCTGGAAGACCTGGACGACGTGCAGGACGTTTATTCCAACGCCGACCTGGGCGCGGATGCTTACGTCTAAGAAAACCTGGGCAGCCGGACTGTCGATCTTGCTCCTGCTGTTAACCGGCACGGTGCATGGCGAGATCCTGGATCGAGGAGGGCAGCTGCGTTTGCCGGATTTCAGCGACTACTCTTCGAAGAACGCAGTCATCAGCAAGGTCGAACTCGAATTCACCTGCATGGGCATCGGAGGGGTCACGTCCATTCCTGATGGGTGGGAGACTCGCATCCTCCCCCATGGCGAGAACTATCTCGTGCGCATTGAGCGCACGAGCGAGGAGTCTTGGTTGGCGCAGTTGGGCATACCCGAGCGTTTAGTCAGCAACAAGGCCGTCTCAAGGATTCGCCTGCAGACCATCTTCCGTGGTCAATGGTCGGATTGCGCCGACGCCCAGTTGACGGTGAGCGGCAGCGTAAGTGATGCGTCCGGATCATCCGGGAGCTTTATGCAGTTCTACCGCACCGAGGGTTTCTTCAACAAGTGGATCCCCGCCGAATCGATGGGGCTGACCGAGTGACCCGCATCCTCGGCATCGACCCCGGTTCGCAGCGCACCGGCATTGGCATCATCGATGTCGATGCCGCCGGCAAGACCACGCACGTCTACCATGCACCGCTGGTGCTGCTGGGTGCCGATGACTTTCCGCAGCGGCTGCGAAGGCTGCTGGATGGGCTGGGTGATGCGATCACCACGTGGCAGCCGGATGAAGTGGCCATCGAAAAAGTCTTCATGGCACGCAATCCGGATTCGGCACTGAAGCTGGGACAGGCGCGCGGCGCCGCCATCAGCGCGGTCGTCCTGCGCGACCTGCCGGTGCACGAATACGCGGCCACGGAAGTGAAGCTGGCCGTGGTCGGTCGCGGCAGCGCAGAAAAGGCGCAGATCCAGCACATGGTCGGCCTGATGCTGAACCTGCAGGGCAAGCTGCAGGCCGACGCCGCCGACGCGCTGGCCGTGGCCATCACCCACGCACACGTACGCGCCACCGCCAAGCGGCTGGGCGTGAGTTCGCAACTGGCCTGGAGCAGGAAATGATCGGACGTCTGCGCGGCATCCTGGCGTACAAGTCGCCGCCCTGGCTGGTGATCGACGTCGGTGGCGTGGGCTACGAGCTGGAAGCGCCGATGAGCACCTTCTACGACCTGCCGGACGTCGGTCGCGAAGTGCTGCTGTTCACCCACTACGCGCAGAAGGAAGACAGTGTGTCGCTGTACGGCTTCCTGCGCGAAGGCGAGCGCAGGCTGTTCCGCGACGTGCAGAAGGTCACCGGCATCGGCGCGAAGATCGCGCTGGCGGTGCTGTCCGGCGCCAGCGTGGACGAGTTCGCGCGCATGGTGCAGGCCGGCGACATCACCGCGCTGACGCGCATTCCCGGTATCGGCAAGAAGACCGCCGAGCGCATGGTGGTGGAGCTGCGCGATCGCGCCGCGGACCTGATGGCGACGGGCGTGGGCGGTATCAGCGCCTTGCCGGTCGATCCGCAGTCCGAAGCGACCATCGCCCTGCAGCAGCTGGGCTACAAGCCGGCCGAAGCCACGCGGATGGCGCGCGACGCCACCGCCCCTGGCGACGATGCGGCGATGATCATCCGCAAGGCCCTGCAGGCCGCGCTGCGCTGATCGTCGGCCTAGAGCATCCCTTCACTTCCACAGCGCTACCCTTCCGGCCGCCATGTCCACCCCATCTTCTTCCCACGCCGATGCCGGCAACAGCGGGCAGCACGGTCATTCGCAGGCGGGCATGGTCGCCCTGGTCGCCGGTGCGGTCGGCGTGGTGTTCGGCGACATCGGCACCAGTCCGCTCTACACGATCAAGGAGATGTTCCACCCGCATTTCGGGCTGACGCCGGACCCGGACACGGTGCGCGGACTCCTGTCGCTGGGTTTCTGGTCGCTGTTGCTGGTGGTGACGCTGAAGTACGTCATCGTCATCATGCGCGCCGACAACGATGGCGAGGGCGGCATCATGGCGTTGACCGCGCTGGCGCAGCGCAGCCTGGCCAAGGGCTCGCGGATGAGCTACACGGTCGGCATCCTCGGCATCTTCGGCGCGGCGCTGTTCTTCGGCGACGGCATGATCACGCCGCCGATCACCGTGCTGGGTGCGGTGGAAGGCCTGGAAGTGGTATCGCCGGTCTTCAAGCAATGGGTGATGCCGATCAGCCTGGTCATCCTGACCGGCCTGTTCGCGGTGCAACGTTTCGGCACGGCGAAGGTCGGCAAGGCGTTCGGCCCGGTGATGATCACCTGGTTCATCGTGCTGGCCGGCTTCGGCATCTACAACATCGCGCACAACCCGTCGGTGCTGGCGGCGCTGAATCCGTACTGGGCGTGGCATTTCTTCGTGACCCACGACTGGCACGCGGTGTTGATCCTCGGCGCGGTGGTGCTGACCGTGACCGGTGGCGAAGCGCTGTACGCCGACATGGGCCATTTCGGCAAGCGGCCGATCCGTTGGGGCTGGTTTGCTTTCGTGCTGCCGGCGCTGGTGTTGAACTACTACGGCCAGGGCGCCGTGCTGCTGCGCCATCCCGAGGCGGTGGCGAATCCGTTCTACATGTCGATCCCGGGCTGGGCGCAGATCCCGATGCTGGTGTTGGCGACGACCGCCGCGGCGGTCGCTTCGCAGGCCGTCATCACCGGCGCGTTCTCGGTGACGCGCCAGGCCATCCAGCTGGGCTACCTGCCGCGCCTGCACATCAAATACACCTCCAAGGACACCATCGGCCAGATCTACGTGCCGTCGATCAACTGGATGCTGTACCTCGCAGTGATCGTGCTGGTGCTGAGTTTCCAGAGTTCCGGCGCGCTGGCCACCGCCTACGGCCTGTCGGTGACCGGCACGATGCTGATCGACACGTTGCTGCTGGCGATCGTGGCGTATACGCGCTGGCCGGACTCGCGCAAGTGGGTGCTGCCGTTGTGTGGTGTCTTCCTGGTCATCGACCTGGCCTTCCTGTTCGCCAACGGCGCCAAGCTGGTCACGGGCATCGGCGCGTGGGTGCCGCTGTTCATCGGCATTTCCGCCTTCACCATGATGCGTACCTGGCGCCGTGGCCGCGAGCTGCTGCATGGTGAAGTGCAGAAGGAGGGCATCCGCCTGGATACGTTCCTGCCCGGCTTGATGCTGGCGCCGCCGGTACGCGTGCCGGGCACGGCGATCTTCCTGACCGCCGACAAGGGCGTGGTGCCGCACGCGATGCTGCACAACCTCAAGCACAACAAGGTGCTGCACGAGCGCAACGTGTTCCTTACCGTCGAGACGCTGACGGTGCCTTACGCGCCGAAGAAGAAGCGGCTGAAGATCGAGCCCATCGGCGACGACTTCTATCGCGTGCTGATCAGCTACGGTTTCGCCGAGACGCCGGACGTGCCACAGGCGCTGATGGGTTCCTGCGACCAGGGCGGCGTCTATTTCGACCCGATGGAAACCACGTATTTCGCCAGCCGCGAAACCATCGTGGCCGCGCGCCACGGCGGCATGCCGATCTGGCGCGACAAGCTGTTCGCCGCCATGCATCGCAATGCCGCGCCGGCGACGGGCTTCTTCCGCATCCCGGGTAACCGGTTGGTCGAACTGGGCGCGCAGGTCGAGATCTGACCGCACGGCGCGGTGCGGGGGGTGCCGTACACTCGGACGACCCCACGCAGGGACGCCGGATGCCATCGCAGGACCGCCTCACCGTACTCGACGTGCTGCGGGGCATCGCCATCCTCGGCACGCTGGGCACCAACATCTGGATCTTCATGTATCCGGGCGGCCTGCTGGGCTATCTCGATACCGGCTGGGGCCAGTCGGATGGCATGCATTGGGGCGTACTCGCGCTGCAGCAGCTGACGCAGGGCAAGTTCCTCGGCCTTTTGGCGCTGATGTTCGGCATGGGCATCGCCCTGCAGCAGCGATCCGCGATCGCGGCGGGCATCCGCTGGCCCGGACCGTATCTGGTGCGCGCCGCGCTGCTGTTCGTCGATGGCGTACTGAACTACCTGTTCGTCGTCGAGTTCGATGTGCTGATGGGTTACGCGCTGACCTCGGTGGTCGTCGCCTTCCTGCTGAAGGCGGGTGCGCGCGGCAGGGCGGTGTGGCTGGTGGTCGCTGCCGGCATGCACCTGATGATGCTGGGGCTGGTCGTGCTTGCGCTGGCCTTCCTGGGCGGTGAGCTGTCGACCGGCACGTCCGCCGCCGCACCCTCGGGATGGTGGGACATGGTGCTGTCGCGCATCGAGCACGTCTGGCTATTCCGCGAGGAGATGATCTTCATCGCGCCGATGAGCGTGGCCCTGTTCCTGCTCGGCGCACGGCTGCTGGAGGCGGGCGTGTTCGAGGCTCGCGGCGCATCGTTGCGCCGATGCTTGATGGCGGCGGGACTGGGCGTGGCGTGGCCGATCGACATGGCGCTGGGTGTCTTTGGCGGCGATGCCGGCATCATGGCGGGCCGCTACGGCACCGCACCGCTGGTGGCCATGGGTTTGCTCGCCGCGGTGGCCGAGGCCTTCCACCGTCGTCCGCAACCGGGTGTCATCGGGCGGCGGTTCGCCGAAGTCGGGCGCATGGCACTGAGTGGTTACGTGCTGCAGAACCTCATCGCATCGGCGCTCTGCTACGACTGGGGGCTGGGCCTGGCGCGACGCGTCCCGGACGCCTGGGCGGTGCCGGCCACCATCGCCGTCTACGCGCTGGTGGCGGCCTGCGTGATGCTGTTCGCCCATGTCTGGCAGCGGCGCGCGAAGCGCGGGCCGCTGGAGTGGCTGTGGCACGTGTCCTACCTGCGATTGACGCGCGGAGCTCGGACCAAAGTCGCCGTCGAGGCTTGATGTCGCGGCCGCAGGCCGGATCCGTCCGTCATAATGCCGCCATGACCGCCGACCGCATCATCGACTCGTCCGCCACCCGCGAAGACGACGCCATCGAGGCCAGCATCCGCCCCAAGCGGCTGGACGAGTACCTGGGCCAGAAGCCGGTCCGCGAGCAGCTGGACATCTACATCCAGGCGGCGAAGGGGCGCGGCGAGGCGCTCGACCATGTGCTGATCTTCGGGCCGCCGGGACTGGGCAAGACCACGCTGAGCCATGTCATCGCCAACGAACTGGGCGTGAACCTGCGCGTGACCTCCGGCCCGGTGATCGAGAAGGCCGGTGACCTGGCGGCGCTGCTGACCAACCTGCAGCCGCACGATGTGTTGTTCGTCGACGAGATCCATCGCCTGTCGCCCGTGGTCGAGGAAGTGCTGTACCCGGCGATGGAGGATTTCCAGATCGACATCATGATCGGCGAAGGTCCGGCCGCGCGCTCGATCAAGCTCGACCTGCCGCCGTTCACCCTGATCGGCGCCACCACGCGCGCCGGCCTGCTGACCGCGCCGCTGCGCGACCGCTTCGGCATCGTGCAGCGACTGGAGTTCTACTCGCCCGAGGAGCTCACCCGCATCGTGCAGCGCTCGGCCCGCATCCTCGGCATGGACTGCGTGCCGGAAGGCGCTGCCGAGATCGCCCGCCGTGCACGCGGCACGCCGCGCATCGCCAACCGGTTGCTGCGGCGCGTGCGCGACTACGCCCAGGTCAAGGCGGACGGCCATATCGACATGGGGGTGGCGCAGGCGGCCATGCAGATGCTGAAGGTGGATCCGGAAGGTTTCGACGAACTCGACCGCCGCATGCTACGGACCATCATCGACAGCTTCGATGGCGGCCCGGTGGGCGTGGAGTCGCTGGCGGCCGCACTCAGCGAGGAGCGTGGCACGCTGGAGGATGTCATCGAGCCCTATCTGATCCAGCAGGGCTTCCTGATCCGTACCGCCCGCGGCCGCATGGCCACCCGCAAGGCCTATCTGCACCTCGGGCTGGCGCCGAAGGGCAGGGCACCCGACGCGAGCGATGCGTCGGCCGAGCTTTTCTGATTGCGGTCGGTCACAGGTTGGTATGCACGACAACGTGCGGGAGCGTATGCTTTGACGACTGATTCCCCGACGATCGCCGTGGATGCGGCTCCATTCATCTTTCCGACACGCGTCTATTGGGAAGATACCGACGCCGGTGGCGTGGTGTACCACGCGCAGTACGTGGCATTCCTGGAGCGGACCCGCACCGAGTGGTTACGGGCCCGCGGCTACGCCCAGGAGCGACTGCGCCAGACCCATGACCTGGTGTTCGCCGTCCGTTCGATGCGCCTGGATTTCCTGCGCCCCGCACGGCTGGACGATCTGCTTCAGGTCAGCGCGCACATCCACCAGTGCAAGCGGGCCAGCGTGGTCTTCGCGCAGTCCATCGAACGGAATGGCGAGATCTTGCTGACCGCCGAGGTGAAGGTCGCGGCGCTGACCGCGTCGGGATTCAGGCCCGTTGGGCTGCCCGAGGCGTTGTATCAGGCGTTCCGTCGGCTCGAAACCCCGGGCCGGCCGCTGTAACCCGACACGCAACACGAACCGAGAATCGAGGAACGACGGATGATCGCAACGCTGCTGGCCTTCCAGGACACCGTGGTCGAGGCATTGCCGCCCGAGACCGCCGCTGCCGCCGCCGAGGCCACTGCCGCGACCGTGCAGAGCGGCATCAACTACATCGACCTGATGCTCAAGGCGAGCCTGCCGGTCAAGTTGATCGTGCTGCTGCTGCTGGCCGGATCGGTGATCAGCTGGGTGATCATTTTCCGCAAGGCGCGGGTGTTCAAGCTCGCCAATCGCGACGCCGACGAGTTCGAAGGCCGCTTCTGGTCCGGCGCCGAACTGCACAAGCTGTACGCCGGTGCCGCCGACCGCAACCGCGTGGTCACGGGCCTGGAGGCGATCTTCGAAGCCGGCTTCCGCGAATTCACCCGCCTGCGCGACAAGCGTGGCCTCGACGGCCGGGCCCAACTCGAAGGCGCGCAGCGCGCCATGCGCGTGACCTATACGCGCGAAGTCGACCAGCTCGAGCGCAACCTGGAACTGCTGGCCAACATCGGCTCCACCGCGCCCTACGTGGGCCTGGTCGGTACCGTGTTCGGCATCATGGTCACCATGCACGACATGCTCAACAGCGGCGAGCAGGCGGGTATCGCCGCCGTCGCACCGGGCATTTCAGAGGCGCTCTTCGCCACCGCGATCGGCCTGTTCGTCGCGATTCCTGCGGTGTGGGCCTACAACCGCTTCACCACGCGCGTCGAGCGTCTGGCGGTTCGCTATGAGAGCTTCGCCGAGGAGTTCAGCTCGATCCTCCAGCGCCAGAACTCCGGCGAGTAAGCGGGGCACGCCATGGCCGGAAGCATCATCCATCGCAAGCGGCGCAAGCTGAAGTCCGAGATCAACGTCGTGCCCTACATCGACGTGATGCTGGTGCTGCTGATCATCTTCATGGTGACCGCGCCCCTGCTCACGCTGAGCGTGGACGTGAAGCTGCCGTCGTCCAACGCGAAGGCGGTGGAGACCCGCGACGAGCCTGTCATCGTCATCGCCTATCCGGATGGACGTTATGGCCTGAAGCTGCCAGACGCCAAGCAGCCTGACGTACTGGATGCGGCCGCGCTCGAGGCGCAGGTCGCGGCGATCCGCGCCGAACAGGGCAGCGAGCTTCGCATCATGGTTGCCGCCGAGGGTGACGCGCCGTACCAGAAGGTGCTCGATGCCATGGACGTGCTGCGCCGGGCCAAGGTCAGCAATGTCAGCCTGATGACCAACGCGGGTGGCAATGCACGCTGAGGTGCTCCAGCGCCAGCAGCCCCCGCATGAAGAGGGGCTGGGCCGGGCGGTGGCATGGGCCGTCGGCCTGCACGTGCTGCTGCTCGCACTGTTGCTGGTGTCGCCCTACTTCAAGTGGGACAGGGATCGACTCAACGCCGCTGGCTCACAGGCGATGGAAGCGACGCTGGACGTATCCGCCAGCGACCAGCGCGCCGTCGAGCGCGCCCTCGACTTCCAGCCGGCGCCAATGCCCGAGCCCGTGCAGGACCCTGCACCGGAAGACACCATCCCGCCGCCGCAGCCGATCCCCGAACCGGCGCCGCAGGATGCGCCGGTCGAGCGCCAGGCCAATGCCCAGGAGCGCGTGCCGGTGCCCGACGACGTGGACCAGGACGAAGCGCGCCGTGATGCGATCTCGCAGGAGAAGGCGCTTCAGGAGCAGGAAGCCAAGCGCCGACAGGAGCAGATCGACCTCACCGAGCGCAAGCGCCAGGAGCAGGCCGAGCAGCAGCGCCGGTTGGCGGCACAGCAGGAAGCGGATCAGCAGAAGCGTGTGGCCGCCGAGGCGCAGCAGAAGGCGGAAGCCGACAAGAAGCGTCTGGAAGAGATCCGCCGCCAGCGCGCCCAGGCGGCACGCGAAGCCCAGCTCGCCGAACAGAAACTGCGCCAGCTCGCGGATGCGCGGTCGCGCCAGGCGGCCAGCGCAGCAGCGTCCACCCCTGCGCCAGCGCAGGGTCCGGCGGGCGCGGGCGGTACCGACGAGGATCTGCGCGGCCGCTACGCCGCCGCGATCCAGGAGGCGGTCCTTCGCCAATGGACGCGGCCGGAGTCGGTGCCCGTCGGTACGCGCTGCCGCGTGGTGATCCGCCAGCTGCCCGGGGGCGACGTCGTCAGCGCCGAGGTGCAGCCGGGTTGCGCGATGGACCCGGCTGGGCAGGACTCGATCGAGCGCGCGGTACTCAAGGCGCGGCCGTTGCCGTATCGGGGCTTCGAGTCGGTGTTCGCCAGGACCCTGACCCTCAATTTCGAGGCTCGGGATCGCTGACTTCACGCCGCATTTCGGCGGATGTCGTTCACAATTGTTAAAACGTTCACGCCGGGGCTGGTATCCCTTTGCCGCTCCGCCCAACCGCGAGTAGTTCCCGCCCATGAAGAAACCGCTGCGCTGGTTCGCCCTGTTCGCCCTCTCCCTGCTGCCCATGCTGGCGGCTGCCCAGCAACAGGGTCTGGAGATCGACATCATCGGCGGCAACGCTTCCGCGCTGCCGATCACCGTGGTCCCGATGCCCTACCAAGGCAGCGCTGTCGCCCCGCCGACCGACGTGTCGGCCGTGGTCCGTGCGGACCTGGAGCGCTCCGGTGCATTCCGCACGCTGCCGGAAGCGCGCATCACCGAGCGCCCGACCCGCGGTGGCGAGATCCAGTACCCCACGTGGCGTGCGCTGCGCCAGGACTACCTGGTCGTCGGGCGCGTCGCCGATGCCGGCGACGGGAGCTACCGGGTGGAGTACGAACTGTTCGATGTCGCCAAGCAGGAGCGCATGCTCGGCCTGGCGATGACCGCACGTTCGAACTCCCTGCGTGATGTCGCCCACCAGATGGCGGACGCGATCTACGAAAAGATCCTGGGCGTGCGCGGCGCGTTCTGGACCCGCATCGCGTACATCACCGCCGCCGGCACCGGCAAGGCGACGCGCTACGCGCTGATGGTGGCGGACTCGGATGGCTTCAATCCGCAGACCGTGGTGCGTTCGGCCGAGCCACTGCTGTCGCCGTCGTGGAGCCCGGATGGCCGCAAGCTGGCCTACGTCAGCTTCGAGAGCGGTAACTCGGCGATCTACCTCCAGGACATCTCGACCGGCGCACGCGAGAAGGTGGCGAGCTTCCGCGGCATCAATGGCGCCCCCTCGTTCTCACCGGACGGCCGCCAGTTGGCGCTGACGCTGTCGCGCAGCGGCAACCCCGAAATCTACGTCATGGACCTGGGCAGCCGCTCGCTGCGCCAGCTGACCACGACCTCGGCGATCGACACCGAGCCGGTGTGGAGTCCGGATGGCGGCAGCATCTACTTCACCTCGGATCGTGGCGGTCGCCCGCAGATCTACCGCGTGCCGGCCGCCGGCGGCAGCGCCAGCCGGGTGACGTTCGAAGGCAACTACAACGCGACCGCGAGCATGTCCTACGACGGCAAGAAGATCGCGGTGGTGCAGGGCGGCGGCAACAATTACCGCATTGCGCTGATGGACAGCAGCCTGGGCGGCGCCCGCTGGTCCTCGCTGTCGCCCGGTTCGCTGGATGAGTCGCCGAGCTTCGCTCCCAACGCCAGCATGGTGCTGTACGCCGCGCGCGAAGGCGGGCGGGGCGTGCTGTATGCGGTCTCGGCCGATGCGCGCGTGCGCCAGCGTCTGGTCGTCGCCAATGCGGACGTTCGCGAGCCGGCGTGGTCGCCCTACCGCACTGCTCGTTAATTTTACGTCTACAATGTGACCCCCTGATCCACCGATCCCCCGTTCAACGACGCAAGGAATGACCATGAACAACACCACCCGTGTTCTGCTGCTCTCCATGATGTCCGTCGCCGTGCTGGCTGGCTGCAAGACCAAGAGCACCAAGCCGGAAGCGCCGACCGACACCGCCACGACGACGCCCACCACCCCGACCACCCCGACCACGTCGGGCGTGTACGGTCCGAACGACCTCGACACCGATGCCTGCCTGCGCCAGCGCGTGGTGTACTTCGATCTGGATCAGGATTCCCTGAAGCCGGAGTTCCAGGCCATCATGGGTTGCCACGCCAAGTACCTGCGTGACCGTCCGTCCTCGCGCATCACGCTGGAAGGCCATGCTGACGAGCGCGGCAGCCGCGAGTACAACCTGGGTCTGGGCGAGCGTCGCGGCAATGCCGTGAATTCGGCCCTGCAGGCGAGCGGCGGTTCGGCCAGCCAGCTGACCGTGGTCAGCTACGGCGAAGAGCGTCCGGTTGCCACGGGGTCGGACGAGGCTTCCTGGTCGCAGAACCGTCGCGTCGAGATCGTCTACACGGCGAAGTAAGCCGTCGCCGTCACGATGATCGCGAAGAAGACGTATCTGCTGGTCCTGGCGGCGGCCCTCGTGGTCGCCGCTCCCGCGTACGCGCAGCGCGTCAGCCTGGCTGACCGCGTGGCGGCGCTGGAAGCGAAGGCCAACAATCCGCAGCAGAACCTCGACCTGCTCAACAAGGTCTCCCAGCAGGAAGCGGAGCTGCGTGAGCTGCGTGCCCAGCTGGAGCAGCTGCAGAACGAGAACGAGCAGCTCAAGCAGCGTGGCCGCGACCAGTACCTCGACCTGGATGGTCGTCTCAACCGCCTTGAAGGCGGCGCGACGCCAGCCCCGGTCGGTACGGCGCCCGCCAGTCCGCCGCTTGGCAATGCTGCCCCTGTCGCCGCGCCGGCCACCACGCCGGCGCCCGTTGTGGCCGCCACGGCCGAGCGCTCGCCCAGCGTCCATGGCGACATGGGTGCGTTGTCCGCCACGGGCGACGAACGCACCGCCTACAACGTCGCCTTCGACCGGTTGAAGGCGGGCGAATACGCCGATGCGGCGCAGCTGTTCACCAGCTTCCTCCAGCTGTACCCCAGTGGCGTGTACGCGCCCAACGCGCTCTACTGGCTGGGCGAAAGCTATTACGTCACCCAGAATTACGCACTGGCCGCGGAGCAGTTCCGCGCGCTGCTGGCGCAATACCCGACCCATGACAAGGCGCCCGGCGCCCTGCTGAAGATCGGCCTGTGCGACTACGGACTGGGCAAGCTGCCCGAAGCCGAGCGCACCCTGGGCGAGGTCATCGCCAAGTATCCCGGCACCGACGTCGCCCGCACGGCCGACGACCGTCTGCGCGCCATCCAGCTCGGCCGCCTGCGCTGAGCCGGCCACGTCCGGCACGCCTGGCGGAGACGCCGGGCCGCCAGGGCGTATCATGCGCACCCCATGAATGACGCCGCCCGCCCCAGCGAGATCGTCCAGTCCCCACTGGAACGCCTCAAGATCACCGAGATCTTCCTGTCCCTGCAGGGCGAGGCGAATGCGGTCGGCTGGCCCACGGTCTTCGTCCGCCTGACCGGCTGCCCGCTGCGCTGCCAGTATTGCGACACCGCCTACGCCTTCCACGGTGGCGAGTGGCGTGAGATCGACGACATCGTCGCCGAAGTCGCCCGCCAGGGTGTCCGCCACGTCTGCGTCACCGGCGGCGAACCGCTGTCGCAGAAGCGCAGCGTGGTGCTGCTGCGGAAGCTGTGCGACGCCGGTTTCGATGTGTCGCTGGAAACCTCCGGCGCGCTCGATATCGCCGATGTCGATCCGCGCGTGTCGCGCGTGGTCGATCTGAAGACGCCCGGCTCGAATGAAGTGTCCAGAAATCGGCTGGAGAACCTGCCGTTGCTCACCGCGCGCGACCAGGTGAAGTTCGTCCTGTGCGGCCGTGCCGACTACGAGTGGGCGCGCGGCATGCTCGCCGAGCACCGCCTGGCCGAACGCTGCGACGTGCTGTTCTCGCCCAGCAAATCCGAACTGTCGCCGCGCGACCTGGCGGACTGGATCGTCGAGGACCGCCTGCCGGTGCGCTTCCAGATGCAGCTGCACAAGCTGCTGTGGAACGACGAGCCGGGCCGCTGACCTGGCGCCTGCGGTAGCCTACCCCTCACCCCACGAACCATCGCCCCATGAAGAACGCCGTCGTCCTCCTGTCCGGAGGCATGGACTCCGCCGTCGTCGTCGCCATCGCCCGCGAGCAGGGCTTCGCCGTGCACGCACTCAGCGTGCGCTATGGCCAACGCCACACCTCCGAACTCGATGCTGCCGCGCGCGTCGCCACCACGCTCGGCGCCGCCGCGCACAAGACCGTGCACGTGGACCTGCGCAGCATCGGCGGCTCCGCGCTGACGGACGACATCGACGTGCCGGAGGCCGGCGGGCCAGGCATCCCGGTGACCTACGTGCCGGCGCGCAACACCATCATGCTGTCGGTCGCGCTGGGTTGGGCCGAAGTGCTGGGCGCCAACGACATCTTCTGTGGCGTCAACGCCGTCGACTATTCCGGCTATCCCGATTGTCGTCCCGAGTTCATCGAGGCCTTCGAGACGCTCGCCAATCTGGCGACCAAGGCCGGAGTGGAAGGCGCAGGGCTGCGCATCCAGGCGCCGTTGCTGCGCATGAGCAAGGCCGACATCGTGCGCGAAGGCGTGCGCCTGGGCGTCGATTTCGGACAGACCGTCTCCTGCTACCAGGCAGACGAACAGGGCCGCGCCTGCGGGCATTGCGATGCCTGCCGGCTGCGGGCCGCCGGCTTCGCCGATGCCGGTGTTGTGGATCCCACGCGCTACGCCTGATCGCGCGGGCTTCGCCCCATCACGAGCGTTGGGGTAGAATGCGCGTCCCGGTGCAAGGCCGGGATGCGTTTCCGGGCCGTTAGCTCAGTCGGTAGAGCAGAAGACTTTTAATCTTTTGGTCGAAGGTTCGAATCCTTCACGGCCCACCACTTGGACTCCATCACGCATCACGCATCCAGATGCCAGGACGCACCCGATGCGTGTTGGCCAGGAATACGATTCCAAGCGACGACGCACTAGCTGTGCCATGCGACAACTCGCCAGTCGTTCCGTATCAATGCCGTCACGACGGTTCGCATTGCCGATAACGCGTGACGATGGTTCGTCAGGCTGCTGTCGAGACACGGGTGGGATCCGGCATGTGTACTGCGCTGTCGAGCAGGCGCTGGTTCGTTCGCGCCCACGCGGCTCGGAAGGCCGCTAATGTGATGCATATGGGCCGGCAATCCTGCATTCCCCTTCGTGATAAACGGGTAGCCTGTGCATGGTTATCCGGCTATCTCGGTTCACATTTTCGCCGGTTAACGCAGGTGCGATGTCGAGTGCGATGCAGCGGACACGATGCGTCGGTAGATCTACACGTCAAGGAGCAAAGGATGAGTGCTAGGAAAGTGTTGGCCGTGGCCGTCGTCACGGCAATGGCGTTGGCTGCGTGCGGCAAGACGGGGACTGGCACGGACAGGGGCGCGGCAGTCGTAGGCGACAACGCCAGCGTCGACGCGCCCGATGCAGACCAGCAGGGTGCGGAGAAGATCAACGCCTATACCAAGGCCTACAACGACATGGTGGGCATGTTCTATGGCAGCACCAAGGGCCTGGACAATCTGCTGGAGGCGTACAAGGCGCAGAACATCGCGGGCATGACGTCGGTCGGCGCCGATACCCGGCTGGTCGTCTACTTGAATACCAGCATGCTGCGCAACAGCCTCGGCAACTTGAAGAAGGGGCTCGCGCTGTCTGGCGGTGCGGATACCGCGAAGGTCGACGACGTCGTCAAGCGGATGGTGGCCAACGGTGAAGCGCTCTTCAAGCAGGCCACGGATCTCGATGGCTACATCGACTCGAAGAAGTATCTCGAGGACAACCTGGCGAAGGGCAAGGCGATGGAGCCGGAGTTCGTCCAGCGCTGGACGCAGCTCAACCGTGATTTCGATGCGCTTTCCGACGAACTGGACGCGATCGAGCGCGCCAACCGGACCAAGGTGCTGGCCCGCCTGAAGGCCGACGGCGATACCGTCTGGGTCGACATCAAGCAGGGCACCTACGCGGCCAATGACCTGCTAGCGCTGTTTGAGAAGGCCTCCGACTTCAAGGACGCAGGCAAGATGGCGCAGGCCGATGCCTTGGCCAAGCAGATCGAGGACAGCGCGACCAGCATCAAGGCGCAGCTCGACGCGAAGGCCGATGGCGAGCAGCAGTATGAAGAAATGGGTGCCTACGAAGACATGATGTCGCTGCTCGGCACTTACCGGCAGATCAAGGCGGGCGGTGATGCCAGCCAGTTCGATGAGATGGTCCGCCAGTACAACCAGCTGATCGACCGGGATCGTTCGTGATGCATCGGACGGGGACGCGACAGCGCGTCCCCGTCCGCATTGCCAGCGACATGGAAGGCGTCGGCTCGGTCGCGGCTTGCTAAACTGACGCACTCGGCGCCGGATCCAGGCGGTGCGGAAAAGGAAGCGGCGTGACCACGGCAGCGCGTGACTGGACGGCGCAGGCGATCCAGCGCATCGAAGCGGACTACAACCGGTCCGCGGACACCCACCTGATCCCGCTGCCGCTGCCCGGCTTTCCCGGCATCGACGTCTACCTCAAAGACGAATCCAGCCACCCGACCGGCAGCCTGAAGCACCGGCTCGCGCGTTCGCTGTTCCTGTACGCGCTGGCGAACGGCTGGCTGCGCGAGGGGGCGCCGGTCATCGAGGCGTCCAGCGGGTCCACCGCGGTGTCCGAAGCCTATTTCGCGCGCCTGCTCGGATTGCCCTTCATCGCGGTGATGCCGTCGTCGACGTCGCCGGACAAGATCGCCGCGATCCAGTTCCAGGGTGGGCGCTGCCATCTCGTCGAGCAGGCGGCGGAGATCAATGAGGTCTCCCGGCGTCTGGCGCAGGAGAGCGGGGGCCATTTCATGGACCAGTTCACCTACGCGGAGCGCGCCACCGACTGGCGCGCGAACAACAACATCGCCGAATCCATCTTCAAGCAGATGGAGGCCGAGCCGCATCCGGTGCCGACGTGGATCGTCTGCAGTCCGGGCACCGGCGGTACCAGCGCCACCCTGGGACGCTATGTGCGTTACCGCCGGCATCCGACGCGCGTGCTGTGCGCGGATCCGGAGCATTCGGTGTTCTTCGACCGGTTCCGGGGCGCCTGCGACGGCTGCGAAGACACCACGCTGACCTGTTCGCGAGGCTCCGTCATCGAGGGCATCGGGCGTCCACACTGCGAGCCCAGCTTCATCCCGGCCTGCATCGATGCGATGGTGAAGGTCCCGGATGCGCTCAGTTTGGGCGCCATGCGGCATGTGAGCGCGATACTGGGGCGGCGGGTAGGCGGCTCGACCGGCACCAATTTCGTCGGCATCCTGGCGGCGGCCACGCGCATGCGCGAGGAAGGACAGGCCGGCTCCATCGTCAGCATCCTGTGCGACAGCGGTGAACGCTATGCGCACAGCTACTACAACCGGGACTGGTATCTGCGGCGCGGCATCCCCATCGTGGAAAGCGACGACGCCATCGCCACGGCGGTCGCCGGGCACGGGCTGCCCGCGCTGGCCCAGGCCGACCGGCCGAACTGAACCCCTTTTTTCAACGAGGCGCCCCATGACCAATCCGCTGCTCGACTTCTCCGGCCTGCCGCGTTTCGACGCGATCCGCCCCGAGCACATCGCGCCCGCCATCGATCAACTGCTGGCGGAAGCCGAGGCAGCGGTGAAGGCGGCAGAAGCCGTCGCACCGGTCACGTGGGATGGCTTCGTCGTGCCGCTGGACGATGCCACCGAGCGACTGGCGCGGGGCTGGAATCAGGTCGCCCACCTGGAGGCCGTGGCGAACACGCCGGCGCTCCGTGCTGCCTACAACGCGCAGCTGCCGAAGGTGACGCGCTTCTGGAGCGCGCTGGGGCAGAACCTCGCGCTGTACCGCCAGTACCGTGCGCTGGCCGATGCGCCCGAGGCGGCGCAGTACGACGACGCGCGCCGCAAGGTGCTGGACAACGCGCTGCGCGATTTCCGCCTTGGCGGTGCCGAGTTGCCGGACGAACAGAAGTCGCGCTTCGCCGCGGTGAAGGAGGAACTCGCCGGACTCTCGGCGAAGTTCTCGCAGAACGTGCTCGACGCGACCGACGAATGCGAGTTCTGGATCAAGGACAAGCAGCATCTCGGTGGCCTGCCGGCCGACGTGGTGTCGGCGGCGCGAGCCGCGGCCAAGACCGACGACGAGCCGGGCTGGAAGTTCACCCTGCAAATGCCGTGCTACCTGCCGGTGCAGACGTACGCGGACGACCGCGCGCTGCGCGAGACGCTGTACCACGCCAACGCGGTGCGCGCGTCCGAACTCGCCGACAATGAGGCGCTCGACAACTCCGCGCTGATCGACCGCATCCTCGCGCTGCGTGCCGAGCTCGCCACGCTGCTCGGCTTCGCCAGCTACGCGGAGTATTCGCTGGCCACCAAGATGGCCGACACGCCGGACGAGGTGCTGGCGTTCCTGCGCGATCTCGCCGCGCGCGCCAGGCCGCATGCGCAGCGCGACCGCGCGGAACTGGAAGCCTTCGCCCGCGAACAGCTCGGCCTGGAAACGCTCGAAGCCTGGGATCTCGCCTACGCCAGTGAAAAGCTCAAGCAGGCGCGTTACAGCTTCTCCGCCCAGGACGTGAAGCAGTACTTCACCGAGCCGGCGGTGCTGACGGGCCTGTTCGGCGTGATCGGCGATCTCTACGGCCTGCGCGTGGAGCAGGACGCGGCGCCGACGTGGCATCCCGACGTGCGCTTCTACCGCCTGGTGGATGGCGACGGCGCGCTGGTCGGGCAGTTCTACCTCGACCTGTACGCGCGCGAAGGCAAGCGCGGCGGTGCCTGGATGGACGACTGCCGCAACCGCCGCGACACCGCGCGCGGTACGCAGACGCCGCTGGTCTATCTGGTCTGCAATTTCGGCAAAGGCATGGACGGCAAGCCGGCCACCTTCAGCCACAGCGACGTGACGACGCTGTTCCACGAGATGGGCCACGGCCTGCACCAGTTGCTGACGCAGGTCGGTGAACTGGGTGTGGCCGGCATCAGCGGCGTGGAATGGGATGCGGTGGAACTGCCCAGCCAGTTCATGGAGAACTTCTGCTGGGAGTGGGCGCGCGTGCAGGCGATGACCGCGCATGTCGACACCGGCGAACCGCTGCCGCGCGCCCTGTTCGACCGGATGGTGGCGGCCAAGAACTACCAGAGCGGCATGACCACGGTGCGCCAGCTCGAATTCGGCCTGTTCGACATGCAGCTGCACAGTGGCTTCGATCCCGCCGCCGACAGCGTGCTGGCGCTGCTGGACCGCGTGCGCGCCGAGGTGGCGGTGAACTTCCCGCCCGAGTTCAACCGCTTCCCGCACCAGTTCAGCCATATCTTCGCCGGGGGCTACGGGGCGGGGTACTACAGCTACAAGTGGGCCGAGGTGCTCAGCGCAGACGCCTATGCGGCCTTCGAGGAAGCGCCCGCCGAGGTCGCCGGCACCGGTGCGCGTTTCCGTCGTGAAGTACTGGCACGCGGAGGCAGTCGCGGCGCGGCGGAGAACTTCCGCGCCTTCCGCGGTCGTGCCCCGCGGATCGACGCGCTGCTGCGCCATTCGGGCATGGCCGGATGACCGCCGGCGCGGGTCCCAGGACGATGGGCGAGGTGGAGTTCGGGCGGGTTTGACCGTGACTGTAAACGTTTTCATAATGACTGCCCCGTAATACCCGCGTTCCCGGGAGGATCGTTTACATGCCGCATCAGCGAAGGATCGAGGGCCTGATCGCCGGGATGACGCTGGAGGAAAAGATCGGCCAGCTCGGCGCCTTCGCCGATGCGCTGCGGCCGTTCGCCTTCGAGGTCAATCCGGAGACCTTCGCGCGCGATGCCGAGCAGGTACGCGAGCAGATCCGCAGTGGGCGGGTCGGCGCGCTGTTCAACGGCGTGGGCGCGGCGGAAGGCCGCGAGGCGCAGCGCATCGCAGTGGAGGAGAGCCGGCTTGGCATCCCGCTGCTGCTGGGCGCCGACGTGATCCACGGCATGCGCACGGTGTTCCCGATCCCGCTGGGCGAAGCCGCCAGCTTCGAACCCGACCTCGCCGAGCGCACCGCGCGCGCCACCGCGAAGGAAGCCACCGCGACCGGCATCCACTGGACGTTCGCGCCGATGGTCGACATCGCGCGCGACCAGCGCTGGGGCCGCGTGGCGGAGACCTCCGGCGAAGACGTCCATCTGTCCTGCGAATTCGCCGCTGCCCGCGTGCGCGGCTTCCAGGGCCAGGACCTCACGGCCGCCGATTCGCTGTTGACCACCCCAAAGCACTTCGCCGCCTATGGCGCGATCTCCGCGGGCCTGGACTACAACTTCGTGGACATGGCGCCGCAGACGCTGCGCGACGTGCACCTGCCGCCGTTCAAGGCCGCCATCGACGCCGGCGCGCTGACGCTGATGAGTTCGTTCAACGACATCAATGGCGTGCCGGCTTCGGCCAACCGCGAGCTGCTGACCGACATCCTGCGCGGCGAGTGGAAGTTCGAAGGCTTCGTCGTCTCCGACTACACCTCCGATCTGGAACTGATCGCGCACGGCTACGCCAGCGACGAAGCCGATGCTGCGCAGAAAGCGCTCTCCGCCGGTCTCGACATGAGCCTGCAGAGCGGCATCTACGCCGGCCATGTCGCAACGCTGGTCGCCGAAGGCCGGCTGAGCATGGACGAGGTCGACGAAGCCGTGCGCCGCGTGCTGCACGTGAAGGCCGCCATCGGCCTGTTCGACGATCCCTACCGCTGCCTCGATGCCGAGCGTGAAGCCGACCAGTCGCACATCCCGGCGCACGATGCGCTGGCCCGCGACTGCGCGCGCCGCTCCATCGTGCTGCTGAAGAACGACGGCGACCTGCTGCCGCTGAAGAAGGCCGGCCAGCGCATCGCGCTGATCGGGCCGTTCGCGCAGGACACCGCCAACCTCGGCGGTTGCTGGAACATCTTCGGCGACGCCTCGCGCATGGTGGCCGTGGAGACCGGCGTACGCGCCGCGCTGGACGATCCGTCCGCACTGGTCGTGGTGCCGGGTAGCGGCATCGAAGAAGCGCTTGAGGGCGGCATCGACGCTGCGGTCGCCGCCGCGCGCGCGGCCGATGTGGTGCTGCTCGCCGTGGGCGAACCGCACGAGTTTTCCGGCGAGGCGCAGTCGCGCACGCAGATCGTGCTGCCCGCCGCGCAGCAGGCGCTGGCCGAGGCGGTCGCCGCCACCGGCACGCCGGTCGTCGTGGTGCTGCGCAACGGCCGCGCGCTGGCGCTGGATGGTGCGATGCGCGATGCGCAGGCGATCCTGGTGGGCTGGTTCCTCGGCACGCAGACCGGCCCGGCGATCGCCGACGTGGTGTTTGGCGACTACAACCCGTCCGCGCGCCTGCCGGTGAGTTTCCCGCAGGACGCCGGCCAGCAGCCGTACTTCTATAACCATCCCGCCAGCGGCCGTCCCAACGTGCCAGGCACGCCGCGCTTCTTCCAGACGCGCTGGCGCGAGGTCACCCACGCCGCGCTGTATCCGTTCGGCCACGGCCTGTCGTACACGCGCTTCGACTACGGCGTGCCGCAGCTCGACACGCAGACGCTGGGCTGGGACGACACGCTGACCATCCGCACGCGCATCACCAATGCCGGCACCCGAGCGGGCGAAGAAGTCGTGCAGCTGTACCTGCGCGACCGCACCGCGAGTCGCGTGCGTCCGGTGTGCGAGCTGAAGCGCTTCCGCAAGATCGCGCTGGTTGCCGGCGAGTCGCAGGACGTCGAATTCACGCTGACGCGCGCCGATGTCGAATTCCACGGCGTCGACAACCGCCCCGTTGCCGAACCGGGCCTGTTCGACCTGTGGGTCGCGCCGTCCAGCGCGGTCGGCGACGCCGTGCCGTTCGAACTGCTGGCACCCTGAGCCGCATGTCCGTGAGTGACGCCGCGATGCCGGCACCCGGCGCGCGCGAACGCATCGCCACCCGCATCGCCTTCTTCATCGGCGGCTTCGCCATCTCGGCGTGGGCGCCGCTGATCCCGTTCGCCAAGCGCACGCTCGCACTCGATGACGGCCAGCTCGGCCTGATGCTGCTGTGCCTGGGCGTGGGCTCGGTCTTGATGATGCCGCTGGCCGGCGGGCTGGCCGCGCGCTTCGGTTGCCGCCGCGCGATCCTCGCCGCGGGCGCGATGATCTGCCTGTGCATGCCGGCGCTGATGCTGGCGCCCAGCATTCCCGTGCTGGCGCTGGTGCTGGCCGTGTTCGGCGCCAGCATGGGCGTGCTCGACGTGGTGATGAACGTGCAGGCGGTGATCGTCGAACGCGCCAGCGGCCGCGCGATGATGTCCGGCTTCCACGGCATGTACAGCGTCGGCGGCATCGCCGGTGCGGGCGGCGTGGCGGGCGCATTGGCGCTGGGCGCGTCGCCGCTGTCGGCGATCGGCGGCATGGCGGTGATCGCCGCGCTGTTGCTGGCCGGTGCACGGCGCGGGTTGCTGGAAGAAGGCGGCGACGGCGATCATCCCGCCTTCGTGCTGCCGCGCGGTCGCGTGCTGCTGGTCGGCGCGGTGTGCTTCGCGATGTTCCTGTCCGAAGGCGCGGTGCTGGACTGGAGCGCGGTCTTCCTCACTTCCGTGCGCAACGCCGATCCGGCGATCGCCGGGTTCGGTTACGTCGCCTTCGCGGTGACGATGACGATCGGACGCCTGACCGGTGACCGCATCGTGCAGGCGCTGGGTGCGTTCCGTGTGGTGCTGTGCGGTGCGCTGGTCGCAGCGGCCGGCTTCATGCTGGCGATCCTGGCGCCGTCGCCGCTGGCCGGACTGGCGGGGTTCGCGCTGGTCGGCGCAGGCGCGGCCAACGTGGTGCCGGTGATGTTCTCCACCGCCGGGCGCCAGCGCAGCATGCCCACGCACCTGGCGGTCGCCGCGGTCACCACGATGGGGTATGCCGGTGTGCTGCTGGGGCCGGCGGCGCTGGGCTTCATCGCCAACCTCACCTCGCTGGCGGCGGCACTGGGCCTGCTGGTCGTGCTGCTGGTGGCGGTGGCCCTGGTCGCGCGCGTCGCCACGCGCGACTGATCAACCTACGGATGCGGCGCGCCACGCATCATCGGGCGGCCGGGATAGCCGCCATACGGGCCGTAGTAGCCGCCGGGGCCTTCATAACGGTCGACGTTGATGTTGAAGTTGAACGTGCGTGGCTTGCCGTTGTCGTCGTACGTGGTCTTGCAGAGATTGAGGTTGACCGCGTTGTAGGTGCTGCGGCCGCGGCCCTTGCTGTAGCCGATACCGGTGGTGACGCTGCCCGACACGCCATCGCCGTCGTCGTCGCCGTAGAGCACGCAGGGGTCGACCGGGGCGGCGAGCGCAGCCGCCTTCTTCGGGCGCGCCGGCTGCGTATCGCCATACCAGGTGCCGGGCGGATCCTTGGCGTAGGCCGCGGACGGAGGCAGGCTCAAGTCCAGCGCTGCCGCATTCGACTGGGCCCAGGCGGACGGGATGCTCAGCAGAGCCAGCAGGGCGAGGGGCAGGGTCTTCATGGGACATCCCGGAAGTACGGTCCGCCGGCTGGCGGACCCGAGAGGCAAGCTAACAGCCGGGGATTGAACGTGGGCTGGATACTGGGTCGTTGGCCGTGGAACTTCATCCCGCCGCACCGAGCGCTTCCAGCACGCGCTGGCCGTAGCGTTCCAGCTTGGCCCCGCCGATGCCGCCCACCCGTGCCAGCTCGTCCAGCGTGGCGGGCTGTTGTTCGGCGATGTTGCGCAGCGTGCTGTCGTGGAAGATGACGTAGGCGGGCACGTTCTGTTCGCGTGCGAGCTCCGCCCGTAGATCGCGCAGGACCTGGAAGCGCGGCAGGTCGGCGGCCTGCACCGGCACGCCGCTGCGCGATCCGCGGTCGCGTTCGCGCTTTTCGCGTTGCTCCTTGCGCAGCTGCAGGCGGCGCTCGCCTCGCAGGACGGCGCGGCTGCCTTCGGTCAGGCGCAGGCTGCCGAACTCCGCGTCCACTTCCAGCAGGCCGCAGGCCACCAGCTGGCGGAACACGCTGCGCCACGCGGTCGCGTCCAGATCCTTGCCGATGCCGTAGGTGGTCAGGTGGTCGTGGCCGCACTGGCGGATGCGCTCGCTCTCGCTGCCGCGCAGCACGTCGATCACGTGGTTCACGCCGAAGCGCTGGCCGCTGCGGTACACGCAGCTCAATGCTTTCTGTGCAGCCTCGGTGGCGTCCCAGGTCTCGGCCGGGCTCAGGCAGTTGTCGCAGTTGCCGCACTCGTGCGGGTAGGTCTCGCCGAAGCCCGCCAGCAGCACCTGCCGCCGGCACTGGGTGGATTCGCAGTAGCCCAGCAACTGGTCGAGCTTGCGGCGTTCGAGGCGCTTGCGCTCTTCGCCGGCCTCGCCCTGTTCGATCATCTGCTTCAGCAGCACCACGTCGCCCAGCCCGTAGCACAGCCACGCTTCGGCGGCGTCGCCGTCACGGCCGGCGCGGCCGGTCTCCTGGTAATAGCCTTCCATCGACTTGGGCAGGTCCACGTGCGCGACGAAGCGCACGTCCGGCTTGTCGATGCCCATGCCGAACGCGATCGTCGCCACCATGACGATGCCGTCCTCGCGCAGGAAGCGGCGCTGGTTGTGCGCGCGCACGCTGGCGTCGAGCCCCGCGTGGTAGGGCAGGGCGTTGAAGCCCTGTTCGGCCAGGTAGTCGGCGAACTGCTCCACCCGCTTGCGCGACAGGCAGTAGACGATGCCGGCCTCGCCGCGGTGCTTGCGCAGCATGTCGCGCAGCTGGTGGCGCGCGTTGTCCTTCTGCACCACGGTGTAGCGGATGTTGGGGCGGTCGAACGAGCTGACGAACTTCTCGGCCTCGACCAGGTTCAGCCGCTCGGCGATCTCGCGCTGGGTCGGCGGATCGGCGGTCGCGGTCAGCGCGATGCGCGGCACGTCCGGCCAGCGCTCGTGCAGCAGGGTCAGTTCCAGGTATTCGCGGCGGAAGTCGTGGCCCCACGCCGACACGCAGTGCGCTTCGTCGATGGCGAACAGGGCGATGCGGCTGCGGTCCAGCAGCGACAGGAAGCGCCCGGTCAGCAGCCGCTCCGGCGCGACGTAGAGCAGGTCCAGCTCGCCGCGCAGCAGGGCCTGTTCGACCTGGTTCGCCTCGTCCGCGTCCAGCGAGGAGTTCAGGAACGCCGCACGCACGCCCAGCTGGCGCAGGGCGTCCACCTGGTCCTGCATCAGTGCGATCAACGGCGAGACGACGATGCCGGTGCCGTCGCGCAGCAGCGCGGGCACCTGGAAGCACAGGGATTTGCCGGCGCCGGTCGGCATGAGGACCAGGGCATCGTGGCCGGCGGCGAGGTGTTCGACGATGGCCTGCTGGTGGCCACGGAAGGCGCTGTAACCGAAGACGCGCTGCAGTGTTTCAAGTGCGGGGGACGACATGCGCACAGGATAACCCGGCCCCCGGGCGGGCCGGTCCCGCCCAAGACGCCGACGCGTGTAGGAAACCCCCGGGCCGGGCGCGAAAAGCAGGACGCCCGGCATGGGCCGGGCGTCGGTGCGTCACGGAAGCGCGGATTACTGCAGCAGCGAGCGCAGCATCCACGCGTACTTCTCGTGCGTCTGCAGGCGCTGGGTCAGCAGGTCCTCGGTCGGCGCATCGTCCGCGTCGTCGGCGATGTCCAGCACCTTGCGCGCCGTGCGGCAGACCGCTTCGTTGCCGATCACCAGCTGGCGGACCATCTCGCGCCAGTCGGCGCTGTCGCTCAGGCCAGGCTCTTCCGGGATCGAGGTGAGGCTGACGAACTCGCGGTACGAACCCGGCGCGTTGAAGCCCAGCGCGCGGATACGCTCGGCGATCTCGTCCAGTGCGGTCCACTGCTCGGTGTACTGCGTCTCGAACATCGTATGCAGCGAATTGAACATCGCGCCGGTGATGTTCCAGTGGAAGTTGTGGGTCTTCAGATAGAGCGTGTAGCTGTCGGCGAGGAAGCGCGACAGGCCGTCGGCGATCTTCTTGCGTTCGCCGCCGCTGATCCCGATATCGATGTTCGGTGCCGACGGGGCCGCCGCGAGCGGCGCGGGCACGGAGGGGGCCTTGGTCTTGGCGGGCTTGGTCTTCGGCTTGGCCATGCGGATGCTCCTGTAGGTGGGTTGAGACGGCACAATGGACACACTAGAACATGTGGCGTGAGCAAAAAGTTTCAAGCACGTGCTGAAGATGAGTACTCCCCGTAATCCATCCCCCCCCAGTCCCGACCGCACCGCCCTCGACCAGGGCCGGCAGTCGCTCGACCGCGCGCTGAGCCGCGACCGCGGTCGCCTGCATGGACTATGGTCGCGCTGGCAGGGCAAGCCGGCCGATGCCGGCGTGCGCCAGGCCTTCGAACAGGCATTGACCGCCTCGATCGCCGCCCGCGAGCGGCGTCTATCGACGGTGCCGGCGGTGACCCTGGACGACGCCTTGCCGATCGCCCGCGAGGGCGAGCGCATCGTCGAGCTGATCCGGAACCATCAGGTGGTCGTCATCGCCGGCGAGACCGGCTCCGGCAAGACCACCCAGCTGCCCAAGCTGTGCCTGGCCGCCGGCCGCGGCGTGGCCGGCATGATCGGCTGCACGCAGCCGCGCCGCATCGCCGCGCGCGCGGTCGCGCGTCGCGTGGCCGACGAGCTGAAGACCGAACTCGGCCGCGGCGTCGGCTTCCAGGTGCGCTTCAACGACCAGGTCGGCGACGACACCCACATCAAGTTCATGACCGACGGCATCCTGCTGGCGGAGATCGCCAGCGACCGCTGGCTCTCGGCCTACGACACCATCATCGTCGACGAGGCGCACGAACGCAGCCTCAACATCGACTTCCTGCTCGGCTACCTGAAGCAGTTGCTGCGCAAGCGCCGCGACCTGAAGGTCATCGTCACCTCGGCGACGATCGACACCGCGCGTTTCGCCAAACACTTCGACGACGCGCCGGTGATCAGCGTGGAAGGCCGCACCTATCCGGTCGAGGTGCGCTACCGCGCGCCGGAAGGCGAGGGCGAGCAGGAAGGCGACCGCACCGTCAACGACGCCATCGTGGCGGCGATGGACGAGATCACCCGGCTGGACGCGCGCGGCGACGTGCTGGTCTTCCTGCCCGGCGAACGCGAGATCCGCGACGCGCACCAGTCGCTGGAGCGCCGCAAGTACCGGAACACCGAGGTGTTGCCGCTGTATGCGCGGCTGTCCAACCAGGACCAGGACCGCGTGTTCAATCCCGGTCCGAACCGGCGCATCGTGCTGGCCACCAACGTCGCGGAAACCTCGCTGACGGTGCCGCGCATCCGCTACGTGGTCGATCCCGGCTTCGCCCGCGTCAAGCGCTACAGCCCGCGCAGCAAGCTCGACCGCCTGCACATCGAGCCGGTCTCGCAGGCCAGCGCCAACCAGCGCAAGGGCCGCTGCGGACGCATCGCCGAGGGCATCTGCTACCGCCTGTACGCGGAAGCGGATTTCCAGGCGCGCGCGGAATTCACCGATCCCGAGATCCGCCGCTCCAGCCTGGCCGGGGTGATCCTGCGCATGCTGCAGCTGGGCCTGGGCCGGATCGAGGACTTCCCGTTCCTGGAAGCGCCGGACGAGCGGGCCGTCGCCGACGGTTGGCAGCAGCTGACCGAGCTCGGCGCCATCGACGGCGAGCGGCGCATGACTGCGATCGGCAGGCAGATGGCGCGCCTGCCGGTGGACGTGAAGCTGGCGCGCATGCTGGTGGCGGCGCAGGCGGCGGGCTGCCTGCGGCCGATGCTGGTGATCGCGTCGTTCCTCGGCATCCAGGACCCGCGCGAGCGCCCGGCCGACGCGCGCGGCGCAGCCGACACCGCGCATGCGCAGTTCGCCGACGGCCGCTCCGAGTTCGTCGGCGTGCTGCGCCTGTGGGATGCCTACCGCCAGGCGCATGAGGACCTGACCCAGTCGAAGCTGCGCGACTGGTGCGGCCGCCATTTCCTCGGTTTCCTGCGCATGCGCGAATGGCGCGAGCTGCATCGCCAGCTGCGCCTGCTGTGCGAGGAACTGGGCTGGAAGGAAGAAGACAACGAGGCGTCGTTGGCGCCGTTGCTCGCCGGCAGCAGCGCTCCGCCCGCCGCGCGCGATGACGGCGCCGCCGCGCTGAAGGCGACGCGTGGCCAGCTGCATCGCGCCGCGCGGCTGGCGCGCGAAGGCAAGGCCGAAGCCGCGCCGGCACCGGTGGCGGTGCGCGCGCAACAGGAGCAGGCGCCTGCCGGCGGTGGTTTCAGTGAGCGCGTGCGCGCCGCGGCCTACCAGACGCTGCACCGCGCGCTGGTGGCCGGGCTGCCCACGCAGATCGGCCACCGCACCGACAAGGGCGATTTCCAGGCGCCGCGCCAGCGCCGCTTCCTGCCGTTTCCGGGCTCGCCACTGTCCAAGCGTGCGCCGCCGTGGCTGCTGGCGGCCAACCTGCTGGACACGCAGAAAGTGTGGGGCATGACGCTGGCCGCGATCGAGCCGGACTGGGTGATCGCCGAACTGCCGCACCTGCTGCTGCGCAAGCATTTCGATCCGCACTGGTCGCGCGCGCAGGGCCAGGTGCTGGCGTCGGAGCAGATCAGCCTGTTCGGCCTGGTGCTGGCACCGAAGAAGCCGGTGCATTACGGCCGCATCGCGCCGGGCGAGGCGCACGACCTGTTCGTGCGGCAGGGCCTGGTGACCGGCGAGATCACCACGCGCGCCAGTTTTGTCGCCGACAACCTGAAGACGCTGGAGCAGGCGCAGGAAGAGGAAGCCAAGCTGCGCCGCGCCGGACTGGTCGCCGACGAGGACTGGCAGGCGCGCTGGTACCTGGATCGCATCCCGTCCGAGCTCCATTCCGCCGCCGGTCTGGATGCGTGGTGGAAGGCGCTGCCGCCCGACAAGCGCCGCGCGCTGCACTGGTCGTTGACGGATCTGCTGCCGGGCGAAGGCAGCGAGGAAGACCGCTATCCGAAGTACTTCGCGCTGGGCGATGCACGGCTGCCGTTGCACTACCGGTTCGAGCCGGGCGCGGTCGACGACGGCGTGACGCTGGAGGTGCCGCTGCACCTGCTCAACGCACTCGACCCGACGCGGCTGTCGTGGCTGGCGCCGGGCTTCGTCGCCGACAAGGCGGTCGGGCTGATCCGCAGCCTGCCCAAGGCCATGCGGCGCAACTACGTGCCGGCGCCGGATTTCGCCCGCGCATTCTTCGAAGCGTTCGCCAAACCCACCGCCGACGACATCCGCGGCGAGCTGGCGCGTTTCCTCTCGCGTGCGACCGGCGTGGCGGTCAGTGCGCTCGACTTCGACGACGCGGCGCTGGAGCCGCACCTGCGCATGAACCTGCGGCTGCGCGAGGATCCACGCAGCGGCGAAGGTCGCGTGCTGGCCGAGTCGCGCGACCTGGATGCGTTGCGCCAGCGCTTCGGCGCGAAGGCGGGACAGGCGTTCGCGGCGCGCGCCGGTCGCGAGATGGCGGCCAGCGGCCTGCGCGACTTTCCCGCACAGCCGATTCCGCGCGAGGTGCCGGGCGAAGCCGGTGTGCCGGCGTATCCGGCCCTGCGCGACGACGGCGAGACGGTGGCGCTGCAGGTGTTCGCCGACCGCGTGGAAGCGGCCGACGCGCATCCGGGGGGTGTACGCCGTCTGCTGGAGATCGCGCTGGCCGACAAGGTGAAACAGGCGCGCAAGCAGCTGCCGGTGTCGCCGAAGACGGGATTGCTGTACGCGGCGATCGAATCGCAGGAGCGGCTGCGCGGCGACATCGTCGATGCGGCCATGAACGCCGTGCTCGCGGACGGACTGGACGCGATCCGCGACCGCGCTGCGTTCGAGCACCGGCGCGACGATGCCGGCAAGCGCCTGTTCGGCGAGGCGATGGAGCGGCTGAAGCTCGCCGAAGCGATCCTGTCGGCGGTGGCCGAGCTGAAGCCGCAACTCGATGCGCCGCTGATGGGCTGGGCGCGCGGCAACCTCGACGACCTGCGCGCGCAACTGGCGGCGCTGGTGCATCCTGGTTTCCTGCGCGACACGCCCGCTGACGCATTGGCGCAACTGCCGCGCTACCTGAAGGCGATGACGCTGCGCGCCGAGCGCGCCAAGCGTGATCCCGCGAAGGACCAGGCACGCATGCTGGAACTCAAGCCGTTCGCCGACGCGCTGGCGCAGGCGAACGAAGACGGCGTCGCACAGTCGCCGGACTGGCAGGCGCTGCGCTGGGACCTGGAGGAGCTGCGGGTATCGGTGTTCGCGCAGGAACTGGGCGCGAAGAGCGGCGTCTCGCCGAAGAAACTCGCGCAACGCCTGCACGCGTTGCGCGGGTGATGTCGTGCGTGCGCGTCAGTCGGCGCGCTGCACCTTGGGCCGCGGATTGTGGCCTTCGACCTGCAGGTACCAGCCGCTGATCTTGCCGGGCGACACCACGACCTTGGCGTTGTCCAGCGGCTTTCCGGCGTAGTACTCGCCCTCGATGACACGCCAGCGCTGGCCGTTCGCCAGGCTGAATACCGTGCCACGCGACCAGCCGCGCAGGGTTCCCGTCAGCGTGCTGGTGACGGGGGCGAGCCCGTTGCCGCCGAACAGCGTGCCGGTGACGCGCGAGCCGTCGTCCTCGTGTTCCTTGCGGACTTCGTCGGCGACCGCCTTCCTGTCTTCGTCGAGCAGCGTGTTGAGCAGCCGAAGCTGCTCGCCGCTGAGCTGGTCAAGGCCCGTGGCCTTCATCTGCTCTGCGGTCAGTCGCTGCTCGATGGCGACATGCTCGCGCTTGGCCAAGGCGGGAACGCTGCCCACGGCCAACAGCAGGGAAGCGGTCGCTAACGTGAAGATACGCATGGTGATGTCCTGGTTGATTTACTTGATGCGGCGAACGTATGCCGCCGTGTTGTAGCCGTCGATCCGGAGGTACCAGTGGTTGCCGACCTTGGAAGGTGTGATGCGCACGCCTGGCGATTGCTTGCGCACGCCAGGCAGCGTTGCATTGTCCACTTGTTCCCACACCTGGCCGTTCTGCAGCGTGTAGGAACGCCCCTTGGCGAATCCGTTGAATTCCCCGGCCAGCGTATCGACGATCGGCTCTTCGCTTCCGAAGTCGAAGAATCCGCGCGTGGACCGCTGGACTTCCTGGCGGCCCGCTTCCTTCGCCTGCTCCACTGCTCGCGCCGTCTGCTGTCCGACACGTTGCCGCAGCCATGCATCGAGTGCGGACAGCTCGGCAGGACTGAGCTTGTCCAGGCCAGCGGCCTTGAATTCGCTGTCGCTCATCGCATCGCGCAGTGGTTCGAGGGGAGGGCTCTCTGCGGCGACGGCGCATGTGGACGCGACCAGCAGTGCGATGGATAGAAACAAGCGGCTCATCTTCATGGTTGTCCCTGCGGTCGGCTGGCCGGTAGTGTAGTCATTCCGGCGGCGCTTGGCCGCCTGCTTCCACGACCATGGCTTCTCCCGTTCACGACATCACCACGTTGCTGCAAAGGCCCGCACTGCAGGCGCTGTCCGCACCCTTGCGGCGCTCGCTCTCGGAGGCATGCGGCTCCGCCGGTGCTGCCGCGCAGGAGGGGATGCCTGATGCCATGGAGGTACTGGCCGATACGCTGGATACGCTGACGACACTGGGCGCGGACGGCGATGCCGTCCTGGCTGCCTTGCTTTACGGGCTGCCTGCGCTGCAGCCGACGCTGGGTGCGGCCGCGGGCAAGGCCGTGCCGGGCCTTGCCGATCTGCTGGAAGGCCAGGTCGCGGCAGCCCAGGTCTGGGCGTTGCATGCAGAACAGGCACGTAGCGGGAGTACGGAAGGCTTGCGTCGGCTACTGCTGGCCATCGTGCGCGACCTGCGCGTGGTCACCATCCTGCTTGCCCGCCAGTTGGCCCGCATGCGTGCCGCAGGCGCGTTGCCCGACGACGCGCGACAGGCACTGGCGCGGCTGACGCGCGACATCCATGCGCCGCTGGCGAACCGGTTGGGCATCTGGCAGCTGAAGTGGGAGCTGGAGGACCTCGCGTTCCGCTACCTGCAGCCGCAGGTCTACAAGCAGATCGCGACCCAGCTGGACGAAAAGCGGGTGGGTCGCGAGCGCTACATCGGCGCGGTCACCGACGCCTTGCGTGCCGCGCTGGCCGGGCACGGGGTCCATGCGGAGGTCAGTGGGCGACCGAAGCACATCTACAGCATCTGGCGGAAGATGCAGCGCAAGCAGGTCGGCTTCGACGAGCTTTACGACCTGCGCGCGGTACGCATCGCGGTGGACGACGTGGCCGCCTGCTACGCGGCGCTCGGCATCGTGCACGCGCTGTGGGTGCCCATTCCCAGCGAGTTCGACGACTACATCGCCCGGCCCAAGGCCAACGACTATCGTTCGCTGCATACCGCCGTGGTCGGTCCCGAGGGCCGTACGCTGGAAGTGCAGATCCGCACGCACGAGATGCATGCGCAGGCCGAGCTGGGCGTGGCCGCGCACTGGAAGTACAAGGAAGGCAAGAGCGGCGGCGACGCGTTCGACCGCAAGATCGCCTGGATGCGGCGATTGCTGGACGGCGCGGCCGAAGGCGCGGGTGGTGACAAGGCGCTGGCAGGCGAGCTGGACGCGGAACTGGTGGAGGACCGCGTCTATGCGTTGACGCCGAAGGGCGAGGTCGTCGATCTGCCGCAGGCCGGCACGGTGCTCGATTTCGCCTACCACGTGCACACGATGGTGGGCCACCGCACGCGGGGCGCGAAGGTCAATGGCCGCATCGTCCCGCTCAACCACGTGCTGCGCAGCGGCGACCGCGTCGAGATCATGACCTCGAAGGAGCCCGAGCCGCGCCGCGACTGGTTGCTGCAGGCCAACGGCTTCCTCGCCAGCGGCCGTTCGCGCGACAAGGTGCGTGCGTGGTTCCACAAGCTGGACCGCGCGCGCAACCTGCAGGCCGGCCGTGAGTTGCTGGACAAGGAGCTGAAGCGCCTGGGCCTGCATCACGCCGACCTGACGGGGGCGGCGAAGAAGTTCCATGCCGACAGTGTGGAAGACCTCTACATCCAGGTGGCGCTGGGTGACGTGGGGCCGCATCAGGTCGGGCGCGCGCTGCATGAAGAGCAACGCGCCGCGGCCGAGCCGGATACGGTGTCGTTGCCGGTGCTGCGACCACCGCGCAGGGTCGCCAAGCCGGGCAAGTCGAAGTTCACCGTGCAGGGCGTGGGCAACCTGTTGGTGCAGCTGGCCAAGTGCTGCCAGCCGGTGCCGGGCGAGCCCATCGCGGGCTACCTGACGCGTGTACGCGGTGTCACTGTGCACCGCGCCGCCTGTGCGGCGTTTGCGCGCCTGGCCGCGACCAGCCCGCAGCGCGTGCTGCCGGTGGAATGGGGGCAGGCGGGTGGCGGTTATGAGGTCGACGTGCAGGTCACCGCACTCGACCGCAAGTGGTTGCTCAAGGACATCACCACGCTGATCGCACAGGAAGAAGCCAACGTGCTGGATATCAACAGCCAGGGCAATCGCGCCAGTGGACGCGTCCACTTGCGCCTGCGCCTGAAGGTCGCGGACTTCGGCCAGTTGTCGACGCTGCTGGGCAAACTCGACGCACTGCCGGGCGTGGAAGACGCGCGACGTTCAGGCTGACTGGGTATGCTGCGGGCGTGACCCGCGAAGACCACCACGACGACGCACGGGGCCGCCGCATCGAGCCGCGCATCGATTGGACACGCGTCGGCATGGGCGCCGCGCCACCGCGCCGCGTGTCGATCCCGGCGTGGCGCGACCGACGTCACTGGCGTTGGGCGGCGGCGGTTGTCGCCGTCTTCGTCCTCCTTGTCGTCGTACTGCGGCAGCCGTTGGCCGACCGGCTCTGGCCGCAGACACGCATCCAGACGTTGTTGGACCAGGCTGATCGTGCCGTGCGTGACGGACGGCTCGACGCCGCCGACGGCAGTGGCGCGCGGCAGCTGTATGAAGCGGCCCAGGCACTGGATAGCGACCGTACCGAAGCCGCGGACGGGCTGCGTCGCGTCGCGCAGGCGGCGCTGCAGGCGGCGGCAGAGGCCATGCTGGCAAACCGGTTCGAGGAAGCGCGTACACATCTGGCGTTGGCGCGTGCGCTGCAGGTGCCGCGTACGCAAGCGGATTCACTGGCCGCGCGACTGCGTTCACGCGAAGCCGAGCATGCCGGCGTCGACGGCATTCTCCGTGCGGCGACACAGGCGCATGCGGAAGCGAGGCTGTGGGGCAGTGAGGACGCGGCCCTGCCGCTGTACCAGCGCGTGCTGGCGCTGCAACCGAATCGGATCGAAGCGCTCGAGGGCAGGGAGGACGCCCTGTCCGACCTGCTGCAGCAGGCCGGCGTGCGCCTCCGGCAAGGCGAACTGGGCGACGCGGCAACGAGGATCGCGGCGGCCCGTGCATTCGACGCAGGGCACGTCGATCTGCCCCAGGCGGAAGCGGGCTTGAATGCCGCGCTCGACGCGCGACGCCGTTCCGGTGCCAGGGATCTCGCACGGGGTCGCCTCTCGCCAGCACGTACGGCCTACGAAGCGGTGTTGGCGGCAGCGCCCGGCGACGCGCGTGCGCGGCAAGGGCTCGAGCAAGTGGGTATCGCCTATGCGCAGGAGGCGGAGCGGCAAGCCGGTGATTTCCGTTTCGAGCAGGCGCAGCTGGCGCTCGATGCGGCGCGCATGCTGGCACCGCAGTCGGCCGGTGTGGCGCAAGCCGAGCAGGCGTTCGAACGCGCGCATGACGCGCGACGACGGCAAGGCGCATTGCCTTCCATCACCCCGCGCGAGCGCGATCGGCGCGCGCGCGCATTGCTCGCCCGCATGGCGCAGGCGGAGGCGCAAGGCAACTGGCTGACGCCACCGGGCGAGAGCGCCTACGACACATTGCGCGCGGCGCAGGCGCTCTCGCCCGACAGCACTGCCGTGAAACAAGCCGCGACGCGACTGCTGCCCGCCGTGCGCGCGTGCTACGAAGACGAACTGCGCGCCAACCGCATCCGCCGCGCGCAGGCCTGCCAGCAGGCCTGGCAGACGCTACTGCCGCGGGATCCGGCGCTGCAGGACGCACGCCGCCGGTTGGCGGAAAAATGGATTGCGGTGGGGGAGGAACGGCTGGGTGCAGGTGACCTGGCGTTCTCCGCACAGGCGTTGCAGGAGGCGCGTCGGCTGGATGCGACGGTGCCGGGGCTGGGCGATTTCGAAGGACGCGTGCGGGTGGCGCAGGCCGCGATCACACCCTAGCGCGGAAGACCTTCCGCACGGTGTCCTGCGCGGCATCCATCGAGAAGTGGCGTGCGATGTTCTCGCGGCCATGGGCCGACAGCCGTGCCCACAGGTCCGCGTCCTGATACAGCCGCAGTACGGCGTCCGCAAAGGCACCGGCATCGTCGGCGATCAGCACATCGTGGCCGTCGGTCAGGTGCATGCCTTCGGCTGCGCATGACGTCGCCACGACGGGCTGCCCGTGCGCCATGCTCAGATTGATCTTGCCCTTGACGCCGGCGCCGAAACGCAGCGATGCGATCGCCACGCGCACGCCGTCCATGTACGGCCCCAGGTCCGGCACATGTCCGTGCACCACGATGCCGGGGTGCGCCTGCAGGGCCAGCACCTCGGCCGGTGGTCCCATGCCGATGCAGTGGAAACGCAGGTCCGGTTGCCGCGCACGGATGAGCGGGAAGACCTCGCGGCCGAACCACAGCACGGCATCCACATTGGGTGGGTGGCGGAATCCGCCGACGAACACCAGGTCGCGGCGTTGCGCGAAAGGCAATCCCCCATCGGCCAATGCGTGCAGGTTGGCCAGCACTTCCACGCGCGCACCCGGCAGCCACGTCGACAGCATGTCGCGCTCCACCGGGCTGACGACCAGCGTGATATCGGCCCGCTTCACCAGGGCGAGTTCGCGCGCACGCGTCTGTTCGGCGGCGCGACGCAGGCCCGCATCGTCGGCCAGTTCGGCGCCCCGCAGTTCGCGCAGGAAATGCAGGTCCACGGTGTCGAACACCACCCGGGCCTGCGGTGCGAAGCGCCGGACCAGGGGAAGGAACTCGGCAGCCACGTAGTGGCGCGACACCATCACCACGTCGAAGCGCTGGCCATGCTCGCGCAACCAGGTGGATACGCGATTCACGAACGGGGCCTGCCACACTTCGACGCCCTGTTGCCGCAGGCGCATGGTGTCGTCCTGTGCATCGCGCAGGTCGGCGGGCAGGAAGACGACGTGGGCATCGTCGTTGCCCAGCATCTTCATCAGGTTGACCAGCCGCAGCGACGCGGAGTCATGCTGGGCGCGTGGCGTCTCGGCATCGATGACCAACACCTGCCGCTTGCGCACGACCGAACCTGCCGTCGGGATACGGCCTGCGCCAGGTTGGCGGTGGAGTACGTTTTTCCACTTGCCGGCGAATACCGCGCGGTTGCGCACCTGGTAGGCCTTGGTGCCGCTGCCGGTGTCGGTGCCGGCGGTGATGCCTTCCAGATGCACCACGCGTGACGCGGGTTGGTAGAGGACACGAAGTCCCCGCTCGCGGACGGCGAAAGCGAGGTCGGTGTCCTCGTAGTACGCCGGCGCGTAGCGCGTATCGAAGCCGCCTGCGGCATGAAACAGGGTAGCGGCAATGGCGATCGCCGCGCCGGAACAGTAGTCGGCGTCGCGCACACTGGCGTAGCGCGGGTCATCGGGCGAGTCGAAGCGGCCGTAGTTCCACGCGGAGCCATCGTCGAAGACCACGCCGCCGGCTTCCTGCAAGCGTCCGTCGGGGTAGATCAGTTGCGCTCCCGCCAGCCCGACCCGCGCGTGCGCATCGAACGTGGCCAGCAACGCGTCCAGCCAGCCCGGTTGTGGCACCGTGTCGTTGTTGAGGAAGACGAGGTACTCGCCGGCTGCGCGAGCCGCGCCGTCGTTGCATGCCGCGATGAAACCGCCATTGGTGGCGCGACGGTGGTAGTGCAGGCCGGCCACCTGCGCCATCCATTCGCCGGTCTGATCGGTCGAGCCGTCATCGACGACGATGATCTCGCATGTTGCGATCGGCGGATGCTCGGCCAGCGCGCGCAGGCAGGCGAGCGTGTAGGTGGCCTGGTTGTAGACGGGGATCACGATGCTGGCGCGTGGCGCATCGCTGGCGGGCACCGCGAATGGCGCGAACGCGGCATCCGCCGGGAAGTAAAGAGGAGCGGCGGCAGGCGGCGCGCGGCGCGCGAACTGGCGCCGCACGCGCGCCCAGGTCGCGGCGGGACCACGCGTCCGCAGGCTGGCGATGCCACGGCGAATCAGGCCGCGCGCGCGTTCGAGCATGAAGCGCACGTCGGCCCACGACATCGACATTCCGTTGCAACTCCAGCTGAGCAGGGGGGTGCGCGGCCGGGCGCACCCTTGATGGCTGCGCTAGACTCGCCCGAATTCCCATTGTCGCATCCCCTGTGGCCCGCAACGACTACGACGACGAAGCACTGGACGAAGACGACATCGACGACGGTCCCGGCTGGCGGCAACGCCTGTTGACGTGGGGCCTGGCGGTCGCCGGCCTGGGCCTGGGATTCCTGATTCCCTACATGCTCTACCTGAACCACCAGGTCACGGAGCGCTTCGGCGAACTGCGTTGGCAGATTCCCACCCGCGTATATGCGCGCCCGCTGCAGGTCGCGCCGGGTCTGGCGATGGATGCGCAGACGCTGAAGACCGAGCTCGATGCGGCGTCGTACCGCGACGACGGTACCGGCGCGAGTCCCGGGACGTATGCGCGCGAGGGGGGTCGCTTCACCATCGCCAGCCGCGGCTTCGTCGATGTCGATGGGAAAGTGGCGCCGCGCCGGATCGAGTTGAGCCTGTCCGCCGGCCGTGTCGCGGTCGTCCGTGATCCCGCGCGCAAGCAGAGCCTGAAGGCGGCGCGGCTGGATCCGGCGCGCATCGCCACGCTGTACGGACAGAAGCAGGAGGAACGTCGGCTGGTGCGGCTGGAAGAAGTGCCCGAACTGCTGGTGACCGGCCTGCAGGCGGTCGAGGACCGCGACTTCAAGGACCACCACGGTATCGACCTGTCGGGCATGGTGCGTGCGGCGTGGTTGCTGGTGCGCTCGGGCGGCGACACGCGGCAGGGTGCCAGCACGCTGACCCAGCAGCTGGCGCGCAGCGGCCTGCTCGGCATCGGCAAGGAACAGACGCCGACGCGCAAGTTCAACGAGATCCTCTACGCCCTGATCCTGGAGGCGCGCTACGACAAGCGCACGATCCTGGAGGCGTACTTCAACCAGGTGTATCTGGGGCAGCGTGGCAGCCAGGCGATCCATGGCGTCGCCGCCGGCGCGGAATTCTGGTTCGGACGCGACCTCGACAGCCTGACCACCGAGCAGGTCGCGCTTCTCATCGGCATGGTGAAGGGGCCGTCGTACTACGATCCGCGGCGCAACCCGGAACGCGCGAAGGAACGCCGCGACTACGCGCTGCTCAAGCTGCACGAGACCGGCCTGCTCGACGACGCGGAGTACAAGCGTGCACTCGCCGCGCCGCTGGGCGTGACGAAGACCCCGGGCATGGCCGCCGCCAATCGCTTCCCCGCCTACGTGGACCTGGTCCGTCGCCAGCTGGCGCGCGACTACCCGGAGAGCGCGTTGCAAGGCGCGGGCCTCAGCGTGCTGACCGGCATGTCGCCCTCGGCGCAGGCCTACGCGGAAGCCTCGGTGACACGCACGATCAAGGCACTGGAGAATAAGCGTCGGCCGCCTTTGCAGGCCGGCATGGTGGTGACCGACGTGCACGACGGCGATGTGCTGGCCGTGGTCGGTAGCCGCAACGTGTCGGAGGTCGGCTTCAACCGGGCAGTGGAGGCGCAGCGGCCTGTCGGTTCGCTGCTCAAGCCGTTCGTGTACCTGCTGGCGCTGGCCCAGCCAGACCAGTACTCGTTGGCGTCGTGGGTCGACGATTCGCCGGTGACCGTGCGGTTGGGCAAGAACCGTCGCTGGACACCGGCCAATTCCGATCGCCGCAGCCACGGCACCGTGCGCCTGGTCGATGCGCTGGCGCGGTCGTACAACCAGGCCACCGTGCGCGTGGGCATGAAGGTCGAACCGGATCGCCTCGCGCAGCTGATCCGTGTGCTGGCCGGCATCCAGGCCGAACCGAATCCGGCCCTGATCCTCGGCGCCACCGACCAGAGCCCGTACGCGATGGCGCAGCTGTACCAGTTCCTCGCCTCCGGCGGCGAGATCCAGCCGCTGCATGCGGTGCGCGGCGTGCTGGACCCGAACGGCAAGCTGCTCAAGCGCTACGACAAGACGCCGGCCCCGGCGCAGGAAGGCGATTCCATCGCTGCCAACCTCATCACGGTGGCGTTGCAGCAGGTGGTGTCGAGCGGCACCGGGCGCCAGCTGATCGGCGACGGTCTGGGTCGCCTTCAGTCCGCTGGCAAGACCGGTACCAGCAACGATGGCCGCGACAGCTGGTACGCGGGCTACACCGGCGATCACCTCGCCGTGGTGTGGATGGGCAACGACCAGAACGAGCAGACCGGGCTGTACGGCGGCACCGGCGCGATGCGCGTCTGGTCCGGGCTGTTTTCCCGCCTGCCCAGTGCACCGCTGAAGGTGTCCGGCAAGGGGCTCGATTGGCAGTGGATCGTTGCATCCAATACAACGGACGCCAGTTGTCCCGACGCCCGCCAGTTGCCGTTCGTGACCGGCTTTGCGCCTGCGTACGCGCCCTGCGTGGTCGAGCAGCCGGCGGTCGAAGGCGAGGAGCAGGAAGGCGGCGGCTGGCGCAGCTGGTTCGGCCTGGATCGCAAGGAAGAACCCGCCCCGCCGCCCCAGGAAGCGCCTCCGCAACAGCCATGACCATGAAGTACGCATTCCTTCTTTTGCTGATCGTGCTCGCCGGTTGCGTTTCCGCGCCGGTGCCCGACGCGCCCGTCGCGCGCGATCCGGTGACGCCTGACCAGCGTGTCGCGGCCATCGATGCCGCGGCCGGCGATGACGATCGCGAACTCGCGGTGCAGCCGCTGCGCGATCCGCAGGTGGAGGATTTGCGTGAGACGGCACAGCAAGCGCGCGCGTCGCGCGACGTCGCCAAGGCGGCGGACGCGTTGAACCAGGCGTTGCTGCTGGTGCCGGAGGATCCCGCCGTGCTGCAGGAGCGGGCCGAAGTCGCGCTGCTGCAGGGCGACTACGCGCGCGCCGACACGCTGGCGCAGCGCGCCTTCCAGCTGGGCTCGCAGGTGGGGCCACTGTGCCGCCAGCATTGGGAGACTGTGCGCCAGGTGCGCCAGCACGAACTCGCCGTGCACCAGCCGCTGCCCGTGCGCCACACGCCGGAGGACGCCGCGCAGCACGCCACGCGCGCCGCGACCCTGCAGGCGGCCATCGCCGAGACCGAAGCCAAGCGCGATGCCTGCACCGTGCCGGTGATCCAGCGCATGTAAGGAACACGCCGCGTCCGGCGCGACGCGGTACCCTTGTCGCTGCACGCCGCCTCCTGTTTTCCCGATGTCCCAGCTAGCCCAGGCCAGCCGCGATGCCCTCAGTGAGGGCGGTGCGCTGGCGGAACGACTCGATGCCTTCGCCCCCCGCGACGCCCAGCAGCGCCTGACGGCGGCGATCGCCGATGCGTTCGATGCGCGCGACGTGCTGCTCGCCGAGGCCGGCACCGGCACGGGCAAGACCTTCGCGTACCTGGTGCCTGCGCTGCTGTCCGGAGTGAAGACCATCGTCTCCACCGGCACGCGTGCGCTGCAGGACCAGCTGTACCACCGCGACCTGCCGCGCGTGCGCGATGCACTGGGCGTGGCCGGGCTGAAGTCCGCGCTGCTGAAGGGGCGCAGCAATTACCTGTGCCGCTACCGCCTGAACCAGGCCAAGGGCGACCCGCAGGCGCTGCGCACCACCTTCACCAGTCGCGAGCAGGTGGACCAGTTCCAGCGCATCGTCGCCTGGGGCGGACGCACGCAGTACGGCGACATGGCGGAGCTGGCGGCCCTGCCGGACGACTCGCCGCTGCTGCCGCTGGTCACCTCCACGATCGACAACTGCCTGGGCAGCGAATGCCCGTTCTGGGACGACTGCTTCGTGGTGCAGGCGCGGCAGCGTGCGCAGTCGGCGGACATCGTGGTGGTCAACCATCATCTGCTGCTCGCCGACCTGGCGCTGAAGCAGGAAGGCTTCGGCGAGATCCTGCCGGGCGCGCAGGCGTTCGTCATCGACGAAGCACACCAGCTTCCCGAACTCGCCGCCAACTTCTTCGGCGAAGGCTTCGGCATGCGCCCGCTGCAGGAACTGGCGCGCGACTGCCTGACGGAGTCGAAGGACGCGGCCGGCGCGCTGGCCGCGTTGCAGCCGCCTGTGCGCGCGCTGGAGCAGGCACTTCGTGAACTGCGCGCGGCGATGGAAGGATTGCCGTCGCGAGGTACGCGCGAGCGGCTGCTCGCCAAGCCGGAGGTGTCGGCCGGGTTCGACGTGTTGTCCGGTGCGCTCGAGGATCTCGGCGCCGCGCTCGCGCCGCTGTCGGAGACCTCGCTCGGGCTTGAAGCCTGCACCGCGCGGGCGAAGGAGTTCGGCACCCGCTTGTCGCGCTGGTACGAACCGCCTGCGGCAGCCGGTGCATTCGATGACAGCGCCGTGGCGAGCGACGACGGGTCCAGCGACGTGCTCTGGTACGAACTCACCCCGCGCGCGTTCCGCTGCCAGCGCACGCCGCTCGATGTGTCCGGGCCATTGCGCCAGCACCGCGAGCAGTCGCGTGCGGCCTGGGTGTTCACCTCGGCCACGCTGGCGGTAGGCGGTCGCTTCGACCATCTCGCCGTGCGCCTGGGGCTGGAGGATCCGCCGACGCTGTTGCAGCCGAGTCCGTTCGACTGGCCGCAGCAGGCGCTGTGTTACCTGCCCACCGGCCTGCCCGATCCGAATGCACCGGGCTACGGCCAGGGGCTGATCGCGACCTTGCGGCCGGTGCTGGAGGCATCGCGGGGGCGCGCGTTCCTGCTGTTCGCCTCGCATCGTGCGCTGCGCGAGGCGGCCGATGCGCTGCGCGGCGGTCCGTGGCCGCTGTTCGTCCAGGGCGAAGCGCCACGCGGCACGCTGCTTCAGCGGTTCCGCGAATCCGGCAACGGCGTGCTGCTGGGTGCCGCGAGTTTCCGCGAAGGCGTCGACGTGGTCGGCGATGCGCTGAGCGTGGTGGTGGTCGACAAGCTGCCGTTCGCCGCGCCGGACGATCCGGTGTTCGAAGCGCGGCTGGACGCGGTGCGTCGTGCCGGCGGCAATCCGTTCCGCGACGAGCAACTGCCACAGGCGGTGATCGCGCTGAAGCAGGCGGTCGGCCGTCTGATCCGCAGCGAGACCGACCGAGGCGTGCTGGTGCTGTGCGATCCGCGCCTGACCGGCAAGCCGTACGGGCGCGTGTTCCTCGACTCGCTGCCGCCGTTCCGGCGCACCCAGCGCGTGCAGGATGTGCAGCGTTTCTTCGGCGCCGAGGTCGAGGAAGCAGCGGCCACGCCGGTGCGGGCCAGCAACGCGGACGACTGGTTCGCCGATGCGCGCTTCTGATCGCCCCGCGCCACAGCGTTTAAGCTAACCCCCTGTCTCGGCCTGTCCATCCCATGAAGCTGCTCGCGTTCGAAACCGCCACCGAAGCCTGTTCCGTCGCCGTCTACGTCGACGGCGAGGTGCGCGAGCGCTTCGAGATCGCGCCGCGGCGGCACGCCGAACTCGCGCTGCCGTGGGCGGAGCAGTTGCTTGCGGACGCGGGTATCGCACGCAGCCAGCTGGACGCCATCGCGCTGAGCCGTGGACCCGGCGCGTTCACCGGTGTGCGTCTGGCCATCGCGGTCGCGCAGGGCATCGCACTGGCGCTGGACCGCCCGCTGGTGCCGGTGTCCACACTCGCCGTGCTGGCCGCGCAGGTGCCGCCACCACGGGTGACGGCGGGTGAGGGCGGCTGCGATGTCGGCATCGCGCATCCCATCCTTGCGGCGATCGACGCGCGCATGGGCGAGGTCTACACCGGCACGTTCGTGCATCGCGGCGATCGTCTCGAGGCGATGTCGGGAGAAGCCGTGATCGCGCCGGTCGACTACGCGCTGGCCGGCGACGACGGCGACTGGATCGGCGTGGGCACCGGCTTTGCGGCCGGCGACGGCGTGCTCGCCGCGCGGCTGCAATCCCGCTTCGCCCGCATCGATGCACAGGCGTTGCCGCATGCGGCGGATCTCGCGAGGCTGGCGGCGAGTGCGTTCGCGCGCGGCGAGACCCTCGCGCCCGAGCACGTCGAACCCGCCTACCTGCGCAACAACGTCGCCCTGACCCTGGAAGAACAGAAAGCCCTGCGCGCCTCGCGCGCCTGATGGCGGGCGGGGTGCCGTCGGTCATGGTTGACGTGGCCTGCCTCAACTGTACTATGTGTGTTAGTACAGATGATCGAGCGCTGCCATGGCCCGTACCACGCCCCTGATGCTGCAGATCGCCACCGGCGACGCGCGGCCCATCGTCCGCCAGATCGTCGATGGCGTCCGCCTGAAGATCGCCGCGGGCGAGCTGACACCGGGCGACCAGTTGCCCAGCGTGCGCGGGCTGGCGCAGCAGCTGACGATCAATCCCAACACCGTCGCCAAGGCCTATGCCGAACTGACCACCGAGGGCTGGCTGGAGTCGCGGCAGGGCATGGGACTGTATGTCGCCGCACCGCGCCAGCGGCTGTCCGATGCCGAGCGCGAGCGCCGGCTCGACGACGCCATCGGGCGTTTCGTCAACGACGTGATCCCGCTGGATGTCCCCACCGACGAGGTGGAATCGCGGGTTGCGCACGCACTGCGGCGCTGGTCGTCGCGCCGTATCGCCTGAGCCGGGGAGCGACATCGCCATGTCCGACGACTACGTCATCGAAACCCGCGCGCTGACCCGCCGCTACGGCGCCAAGCTGGCGCTGGACCATCTGGATCTCGCCGTGCCGCGCGGGCGCATCCACGCGATCGTCGGCGCCAACGGCGCGGGCAAGTCGACGCTGTTCCGCATCCTGCTCGGTTTCCTGCCGCCCTCGTCGGGATCGGCGCGCATCCTGGGCCGCGACAGCCAGCACCTGCGGCCGGAGGACCGCAGCCGCATCGGCTTCGTCAACGAGGAGCACACGCTGCCGGGCTGGATGCGGGTGGAGCAGGTGCGCGCCATGCAGCAGCACCAGTACCCGCGCTGGAATGCGCGCGCCTACGATGACGTGATCGGCCATTACCACGTGCTGCCGCAGCAGAAGGTCTCGCAGTTGTCGCGCGGCGAGCGGGCGGGGCTCAACCTGGCGCTGGCGCTGGCGCAGTCGCCCGAACTGCTGGTGCTGGACGAACCGACACTCGGGCTGGACGTGGTCGCCAAGCGCGCGTTCCTGGAATCGCTGATGTACAGCACGGCCGCCGAACACTGCACCGTCGTGTACTGCTCGCACCAGATGGAGGAGATCGAGCGCGTCGCCGACAACCTGATCATCCTCGAGCGCGGGCAGCTGAAGCACATGTCGGCGCCGGAAGATTTCACTGCGCGTGTCGCGCTGTGGGTGGCGGACGTGCCATTCAAGGGGCCGGATCCGCGCAGCGTGCCGGGACTGCTGGACGTGCAACGGCTGGACGGCCTGCACCACTACCTGGTGATGGACCAGGACGAAGGCTTCGCCGCTTTCCTGCGCGAGCAGGGCGCACGCTCCATCCAGTGCATGCCGGTCAGCCTGGACCGCGCGGTCAACGGTTTCCTGGCCAAACACCACGCCGCGCCCGCCGCGGCCTGAGGAGAGACGCATGTACGATTTCTTCAAGAGCGAACTCCTCCGTTTCCGCGGCTGGGCGCTGCTCGCCGCGCTCGTGCACCTGCTTTCGTTGGCCTTCATGGCGCGCGTCGTCGACCTGGCCCAGCAGCCGCTGGTCGTGCATTGGGTGATCGGCGGTGTATATGCGCTGGCGGGCCTGCTGCTCGGCCTCTACCAGATGGGCAGCTACCGCAAGCCCAGCCAGTGGGTGAGCCTGTTGCACCGGCCGATGGCGCCGCGCCGCATCGCGTTCGCGCTGGCGACCGCCGCTTCGGTGCTGCTCGCGGTCGCGGTGGCGCTGCCGTTGCTGGCGATTGCGACGTGGCAGGAAACGCTGACGCCGCGCGTGGTGGACCTTCGCCATTGGCTGCTGCCGCTGTCGGGCTGGCTGATCGCCACCGCCGCCTACCTCGCTGGTGCGTTCTGCAGCCTGCGCGGCTGGCGCTGGGCCGGCGCCGCGCTGGCGCTGCTGGTCTGGTTGCTGGTCAGTCGCGCTTACGGACCGTCGATGATCGCGATCGAAGTGGTCGTCCTCGTCTGGCTGGCATTGCTGCTGCGCATCGCCTTCGTCGCCGATCTCGATTCGCCGCCACGCAGTGCGCTGGCGACCGCCGCGGTGGCGTTGCCGTTGCAGGCGTCGCTGTACTTGCTGGTGCTGGTGCTGCTGTTCTGCCTGGAGATGGTGTGGGTGGCGCAGGGCAGTCATCCCAACAACACGCCGACGCCGCCGGTGGGCGGGCACAACGAAGTCGAGAAGATGGACGCGCGCGATCGCATGATCGCCGGCCTGCTTGGCAGCCGGCATCCCGACGCGCCGCTGTTGCGTGAGCAGATCCGGCTGTCCGATCCGGAAGGTCTGGGTGTGCAGGTGCCGAAGCTCCCGCAGTACCAGGAACTGGCCAACTTCCGCCCCATGGAATTCGATGACGGCGAACGCCGCGAGCGCTGGGTGTTCAGCCACGACGACATGCGGTTGCACGGCTATCGTCTGGCCGACAACCGGGACGCCGGCACGCTGGGCGTTGGACCGGCGCAGGCACCGTTCAAGGCGGTGGTGCTGCCGGGCGACGGGATGCCCGGCATGGAGCCCGGCGACGCCACGCTGATTGGTGGCGACACGCTGTACCAGTACCGCAGTGCGCAGCACGACGTCGCGCCTCGCCTGCGCGCCGCGCCCGGCGAAACCCTGATGGGCGGCGGGCCGCTGGGGCAGGGCGTCGGCATGCTCAGCGACCGCGCGCTGTACTTCTACGACGGACGTCGGCTGGCCGAAGGGCAGGGGATCATCGCGCCGCGGCTGCGTGTGCCGCTGCCCGGCGCGATGGGCGACCTGCGCAACCTCGACCTGATCGAACTCGTCGACGGTCATCTGATCGCGCTGGCGTTCTCCGCGGAATCGCATGCCGACGGTGCGGCGCCCGTGCAGATCATGCTGCGCACGCACGACGATGGCCGCATCGAGACCGTGCACCGGCGTGCGCTGGCTTTCGACTATCCGCCAGCCTACCGCTACCGCCACTGGTGGCCGTCGCCGCTGCTGTCGACGGTCGCCGAGTGGGTCCGCAACCTGTTCGCACCGCCGTTGCCGCTGGATGTCACGGCGCCGGCGCCACGACCTGCCTCGATGATGTGGCTGGCCGGCGTGCTGTCGCTGCTCGCGGTGATCGGCGCGGTCTGGCGGACGGCACGGACCGGATTGTCCATGCCGGCGCGCTGCGGCTGGATCGTCGCGTGTGCGCTGGTCGGCCTGCCTGCGCTGGGCAGCCTGTGGCTGCTGGTGCCCCGCCGCGATGTCGTCGCCGATGTCCCGTTGCCGGAGCCGGCAACCGCCTGACGGTTCCGCATCGTCCGCTTTCGAGGAGAACACCATGAAGTTGTCACTGCCGGTCGCCGGGCGGCGTCTGTTCGCGACGCTGTGCGTGCTGGTCGCGTCGCCCGTCCTTGCGGGCAACGACGCGACCCTCCAGGCCTACGTCGATGCCGAGCGCGCGCGCGCCGTCGCGCCACCGCTGTCGCGCGGCGTCCTGCTGCAGCGGGGTTCGATCACCGACATCCGGCTGTCGCCGGATGGGCGTCGCGTGGCCTGGTTGCGCGAACGTGGCGAGCAGCGCGAACTGTGGTTGCGCGCGATCGCCGACGCCGCGCCCCGGCGCCTGCTGGCGGATACCCCGGCGCAGTCGCTCGACTGGAGTCGCGATGGTCGCTGGCTGCTGCTGCGTTCTTCGCGCGACCTGCAGGCGGTGGCTGTGGCGGGGCAGGGCGGGACCGGACGCATCGCGATGTTCGAGGGCGCCACCGCGCTCGCGATGCTCGACACCGATGTTTCCCGACCCGCCGCCGTGTTGCTGGTCGAGCGGGAGGGGCCGGCAGCGGCACCGACCGCCTGGCGCCTGTTGCGCGTGGACATGCGCGGACAACGCACGGTGGTGTGGCAAGACCCGCAGCGCATCGTCGATGCGATCCTCGACGTGCGAGGCCGGCTGGCGTGGCTGCAGCGCATGGAAAACGGCGGGCTCGTGATCCTGCGTGTGGTGGATGGCAAGCCACGGCCGGTCCTGCGGTGCGATCCGAGCCGGCGCTGCGCGTTGCGTGGCATGGCCGCCGACGGTACGCCATGGCTGCGCACGGATGTGCACGGCGACCGGTCGCGTCTGGTCCGGTTGGGGCTCGACGGCCGTCTCGACGAGGTGCATTCGGATCCCCGGCGCATCGCGGACATCGATCGCCTCATCGAGGACCCTGTCGACCGCCGGCCGCGCTTCGTGGCGTACCGCAGCACCGCCGCGCACCTGCATGCGCTGGCGCCGGGCGATGCCGCGCATCTGGCCGTGGTGCAGTCGATGCTGCCCGGTCGCGACCTCGACCTGCAGCCGGGGGTCGGCGAGGGCGCGCACTGGCTGGTGGAGATCCGCTCGCCGCAGGCGCCGCTGCGCCGCTGGCGGCTGTACGACCCGTCGACGCGCAGGCTGTCGCCGCTTCTGGACGAGCAGCCGCTCGACCGCCGCACGGGCGACCCGGCGGTCGCCGTGCCCGAGGCGTCGCTGGCACGACCGATGCCGTTGACGTGGACCGCCTCCGACGGCCGTCGCCTGCATGGCTTCCTGTGGCTGCCCCCCGGCCTCGATGCGAAGCGTGCGCCGCTGGTCGTGGTGCCCCATGGCGGACCGTGGAACCACTGGAAGCCCGAATACCGGTCGCTGAGCCAACTGCTTGCCAATCGCGGCTATGCCGTGTTCGAGCCCAACTTCCGCGGCTCGACCGGGCATGGTCGCGACTACATGCGTGCGGCGGACGCGGATTTCGGCAACGGGCGTGTGCAGCGCGACGTGGTGGACGGCACGCGCTGGCTGCTCGCGCAGGGCATCGGCGATCCCGATCGCGTCGGTATCGTCGGGGCTTCCTTCGGTGGCTACTCGGCCCTGCTCGGCGCGACCTTCGAACCCGACCTGTTCAAGGTCGCGGTGGCGACGGTGCCGCCGCCGGATTTCGGCTGGGTGCTGCGCTGGCTACTCCGCAACCCGGAGGCGCTGGAAGTGAGTGCCGTGGTGCCGATGGAAACCTGGTTGCGAGGGCAGGGCATCGACGTCACCGACAAGGCGATGATGGACCGGCTGCACGCGCAGTCGCCCTTGGCCAACGTGGCCCGTCTGCGCCGACCGGTGTTGCTGGTCGCGGGCGGGGAAGACCGGCGCGTCGGTGTGGCTGGCGTCATCGAGTACGCGGCCCGTCTCAAGCTGGCCGGCAAGGACGTCGCGCTGCTGGTGGACGAGCAGGCGGGGCACGACGGCGGTACGCCGCTCGCCCGCGAAGCGCGCACGTACCTGATCGAAACGATGCTCCACCGGGAACTCGGCGGTGCAGCGCCAGCGGCGCCGGATGCCGAACTGCGCGGCTACCTGCGCAGGAACCTGCGGTTGCCGGGCACGCTGGTGCCCTGATCGGCTACTCGTCGCGCACTTCGCCGCCCGGCAGGAAGCGCCAGGTGCGGGTGACGTGCAGGATGTCGACGTTCTCGGCCGTTTCCGGCAGCGGCGGGAACGGCGAAGACAGCTGCACGATGCGCTGCGCGGTGGAATCCAGCAGCGGGATACCGCTGGACTGGATGATGCGGGTCTGTTCGATGCTGCCGTCGCGGCGCACCGCCACGCTGATCACCAGCGTACCGGCCAGGCGCCGGCGGCGCGCTTCGTCGGGGTAGTTGAGGTTGCCGACGCGCTCGGCGCGATCCACCCAGGCGCGCAGGTAGTTCGCGTACACGTACTCCTTGGTGCTGGCCGAGACGAACTTGCGCTTCGGCCGCTTGGCGTACAGCTCCGAGCGCAGGTGGTACTCCGCCGCCAGCCGCGCCATCTCGGCGTCGCGCTGCACCTTCTGTTCGCCCTGCGGCAGATCGGGCTGGTCCGGCTGCGGGCGTGCTTCGGCGGCAGGCGCGCGCGTCTCGCTGTCGCGCGTGGTCACCACGCGGCTTTCCGGCGGCGGCACCGGCGCGGTGGTCTGCGCGCGCAGCGGCTGCGGCGCCAGGCCGGTGTCGGGCTGGGGGATCCAGCCGGCCTGGCTGTCGCGCGGGCGCTTGGCCTGGTCGCTCTCGCCACCGCCTTCCTGGTTGGCCGCGGCGAGGAAGTCGGCTTCCTTCGGTGTCAGCGGCGTACTGGTCTGGCTGAGGATCACGTCCAGCGTCGGCATCACCGGCGCGGCGTCGTCCAGGGCGAAGCCCACGCCGAGCACCAGCAGGCCGTGCACGATCAGCGACAGCGCCAGGGTGGCGCCGAGGCGTTCGTTCGCGCCGATCTTCGGCGGTGGAACGGGGACGGCCGACATCTCAGGCGGCCAGCTTCTTCTCGATGGCGTCGAACAGCTGGCCGGCGATGTTCAGGCCGTACTGGCCGTCCAGCTCGCGCACGCAGGTGGGGCTGGTGACGTTGACCTCGGTCAGGTAGTCGCCGATCACGTCCAGGCCGACGAACAGCATGCCGCGGCGCTTCATCTCCGGGCCGACCTGCGCGGCGATCCAGCGGTCGCGTTCGCTCAGCGGACGGCCCTCGCCGCGGCCGCCGGCGGCCAGGTTGCCGCGGAACTCGTCGCCCTGCGGGATGCGCGCCAGCGCGTAGTCCACCGGCTCGCCGTCGACCAGCAGCACGCGCTTGTCGCCGTCCTTGATGCCGGGGATGAAGCGCTGCGCCAGGGTGAGGTTGCCGCCGCCGATCAGCGTTTCCAGGATGACGTTGGTGTTGGGGTCGCCGGCCTTCACGCGAAAGATCGAGCGGCCGCCCATGCCGTCCAGCGGCTTCAGCACCGCCTCGCCGTGCTCGGTCACGAAGGCCTTGAGCGCGGCCGGGTCGCGGCTCACCAGGGTGGGCGGGCAGCACTGCGGGAAAAGCAGCGCCGCCAGCTTCTCGTTGAAATCGCGCAGGCCCTGGGGATCGTTGACGATCAGCGCGCCGGCCTGCTGCGCGACGCCCAGCACGTGCGTGTCGTAGAGGTACTGGTCGTCGACCGGCGGATCCTTGCGCATCAGCACGACCTGGCCGGGGCCGAAGGTCAGCGTGCGCGTGTCGCCGAGGGTGGACCAGCCGGCCTTGTCGTCCTTCACCGTCAAGGCCGCGACCTGGGCCTGGGCCACGCCCTCGCGCAGCGACAGCCGGCCGGGGATGACGTAGTGGAGACGGTGGCCGCGCCGCTGGGCTTCCAGCAGCATGGCGAAGGTGGTGTCCTTGGCGATCTTGATGGACCCGATCGGGTCCATGACGACGATGACGTCCAGCGGCATGTGGGCGGTTCTGCGGGAGACGCCGCATGGTATCAGGGCGGGCACGGCCGCCGGCCTCGACGCGGGCGGAACACCGCGTTCGTCAGGCGGCAAAAAATTGAGACGTGGATCGCATGATGCCGTTCAGCGACGCGCACCGGAAAGGCGCGGCTTGACAGTGCGCGCCGGGATGGGGGATATAGGCAGCAACGCAGCGTGGCCGGTTCGTCAATGAAGCCACGCGCGCATGGGGAAATCAGGTAATGACGCAGAACGAAGGCCAGGCCGGTGGACTCCACGGCCTACGGGTCATGGTGATCGATGACTCGAAAACCATCCGCCGCACCGCAGAAACCCTGCTGAAACGCGAGGGTTGCGAGGTCGTGACCGCGACCGACGGGTTCGAGGCCTTGGCCAAGATCGCCGACCAGCAGCCGCAGATCATCTTCGTGGACATCATGATGCCGCGGCTGGATGGTTATCAGACCTGCGCGCTCATCAAGAACAACCAGGTGTTCAAGTCCACGCCGGTCATCATGCTGTCGTCCAAGGACAGCCTGTTCGACAAGGCGCGCGGGCGCATCGTCGGCTCGGAGCAGTACCTGACCAAGCCGTTCACGCGCGAGGAACTCCTCGACGCCATCCGCGCCCACGTCAGCACCTGAGGGGCTGGCGCCGTGGCGACCATTCGCACTGAGTGCACAGGGGGCGGGCGATGATCCGCACACCGTTCGATACGCTGGCCGAATACGAGCGCCGCAGCCTGGCGCACGCCGTGGTGCAGCCGGCGCGCGAGATCGCGCAGGACCAGTACCGCGGCGTCGGCTACCGGGTGGGCAAGCGCCGGCTGATTTCCAACTTCGGGGAAGTGGTGGAGATCGTGCAGATGCCGCCGGTCACGCCGGTGCCCGGCGCGCACCCGTGGTTGCTGGGAATCGGCAACCTCCGTGGCAACCTGTTTCCGGTCGTCGACCTGAAGCAGTTCCTCGAAGGCGAGCGCACCGTGCTGCACGAGGGCCAGCGCGTGCTGGTCATGCGCCAGGCCGGCGGCGACGTCGCGCTGACCATCGACGAGTTGTACGGGCAGCGCAGCTTCCACGAATCGCAGCAGGTCGAGCCGGGGGATCTGGCGGACGGCCGCTACGGGCATTTCATCGATCGCGCCTTCGCCAGCGACGATCAGCGGTGGGGCGTCTTTGCGCTGGGGTTGCTGGCGCGCACGCCCGAATTCCGCCAGACCGCGCTCTGAGCGCGAACAACAAGAACAATCCAGGGGTTGAACGATGAGCACTGCGACGGATTCTCCTAGCGCCGGCAAGGTCGGCAGTTTCGGCAACAACTTCTGGTTGCTGCTGCTGGCGCTGTCGGTGCTGGTGTTCGGCGCCAATACCGGCGTCGCGACCTACCAGGGCACTCGCCTGTCCGGTGCGGGTACCGGTGCATCCGACATGCGCGTGCTGTCGCAGCAGCTGGCCAACCAGGGCCGAGAGGCCGTGGCCGGCAACGCCGAGGCGTTCAAGTCGTTCAAGGAGACCAAGCAATCGGTGGATTCCACCATTGACGAGCTGCAGAACGACTTCGGCAACGAAGACCCCATTCGGGGTCCGCTGGGCAAGCTGAGCGCCACGTGGGCGCCGCTGGGCAAGAGTGCCGACCAGATCGTCTCGTCCGAAGCCGCCGTGCTGGCGCTCGCCGGTAACGCCGACCGTTTCGCCACCCAGGTGCCCAGCCTGCAGGCGCAGCTCAACGAAGTGGTGCGTGCCATGTCCGCCGGCGGTGCGCCGTCGTCGCAGATCTACAGCGCGCTGCAGCAGGTGGTGCTGGCCGGCACCATGGCCCGCCGCGTGACCGAAATCCGCGCCGGTGGCGCCGGTGCGGCTACCGCCGGCGATGCACTCGGCCGCGACTCAGTGCTGTTCGGCCAGGTGCTGGACGGCCTGCGCGAAGGCAATGCCGACCTGGGCATCGCCCCGGTCCGCAATGCCGCCGCGCTGGCCGCACTGCAGAATTCGCAGACCCTGTGGACGGCGATGAAGAAGGACCTGGACGCGATCCTGGCCAGCTCGCGCAACCTGTTCGCCGCGCAGTCGGCCGCCGCCGCATTGACCAACGGCTCCGGCCAGATGCTCCAGGACAGCACCAACCTGTTCCAGGCGTTCTCGGCGTTCGGTTCGGTGCGCGACACGCGCCTGTTCCCGAATTTCTGGCTGGGCATCGCCTCGGGTGCCGCGGCGCTGATCTCCATCATCGGCCTGCTGTATTCGCTGTACCGCACCCGCCAGCGCGAGCAGGAAATGCGCTACCAGACGCAGGTGGAATACAACAGCCGCAACCAGCAGGCCATCATGCGGTTGCTGGACGAAATCAGCTCGCTGGGCGAGGGCGACCTGACGGTGAAGGCCTCGGTGACCGAGGACATGACCGGCGCCATCGCGGACGCCATCAACTACGCCGTGGACGAACTGCGCAACCTGGTGACCACGATCAACGACACCTCGGTGCAGGTCGCGGCATCGACCCAGGAAACGCAGGCCACCGCGCTGCAGCTGGCGGAAGCCGCCGGCCACCAGGCCGACCAGATCACCACCGCTTCCGACCGCATCAGCGAGATCGCGACCAGCATCGACCAGGTGTCGAAGAACTCCACCGAGTCAGCCGAAGTGGCGCAGCGCTCGGTGCAGATCGCCACCGAGGGTGCCGGCGTGGTGCGCGAGACGATCCGCGGCATGGACCAGATCCGCGACCAGATCCAGGAAACCTCCAAGCGCATCAAGCGCCTGGGCGAGTCGTCGCAGGAAATCGGCTCGGTCGTGGAACTGATCAACGACATTTCCGAGCAGACCAACATCCTGGCGCTCAACGCGGCCGTGCAGGCGGCCTCGGCCGGTGAAGCCGGCCGCGGTTTCGCGGTCGTGGCCGACGAAGTGCAGCGCCTCGCCGAACGCACCTCGGGCGCGACGCGCCGCATCGAATCGCTGGTGCAGACGATCCAGGCCGATACCAACGAAGCGGTCAGCTCGATGGAGCAGACCACTGCCGAAGTGGTATCCGGTGCGCGACTGGCCGAGGACGCGGGCACCGCGCTGGGCGAGATCGAGCGCGTGTCGAACGACCTGAACAACCTCATCAAGGGCATCTCCGGTGCCGCGCAGCAGCAGTCCGTGGCGGCGCTGGACATCACCCAGACGATGGGCGTGATCCGCCAGATTACCTCGCAGACCTCGCTGGGTGCGGGGCAAACGGCGGAGTCCATCGGTCACCTGGCGCAGTTGGCCGCGGACCTGCGCCGTTCGGTCGCCGACTTCAAGCTGCCGGGCTGAGGACGGGACGCACTGCATGAACTTCCTACGCCTTCCCGCCCGCCCGCCGCGCGAGGCTGACGGTTCCGCCGTCGCCGCGGGAGCACGCCGATGAGTGCGCTGCGCGAAGCCATGAGCCACGCCGTTCTCGGCTGGGTGAAGCCCGAACTGGACGAGACCCTGCGGCTGGTCCGCCAGGAGATCGAGGCCTTCGTCGAAACGCCGGCCGACAGCAGCCGCATGCGGTTCTGCGCCGGCTACCTGCACCAGGTGCAGGGCACGCTGCGCATGGTGGAGCTGTATGCGCCGGCGATGGTCGCCGAAGAACTCGAACTGCTCGCCAAGGCGCTGCAGGACGGCGGGGTGGGCGATCGCGACGAGGCCTGCGCCACGCTGATGCGCGGTGCGGTGCTGCTGCCGGATTACCTGGAGCGCCTGCAGGAAGGCCATCGCGACATCCCGATCGTGCTGCTGCCGCTGCTCAACGAGATCCGGGCCTCGCGCGGCGCGCCAGGCCTCAACGAAAGCATGCTGTTCCCGGCTGGCGTCCGCGACGAAGCGGCCCCGAGCGAAGCCGAGATCGACCACGCGCGCAGCAGCCTGAGTGGCCGCAACCGCGAACTGCTGGACACCGTCGGCAACGCGGTCAAGGAAGAACTGCTGCGGGTGAAGGATGCGCTGGACCTGCATCTGCGCACCGGCAGTGATTCGCAGGAGCTCGAATCGCAGGTCGCCGAGTTGGGCAACGTCGCCGATACGCTCGGCATGATGGGCCTGGGCGTCGCCCGCGACGTGGTGATGCAGCAGCGCGACACGCTGCGCGAGGTGGTCGCCGGTAAGCGGCCTGCCGATGAAGGCACGCTGCTGGATGTGGCGGGTGCGCTGCTGTACGTCGATGCGTCGCTGGACGACCAGGTCGCGCGGCTCGGCAGTGGTGGAGACGCCGCACCCGACCCGAGCGCGGCCGAATCGCAGCGCACGGTTGAGGTGCTGGCGCAGGAAGCCATCATCAATTTCGCCGGCGCCCGCGAGCGCTTCGTCGCCTTCATCGAAACCAACTGGGACCACGCCGAACTGGCGGACGTCCCGCGCCTGCTGGACGAAGTGGCAGGCGCGCTGCGCATGCTCGAGCTCGGCCAGGCCGGCGACTACGTCATCGGCGTGCAGCGCTACGTCAGTGGCGAACTGATCGGCAAGAAGCGCGTGCCCGGCGGCCAGCAGCTGGACACCCTGGCCGACGCGATGGCCAGCCTGGAGTACTACCTGGAGGCGCTGCGCGAGCGGCGCCCCAACCGCGAGGATATCCTCGAGATCACCCGCGGCAGCCTGGAAGCGCTGCGTTACTGGCCGCTGCCGGCGGAAGCCGTCGCGCCGGTGGAAGCGCCCGTCGCCGAGGCGCCGGTGGCCGTACCGACACCCGTCGTCGAAGCCGCCTCCGAACCCGTCGCCGAAGCACCCGCACCGGTATCGTTCGGCGCGCTTTCGCTCGAACCGCTCGATGCCACGCCACCGCCGTCGAGCGCCGGCGCGAATCCGTTCGATCCGGTGGGTTTCGAGGAAGAAGGCATCGCGTCGCCGGCGACGATCGAGGCGGAGACGCCTGCATTCGACCTGCCGACCGACGCTGGCGACAGCAGCGCCATCGATACGACAGTCGACACGGTCGACACCACGGCGATCGACGTGCCGGTGGAGGCCGAGGCGCCCGCGCCGCTGGTCGAAACCGATGCGCTGCCCGACCTGCGCCACGAGATCGCCGCGGCCGCGGCCGCCGTGCCGTCCGCCGTCATGGGCGGGTTCGACGGCGACAGCACCGACATCGACGACGACATCCGCGAGGTGTTCCTCGAGGAGTTCGACGAAGAGATCGTCAACCTGCGGCAGTTGCTGCCGGCCTGGCGCAGCAACACCGAAGACCTGGAGCGCCTGCGGCCGATCCGCCGCGTGTTCCACACGCTGAAGGGCAGCGGTCGCCTGGTGGGCGCCAAGACGCTCGGCGAGTTCAGCTGGAAGGTCGAGAACATGCTCAACCGCGTGCTCGACCGCACGCGCGCGCCGAGCCACGCGGTCGAAGTGCTGCTGGAGCAGGCCTGCGAGACGCTGCCGCAGCTCAATGCCGCGCTGCGCGGACAGGGCAACGTCACCGCCGACCTGGCCGGCCTGCAGGACGTGGCCGACCGCCTGGCGGCGGGCGAGGACGCGTACTACAACGCCGAGCCAACCGTGCGGGAAGAGGAGGCCGACTTCGTCGAGCCGGCACCCGTGGCGCCTGTTTCCTTCGTCGACGACGCGCCGGCCGTGTTCGAGCCGGAGGCCGAAGGCACGCCGGCGTCGGTCGACGCCGTGCTGCGCGAGATCCTCGAAGCCGAGGTCGACAACCATCTCGACACGGTCGACCACTGGCTGCAGAAGGCGCAGGTGGACGCAACGCCGGTCAGCGAGGAACTGCTGCGCGCGATCCACACGATGAACGGCGCGCTGGCGATGGCCGACGTGCCGGAAATCACCCACGTCACCTCGGCGGCCGAGCAATACGCCAAGCGCCTGCTGGCGTCCGGCGAAACGCCCACCCCGGAAGGCGTTGCGGCCTTTGCCGACACCGCGCAGGCGATCCGTCGCAGCGTCGCGGCGTTGCAGGCGCCGTCGCCGCGCATCCCGGTGTTCGCCGCGCTGGCGGGCCAGCTGCGCGCGCTCAGCGACCGCCTGCCCGACCTGCGCCAGGGCGCGCAGATCGTGGACGATACCCAGCAGGGCACCTACGTCGGACAGACGCCGACGCTCATCGCGCCTGTCGTACCGTCGGATATCGAACTGGCGGCGATGGACCTGTCGGCCTATCTCGACAGCGAGGCCGCGAACGGTGCGGGCGAAGTCGTCGCGGCGGAATCCCAGGACAGCGCTGCTTCTGAAGCGGTGCCGGTTTCCTCTGCCGAGGTTGTCGAGGACACCGCCGCGGAGACGGTGCCGCCGTCCGGCGATGCCTCCCTCGTGGCGGACACCGCCACGCCGGTGGACCAGAGCGTCACGTTCTACGATATCGATTACCGCATCCTGCCGCGCGCGTCGGCGCCGGACGCCGAAGCTACGGCACCGGCAAGCGACGCAACGCTTGATGCCGACGTGCCCGCAGACGTGGCGGACGTCGCCGCCGAGGCCGACGTGGCCGAGGGCGTTCCGACGACCGAAGAGTCGGTCCTTTCCGACGCGGACGCCAGCGATGGCGTGGCCGACGAGCCGGCCTCCATCGTGGAGGACGATGAGTTGCTCGTCGATGGCGATCTGCCCGCATTCCTTGCCGAGACGGATGCCGCATCGTCGGCGGACGCTGGCGAGGGCGGGGCGGTGATCGACGACAGCGCGCCGGTGGTGGCTGACGGCGTCGCCGACCAGGACGAAGCGGTTGTGACGGACGTGTCCGGGGCCGCTACGACGGTCGAGGCGGACACCGCCGGAACCGTCGACGCTGTCGATAACGCCGAAGCGATCGAGGAAATCCCTGTCGAGGGCGATGCCGTCGAGAGTGCTGCCGTGCCGTCGACGACATTCGAAGAAGCGGATGTCGCGGTGGAAGCGCCGGCGCCCGTCGCGGCGGACGAACCCTCCGACGTCGAGACGGTCTCCGCCGATGATGCCGACACTGCGTCGTCCGTCGACGATATCGCGTTCGGGGACGCGTCTTCGGCGCCGGCCGTGACCGACGGGATCGTCGAGGCTGCGGAAATCGTGGAGACCGTGGATGCATCCGATACGGAACAGCCTGCATCGCTGGATGTCGAAGCCGTTACCTCCGTCGAAGCCGAGGAGCCTGCCGTGACCAGTGCGCCCGACATGCAGGAGCCGGAGGAAGCCCTCGACGTGACCGGGCTCGACCTGGACCTGGTCGAGATCTTCATCGAGGAAGGCAACGACCTGCTCGACCACTCCGACGACCTCATCGCCAAGCTGCGTGAAACGCCGGAAGACCGCACGTTGATCACCGGCCTGCAGCGCGACCTGCACACGCTGAAGGGTGGCGCGCGCATGGCGGGCATCCATGCCGTGGGCGATCTGGGCCATGCGATCGAGTCGATGCTGGAATCGATCGCCGGCCAGCGCACCGAGCTGGACCGTCGCGCCATCCAGTTGCTGGAGCGTGGTTTCGATGCGTTGCACGCACAGCTCGCGCGTGTCACCGCGCGTCGTGCGGTGGCGATCCCGGAAGGCATGATCGCCGAGTTCAACGCACGTGCCCGCGGCATCGAACTGCCGGACGCGCCTGCTTCGGCCGACGCGCCGCTCGCGCCGGTCGAACTCGCCCCGTTGTCGGCGCCGATCGATACCGAGGCCGCGACCACGGCGGCTGCCGAAGAAGAGTTCTTCCCCGCTGGGCAGCAGGAGCAGGTCCGTGTCCGCGCCGACCTGCTGGACCGTCTGGTCAACAACGCCGGCGAAGTCGCGATCTACCGCGCCCGCCTGGAGCAGCAGCTGGGTGCATTCCGCGGTGCGATGGCGGAACTGGACCGCACCAACATCCGTATGCACGACCAGCTGCGCCGTCTCGACCTGGAAACGGAGGCGCAGATCGTCGCCCGCTACCAGCGCGAGCATGACCGGCAGGACCCGACGTTCGATCCGCTGGAACTGGACCGCTTCTCCACGCTGCAGCAGCTCAGCCGCGCGCTGGCCGAATCGGCCGCCGACATCAGCGGTCTGCAGGGCGTGCTGGACGACCTGGCCCGGCAGTACGACAGCCTGCTGCAGCAGCAGTCGCGCGTCAGCTCGGAGCTGCAGGACGGCCTGATGCGCGCGCGCATGCTGCCGTTCGAAGGCATCGTGCCGCGCCTGCGCCGCGTGCTGCGCCAGGCCGCGACCGAGACGCACAAGCAGGTCAGCCTGCAGTTCTCCGGTACGCACGGCGAAATGGACCGCAACGTGCTGGACCGCATGACGGCGCCGCTGGAGCACCTGCTGCGCAACTCCGTCGCGCATGGCCTGGAAACGCCGAAGGAACGTCGCAAGGCGGGCAAGCCGGAAGAGGGCACGGTGCATGTCGCCCTGCGCCGCGAAGGCTCGGAAATGGTGCTGGAGGTGTCCGACGACGGCGCAGGCCTGAACCGCGATGCCATCCGCAAACGCGCCGAACAGCGCGGCCTGCTGCAGCCGGGCGCCGTGCTGCCCGACACCGCGCTGGACCGCCTGATCCTGGAGCCTGGCTTCAGTACCGCCGACAAGGTCAGCCAGCTGGCCGGCCGCGGCGTCGGCATGGACGTGGTGTACAACGAAGTACGCCAGCTCGGCGGTTCGCTGGAGATCAGTTCGGTGCCGGGCAAGGGTGCGACCTTCACCCTGCGCCTGCCGCAGACGCTGGCCGTCAGCCAGGCCGTGTTCGTGCAGATCGGCGAGACGCAGTTCGCGGTGCCGGTGGCGGCGGTCAGCGGCATCGGCCGCATCAGCCATGCGCGTTTCAGCGCGGGTGCGGGCAGCTACCACTACGCCGGCGAAGACTATCCGCTGTACAACCTCGGCCACCTGGTCGGCCAGGGCGCGGCCAAGGCGGAAGGCCAGCCGCAGGTGCCGCTGTTGCTGGTGCGTTCGGGCGACCTGCGCGCCGCCGTGGCGGTGGACCAGGTGCTCGGCAACCGCGAGATCGTGGTCAAGCCGGTCGGCCCGCAGATCGCGTCGATCCCCGGCATCTATGGTGCGACGATCACCGGCGACGGCAGCGTCGTGGTGATCCTGGATGCCGCACCGCTGGTGCGCCGCCACTTGGCGCAGCCGCAGGAGCCCGCGCAGCAGGCACCCGCCGTCGAACAGCGTCGCGTGCCGCTGGTGATGGTGGTGGACGACTCGCTGACCATGCGCAAGGTGACCAGCCGCGTGCTGGAACGCCACAACTTCGAGGTCAGCGCCGCGCGCGATGGCGTCGAAGCGCTGGAGAAGCTGGACGAGCGCGTGCCCGACCTGATGCTGCTCGACATCGAAATGCCGCGCATGGACGGATACGAGCTGGCCACCGCGATGAAGGCCGATCCGCGCTTCAAGGACGTGCCCATCGTGATGATCACCTCGCGTACCGGCGACAAGCACCGCCAGCGCGCCTTCGACATCGGCGTGCAGCGCTACCTGGGCAAGCCGTACCAGGAGCTCGACCTGATGCGCAACGTGTACGACCTGCTGGGAATCGCCCGTGTCCGTGAGTGAAACCAAACGCGTCGCCCTGCTGGCGCGCCCGGGCGAGGCGCGCGAGCGCCTGCGCGTGGCGTTGCACGAAGCCGGTGCCGAGATCGTGCTGGAAGACGACCCCAATACGCTGGATACCGATGCCCTCGGCGACAGTGCGCCGCAGGTGGTGCTGGTGGCGCTGGAGCCGGCCATCGAGGACAGCCTGGAGCGCTTCGACAGCGTGCTGCACGATCCCGCGGTCGCGGTGATCTTCGACGAGGCCGACCTCGCCGCACGCCGACAGGGGTGGGAAGCCCAGCGCTGGGCACGCCATCTGGCGGCCAAGCTGCATGGCCACCGCGACGTGCTGCCGCCGGGCCGCGAAGAAGACGTGGGCCTGCAGCTGGAGCCCGGCCTGCCGGTGACACCGGCGCAGTTGCACGAGGATGCGGAGATCTCGCTGCACCTCGAGGAAGCCGCCGACATGGCGCTGGAACTGCCGAGCGACGACTTCGCCTACACCGGTGGCCTGCAGGCGCGCCAGCTGGACGCGCAGGTGGTCGATGCGGACGACTGGCTGAGGTCGGCGTCGACCTCCATGGAATCCGCATCAGCGCCGCCCCCGCTGCCCGAACCGCCGGCGGTTGTACCTCCGCCGCTGCCTGCCTCGACTTCCTCGTCGACGTTCGACCTTTCGAACCTGTCGCTCGAGCCGCTGGAAGGCGGTGGTGTGGCGGCGTCGGCGCGTACGCAGGGTGCGGTGCTGGTGTTCGCCGGCATCGGCGGCCCCGATGCCGTGCGCAAGCTCCTCGCCGACCTGCCCACCGGCTTTCCGAAGCCGGTGATGGTGCACCTGCGCCTCGATGGCGGCCGCTACGACAATCTGGTCCGGCAGATGGAGCGCGTCTCGCACATGCCGGTGTTGCTGGCTGAAGCCGGCAAGGCCGCCGAAGTGGGGCACGTATATGTATTGCCGGGCGACGTGGTGCCGTTCGTCGAGGAGGGCGTGGTGAGTTTCCGTTCCGGCGAGACCATCCACGCGGTGATCCCGCAGCTGCCGCCGGCGGACAGCGCGGTGCTGCTGCTCAGCGGCAGCGACACCTCCCTGGTGGAGGTGGCCGCGGCGCTGGGCAACGGCGGCGCGCTGGTCATGGGCCAGTCGCAGGAAGGCTGCTACGACCCCGCGGCACCGAAGGCACTCGCGGCGCGTGGCGCCGAACTGGGCTCGCCTGCGCAGATCGCGCAGCGCCTGACCGACCGCTGGTTCTGAGGAACACACGATGGCCCATTCCAACGACGAAATCCGCGGCGTCCTGATCCAGGCGGGCGAGTACCGCCTGCTGCTGCCCAACGCCACGGTCGCCGAGGTGCTCACGCGCGCGCCGGTCGAACCCGTGGCCGACATGCCCGATTGGTTGCCGGGGCGCATCGACTGGCACGGCTGGCCGGTGCCGCTGGTCGCCTTCGGCCGGCTGACCGGCAATGCCAGCGATCCGATCGCGCTGAACAGCAAGATCGTCGTGCTGAAGGCATTGAGCGGCGACAAGGATCGCCCTTACTTCGCGTTGCTGACGCCATCGTTCCCGCGCCTGGTGTCGGTGCCGCGCGACGGCCTGCTGGCCGACGCCACCGAGGAAGAACTGCCGGTAGGCGTCAAGGTCCGCGTGCTGCTCGGCGACGAAGCCGCCGTGCTGCCCGACCTGGAAATCGTCGAGACGATGATCGGCGACGCGCTGGCCAACGCGGCCTGACGCTGCCGCAGGGCGGGCCTCGGCCCACCGTTTCGCTCTCTGCGAAAGGGCTAGTCCGGTACGCAGTCGGTACATCCGACGTCGTGCAATGGTGGGCTTGAGCCCACCCTACAGGTCCCCGAATCTCGACTGCAATGCGGCGATCGCGGCCAGTCCGGCGGTTTCGGTACGCAGGATGCGCGGGCCGAGGCGCAGGCCGGTGAATCCCGCCGCCGCCAGGGTGTCGCGGTCACGTGGCGACCAGCCGCCTTCGGGGCCGATCGCCACCACGACCGCGGCACCGGCGAGCTGCACGCTCGCCAAGGACACGTCGCCGGCCGGATCCAGCGTCAGTTTCGTGGCCCCGTCATCGAAGGTGCGCGCCGCATCGATCAAGGCGGCGGGCAGCGCCAGCGTCGGCAGGCGCGCGCGGCCGCTCTGCTCGCAGGCCGAGGCGACGACGCTTCGCCAGTGCGCGACGCGCTTTTCCGTGCGTTCGGCGTCCAGCTTCACCTCGGTGCGTTCCGCCATCACCGGCACGATGGCGGCCACGCCGAGTTCGGTCGCCTTCTGCAGGATCAGGTCCATCTTCTCGCCGCGCGCGATGCCCTGCAGCAGGGTGACGTGCAGCGGCGACTCGTTGTCGACGGCACGCGCGCCGACGATATCGGCCAGCACCCCGCGCTTGCTGATCGCGGTGATGCGGGCGTCGTAATCGTGGCCGTCGCCGTTGAACAGCACGCAGCCATCGCCTTCGCGCAGCCGCAACACGCGGGCGAGATGGTTGGCGGCGGTGTCGGGCAGTGCGAGGGACGTGCCCACGGACAGGGTGGCGTCGACGTGGCAGCGGGTCAGGCGCATGACGTGGCCTCATCGATGGCGGTGCGGGTGACGTCGGCCAGCAGTTGAAGCGCGTCGTCGTCCACGCAGTACGGCGGCATCCAGTACAGCACGTCGCCCAGTGGCCGCAGCACCACGCCGCGCGCGAGCGCCGCGCGGTACGCCTTCAGGCCGATGCGCGCCGCGGCGGGGAAGGGCGTGGCCTTGTCGCCGCCCTGGGTCAGTTCGAAGGCCAGCATCATGCCGGCCTGGCGCACGTCGGCGACGTGCGGGTGCGCCGCCAGCGGTTCGGCGAGCGTCGCCATCGTGCGCGCGGTGGCGCGGTTGCGCGCCAGCACGTCGTCCGCGCGGAAGATGTCCAGCGACGCCAGTGCCGCCGCACACGCCAGCGGATTGCCGGTGTAGCTGTGCGAATGCAGGAACGCGCGCTCGCGCGAATCGTCGAGGAATCCATCGTAGATCGCCTGTGTCGCCAGTACCGCCGCCAGCGGCAGGAAGCCCCCGGTCAGCCCCTTCGACAGACAGAGCAGGTCGGGCATCACACCACTCTGTTCGCTGGCGAACAGCGTGCCAGTGCGGCCGAACCCCACCGCGATCTCGTCGGCGATCAGGAACGCGCCGCTGGCATCGCACAGCGCGCGCACGCGGGCCAGGTAGTCGGGGTGGTGCATACGCATGCCGCCGGCGCACTGCACGCGCGGCTCGACGATGACCGCGCAGACTTCGCCCGCGTGGTCGTCCAGCAGCGCGGCCAGCGCATCGGCCGCGCGCTGCGCGCAGTCGGCCGGCGATTCGCCGGGCTGCGCCAGGTAGGCATCGGGCGAGGGCGCGAACAGCGCCTCGGTCAGCAGTGGCGCATAGACCCGCCGGTACAGCTGGATATCGCCCACGGCGAGTGCACCCAGCGTCTCGCCGTGGTAGCCGTTCTCCAGCGCGATGAACTTCGTGCGCCGGTGCTCGCCGCGGTTGTGGAACCAGTGGAAGGCCATCTTCAGCGCCACTTCCACGCCGGCCGAGCCGTTGTCGGCGTAGAACACCTTGGACAGCGGCGCGCGTCCCGCTTGCCGCGGCGCCACCGCCAGCAATCGTTCGGCCAGCTCCACCGCGGGTGCGTGGGTGAATCCGGCCAGCATCACCTGCTCCAGTGCCTGCGCCTGCGCGGCGATGGCGGCGCCGATGCGCGGTTCTGCATGGCCGAACAGGTTGGTCCACCAACTGCTCACCGCATCCAGATAGCGCGTGCCGTCGTGGCCCACCAGCCATGCGCCCTCGCCGCGGGCGATCGGCACCAGCGGCAAGGTGTGCGGGTGTTCACGCATCTGCGTGCAGGGATGCCACAGCACGGACAAATCACGGGCACGCCATGCGTCCGCCTCTGCTAGCATTCCCGTCTGATGATCCTGTTGTCGCATCCCCCCATGATATCGGGCACCGCCCCTTGCCGTCGTCGCGCATCGCGTGGCACGGGCGGATTCAGCTCCGTCGCATGAGCCGCCTGCCCACCATCCATGGCATCACCCGGCGCACCGACGGGCCGGACCGTCATGTCGAGGAGCTTGACCTGGAGTTCAGCAACGGTGAGCGTCGTCGTTACCACCGCCTGCAGTCGCAGGGGCATGGTGCGGTGGTCGTGGTGCCGATGCAGGATGACGACACGGTACTGCTGGTGCGCGAGTACGCTGCCGGCATGCACCGCTACGAACTGGGCCTGGTGAAGGGCCGGATCGATGCCGGCGAAACGCCCGAGCAGGCCGCCGACCGCGAACTGAAGGAAGAAGCCGGCTTCGGCGCGCGCCGCCTCGACGTGCTGCGCGCCCTGACCCTGGCGCCCACCTACATGAGCCACCAGTCCTGGCTGGTGGTGGCAAGAGACCTGTACCCCGAGCGCTTGCCGGGGGATGAACCCGAGGAGTTGGAAGTAGTGCCCTGGAAGTTGCAAGACCTCGACCAGCTGATGCTGCGCGAGGATTTTTCGGAAGGTCGTTCGCTGGCGGCACTGTTCATCGCCCGCGAATGGTTGAACGCGCGGACATGAGCAGAATGACCGCCGACCTGCACGAAGCCGTCATCGTCATCGCCCGCGAAGCGGGCCAGGCCATCATGGCCGTGTACGAGGGCGCCTTCGACGTGCAGCGCAAGAACGACGACAGCCCGCTGACCGCCGCCGACATGGCCGCCCACCAGGTGATCACCGACGGCCTGCGCCGGCTGACCCCGCAATGGCCGGTGCTGTCCGAGGAAGCCGCCGACATCCCGTGGTCCGAGCGCAGCCAGTGGCCGACCTACTGGCTGGTGGACCCGCTGGACGGCACCCGCGAATTCATCAAGCGCAATGGCGAGTTCACCGTCAACATCGCGCTGATCGAACAGAACGAACCCATCTTCGGCGTGGTTCACGCGCCGGTGACCGGCGAGACCTGGCACGCGAGGCAGGGCCGCAATGCCTATCGCCGCGTTGGCGACGTGGACGCACAGATCCGCACGCGTGCGCCGGCCACGGGCACGTTGAAGGTCGCCGCCAGCCGTTCGCATCGCGATGCACGCACGCAGGCCTTCCTCGACGGCATGGGCGGGATCGAGGAGGTCTCGCTCGGCTCGTCGCTGAAGTTCTGCCGCATCGCCGAGGGCACGCTGGACGTGTACCCGCGCTTCGGCCCCACCAGCGAATGGGATACCGCCGCGGCGCAGTGCGTACTGGAAGCCGCCGGCGGCGCGCTGCTGGCGCCGGATGGACGCGCATTCCGTTACAACCGCCGCGAGACGCTGCTCAACGGCGACTTCGTGGCGCTGGGCGACATGACGCTGCCGTGGCGCACCTGGCTTGCGAAGGCCGAGGACGGCGCGAATGGACATGCCCGCAGCGCGTGACGGCGACATTGCGCGCTTGCTGGCCATCATGGCCCGCCTGCGCAACCCTGACGGCGGGTGTCCCTGGGACCTGGAGCAGGATTTCTCCACGATCGCGCCGTACACGATCGAGGAAGCGTATGAGGTCGCCGACGCGATCGATCGCCATGATCTTCCGGCGCTGAAGGACGAACTGGGCGACCTGCTGCTGCAGGTCGTCTTCCATGCGCAGATGGCGGACGAGCGGGGCGCGTTCGCGTTCGACGACGTGGTCGATGCGATCTGCGACAAGATGGTGCGACGCCATCCGCACGTCTTCGGTGACGCCTCGTTCGCCGATGCCGAGGCGCAGACGGTCAACTGGGAAGCGATCAAGGCCGCCGAGCGAAAGGCGGCCGGTGAAGAGGATACGTCCGCGCTGGCCGGCGTATCGCGGGGACTGCCGGAATGGCAGCGCGCGGCGAAGCTGCAGTCGCGCGCCGCACGAGTCGGCTTCGACTGGCCGGACACCGCGCCGGTGATCGCCAAGCTGCACGAGGAGATCGACGAGGTCCGCGTCGAGCTCGCGGCTCCGCCGTCGCCTGAGCGCGACGCGCGGCTGGAGGACGAGATCGGCGACCTGCTGTTCGTCGCCGCCAACCTGGCGCGCCATGCCAAGGTCGATGTGGGTGGCGCGCTGCGCCGCGCGAACCTGAAGTTCGAACGACGTTTCCGCGCGATGGAGGCGATCGCTGTCGCCGACGGCACCACGATGTCCGCCCTGTCGCTGGATCAGCAGGAAGCGCTGTGGGCCCGGGTCAAGGCGACGGAGTGATCCGCCCGTGCGGTAGGCTTGCCGCATGAAGACCCTGTTGCTGTTCCTCGTCACCGCGCTGGCCGAGATCGTCGGCTGCTATCTGCCCTACTTGTGGCTGCGAAAGGGTGGCAGCGCCTGGTTGCTGCTGCCTGCGGCCGCCAGCCTGGCATTGTTCGCCTGGCTGCTGACCCTGCACCCGGCGGCATCCGGCCGCGTCTACGCGGCCTACGGCGGCGTCTACGTCACCATGGCGATCGGCTGGCTGTGGGCGGTGGATGCGGTGAAGCCGACGCGCTGGGACCTGCTAGGCGCCGGCTTGTGCCTGGCCGGCATGGCGGTGATCATGTTCGCGCCACGCGCTGCCTGACCCTGTGGGAGGGGACATGAGCCGCTTCGCCAGTTTCCGCGAGTTCTATCCGTTCTACCTCGACGAGCACAGCAACCGCACCTCGCGGCGCCTGCACTTCATCGGCAGCTGCGGTGTGCTCGCGCTGCTGGTGCTGGCGATCGTCGAGCGCAATGCGTGGTGGCTGCTCGCGGCGCTGTTCTGCGGTTATGGCTTCGCCTGGGTCGGCCATTTCTTCTTCCAGAAGAACCGGCCCGCCACCTTCAAGCACCCGTTCTATTCCTTCGCCGGCGACTGGGTGATGTTCAAGGACATCCTGACCGGCAAGATCCGGTTCTGAGCGGCGCATGAGCCGCGTCGTCCGGCATGCCGTCCACGCGGTCGCGCTGCTGGTCGGCGTGCCGTTGGCCGGGTTGCTCGCGTATGACCTGGTGGCGGTCCGGCCGCATGTGGCCGAAATCAAGGTGCTTCTGGTGCATGCCGACGGTCAGGATGCATCGCCGCCGCCGTTGATCCGCGATCTGATCGACGCCAGCGTGGGGTCGCCGGCGGCATCAGTGGCACGGATGGCGGTCCACCGATTCCATGCTCCGCAGTCCGCGATGAGCTGGCATGCCAGAATCGCGCTCTGGCAGATCCTGCTGCCCCTGCATTTCAGCGATGAAGAAATGTACGGGCTCTATGCGTCCCAGGCTTACAACGGTGTCGACAAGGGCCTGGATCGTCTTGCGCGACGCGAGCACGGCAAATCCCTTGATGTGCTGTCGCCCATTGAGGCGGCGCGCCTCGTTGCCATCCTCAAGGGACCTTCTTACATGCTGCGGGACAGACAGCGGCTGGAGACGCACGCCGAGCGGCTGATGGCCCGAGCTGGATATGCCCAATGAGCGGCGTCGCAACCCCTCACTCGTAAAACATCAGGAACGCCGCACCCACGATCAGGGCGAAGGCGGCGTAGTGGTTCCACTTCAGCGGCTGGCCCAGGTACCAGGTACTGAAGCCGGCGAAGACCAGCAGGGTCAGGATCTCCTGGATCGTCTTCAGCTGCACCACCGAGTAGACCGCGCTGCCCATGCGGTTGGCGGGCACCATCAGCATGTACTCGAAGAACGCGATGCCCCAGCTGGCCAGGATCACGACGAACAGGGGCGCGGACTTGTACTTCAGGTGCCCGTACCAGGCGAACGTCATGAAGACGTTCGACGCCAGCAGCAGGAAGAGGGGCAGGATGCGTTCGATCATGGGCTGGTCGCCAGTGAGGGATGGCGAAGCGTAATCCCAACTGCCGGCTGAATGGAGGGGGCGTCTTCACGCGGTGTCTACCGCACGACCGGTAGTTTCACAAACCTGAAGCCTCTCAAGGAGTTGTCATGCGACATAGTCAGGAAACCGCAGGTCTGGTGCTCGTGGTCGAAGACAACCGCAACATTTCCGAGATGATCGGGGAGTACCTCGAAGGTCGCGGTTTCGAAGTCGATTACGCCACCGACGGCCTGGACGGCTACCGCCTGGCGGTGGAGAACAGCTACGACGTGCTGGTGCTGGACCTGATGCTGCCTCGCCTGGACGGCATGGAAGTCTGCAAGCGCCTGCGTACCGAAGCGCGCAAATCCACGCCCGTCCTGATGTTGACCGCACGCGACACGCTGGACGACAAGCTGACCGGCCTCAGCTCGGGCGCCGACGACTACCTGACCAAGCCGTTCGCGATCCAGGAGCTGGAAGCCCGCCTGCGCGCGCTGATCCGTCGCGAGCGACGCCAGGTCGGTGCCGAAGTGCTGAAGGTGGCCGACCTGGTGCTCGACCCGGTCAGCATGCGGGCCACCCGCGGCGGTACCGAACTGATGCTGTCGCCGATCGGCTTGCGCCTGCTGACCATCCTGATGCGCGAATCGCCGCGCGTGGTGACCCGCCAGGAGATCGAGCGCGAGATCTGGGGCAATGGCCTGCCGGATTCCGACACCCTGCGCAGCCATCTGTACAACCTGCGCAAGGTGATCGACAAACCCTTCGACAAGCCGCTGCTGCATACCGTGCAGAGCGCGGGCTACCGCATCGCCGACATTGGCTGACCCGAACGTCGGCGCGCGGCATCATGGTGACTTCGCCCGACGATACGCCGATGCGCCACCACGGCCTGCCCCGCAAACTCAGGATCGCCTTCATCCTGCAGGCCGTGATGGTCAGCCTGGCCATCGTGCTGGGCGTGTATCTGATCTCCGCCGTCATCAAGCACAGCCTGATGAACACCGCGCTGCAGGAAGAGGCCACGCATTTCTGGGAGCTGTACAGCGCCAGCACCGCACAGCCGCCGCCGAACACGCACAACCTGCGTGGCTACCTGGTGGTCAAGGGGCACTCCAATCTGGTGCTGCCGGAGAACCTGCGCGACCTGAAGCCCGGTTTCCACGAACTGCGGGATGACGACCTGCTGGTGCTTGTCGACGAGCAGTCACAGGGTCGCCTGTACCTCGTGTTCCTGCGCTCGCAGGCGGAACGGCTGGCGTTCTACTTCGGCACGGTGCCGATCATCATGACCCTGGTGGCGATCTACCTGGTGTCGTGGCTGACCTATCGCGCATCGAAGCGGCTGGTGTCGCCGGTCAGCTGGCTGGCGCGACAGGTGGCCGAGTGGGATCCGCGACGCCCCGACGTCAGTGGCCTGGCCCCCGACCGCCTGCCGAACGACGTGCAGGGCGAGGCCCGTCAACTCGCCTCGGCGCTGCACGGGCTGGCCCAGCGCGTGACCGCGCATGTCGCCCGCGAACGCGACTTCACCCGCGACGCCAGCCATGAGCTGCGCACACCGTTGACGGTGATCCGCGTGGCGACCGACATGGGCATGGCCGAGGACGCGCCGCCTCGCGTGGCGCGCGCCCTGCAGCGCATCCAGCGTGCCGGTCGCGACATGGAGGCGGTCATCGATGCGTTCCTGATCCTGGCCCGTGAAGCCGAGGTTGAACCGCAGAGCGAGGACTTCGATGTCGCCGACATCGTCATGGACGAAGCCGAGAACGCCCGGACCTTGCTGCTCAACAAGCCGGTGGACCTGGAAGTCACCCTGCACGCGCGGCCCCGCCTGCATGCACCGCCCCGCGTGTTCCAGGTCGTGGTCAGCAACCTGCTGCGCAACGCCTGCACCTACACCGACCGCGGCCGTATCGACGTGGTGCTGGAATCGGACCGGGTGATCGTGCGGGACAGCGGCATCGGCATGTCGGCCGAGTCGATGACCCGTGTGTTCGAACCGTTCTATCGCGCCGACCCCACCCGACCCCATGGCAGTGGCCTGGGCCTGTCGATCGTCAGCCGGCTGTGCGACCGCTTCGGCTGGAAGATCGAGCTGGACAGCGAACTCGGACGCGGTACGACCGCAACGATCCGTTTCGTTGCGTAATCTATGCGGGAGCCGACCGGTGCCGCGGGGTGTCAACCTCGCGGCTGCCGGCGCGTTCCATGTCCCGCCTCCCCACTTCGAGCCGACTCGCCGCATGAGCCAGCCAGTACGCACCGCCCCCCGCAAGAAGTCCCCGCTGCCCAGGATCCTGCTCGGCATCGCCGTGATCGCCATCCTGGTGGGCGGTGGGTGGTATTGGAACGCGCGCCGTGGCGACGCGTCGGAGAGTGCCTACCGCACGGCCAACGTCGAGCGCGGCGACATCCGCGTGGCGATCTCCGCGACCGGCACGCTCAGCGCCATTTCGACGGTCACCGTGGGCAGCCAGATATCCGGCCAGGTCACCGACGTCCTTGTCGACTACAACAGCGAGGTCAAGAAGGGTGAGGTGCTGGCCCGTATCGATCCCAGCACCTACGAGGCGCAGATCGCGCAGGGCAATGCGCAGATCGCCAACGCGCAGGCCAGCCTGAAGCAGGCGCAGGCGACGCTGGCCAACGCCGAGCTCGACTACACCCGCAAGGCGGGCCTGGGCACGCAGAAGCTGGTCGCGCAGAGCGACGTGGACCTGGCACGTGCGGCACGTGATCAGGCACGCGCACAGGTCAATGCGGCGCAGGCGTCGATCCGCCAGCAGACGGCATCGACGCAGACCACCCGCGTCAACCTGGACCGCACCGTCATCCGCTCGCCCGTGGATGGCGTGGTGCTGACCCGCAGCATCGAGCCGGGCCAGACCGTCGCCGCCAGCCTGCAGGCGCCGGAACTGTTCACCATCGCCGAAGACCTGTCGAAGATGAAGATCGAACTGGCCGTCGACGAAGCCGATATCGGCCAGGTCAAGGTGGGCCAGCCCGTGTCCTTCACCGTCGACGCGTTCGCCGATCGCCAGTTCCGCGGCGAGGTGCAGCAGGTGCGGTTGTCGGCGACCACCACCAGCAACGTGGTGACCTATCCGGTGGTCGTCAGCGTCGACAACAGCGACGGTACGCTGCTGCCGGGCCTGACCGTCAACGCCGAGATCGAGGTCAGCAAGCGCGACAACATCCTCAAGATTTCCAACGCGGCCCTTCGCTACAAGCCGACCGGCGAACAGGCCACCGCCACGGCTGCTGCACAGGGATCACCGCAGCAGGGTGCCCAGCGCGGCGGCGGCACTGGCGTCAGCGATGACCTGGTCCGCGTGGCCGGCACGCTGCAACTGAAGCCGGAGCAGCAGGCCGCCTTCGATGCCGCGTTGACCGCGCTGCGCGAGCGCCAGGCGGCCCGCATGGCGCAGGCCCAGCAGGGCGGCGCCAGCATGTTCGGCGGCCCGGGCGGTCCCCGCCCAGGCAGCGGCAACAGCGGCGGCGGTGCGATGCAGTCGCAGATGCGCCAGCGCATGGCCGAACGCATGCAGCAGGATTTCGCGCCATTCCGTGCCACGCTCGACGACACGCAGCAGCAGCGCTGGGATGGCGAACTGCGGACGTTGCTCGGCGCCAAGCGCGCGCCGCTGTACAAGCTGGTCAACGGCAAGCCCGAGCAGGTGCAGGTGCGCGTGGGCGCCAGCGATGGCACCAGCACCGAGGTGTCGGGCGCGGTGAAGGAAGGCGACGTGATGGTCGTGGGCGAGCGCGCGAAGGAATGAGCACGCCGTCCCCGACCGTTGGCGACCGCGTGCCGGTCATCCAGACGCACGCGCTGGGCAAGGTGTATTCCGCCGGCACCGAGGCGGAAGTGGTGGCGCTGAAGGGCGTGGACATGCGCGTGGACCGCGGTGATTTCGTCGCGATCATGGGCCCCTCCGGCTCGGGAAAATCCACGCTGATGAACCTGATCGGCTGCCTGGACACGCCGACCGATGGCCGCTATCTGTGCGACGGCATCGACGTGGCCACGCTGGACGCCGAGCAACTGGCGATCCTGCGCCGCGAGAAGATCGGCTTCGTGTTCCAGGGCTTCCATCTGCTGCCGCGCATGAGCGCGCTGGACAACGTGGCCATGCCGCTGGGCTATGCGCAGGTGCCGCCTGGCGAGCGTGCCGAGCGCGCGCGACAGGCGCTGGCCGCGGTCGGCCTGGCCGAGCGCGCCGGCCACCGCCCCAATGAACTGTCCGGTGGCCAGCAGCAGCGCGTGGCGATCGCGCGCGCGCTCATCAACCAGCCGCCGATCCTGCTGGCCGACGAACCCACCGGTGCGCTGGACAGCAAGACCGGCGAAGAGATCCTCGCGCTGTTCAAGCGCCTGCGCGACGACGGCCACACCGTCATCCTGATCACCCACGATGCCGAAGTCGCCGCGCATGCCGACCGCATCCTGGTGATGCGCGACGGCGAACTGCACGAAGACACCGACCACGCGGGAGGCCGGCCATGAAATTCTCCGACATCCTGCGTACCGCGTTGCACGCGCTGCGCGGCAACTGGATGCGCAGCGCGCTGACCTCGCTGGGCGTGATCATCGGCATCGCCGCCGTCATCGTCATGGTGTCGGTGGGCCAGGGTACGCAGGCCGAGATCGACAAGCTGGTCTCCGGCCTGGGCTCGCAGCGCCTGGACATCAGCCCGGGCGCCGGCCGTGGTCCCGGCGGCGGTGGCGTGCGCATGAGTTCCAGCAGTTTCTATACGCTCAAGGAAGGCGACGTCGACGCGATCCGCAACGAAATCCCGGAAGTGCAGTATGTGGCCGGTGCGTTGCGCGGCAATACCCAGATCGTGTTCGCCGAGAACAATGCGTCGACCAGCTGGCAGGGCGTGCAGGCCGACTTCTTCGATATCAACAGCTGGGTCATCGCCAACGGCGAGGGCTTCGATGCGCAGGACTACTCCAGCGCCGACAAGGTGGTGATCCTCGGCGAAACGGTGCGCCGCACGCTGTTCGGCGAGGACAGCGGCGTGGGCCAGACGGTGCGGCTGGGTCGTGTGCCGTTCACGGTGGTTGCCACGTTGGCCCCCAAGGGGCAGGGCGGCTTCGGCCAGGACCAGGACGACGTGATGATGGTGCCGCTGGAAACCGCGCGCCGTCGCCTGATGGGCTCGATGGGGCTGCCACCGGGCGCCGTGCAGCAGGTCGCGCTGACCGTGGCCGACGCCAAGGACCTGGGCTACGTGCAGGGCGAAGTGGAGGCGTTGCTGCGCCAGCGTCACAAGATCGGTCCGGGGGAAGAGGACGACTTCAACGTCCGCAACATTTCGGAGATCGTCGCCACCCGCACCGCCACCACCAAGCTGATGTCGCTGCTGCTGGGTGCCGTGGCCACCATTTCGCTGATCGTCGGCGGCATCGGTATCATGAACATCATGCTGGTGTCGGTCACCGAACGTATCCGCGAGATCGGCCTGCGCATGGCCGTGGGCGCAGGGCCGGGCGACGTGCGACGGCAGTTCCTCGCCGAGGCCATGCTGCTGTCGTTGGGCGGCGGCGTGCTGGGCATCGTCATCGGTGTCGCGGGTGCGCTGCTGGTCGGCCAGTTCAGCGAACTGCCGGTGGCGTTGAACGGCCAGGTCATCGGCCTGGCGGCAGGCTTCTCGATCGCCACCGGTCTGTTCTTCGGCTACTACCCGGCACGCAAGGCGTCGCAGCTCGACCCCATCGAAGCGCTGCGTTCGCAATAGGCCATCGGCGGGGCTGGTGCCACGCAGCGGCGGGAGTATGCTGGTCTCCCGTCGTGTCGTGGGGTGGTCGCTTGCCATGAGTGCGCGTCAACTCCGCAGACCGCTGGCGCTGGCCATCCATGGAGGTGCCGGCGTCATCGAGCGGAACTCCCTCGGTGCCGACGCGGAGCGCGCCATCCACGCCGAGCTGGACCGCGCACTCGACGCCGGCCATGCCGTGCTCACCACCGGTGGCACCGCACTGGACGCGGTCGAGGTCGCGGTTGCGCTGCTCGAGGACTCTCCGTACTTCAATGCCGGCTACGGGTCGGTCTTCACGGCGGATGGGCGGCACGAACTCGATGCCTCCATCATGGATGGACACGGCCGCCGCGCAGGCGCGGTGGCGGGTCTGTCGACGGTGCGCCATCCGGTGCGTCTGGCGCGACGGGTGCTGGAAGAATCGCCGCACGTCTTCCTGATCGGCGCGGGTGCCGAGCAATACGCGGACACCCACTCCGATATCGAGCGCGTGCCCAACGACTGGTTCGCCACCGAGGCGCGGCGCGAACAACTGCGCGACGCGCAGCACCGCGAACAGGGTGCGTGGCAGGCCAGCCAGGACCTGCGCGGAAAGTACTTCGGCACCGTGGGCGCCGTGGCGCTGGATTCGCACGGCCATGTGGCGGCGGCGACTTCCACCGGCGGCATGACCAACAAGCGGTGGGGCCGCGTCGGCGATTCGCCGTTGATCGGGGCGGGCACATGGGCGGATGCGCACTGCGCGGTCTCGTGCACCGGCTGGGGCGAGTACTACATCCGCAATGCGGTGGCGCACGATATTGCCTCGCGCGTCGCCTACCGGGGCGACCGCGTGCGGGTGGCGACGGAGGACGTCATCCTTGGTGAAGTGCCGCAGCACGGCGGCGACGGTGGCGCGATCGCGATCGACCGCGACGGCAACATCGCCCTGGTGTTGAACACGACCGGCATGTACCGCGGCTGGGTGCATCCGGATGGCCAGCGCGGCACGGCCATCTACCGGGACGCCTGAGTGCAGGCGCCTCTGGTCGACGCCCGCCTCGGCACCTTCACACCGGACACGTATCGCCAGTTGCGCGCGCAGGCCCTGCGGCTGTGCCGGCGTGCGCAGGATGCCGACGACCTGGTGCAGGACACGCTGCTCGCCGCCCTGCAGGCCGGCCGCCACGATCTGCCCTGGCTGTCCGGCGTGTTGCGCCGGCAGGCGATGATGACAGCGCGAACCGCTGCACGGCGGCGGCAACGCGAAACACGCGATGCCATGTCCCGCGCAACCACCGTCGACGACGTGGCTGATCCGATGACGGCGACGTCACCGCCGCCCTCGTTCGCCTGGGTGCGCACGCTGCCACCGTCGGCGCGACGCGTCGCCGTGCTGGCCCTGCACGGCCTGTCGGCGGACGAGATCCGCTGGATCCTGCGGATCGAACCGACGGCGTTCCGCCAGCGCCTGACCCGCATCCGCCGCACGCTGTCCACGCAGTCACCCGAAACACAGGCGGACGCCCTCGCGCTGGCCCACGTCCCGCCAGTGCGCAGTAGCGACCTGCCGTTCGGACGGGTGCGGCGCGCGCTGAAGGCCGCCATGCGTGCCGGCGAGGGGTTGGGAACCCATGACCTGGACGGCCACCTGATCCTCATCGACGCGGGCGCTCACACGTCGCCTTCCGGCGGCAACGGACTGACAGACATTCCACAGGAGGACGAGCCATGCTCACGCACTGCAAGGTAGGCGCCATCGTGTTCTTCGTTTCCGACCTGGCCCGGTCGGTGGCGTTCTACCGCGACACCCTGGGCCTGCCGGTCGAGGCACTGGACGGCCATGACGGTCCGTTCGCGATGGGTGAGGTCGGCGAACTCGCGCTGGTCTTCATCCCGCGCCCCGCGCGTGCGGGCGAATCGCCGGTCGTCGTCTTCAGCCTCGATGGCGGCATCGACGACCAGGCCGAAGCGCTGGCGGCCAAGGGTGTCGAGATCGTGGTGCCGGTCAGCGAGTCGCCGGATGGCGGACTGTCGCTGGACTTCCTCGATCCGGACGGCAACGTGCTGAGCCTGCACCAGAACGAAGGGGCGCCGCGCCGGCGCTGAGCGTCCGGCACGGCGCTGCGATCACTTCACGTAGGGCGTGATGACGCGCTGCCAGATGTCGTAGCCGGCGGCGTTCATGTGCAGGCGGTCGTCGACGAACAGTGCTTCGTTCGGCTGCCCGCTGGCATCCAGCATGGGCGTGAAGATGTCGATGTAGTCCACCCCCCGCCGCCTGGCTTCCGCCTGCACCAGCGCGTTCGCCTCGCGCTGCACCGGCAGCAGCTGTGCGCGCGACGGGCTGGGCTTGGTGCTGATGTAGGCGATCCTCGCTTTCGGCAGGTCGCGGCGCACGCGCTGGACGAAGGCGATGAAGTCGGCGTGCAGCTGCTGCGGCGTGCGGCCGGCATTGAGGTCGTTGTCGCCGGCATAGATCAGGATCTGTCGTGGGGCATACGGCACGATGGTGCGGTCCGCGTACCAGGTGCTGTCGCGCAGCTCGGACCCGCCGAAGCCGCGATTGACCACGGGCACGCCGGGGAAGTCCTGCGCCAGCGTGCCCCACAGCCGGATCGACGAACTGCCGGTGAACAGCACGCCGCCGCGCGGGGGCGGCGACTGCGCATCTTCGGCCGCGAAGCGCTGCATGTCGGCTTCCCAGGCCGCGTTCGAGACCTGTTCCGGGACCCGCGGTGCGGCAGCCGCAGTTTTCCCGGCGGGGGCTTCCACGGTGACCGGGGCGGTACTGACGCATGCAGACAGGCACGCGGCCATGATCGTGGCGAACAGGGGCAGGCGAACGGACGGCGGGACGGGCACGGCGGGAGCTCCTTCGGGTCGGGCGGATCCCAGTGGACCAGCCGATGGCACGTCATGCAAACCGCTCGGGTCGGCACGCGGTGCCTTGTGGCAAAATCGCATCCTTGGCGCGCCCGCCGCGCCGGTTCCACCCGATCCGTCTTCTTGCCGGGCCAGGCGCATGCCTGACCGGAGGGGGCGCGACGGTGCCTTCTTCGCCCTTACCCGCACCATGGCTGACCAAACCGGACACCTTCCCCGCGGCCCCGGCCGCATCCTCAAAGCGACCGTGTGGTCGTTGCAGGGCCTGCGCGCGGCGTGGATGCACGAATCCTCGTTCCGCCTGGAAGTCTACCTGCTGGTCGTGCTGGCGCCGCTGGCGTTGTGGCTGGGGGACAGCGGGCTGGAACGCGCGCTGATGATCGGCAGCTGCCTGCTGGTGCTGGCGGCCGAACTGCTGAACTCCGCGGTGGAAGCCGTCATCGAGCGCTACGGCCCCGAACACCACGAACTCGCTGGTCGTGCGAAGGACATGGGCTCCGCCGCCGTCTTCGTGCTGATGATGAACGTATTGCTGTGCTGGGGCCTGATCCTCGCGCCCCGCTATCTCTGAACTCCTGATCCGAACCAAGGTACTCCCCAATGATGGAACTGCTTACCGATCCGCATGTGTGGATCACGTTGGTCACGCTGAGCGCGATCGAGATCGTGCTGGGCATCGACAACCTGGTCTTCATCTCCATCGCGGTCAGCAAGCTGCCGCCGCACCAGCGCGAAGTCGCGCGCAAGTTCGGCATCGCGGTGGCGTGCATCACCCGCATCCTGCTGTTGCTGACGCTGGCCTGGTTGGCCGGCCTGACGTCCGACCTGTTCACGATGTTCGGCCAGGGCATTTCGGTACGCGACCTGGTGCTGATCGTCGGCGGCCTGTTCCTGCTGGTGAAGGGCACCAAGGAAATCCTGGAACTGGTGAAGGGCGAGCCCGATTCGGAAGACGTGCATACACGCCCCGCCGTATCGTTCGCCGGCGTGATCGCGCAGATCGCGGTGATCGACATCGTGTTCTCGCTGGACTCGGTGATCGCGGCCGTGGGCATGGCGAACCACACGCCGGTGATGGTCGCGGCCATCCTGCTGGCGGTGGTGGTGATGCTGGTGGCGGCCAAGCCGCTGGGCCAGTTCATCGACAACAACCCGACCATCAAGATGCTGGCGCTGGCCTTCATCGTCGCCGTCGGTGCGTACCTGCTGCTGGACGGGTTCGAGCTGCACATCCCGAAGGGCTACCTGTACGGCGCGATGGGCTTCTCGGCCGTGGTCGAGTGCCTCAACCTGTGGGCGAAGAAGCGCGCCGGCCAGCGCATGCTGCGCGAGTAGGCGCACGTCGCAGGTCGGTCACGAAGGGCTCCCGTCGGGGAGCCCTTCTTCGTTCACGACCCGATAACAAGTGCGTGCGTCGACGACCACGATACGTGCGCTGCTTGCGTGGCCCACGGCAAGGTGCTGCAATCGCCGTGTCCACCCGAGGGAGTGCCGTGCCATGCAGCAGGTATCGCGTCTGTGGTTGCTCGTCGTGCTGACCGTGGTGTTGTCCGGTTGCGGCTACAACGCCATCCAGCAGAAGGACGAAGCGGTGAAGGCCGGCTGGTCCGAGGTGCTGAACCAGTACAAGCGCCGCGCAGACCTGATCCCGAACCTGGTGAAGACCGTGCAGGGCTACGCCCAGCAGGAACGCCAGGTGCTGACCGACGTGACCAACGCGCGCGCACGCGTGGGCCAGATCCAGGTCAATGCCGACGATGCCGCGTCGCTGCAGCAGTTCCAGCAGGCGCAGGGCGAGTTGTCCGGCGCGCTGTCGCGCTTGCTGGTGGTGACCGAGAACTACCCGAACCTGAAATCCGACCAGTCGTTCCGTGACCTGCAAGCGCAGCTGGAAGGCACCGAGAACCGCATCACCGTCGCGCGGGGCCGGTACATCCAGACCGTACAGGACTACAACACCTACATCCGCCAGTTCCCGCAGGTGATCACGGCCAAGGTCACCGGCGCCAAGGAGAAGCCGAACTTCACCGTCGAGAACGAGGCCGCGATCTCGCAGGCACCGGCGGTCGACTTCGCTACGCCGGCGCCCCCCGCACCACAGGCCCCGACGCCGCCTCCGCCTCCGCCGCCGTCGCCCGGCAACTGAGCGGCATCGCGTCGCTCCCATGCTGCGCACGCTGGCGCTCTGCCTGCTGCTGCTCGCCTCGCCCGCAGGGGCGCAGACGCTGGCGGCCATTCCCGCGCTCGATTCGCCGGTGGTCGACGCCACCGGCACGCTCGACGCCGTGCAGAAACAGCTGCTCGAACAGCAGGCGCAGGCGTTGCAGCAGCGCAAAGGCAGCCAGTTGCAGGTGCTGATGGTCTCCACCACGCAACCGGAAACCATCGAGCAATACACGCAGCGCGTCTTCGACCAATGGAAGCTGGGTCGCAAGGGCGTGGATGACGGCGTGCTGCTGCTGGTCGCGAAGGACGACCGCCGTGTGCGCATCCAGCCGGGTTATGGACTGGAAGGCGCCATTCCCGACGCCATCGCCAATCGCGTCATCCAGGAGTACCTCGCGCCGAAGTTCCGGGCAGGCGACTTCGGTGGCGGCATCGTTGATGGCACCGCGCAACTGGCCCGGCTGATCGAAGGCGAACCCTTGCCCGCGCCGGTCAGCGACAACCGCGGTGGACAGGAGCCCGTGGGCAGTGGTGGCTTGTTCGCCCTGTTCGCGGCCTTCATCGTGGCCACCATGGTACGCGGGGTATTCGGCAGGGCGCCCCGATTGTTGCGCAGCGCGTTCACCGGCGGCGCGGCCGGCGGTGTCGCGCTGCTGCTTTCATCGATCATCCCGCTGGCTGCCTTTGCAGGCGTCATGGGGCTGTTCTACGGCCTGATCGCCGCCTCGTCCGGACGTTACGCGCGCCAGGGGGGTTGGGG
>NZ_LSIF01000082.1 GCF_001556105.1 Pseudoxanthomonas mexicana | reverse complement strand
CCCCCGCCCTGCGCCTGGCGCTGATTGCCGGGGCCCGCCGGGTCATCGCGGGCCGGGACGGCTTGAACCGTATCAATGTGTTTCCGGTGGCCGATGGCGACACCGGCAACAACCTCGCCTCGACGCTCGGCAGCGTGCTCAATGGCGCACTGAGCCAGCCCAGCCAGCACGCTGGCGACCTGCTCAGCCGGGTCGGCAACGATGCGATTGACGGTGCGCGCGGCAATTCAGGGGCGATCCTGGCGCAGTTCCTCCACGGCGTCGCCGAGCGGGTGCGGCCACTGCCGGAACTGGATGCGCGCTCGCTCGCCGCGGCAGTCCGCCAGGGTGCGCTGAGCGCTCGCCAGGCGCTGGCGCAGCCGGTCGAAGGGACGATCCTCAGCGTTATCGCCGCTTTTGCCGACGAACTGGATGCGGCCGCGTCCGACATGGCCCAGCCCGATGCGCGCAGCGGCTTCACCCGTGCACTGGTGCGGGCGCGCCGCGCACTGGCCGATACGCCGCGGCAGATGGCGCTGCTGCAGAAGGCGGGCGTGGTGGATGCCGGCGCTCAGGGGTTCGTCGACCTGCTGGAAGGGATCGCCGAGTTCGTCGAAGGCGGTCCGCGCGCGGTGCGCATGCGGTCGGCAGCGCCGGTCGCCGCCAACGATGCCGCGGAACCCCTCGTCCACGACCATGTGATCGATCCCGCCCGCCGCTGGTGCACCGAATGCCTGCTATTGGGCGACGCACTTGATCGTGATCGGCTGCGCATCGCCTTGGAAGGGGCCGGAGCGGATTCCATCGTCATCGCCGGCGGCACCTCGCGGCTGCGCGTGCATGCCCATACCGGCTCGCCGCAAGCGCTGTTCGATGCCTGCGCGCAGCAAGGACGCGTGGAAGGCATGAAGGCCGACGACATGATCCGCCAGCAGGCCGTGGCCGCCGCACCGCAGCCGCTGGTGGTGGTCACCGACAGCGCCGCCGACCTGCCCGACGACATCGCCGAGCGGTATGCGATCGGCGTGGTGCCGGCACGCGTGGATCTGGACGGCCGCGATTACCTGGACAAGGTGGGATTGTCGACGGCCGAGTTCTACCGGCGCATGGCGGCCTCGCGCCAACTGCCGCGCACCAGCCAACCGCCGCCGGGCGACTTCCGTCGGCAATTCGAGCTGTCGCTCGCGCACCATGCGCGCGTGCTGTACGTGGGGCTGTCGCGCGCGCTGTCGGGCACGCTGCAGTCCGGCGAACACGCGGCAGCGCGAGACCCCGGTCGTCGCGTGCGCGTGTTCGATACCATCAATGCAGCGTGCGGGCAGGCGTTGCTGGTGTGGCGTGCCGCCGAGCTGGCGGCAGAAGGGCGCGATGAGGCCGAGGTGGTGGCCGAACTGGAGCGCCTTCGTCCCCTGACGAAGATGTGGGCTATCGCGCCGGACATTTCCCACGCCGTGCGCGGCGGGCGTATTCCACGCTGGGCGGCGCCGATCGCGCGCCTGAGCGCGCTGACCCCGATGGCGAAGATGAGCGTCGACGGCCGCATGGTCGTCGCCGGCATCCTGCTGACGCGCGCCAGTGCGCCGGAAGCGTTCGCGAACCGGGTCGCGCGCCAACTGCCGGCAGGCCAGCGCTGGCGTCTGATCGTCGGGCATTGCGACGCACGCCCGGGTGCCGAACGACTGCGGGCGGCGCTGCGCGCACGCCTGGACATCAGCGAAGAGCGGCTGGTGGAAACCGGTGCTGCCATTGGCGCGCATGCAGGACAGGGGGCACTGATCGTGGCCGTGCAGCCGGTAGCCGATGCCTGAGCCTGGGGGGGCGTGGCCCATAATGGCGCCATGCTGACCGCCTGCCTGCTGCTGCTCGCCTACCTGATCGGCTCCGTGTCGGGCAGCCTCACGCTGGGCCGCCTGCGCGGCGTCGACATCCGCACGCAGGGCAGCGGCAATGCCGGCGGCACCAATGCGTTCCGCACCCAGGGCGCGAAGTTCGCGCTCGGCGTGGTGCTGGTCGATATCGGCAAGGGCGCGCTGGCCGCGTGGCTGGCGCTGCGCTTCGCGCCGTCGGACGGCCCGCTGGTGCCGCGCGCGCTGGGATTCCTGGCGGTCTTGGTCGCGGCGATGGGCCATGTCTGGCCGGTCTGGCACGGGTTCCGCGGTGGCAAGGGCGTTGGCACGCTGCTGGGTGGCATGGCGGTGCTGTGGCCGATGGCGCTGCTGCCATTGTTCGCGGTGTGGGTGGGCGTACTGGTCACGACGGGGTATGTCGGTCTGGCGTCGATCATCGCCACGGCCTGCCTGGTGCCGTTGGCGTGGTGGATGCCGGTCGACCGCGCCGCGCAGGTGTTCGCGGTGGCGGCCGCGCTGCTGGTGTTGTTCACCCACCGGGTGAATGTCCGCCGCCTGCGCAATGGCACGGAATCGCGTTTCGAACGTGCGCGCATCTGGCGCCGGCGCGCATGACCGGCGAACGTGAGTTGCTGCAGCGCTTGATCGAAGGCCCTGTCTCCGGTGACGCATTGGCGCGCGATGCGGGCCTGACGCGGGCCGCGGTGTGGAAACGCATCGAGGCCCTGCGCGAAGGTGGCCTGCGCATCGACGCGCAGGCTGGACGCGGTTATGCGCTTGCCGACTCGATCGAACTGCTGGATGCGGAGCGCATCCGAGCGGTGCTGCAGGCCGCGACGACGGCTGAGCTGTCGTCGCTCGAGGTGGCGTGGTCGCTGGATTCGACCAACAGCGAACTGCTCCGCCGCCAGGCGCCCGAACGTGGCACCGATGTCCTGCTGGCCGAACAGCAGACAGGTGGACGCGGCCGTCGCGGTCGCCAGTGGGCATCGCCGATCGCGTCGAATCTCTATCTTTCGCTGTCGCGGCAGTTTTCCGGTGGCTTGGCGCGGCTGGGAGGCTTGAGTCTGGTCGTCGGTGTGGCCGTCGCGGAAGCGCTGCGCCGTGCCGGTTACGAAGCGGTGGGTGTGAAGTGGCCCAACGACCTGCTGGCGCACGGCCACAAGCTGGGCGGCATCCTGGTGGAGGGGGGTGGCGAACATGGCGGACCGGTGCGCGCGGTGATCGGCATCGGGCTCAATGTACGCATGCCCTCGCCTGTGGCCGCGACCATCGACCAGGCGTGGACGGACCTCGGCGCACTGGCCGGCAACGCGCCGTCGCGCAACCTCTTGGCCTCGCAGATGCTGGATGCCCTGTTGCCGGCGTTGGAAGACTTCGATCGCGACGGGCTTTCCGTCTTCCTTGCGCGCTACGCAGCACTGGATGTGCTGGCGGGACGCGTCGTCACCGTGCATGGTCCGCAAGGCGACGAGCATGGGATAGCCGATGGCATTGGCGCTGACGGTGCGCTGCGGGTGAAGGTGGGGCAGGCCATGAGGCACGTGCATGCAGGCGAGGTCAGCGTGAGGACGACATGACGCAGTGGGTATTCGATCTGGGGAATTCGCGGGTGAAATGCGCGCCGCTGCATGCCGATGGCAGGCTGGGCGACCTGCACGCCATCGCCTATGAGGATGACGTCATCGCGATGCTCGACGCGATCGTATCGGCGACGACGTTGCCTGAAACCTCATGCGCTGTGCTCGCCAGCGTGGCGTCGCCGGCGCGTACCGCCACCGTCGTCGACTGGCTGACCACGCGCTTCGGTACGATCTCCCTTGCACGCACGCAGCCGGTGCTGGCCGGCGTGCGCATCGCATATGCCGACCCCACGCGCCTCGGCGTGGATCGTTTCCTGGCGCTGCTGGCGGCGCACCGTCGCAAGGCGCACCCGTGGCTGGTGGTGGGCGTGGGCACGGCGGTGACCGTCGACCTGCTGGATGCGGAAGGTGTTCACCATGGCGGGCGCATCGCACCATCGCCCGGTTTGATGCGCGATGCCTTGCACGCTGCCGCCGTGCAGTTGCCCGCCCAAGGCGGCCATTACGTCGAATTCGCCACCGACACGCTCGATGCGCTCGCATCCGGCTGTGAGGGCGCAGCGCTCGGCTTGATCGAGCGCAGCCTGCAGCAGGCGCACGACGCACTCGGCCAACGCCCGTCGCTGCTGCTGCATGGCGGCGGGG
>NZ_LSIF01000081.1 GCF_001556105.1 Pseudoxanthomonas mexicana | reverse complement strand
TGAACTGACCCCCGGAAGTTGGACACCCATCCAGCCTTCGGAGGTTTTTCATGGCCAAGTACAGTCCGTCTTTTAAACGAGAGGTGGTGGACGCCTATCTGCAGGGATCTGCCGGCTTCAAGGTGATCGCTGCCCGATTTGGACTTCACAAGAAGTTGGTAGAGGTTTGGGTTGCTCATTTCCGCCAAGAGGGCCAGGCGGGGCTTGATCGGCAACACCGTCATTACACTGCTGAGTTCAAGCTCCGGGTTCTGGAGCATATGTGGCGCGAAGATCTCTCCTACGGGCAGACGCAGGCGCTATTCGGAGTTCGGAACAAGACGGGCGTTGCGACTTGGGAGCGCCAGTACAATGAAGGGGGTATCGAGGCGCTGAAGCCTCGCCCCAAGGGCCGCCCGCCAGCCATGCCGAAGCCGGAACCTCCACCCGTGCCACCAGCGTCAATTCCAGGCCGGGTTGCGACCCATGAGGAATTGCTCAAGGAGAACGCGTACCTGCGTGCGGAGGTGGCGTACCTAAAAAAACTCGATGCCTTGGTTCAAGCGAAGAAGTCCACGACCCCGCCGACAAAGCGCGGATAGTGCTTGAACTGAGGCAGCAGCATGCTCTGCCGGACTTGCTGGCCATCAGCGGCTTGGCCCGTAGCACCTTCTACTACCAGGCCAAGGTACTGGCGCTGGGGGATCGACATGCCAGCCTTAAAGCAGCCATCCAGGCGCTCTACGACCGCCACAAAGGACGGTACGGGTATCGCCGCATCACCGCGGCCCTGCGGCGCCAGCTCGGCGAGGCCATCAACCACAAGCTTGTTCAGCGACTCATGCAGGCCATGGGCCTCAAGTCACTGGTCAGGCCAAAACGGTACAGGTCTTACAGGGGCGAGGTCGGGGAAGTGGCGCCGAACGTCCTGGAACGGCGCTTCAAGGCCGATGAGCCAGAGCAGAAGTGGGTGACCGACGTGACCGAGTTCAAGGTCAATGGCGAGAAGCTGTACCTGTCGCCGGTCATGGACCTCTACAACAGGGAAATTGTGGCCTTCCAGCTCGATGTCCAGCCGTCCTTCAAGATGGTCCGCACCATGCTGGATAAGGCATGGGCGAGAAGGCGATCACGCCGGCCGCTGGTGCTTCACTCGGATCAGGGCTGGCAGTATCAGATGAGCGCCTTCCGGCGGCAGCTCGACGAACATCAGGTCACCCAAAGCATGTCCCGTAAGGGCAACTGCCTGGATAACGCCGCCATGGAGAGCTTCTTCGCGACCCTCAAGTCTGAGCTGTTCTACCTGAAGCAGTTCACCAGCGTGGAGCAGCTGCGCGAAGAGGTGGCCGACTACATCCACTACTACAACCACGATCGCATCATGCTGAAACTAAAAGGGCTGAGCCCGGTGCAGTACCGAACCCAGCCCTTGGCAGCGTAAGCTACAAACCGACCGTCCAACATTGGGGGGTCAGTTCA
>NZ_LSIF01000080.1 GCF_001556105.1 Pseudoxanthomonas mexicana | reverse complement strand
CGGTGTGCCGCAGGTAGTACAGGCTGCCACCGGTGCCGATGAACTCGCTGTGGCCAGGCGCGGTTTGCGCCTGCGAGCCGAACACACGCAGCGCGCTGGCGGCATCGCCCCAGCGATTGGTCGCATTGGAGCGCCAGTTCAGCGCCGCGCCGTACAGCGAGCGCTGGTACTGCGCATATTCGGTGCCGGTGATGCCGGTACTGTAGTTGCCCCACAGCGCCTGGTTCTTGTCCCAGTCCACGCGCAGGTAGAAGCGACCCATCGTATCCACGTCGCGGTACGTCTTGGAATCGTCGCCGTAGACCGGGTAATACAGGTCTGGATCGAGGCGACGGAAGATGTCCTGCGGATTGGCATTGGTGAACCCGTTGAACAGGCGGTCGAG
>NZ_LSIF01000008.1 GCF_001556105.1 Pseudoxanthomonas mexicana | reverse complement strand
CCGAAGAAGGTCGGAATCTCTACCGGCTGATGGCCCAGGATTCGGGGGTGGGTCACAGTAACCCCGGACTCCAAATGGTTCCGCTACTGAAAGCGGGGGGACGTCGCATCGATGGCACTTTTCGCTCCATCTTTCTCACATTGAGAGCCATCGATGGCATTCGAAGCCCCATCGATCGCCTTCCGAGTGCCATCGATCGAGCGCTGAGCCTTGCACCTCACATTCCGAATGCCATCGATCGCGCTCCGCGCCCGATCGTTGGCATTCCAGACTCGATCTTCCGCATCGCGCACCTGCATTTGTGAGAGGTAATGCGCGCGCAACGGCGCTAGCCTGCGGACGTCGGCGATGAACGCCGACGTCCTTTCAATGTGATCAACGGAGTGACCATGCCCCAGAACCGCATTTCCCTGACCCTCGCCGCGGACGCCGTGTCCGACATCGAAGCCGCCATCGCCACCATGGAACAGCGCCTCACCGGCCTGATTGGTCTCACGGTCGAAGAACGCCGCGAACTCACCAAGATGGGCGACAAGTCCGAAGCCTTCTGTCGCGCCGCCATGCTCACCCTGGGCAACCACCCGGACGTGCTGCCGCGCAGCTTCGACCTGGACGGCTACCGCGCCGACCTCGCCGCCCTCGACACGCTGCGTCCGCTGATCAACCGCCTGCAGCGCCTGTACGACCGCATGGTCGACAGCGAAATGGCCCTCGGCAGCGACGTGATGGTCGGCTCCCTGGAGGGCTACGCCCACCTCAAGGTGGCCGGCGAGGGCGAAGGCCTCGACACCTTGAAGGACGCCCTGGGTGCCCGCTTCGACCGCAAGCGCCGCGCAGAGCCCGAACCGGCGGCGTAAGCATCCGGCGGTGGGGAAAAGGCGAGCTTCGGCTCGCCTTTTTTTTTGGCGCGTATCGGACCGGAAGCGTGGTCTGCGTAGGGTGGGCTCAAGCCCACCGTCGCACGGGTCTGCACACGTCGAACCGTCAGCTTGGCGCGGAGACACGCTCACGCGTCCGCGCGAGCGTCGACTGGATCGCCGCCTTGAATCCCTTGTCGCTGTCCATCCACGCCTGGGCGGCCTGCTCTTCCGGTCCGTTGGGTGTCTTGCCGCGCAAGCCCAGGTAACCGTAGAAGCGCAGCTGCAGATCGCCGTTCGCGTCTTCGAACAGCTCGTTGACGATCGCGCCTTCGCGCGGGCCGATGACCTGGAAGAAGGTGATCTTCGTGTCCGCCTCGAACGTGATGATCTCGGTGATGTCGTCGCCGAGGATCGTCGCTTCACGCACCAGGTGCGAGGCGCTCTCCTCGACGATCTCGCTGCGCGTGCATTCGTCGGGCGGGAAGAACAGCCGCGCGTCGCGCGCCTTCTGCACCAGGCCCTCCCACGCCTGCGCGCGGGTGAGCGGTGTCTGGCCGGGTGCGTTCACCGGCACGGTGGCGGTCGAGTAGATCATGGGGGACTCCTTCAAAAGTGGGATTGAACGTGCTCAGGCGCGAGCAGCGACATCGGCGGCGAAGTCGCGATACGAACGCAGGGGACGGCCAAGCAGCTGCGTCAGTCGGTCGACATCGCCGGCCTCGGGCACCATGCCGTCGCTGAGGAAGCGCTCGGCCATCTGGCGCATGTCGTAGGCCATCCACGCCGGCATGAACTGGCGCAGGTTCTGCTCGAAGCCGGCGGTGTCGTCGCCGCCGTAGGCGATCGGTCGGCCCAGCGCGTCGGACCAGATGCCCGCGACCTGCACACCGGTCAGCGTGTCCGGCCCGACCAGGTTGATACGCGTCAGTGCACTGCCCTCGGGTGCACCGTCGCGTGCCAGCAGTTCGATGGCGGCGATCTCGCCGATGTCGCGCGCATCGATCATCGCCAGGCCCTGGCTGCCGATCGGCATCGGGTACACGCCATAGCCGAGCACCACGTCCTTGATGGTCAGGTCGTTGTCCATGAAGTAGGCCGGGCGCAGGATCGTCGCCTCGAAGCCCATCTGTTCCAGCATGCGCTCCACCCCGAACTTGCCGGCGAAGTGCGGCACGTTGACGTAGCGGTCGCTGTGGATCACCGAGAGATAGACCACGCGCTTCACGCCGGCCTCGCGGGCCACGTTGAGCGTGATCAGCGCCTGAGTGAACTCGTCGGCGACCACGGCGTTGAGCAGGAACAGGGTGGACACGCCCTGGAAGGCCTGGCGCAGGGCATCGACATCGAGCTGGTCGCCCTGGACGACCTCCACGCCGTCGGGGAGGGCGGCGGTGGCGGGAGTGCGCGCCAGGGCGCGGACCCGGGCGCCGCGCTGGACGAGCTGCTGGACGACGTGGCGGCCGACATGGCCGGTGGCGCCAGTGACGAGGATGGTCATGGGAGTACTCCTTGGGTGGGTGAGGAGGTGCCATGGTTGTTGATCCGAATGCGGGTCGATAGCCCATATAATTGGACCGCCTGTCTCGCTGGTGGAACACATGGACCTGCTCGCCCTGGCCGACTTCACCCTGGTCGCCCGCCACGGCGGTTTCGGGCGGGCGGCCCGCGCCGCCGAGCGGCCCAAGGCCACGCTGTCGCGGCGGGTGGCCGACCTGGAGGCCAGCCTGGGCGTGCGCCTGTTCGAGCGTGGCTCGCACACGCTGAAGCTGACGCAGGAAGGGCGTGCATTGTTCGAGCGCACCGAAACCCTGCTGACCGAGATCGGCGAAGCGGCCACCTCGATCGCCTCGGGCGGCGAGGTGCCGCGCGGCAGGCTGCGCATCAGTGCGCCATTGCTGTTCTCGCAGATGGCGCTGGGCACGCTGTCGGCCCGCTTCGCGCTGCGCTATCCCGAGGTGCGCCTGGAGATCACCACGGAGGACCGCGCGGTGGACATGGTGGAGGAGGGCTACGACCTGGTGATCCGGGTCAATCCCGATCCGGACGAGCGCCTGATCGGACGCGTGCTGTTGCGCGACCGCCTGGTTGCGGTGGCCAGTCCTGCGCTGGAGAAGCCGGAACCCGAGGGTGCGGTGCGCGCGGTGGTGCGTGCGTCCGGCAGTCCCGCTGCGTGGGCGTTGACGACGGTGGAGGGCGATGTGCGGATGCCCATCGAGCCGGTGTTGCGACTGGCGTCGCTGATCATGATCCGCGACGCGGTGCGCACGGGCATCGGTGCGGCCGTGCTGCCGCTGTCGCTGGTGGCCGGCGACCTGCGTTCGGGCGCGCTGGTGCAGTGGGGCGATGTCAAAGGAAAGCCCATCGAGATCTGGGCGCTCTATCCCTCGCGGCGCCTGTTGAGCGCGCGTGTGTCGGCCTTCCTCGCGTTGTTGAAGGAAGCCTTCCCGCTGGGGCAACCGGAAGAGCTGACCGCCTATCTCACGGGTGAGTCCGCGACCGCGTAGCCCGTAGGGTGGGTGCCCCATGCGATGTGTCGGTGTGCGCTTTCGACTGCGGATTCACATGATCGATGCAACACACTCAAGGCTGCGTGGACCGCACGGGCGATAGACTACGCCCCACGACCATCCCCCCTCCCAACAAGGAACCTCTCATGGCATTCACCACCACCGCCTCCGGCCTGCAGTTCGAAGACACCGTCGTCGGCAGCGGCGTCGAGGCCAAGCCCGGCAGCAACGTCACCGTGCACTACACCGGCTGGCTGTACGAGAACGGCGCGCAGGGCGCCAAGTTCGATTCCAGCAAGGACCGCGACGAACCCTTCATCTTTCCGCTCGGCGGCGGCATGGTCATCAAGGGCTGGGACGAAGGCGTGCAGGGCATGAAGGTGGGCGGCCAGCGCACCCTCATCATCCCCGCCAGCCTCGGCTACGGCGCCCGCGGCGCCGGCGGCGTCATCCCGCCCAACGCTACCCTGAAGTTCGACGTGGAGCTGCTGGGTACCTGAGTCACATAGCCCGGGTGCTCACACTGCACCCGGGCGCTTATTACGAGTACGGTCCAGTCACGGGCAAGCGCAACGCCCCCGGTGTGACATACACGGATTCATCTGATTCCTGGCTGAGACTTCTGGCCTTACCTGGGCGGCGAGGTTCCGCTATCGTCGCGGCATGGTCGGTTAGGAGAACCGCATGGCCTGCAGGGATCATCAGGCAAGCAGCGCTGCTCGTATGCGGGCGGGCATGTGCCCGAGTTCATCGTGACAAGCCGCTAGCTGGCGGAAGCAGGTCAGGAGGACCCTATGTCAAGTCGAAGACTCAAGGTTGGAGCGCTCGCGATTCTTCTCGCCACCTCGTGCACTGGATTGGCAGGTTGTGCATCCAGTCAGGCTGCGCGCGTCGAGAAACCCGACTTCACCGGTGGATGGTCGGTGAAGTGGTGCGACAGAACGCATCCAGAGCTCGAGTGCGGCGGCTTTGACGTGACCCTCGTGCAGGAGGGCGATCGGGTCTGTGGCGATTTCGGCAGCGCGCTCGTCAACCTGCGACAGACAGACGAAGGAAGCGTTGTTGGTACAGCCGTAGGCAACACGGCGATCCTGGCGGTGGAAAGCTATCGGAACGGATCCATTGCTCTGGTGCGTGCGACGTTGAAGGGGAGCGAACTGCACTGGAAAGAAGTGGACAACATCAGGCGTGGAGGCTCGGATATCGCCATCATTGCCACGGATGACGTGTTGGTGAAGTCTCGTGTCACTTCATCGCAGCCAGCGGAGAACCAAAGAGAAAAAGCGACCTGCAATTCCATTCTGGGAAGGAAGGAGAGTTGATGATGGACTATCGGGGGTTGAGCCAGGGAGAGTACGACCGAAAGTTGCGTCTGGTAGTCGTGGGGGCGGAGGGACTGCATGCGCATGCCCAGGACATTGGCGATGACATGGCGACGATAGGCTGGGGATACACGCTCAACCGCAACAACAACGTAGGGATCTGGCGAGAGTCCGGCATCGACTTGACGCACGATCAGTGGCGTACGTTGGCGGCCGTCGATGCGGCCCCGACAAATGCCGAGAAGACTAGGATCGGCGTGACGTTCACGCGAGTGCTGAATGCGACGGATTCGGACAGCCTGTTGCGGGCCTCCCTTGCAGATTATGCGGGTCCAGCAGACGACCTCGATATGCCGCTGTCGGACGAAAGGGTCGCGATGGTGTCGTTAGCCTACAACCGAGGGGTCGGCAGTCTTTCCGGTTCGGCGCAGCGCGATATTCCCGAGCACCCAGTGCTGAAAGCCGTACGCGATGGAGACCGTGCGGAGGCGTGGTTCCAGATGCGATACAACTGCTGGGGCAGCGATAAGCTCGACGAGCAGTATCCGGACGCGGATTCGAAGGAGGCAGGCCTTCGCAAACGACGGTTCGCAGAAGCAGAGGTATTTGGCCTGTACGATGACCCTGGCAATGTCACGCCCGAGCAGGCGCGTGGCGTGTATCGCGCATTCCAGCTGCATCGCGCTGAGGTCGATCGCGTCGAGCGGGAATTCGGCGTTACCGTTGAGGGTGAGGCGGCGCGCCAGAATCGGGTAGCGCAGGCGAACAGGGACTATCCAGAGCTGGTAAACGAGTACGGTAGGGTATCGACGATTGCCGATGCACTCGCACCTGCCCGAACTGCGCTACTTCAAGATCTTCGACGGCAACATCCGGAAATCGCCGATAGGCTTACTGACGCCAGTTTCAATGCGGGGCGCATCTATCTCGACCCGGGCCGCGACCTGCAGGATGCCGCTACGGTGGATCGCGACCACCCTGGCAACAATCGAACCCAGAACGCACTACGCAGAGAGCAGCGCAATGCGACCGTCGAAGACGTCGATCGGGATCATGTCGTCATCCTCGACTCCCGCAGGACGCAAGGCAACGCCGAAATCGCAAGCAGCGACCTGCTGATCGGCGAAGGCGGAAACGATACGCTGCGCTCCCACGGCGGGAATGACATCCTGATCGGCGGGCAGGGCCGTGACCGGATGGAAGGCGGTGAGGGTCGCGACACCTATGTGGTCGATGCTGGCGACACTGTGATGGACCGCGACGGCATGGGTGAGGTGCGCTGGGGCGGTCAGCCGCTGACGGGCGGCGCGCGTGCGGCGTCGGACCCCACCGATACCTATCGAAGTGAAGATGGACGCTTCACCTACGTACTGGCGAACAACAACCTCTCCGTTACCGATACGTTGGCCGCGGACCCGACGCGACGCGAGCCGGTGACAATCGAGAATTTCCAGAGCGGTCAGTTGGGTATCACCCTGAGCGCACCCGATGGCGGCGCAAGACCGCAGCCGGACCGGCAAGGCGTGGAGGCCCACGAGCGTGAGCCGATGATCGAGAGGGATCGTGGGGCTGGCAACGCTGTCCCGCTCGTTCCAAACCAGCCTCCGGAAATCGAAGCGCGCCATGGCAGCCGTGACTCCGAGCGCGGACCGTTCAACGATCCCTGCGCCAACAGGGTCTATTCGGCCCTGCTGGCCGGCGACAGCAAAGAACTTGACCGCCTTGCCAGCGAGTTCTCCCAGTCTCCGGAGGGGCAGCGCCTGGCACAGACAGGCGACCAGATACTGGTAGAGCGGCAATTGCAGGAGCAGCAGAAATCCCAGGCGCGTCAGGGGCCAGAAATCAGCGCTTGGTCGAGGATGTAGGCATGAAGCGCGTCGACCGTTCCCGTCATACCCTCATTGTGGTTGTTGCCAGCGTGGTTCTGCTGCGAGGCCTGTATATCGCCGAGCAGTGCTATCGCGCGGGCAACTGGGTCGTCGAAATAAAGGGGGTTTCTTACACCGGTGGCCTCGCCATGTTCATCGTCGGCGCCATGATCGTGTTCGGCGCCGGCTTCGTAATCACCAGCCTTCGCGCGTTGTCGAAGCCGTCGTAGTCCGGTTGCGCGACTACTGTGTCCGGCGCAACGCCGCCACCTGCGCTTCCAACTCCTTGATGCGCGCATCGCGCTCATCCAGCACGCGCTGCACGTCCTCCACTTCGAAGCGCACCGGGATGTACTTCGGGCAGTTCCAGTCGAAGGCTTCGACGTGGATCGTCATCGTGCGCTCGGTGCGCGTTGCGCCCGGCTGCTCCTCCACGCTCAACCGGCCCAGCAGCTTCAGCCGCTGCCGGTGCGCGTAGTCCATCAGGATCATCGCCACGCGGTCGTCGTTGGCCAGGTTGCCCACGCTGATGAATTGGCGGTTGCCGGGCAGGTCCGCGAACGACAGTGTCTTCGCATCGATCACACGCAGGAAGCCGGGCTCGCCGCCGCGATGCTGCACGTACGGCCAGCCCGTTTCCGACACCGTCGCCATGTAGAAGCTGCGCTGCGCGTGGATGAAGGCGGCCTCGTCGTGGCCGAGTTCCGCGTTGCGCACGTCGTCGCCGGATTCGAAGGCGCGGGCGTACTGGGCACGACTGCCATCGCGTGCCTGCGCGTCGCGGACCGCAGGGGTGAAAGCGATGTTCGCGAATGCGTGTCTCATCCCGGTCTCCAGATCTCGCAGGGCGGGCTCAAGCCCGTCATCGCACACCATCGGCCATCCCGCACGGTGGGTCAGGGCCCACCCTGCGCTCACTCCCTCATCAGCACCTGCGCCGGTCCGCCGGTGACCTTGCCGCGCGTCTTCGCCGTCTCGCCCAGGTAGGCCAGCGCGAACTGGGTGAACTTGACGCTGTGCTGCGCGGATTCGCCCATCGTCGCCAGCGTGTCGTAGGACGTGTGGATGTAGGGGAAGCTGCCGTTCGGGCTGCCGCCTTCGAACATCATCGCCGCGGGATAGCCGGCGTTGGTCCACGACGCGTGGTCCGAGCAGGCGTACCCGCATGCGGAGTTGCTGCGCGTCAGCCCCATCGGTGCCAGGTAGGTGTCGAACAGGATGACGAAGAAGTTCTTCAGCTCGGTGTTGGAGTAGTCGCTGATCAGCTTCATGTCGCTGGTCGCGCCCGCCTTGTAGTTGGTCATGTCCACCTGCAGCACGCTGACCACGTTGACGCCGCTGGCGCGGAACGACTGCGCGATGGCGTTGGAGCCGCGCAGGCCGACTTCCTCGGCGGCATAGCCCATGAACTTCACCGTGCGCCGCGGCTGCCAGCCGTCGGCCAGCGCGATGCGCAGCGTTTCGGTGAGCGTGGCGATGCCCGAGGCATCGTCGTCGGCACCTGGCGCGTGCTGGTTGGGATCATTGGGCGTGTTGCCGTTGATCGAATCCAGGTGCGCGCCCAGCACCACCGCCTCGTTCGGCAGGTCCCAACCCTGGATGGTCAGGATCACCGAGGGTTGCGTGGAGCAGTTGCCGCAGGCGGTGAACAGCTCGGTGGTGACGTCGTCGCGCCCGGCCGCTAGCGACTGCCAGTGCGTGCGGATCCACTCGGCCGAGGTCTTGCCATGGCTGCTGGCGAAGTAGCGGTTGCGGTAGCCGGAGAGGTGGTTGATGGTGTCGTAGAGGTTGCGTTCCTGCACCTGCGGCAGCCAGCGGTTGATGGTGGCCTGGTTGTCGAGCGTATAGCCCGCGAGCATCGTTTTCGCCATCGCCTGCTTCGCGCGGTCCGCCTGCACGAAGGCCTCGGCCTCCGCGCGCGTGGGGAAAGCGAAGTAGCCGCCGCAGCGACGCTCGTTGACGTGCACGTAGTCGCTGATCTTGCCAAGTCGATCGGTCCGCGATTCGGCGATCACCAGCGGCATGCCGGCGCTGTCGTGGCGCACCACCACCTCGCGCGCGAGACCGCGGATACCCTGGTGCGTGGCCTGCGAGGTCACGATGTAGACCGGTGCGAACGGATCGGTTGGCGGAGTCGCCGTTGCTGCGGCGGTCGTTCCGCCGGTTGGGATGCGGTGCGTGGAGGGGGTGGCGACGCCTCCGACGGGCGGCGCATGCGACCGCACCACATGGAACGCGGCGGGCGCGCGCACGCTGGATACCTGCACGGTCGGCATCGTGTCCGACCGCACCAGCAGCACGCCGGTCAGCACGAAGAACAGCAGCGTCATCGGACCTGGCATGAACCCTTTCATCATGGCATCCCTCCGGATGACGGACCGCAGCGGTGCGGCTGCCACGCTACCACCAAAGGACGTGGCGCGTAGGGTGCGCTCACGCCCGCCGCCGCGATCTCCACCGAGCAGGCAACGGCGGGCCCGCGACTGACGTGTCGCCTATGCGCGTGGCATAGTCCCGTGCATGGGGAAGGGGCGCGCTTCATCGCAGGCGCTGTCGATCGAAGAAGGGATCGCAGGGCGGGCCTTGGCCCGCCGCCCCGTCGATCATCGCGGAGGTCGGAAGGTGGGCCAGGGCCCACCCTACGGGACGGACAAGGAGTCACGCATGTTGTCGAACAACACACTGAGCTTCACCGAAATGGATCGACGCTTGCGCGAGATGCCGGATGGACCGAACGGCATTCTCAATTCGCCACCGCTGTTCCGTGTCGCCAACGTGGTCGGTGTCGTAGCGTGCGTTGTAGTACTTATGCCGATAGTTCTGGCGAAAATCATCCCGGCAGCGCCATGGATGCTGACGATGGTGCAGATTGGGTTTGCCGTCATGCTTCTCGCATGGCTGCCTGCGTTCGTCAGGAATTGCTGGGTGCTGTTTCTGACAATCTGGCACTGGCGAAAGGGTTTGGTGGAACAACTGGATCATGATCGTCCGGAGTTCGAGGCAATCCTTGCGTGGCTTTGCCAACAGCAAGAGAGCGCATTGATCGAATGCAAAAGAATGGTCGCCCTGACCCAGCGCCAATTGCTCGCTAAGATCGGCCTGCTCGCAGGTGGCTTGGATCGATTGGGAATCTTGCCGGCGTTGGCAGCGGCCTATCTCTTCCTACGGAATGTCGGCGACATTCTTGAAATGCCGGCATGGCAACTGCTGGGTGCGATCTTCCTGATCTTGCTGTGGTTGATCATCACCATGGCGACATTGATGCGCATCCGCCTGCAGCTCTACGAATCCCTGCTGACCGAAGCACTGGCGATGAAATCAACGGGCCGCGACACGCCACGAGCGCGTCCGAGAACCCGTACCGGAGTCCGCTGGGCGTGATCGATGCCGATTCGCCTGGTCTCGGGGGATCTCCCGGCGCACGGCCGCTGGGGTTGTGGGTGTTGCTGCTCTGCTACGCGTGGTACTACCTGCTTGAAACCACCTCGTGGTTGCTGGTCGGCCGGCCGGGCAGGACAGAGTTCATCGTGGCCATCGCGATCGGCGTGTATTCGCTGTGCGTCGGCATCTGCCTGTGGCGAGGCGTGAACTGGGTGCGATGGTGGGTGGTGATCACCACTCTTCTCGTCCTGCTCCTGCTGTGGTTCATGGCCAGCCGGTTCATCCTAGACGACAACGTGCCGGCGGTCTTGGCGTGTCTGCTGTGCGTCGCGATCGCCGTCATGCTGTTCCTGCCGTCGGTCCGCTGCTGGTTCGCGCCACGACGCGTTTGATACGCGTAGGGCGGGCTCAAGCCCGCCATCTTTCGCCATCACGAATCACGGCCGGCGGGCCAAGGCCCGCCCTACGGGACGGCGCGGGTCGGTGCGATGGCGGCTGATCCGGTACCGCGTCGGCGCAACTGCACGAAGAAGCACAGGATCACCAGCAGGCCGATGGCGGAGGGCGCGATCTGTGACCACGGCTGCCCCACGCGGACGACGTTGCCGACGAAGGCAGACAACAGGCCGAACAGCGAGGCGACCAGCTTGTAGACGTGGTCGTAGCGCCAGAGCGAGGCGAACCAGCGACGCGGAAAGCACCAGCGCACCGTGTCGTAGGCCAGCAGGGTGAAGAGCGCGCCGAGCGACGCGTACGCGACGATGCCGGCGTCATTCGAGGGCGAGAGCAAGGCCGGCGTGAGCGCCAGCGCCAAGGCGAGCGCGGCCAGTGTCCACAGCACGTCGAAACACGACGGCCCTCGGTCGCGCGTGTAGATGGAGCGCCACCCGCTGACGAGCTGGTAGGGCACCAGTACCGTGAGGACCGCGAACACCGGGATGAAGCGGAAGAAGACGGTGCCGATGGCGGCCGACAGCGAAACCACCAGCGCGAAGACGCAGAACACCTTGCCCCAGCGGCGGTGCGTCAGCGTCCCCTTGCGCATGGCGAGCAGCGCGAAGCCCACCGCAAGGGCAAGGGTGCCGGCACCGACGTGGACGGCGAGGTTTGCGAGATGGTCGGGCGACATGGGGTTCCCTGGCGCCGGAGCAGGACCGTCCGGGCGAGCTCCAGTATTGGCGGGCGCACGGCGAGGCATGGTGCCCGGCCGACGAATCGCGGTGATCGCCGACGAATCCGCTGGAGCCGGGTGCGAGATCGGGCGGTGTGCACACGCGCCGCCGGATCTGCAGCGAATCGGGTCGCGCGCCTCGCCTGTGCGCCGGTCCTGTCCCCGTCAGCGTGCCGACCGCGTTGGACACGGTGGGGGCCGCGCAGGCCGGGACCGAGGGATGTGCGGCATGGTCGGTGCGATGACGCGGTATCGAAGGATCATCCCGGCGATCGGCCTGTTGATGCTCGCCGCGTGCACCCCCAGCCATTTCGAGCCTCCCCAGCTTGCCGGACGGCCGGCGCTGGTCGACGATGCCGGCAAGCCACGGCTGTGGGTGCTGACCAAGCAGGAAGAACAGCGGCAGGTGGCGGTGGGCGGGCCGGGCCGTCGGTCCGGTGGCAGTCGCGACGACACGTTCTTCCACTTCGACCTGCAGGCGCTGGATACCGAGACCGCGCGTCCGCTGTGGAAGCAGCGCCTGCTCACGCTCGGCGACGACGAAGCGCGCGGCACGCGACCGTCGCGCGTGATCGGCTCCGCGGCGCACGGTGCGCTGCTCGGGCAGGACGGTGGCGTGGTGTGGCTGGTGCTGGACAACGAGCCGTGGGCGGTCAGTGCCGCCGACGGCAAGCCCATCGCCAACGAGGCGGGGATCGAGGAACGCAATCCGGAACTGAAAGGGCTGCTGCCGAGCGAGTCGAAGTTCTACGGCTTCGACCAGGGGCTGGTGGTGATGACAGCCGACGCGCGCCAGCTGGTGATCCGCGGTCCCGCGTTGAAAGCGGTGCCGTACGTGCCCACGCCGGTGCCGGTCGCTCCGCCGGAACTCAAGTCGAACGGGACGCCGCGCATCGTGCCGTTGCGCATTGCGATCGGCGACGTCCCCGCACGGCTGGTCGAACTCGATGGACAGCGCATCGGCCTGTATTCCGATGCGGAAGCACGCGACGCCGCGGACGACACCTTCGGTGATCACCTGCGGTATCCGTATTCCATCCTCAAGGAAGGCGCGCAGGTGCGGCGGCGCTTCTGGCACGCGAACACCGTGCCCACGACGCGGTTCGACGAGACGTTCGACCGCTTCACCGCGTTCACGCCCATCGACCCGGCGCCCACCTTCCTCAACGGCCGCTTCGTGAAAGTGCCCGGGACCGACGACGCGATGCCGCTCGACCCACCCGCCGGCGTGCTGGTCTGGCACAACACGCGGATCGACAACGAGGGCCGGCTGGCGGTGACGCGCCTGGACACGACGTTGAAGTCCCTCTGGACCACCGAGTTGCCCATCAGCGAGACCCCCAACAGTCCCGCCGTCAGCTACTGGCTGCTGCCGGGCCGCCTGCTGGTGATGGGCGCCCGACAGACGCTGGAGGACGGCGTGACGTCGTGGCAAACGCACGTGGTCAGCGTGGCCCTCGCCGATGGCAGCAGCACGACGTGGCAGATGGACGCGAAGTAGGGCGGATTCACGCCCGCCGTCCGAACGCTCATCGAGGTGCATCCACGGCATGGACGCAGCACCGCCGAACCGTCCCTCCCACACCCACCTTCCTGCACAAGGCATCTCATGACCATCAACTGGACCGTAGTCTCGACGCTCACCGACATCGTGGGCGCGCTCGTGGTCGTGGTGTCGCTGTGGTACGTGGGCGTCCAGATAAGGCAGAACACCAGGGCGGCGTTGGCCACGTCGCGACAGGGCCTGCTCGCCGCGGACCTCGGACTGATCACCGATTACATCACCCATGGCATCGATCCCCACCTGATCGGTGACGACGTGCAGCTCTCGCCGCTGGACGAGCGCCGGTTCACCTGGATCGTGATCAAGGCGATCCGCATCCGCGAATTCGCATGGCATCAGCTGCAATGCGGCAGCCTGGACGAGGCCTCGTGGGAGTCCTACATGGCGCCGATACCCGGCATCTTCTCCACGCAGCGCGCGAAGGTCATCCTGGATTTCTATACCGGCAATCCGGAGTTCATGAAGATCCTGCGGACCAGGGCGATGCTGGCACCACCGTCGCCGCCACCGGCAGGCGGCGTCGCGTAACGAGGCACGGACCTTGGGGTTGCCAGGGCTTGGCGCTACCCGCCCGCTTAACGCGCACGCGGATAAGGTGGCGCTTTCCCCCTGAGGCAACGCCATGGAATTGTCCGTGCATCCGTTCTCCGCGTTGTTCGCGCAGCTGGGCCTGCCGAACGACGACGACAGCATCCGGCAGTTCATCGCCACGCACTCGCCGCTGCCCGATGACGTGCGCCTGGAAGAGGCGCCGTTCTGGTCGCCCGCGCAGGCGCAGCTGCTGCGCGAAGAGCGCCTCGACGACGCCGACTGGGCGATGGTGGTGGACCGTTTGAACGTGGCGCTGCACGCCACGCCTGCCTGAGCCGAAGGCAGGCCGCTCGCATCGTGCTCCCGTGACCGCATTGTCGTCGTCCCACGGAACGGCATTCCTCCAGGTCGATCATCCCCAGCCCTGCGTCCCGTACCCTGCCGATCGTCCGCATCACGTGCGACGGCATGCCGTTTCCACTCACCTCGCAACTGATCGCACTCGACACCACGCACGCCAGCGACGGCACCGCTACCGTGCTGCGCCTGGTCGCGATATCCGCTGACGGCGGCTGCGAGAGCGTGCTGCCGCTGGCACCGCGTGGCGCGATGCTCGACGTGGCGATGGGGTACGACACTGCCTTGCAGTCGGTGTTCGCCGGCACCGTGCGCGGGCAACGTCTTCGACTGTCGGACGCGGGTGTGCCGGAACTTGAACTGCACGCCACCTCGGCGGTGCGGCCGGGTGCGTTGATCGATCTGCGCGGGTCGGCGATGCCTTCGGTGGCCAGCACCGCATCGTGGGCGTGCAGCAGGTGTTCTCGAAGGCGGGCTGGCGCACCGTGGTCGACGTCGCCGACACGGCCAGCTCGACGGACTAGCGCGTGCCCCAGCCGCTGGCGCGGGCGAGTGCGATGGCGGCGCGTTCTGCCGCTTCGGGGGTGCCGTAGCGCGTGGTGGTGACGACGTCGCCGCGCGCACGGCCGTCGGCGAACGGGAACATGGCCCGGCCCTGCCAATACGACGCCCCGAAAAAATCGATTTTCTTCAACACCTGGACGGTGATCGATTGACCGTCCTCGGTGAGGGTCCTCACGCTCATCCATATCCCCGATATGCATGGTCAGGGCCTGATTCTATTCAGCGACGTCGACGTTGCAAGTCGGTCGCCAGGCGGCTCTTGCTTGCTGAGTCCGGCTGACCCGGCGCGATCCGTGGGCGTCGTGGGGAGGGCAATGGATGCGACCATTCACGCCCGTCGAACGTCGGTGATGCGGCCCGGTAATCATCGCTACACACGTCTTCCTGCATGCAGAAAACCGTGCCAGAGCGACCGCCGGTCGCGCGATCTGCGGAATTTTCAGCGGGGTTAATCAATGTGGACGTGATCTCACGCGGCTATCACCGCGGCCGCGTGAGGGTGATGGCGCAATCGCAGTGGAGATGACACATGATGTGGGCTTCGATGGCCATCAGGATTCGTCGCGCGCGGTTGGGCGCGTCGCTGACCCAGTCGCAACTCGCCCGGCACACGGGCGTCAACCGCAGCGCGGTGGCGCAATGGGAACGGACGGAAGGCGGCACCACGCCGAGCGTATCGAACCTGGCCAACATCGCCGTCGCCACCAGGGTCGCATTCGAGTGGCTGGCGACCGGGCGCGGCACCAACGTCACGGAGGTGCCGGACAAGACATCCGCCGTCACGTACGCGATGGACGAATTCGAAGCGCATTGCCTGGACAGCCTGCGACGCCTGACCAGGCAGAGCCGCCGGTTGATCTGCGAGCTGCTGGAGGACATGGCCGGCCGGCGGTGAGCGAAGCGGTTTCGCGCGCCCGGGAAAGGACTGGCTCGTGGCGGGCAAGCGTGGTCTAGTGAGCGGGTGACGCGCCCTGGGGAGGGCGCCGCCCTCTCCGGACTACGATATCTCCTGACCACCACGGGCGCGGAGGCGCGCCAGCACGGACGCCATGCTCAAGCACCTGACACGCCTGTTCGCCCGTTCCCCGGACACGACGACAACCGCCATCGCGCGGCCGCGCGTGCCGGTGGAGATGCACTGGTTCGCCGAGACGCGGTTGCCGATCGTCGATTGGGAACATCAGGGCGCTGGCGACACCGTTCCGCGCGGCGGCGACGCGGCGCACGCGTACTGGGATTCGGCGGCGGAGACCTGGCTGGAGGCATTGCGCGATGCGCTGGGTGCGGATTACCACGTCACCGGATCGGATGATTTCCTGCTGCTGTCCACGCTGGAGCCGCGTCCGGCGCAGGTGTTCCTGGCGACGTGCCAGCGCATGCGTGCGCGCATCCTGCGCAACCTCGGCGCGTTGGCCGACGATGGCGGCTGGGGCTGGCACGTGGTGATGGTGTTCGAGGATCCGGACGACTACTACGACTATGTCGGCCACTACTACCCGGACGGTGGCGAGTATGCGATGTCGTCGGGCATGTTCATCCAGGCCGGTTACGGTCACTTCGTGATGCCGCTGGAACAGATCGACGCGATGGAGCCCGTCATCGCGCATGAACTGACGCACTGCCTGCTGACCCACCTGCCCATTCCGGCGTGGCTCAACGAAGGGTTGGCAGTGAACACCGAGCACACGATGTTCCCGCAGCTCGCTTCGCCGCAGGCGCAGCTCCATTTCCCGCACGAAGTCGCTGCGCAGCATGCCGCGTACTGGGACGCCGACAGCATCCAGGCGTTCTGGTCGGGCAAGTCGTTCCTCGCCACCGATGACGGCAACCGCCTGTCGTATGACCTGGCGAAGAAGATCACCGCACTGGCGGCACGCGACGAGGCCGCCTTCCGCGCCTTCGTCGCGCAGGCGCATGCGCAGGATGGCGGCGTGGCTGCCGAACATCATCTCGGCTTTCCGGTCGCGCATCTGGTGGAGGCAGTGCTCGGCGACGGACCCTGGCAGCCGCAGCCGTCGACCTGGCGCGACGGTGTGGAACGGGGACAGTTCCGGCCTGGCCGATAGTCGCGGTGTGGTCGGCTTGAAACCGATCTGGTGGCCGGTCCGCGCAGGTGCAAGCGTGTCTTCGGATGAAGCCTGTGCGGTCGGCGCAGGCAATCACCCGGTCGGGGTACCGACCGTCCTCCCATGAGGCAACCGGAGGTTCCCGATGAGTCCACGTTCGCTTGTCCGTGTGTGGCCGCGCGCCGCCCTGCTGCTTCTGCTGGGCGCGGCCGTGGCTGGTTGCACCACGCGCGGCGCGGTGCGATCGGCATCCGGTGACCGGTCCGAGGTGCGGCAGGTACAGGTCCGCGTGCCGCACGACGCGCACACGCGGCCGCACTTCAACGACGCCGATGCCGATACGGCGATGGTGGACGATGCGGCGGAGATGGCCGGTGATGCGCCGGAGATGGCGATGGCCGCGGGTGATGCGCCGCTGCCACCACCACCGGCGAACGCCCGCGCGGCGATGGCGGCACCCGCCAGCGTGGCGATCACGCAGTGTCCGTTCGGCGAACCGGTGCCGCGCCGCGGGGTGGAGTTCGGCCCCACCGAGCGCGTGGTGCGTGCCGGCTACGCGCTGCTGCACAGCGCCGACCTGAAGACACCGTACTGGGTGTGCGAGACCTACACGACCTCATCGCTGCGCAACAACGTCGAGCGCGGCTCACGGTTGTTCAAGGCAGATCCGCAACTGCGCCTTGCGCGTGCGGTGCCGGGCGACTACAGCCGCTCCTCGCAGCACCGCACGCGTGCGGGCCTGTTCCCGATCGACATCGGCCACATGGCGCCCGCCGAAGCGCATTCCAGCAGCGAATCGCGCATCGCCGACACGTTCTACCTCTCCAATACAGTGCCGCAACACCGTTCGATGAATCGCGGACAGTGGGCGCGGCTGGAGGCGTGCGCGCGGACCACCGGCCCGGTGCGCGGGGCGAAGTGGGTGATCAGCGGGCCGATGATCTACGACGAACGCGATGTCGCGTTCGTCACCGTCGACACCATCGGCGACGGCGTGGTGATCCCCACGCACACGTGGAAGATCCTGGTCTATCGCACGCCCGACGACGTACTGCAGGCGTGGGCCGCGGTGATGCCGAATGCGGTGTTGCCGGAGAACTCCCAGCTCGACGATTTCGCCGTCAGCATCGATGCCATCGAGGATGCGACCGGCTTCGACTTCCTGCCCCGGTTGAGCGCCGCCGAGCAGCGCCGGCTGGAGGGCACGGTGCGGCCGATCCAGTGCCAGTGATGGCGTGCCGCGCGGGGCGGCCGTGGGCCGGCGGCGACGGCGCATCGGCCATCGCCGCCGGATTGAAGCGGACTACCTGACGATCTTGCCGTTGATGAGCGGGTAGTAGACCGACGGCGTTTCCTCATTGAGGTCGATTTCGACCAGGCTGGAGTCGGCATGGTCCACCGTCAGCTCCCAGCGGCGACGTTCGCCCGCCACGTAGGCCTCGATGTCCGGGAACAACTGTTTGATCAGTTCGCCACGCGAGACCGGATACGGCTTGGCGTCGGCGGGCGACACACTGACGATGACGAAGTCGTACTTGCCGTCGAACTGGTGGCTGCTCAGCACGTACAGCGTGCTGCTGATGGTGCTGCCGTGCTTGATCTGCGCGTCCATGATCGGGCGGTGCCACTTCTTGTACAGCGCCAGCCATTCGTCGTGCTTGCCGGGCGGCACCTTGTAGTAGCTGATGCCGACACGCGGCCGGTCGGGCAGCCCGCGGCCGGCGAGGGCCTGCGCGGCGGCGCTCTGGATGCCAGCGACGGTGAGGGCCAACAGGGCCAGGGCGGTGAGCAGTCGGGTCTTCATGCAATGTCCTTGGGTTGGGGGGTGGATCAGAAAGTCGCCGTCAGGCCAACGAAGTACTGGCGGCCGAAGATGTCGTAGGTGCTGGCGCTAGTAGCGCCGGGTGTGCCGCCGACCTGCGGCGGTGCCTTGTCCAGCAGGTTGTTGATGCCGGCGCGCAGCGACAGGCGTTCGCTGAGCGTCCAGTCGCCGAATGCGTCGAAGTAGTGGTAGGCGTCCACGCCGGGCGTGGTCGATGCCGGGTTGGTCACCTTCGAGCTGTGCTGCTGCGCGCCGATGTAGCGCCAGCGCAGGCCGCCGCCGAACGCGCCCTGGCCGTAGCGCACCTGGCTGACCGCCTTCCACTCGGGCACGTAGCCGACCGCGCCGGCGTAGTCGTAGACCACGCCGCCCTTGAGCGTCTGCACCTCGTAGCGGTCGACCCAGCCGAGCACCGAACTGGCGCGCAGCGTTGCGCCGCCCTCCCACTGCCGGCTCCAGTCCAGTTGCAGGTCCACGCCCTGCGTGCGCAGGCTGCCCATGTTGTAGGTGGGCTTGAAGATGTTGTCGATGCGGCCGGTGGTGGCGTTGCGCTGGATCTGCCGGCAATAGAAGTTGTCGACGGCATAGCCCGGGTTGGCGCCGTCCTGGTTGAAGCACGAGGCCAGTACCTGCGACGAGGTCAGCGTGCCGATGACATCGGTGACCTTGATGTCGAACCAGTCCGCCGCGAGCGAGAAGCCGCTGCCCTCCGGCGACCACACCACGCCCAGCGTATAGGTGTCGGCCGTCTCGGGCTGCAGGCCGACGTTGCCGGCGATGGTCGCCAGCGATTCGCGCTGCGTATCGACGTAGCCGTCCAGCAGCGGGGCGGGAATGCCCTGCGCCAGGCACAGGGCCTCGACGGCAGCGGCATTCGCGCCGGTACGCAGTGGACTGCCGGTCTGGCACTGATCGCCCTGGCCATTGACGACCAGCCCGTAGCCGTTCGATTCGGTCTGCGCGGCGACGTACAGCTCGCCCACGCTGGGCGCGCGCACGGCACGCTGGTAACTGCCGCGCAGGCGCAGGTGCTGCACCAGCGCCCAGGTGAAATCGACTTTGTAGGTATCGACGCCGCCCGACAGGTCGTAGTCCGAATAGCGGTAGGCCGCACCGATGTCCAGCGCGTGCGCGAACGGTGCGTCGTACAGCACCGGCACCAGCGCTTCGACATACAGCTCCTTGACGCTGGTGCTGCCGCCGCTGGTGCCCTTGGCCGGCAAGCCGACCACGGCACCCTGCTGCAGCAGGCGGTCGGGCTGGAACGCATAACCGCTTCGCCGCCATCCCAGGCCGGCGGCGAAGCGCACCTCGCCGGCGGGAAGATCGAACAGGCCACCCTGCAGGTTCGCTTCCAGCACCTCCTGCTCGAACACCGTCTGGCTGCTGGTGGTCGCCACCAGGTAGCGACGGCAGGCATCCGACAGCGTGGTGACGCCGAACGGGTCGTAGCCGCCTTCGCACAGGCTGGCGCCGCCGTCGGCCGCGTTGATCAACGTGGTCAACGCCTGGGTGACGACCGCACCGTTGCTGGTCTCGGAGACGTCGGTGCGGCCCTTGCTGGCGTAGACGTCCCAGCTGCCGTTGAGCGCCTCGACTCGGCCGCGCGCGCCGACGACGAACTGCCACGTGTCGAAGTCGCGCTCGAAGGTGCGCGGGCCGGCTTCGCCGAAGCGCTTGTGCAGGGTGAAGTTGGCGCCGGGGTTGGCGCGAGAGGCGAGGATCGTGCGCAGGTCGGCGGGGATGAAGGGATTGCCGGCCGGCACGCTGATGCCGGCGTTGCCCGCTTCGGCCGCGACGTAGCTCTGCAGGTTGGACCAGCTGAACTGGCCGTAGGCCTGCACGTCGTCGGTGAGCTGGAAGGTGGCGCGTCCGAACGCGGTATGCCGTTCCAGCGGCACCTGGATCAGCGAATCCTGGTTGAGGTTGTTGAGCTGTGCGCCGGTGTTGGACAGCAGCGTGTCCGAGCCGCGCCAGTTGAACGGCCCCTTGTTCGCGAGGAACAGCGTGCCGTCATCGTTGAAGCCCAGGTAGGTGGTGGTGGTGACCGGAACGCGCCCGGGCGCCGCGCCGTACTGTGCGAACACCTGGTCCACCGCCGCCTGGTTGGGCAGGTTGGCGCCGAGTTCGTAGGTGCCGGTCTGGATGCGGAAGTCGGTGCCGCCGGGACTCTTGCGGAAGAACTCGCGCGCCATGAAGTCGACGCCCTCGCGATCGGTCCACGAGAACGACAGCACGGCATTGCCGCGACCGTCGGCGAAGTTGCCGCCGAAGGTCAGCGAGAGGTCGGAGGTCTCGCCATCGCCTTTCGCGTACTGCGAGACCTGCGAATCGAAGCGGACGCCTTCGAAATCGTCCTTCAGTCGCACGTTCACCGCGCCCGCGATGGCATCCGAGCCGTACACGGCCGATGCGCCGCCGGAGATGATCTCGACGCCCTCGATCAGTGCGCTCGGGATGCCGTTGATGTCGACGACGTTGTCGGTGGTGGACGGTTGCAGTCGCCGGCCATCGAGCAGGACGAGGTTGCGCTGTGCACCCAGCCCGCGCAGGTTGAGCGTGGACTGGCCGGTGCCGCCCCAGCCCGCATTCGTCTTGTTGGCGCCCAGCCCGAGTTGCGGCAGCTGGTTGAGGGATTCCTCCAGCGTGCTGGTGCCGGTGGCGCGGATGTCCTCGGCCGAGACCGTGGTGAGCGGGCTGGTGCTTTCGTAGTCGAGCGCGGCAATGCGCGAGCCGGTCACGCTGACGGCATCGAGTTGCGTCGCCGACGCGGCCGCACGCGTGTCGCCGGCGGGTGCCTGCGGGGTGGTCTGCGACAGCGCGGGTACGCTCAACGCCTGGGCGACGAGCAGGCCGACGAGCGTTCGCTGGAGAGGACGGTGCGGGTCGGGAAAGGTCGAGAAGGATCTCGCCTGCCGCGGAGCGCGGGGCAGGGTGGGGAATGGCATCGGTGGTGGTCCTGGCTGAGGGCGGCGTGGGGGCACGGACGAACCGCGCTGCTGCGCAATCGCTCGCACGGGCGTCCCCTCCCCGGGACGCGGCCTCGTGCGCGACACATCGCTGTGGTTCCGCTCCTGCGACTGCGCAGCGGAATCACGTTATGAGTGGCCGCCGCGATCGACCAATAACCCGGCGGCATCTGCAGGTAACCGATCGCGCAGATGGCGCGACGGCATGTGCAGGTAACCGCCGACGATGCGGGTTCGGGAATAAGCGGGGCGACGGCGCGCGACGGGCGGCGATGCTTTCGCCTGCCGGGACGGGGCACCCGCTCCCGCGTTCTGCTTCAGTGGCGCAGTGGCGAGACGGCGGCGCGTACGGTCAGCAGGTGCGCGTCTCGCGAACGTGCCGGCAACGCGACATCGGCGGCCACGGCGTTCCTGGAAGCGCGGCAGCCGCCGGGCTATCTCACGAGGCCGGTGCGCCTACGTCGCCAATCCCAGCGAACGCGCCATCGCCGCGGCTTGCGTACGGTTTTCCACCTGCAGCTTGCTGAGGATGTTGGCGACGTGCCAGCGCACGGTATTGACCGAGATGAAGAGCATGGCGCCGATCTGCGTGTTCGGTGCGCCCCTGGCGAGCAGCCGCAGGACCTTGAGTTCGCGGTCGGTCAGCGATTCGTGCACGCCATTGACGATGATGGCGGTCGCGGCATGGCCCGGCGCGGCGATGTCGCTGTCGACCGGATACTGGCGCGCGGCGGCCGCGCAGATGCGCGCGAGGTAGTCCGCTTCCCTGGCCGGGAGCCGCGCGACCCGCGCCCGATCCCTGGCGAAGGCGATGAAGGTTTCGCCAGCGCTGCGCCCCTGGTCGAGGATGCTGCGGATGAAGCCCTCGTCGACGCCCAGCGTCAGCACGCGGCCGGCGGTGGCGAATGCGGCGTCGATCTGATGGTCCTGCGCCTGCGCCACCACCAGCAGGGAAAGGATCTGGATCTTGCGCGCGCGCCGTTCGGCGATCCTGGCGAGCTGCGCCAGCGCCTGCAGGGGGGCGATGGCGGCCTGCGCCTGCCCTTCCGCGATGAGCAGGCGACATTGGCTGACGGCACGCAGTCCCGGTACGCGCGACCAGGTGGCCGGTACCGTGACGGCATCGTCGAACCCGGAGTGGCGCGCGAAGCGCCGTGCGCCGACCACATCGCCGCCGATGATGCGCAAGCGGATGCTTTCGCTGTTGGCCAGCGCGCAGGTGCGGGCGAAGGCGGCTTCGACGTTGATGGTGATCGCCTGGTCGAGGTAGGCGAGGGCCGCGTGGATCCGGCCGCGTGCGCCGAGCACGCCGGCCATGGCCAGGAAGCCGCCAGTGCGGATGTCGACGTAGGCGCATTCGTCGACGAAGGGGAGATCGTCCTCCAGGATGTCGTAGGCCTCGTCCAGCGCGTCCATCTCGTAATCGATCATCGCCATCAGCACGCGGGGCATCGCCGCGTTGAAGGAGCGCTCGCCGCTGGAGCGCACGGCCACGAGGATCGCGGTGGAAAAGCGGGCGCGTGCATCGGAGAGTTTGCCCTGCGCCAGGTGCGTCAGTCCGGCGACGCAATGGCTGTAGCAGACGCCATACGAGCAGTCGGTGTTGGAATGGAAGTGCGCCGCCCTGACGGAGGCGTCCATCGCACGCTCGAACTCACCCCGCGCCAGCGCCGCCAGGCCGGCGGCGTTGTTCATGCATCCGGACAGGAAGTAGTAGTCGGGATGATCGGGAAAGCAGCGTGCCGCCATCTCGGCGGCGCGATCGATGTCGTCGGCGAACAGCACCACGATCGTGCGCAGCGTGTGGATTTCCGCCTGCAGAAACTGTCGTGCCGGCGCCGAGCCCTGGCATAGCGTGTCGATGGCGGCCTCCAGGCGTTGCAACAGTACTTCGGCGTGGTGGACCTGCGTCATGTGCGCGGCGGCCCAGCACTGGTAGAGCGGCAGACGCGGATTCTGCTCAAGCACGTGGGCGGGGAATCGCTGCATCCAGCGTGCGACCTGCGGCACGTGGCCCAGCTTGATCATGGTGATCGCGGAGCGCTCCACCAGCGCCGCCGCGTGCTCGAAATCGCCGGCATCCAGGGCCATGTTCACGGCCTCCTCGTAATGCCCCCACTGGTCGAGCCACGTGCTGGCGGCCCGGTACAGGTCCGCGACGACGCCGGGTGCGTCGCGCCTGAGCTGCGCACGCAGGAAGTCGCGGAACAGGTGGTGGTAGCGATACCAGCGCCGTTTCGCGTCGAGCGGGAACAGGAACAGGCCACGTGTTTCGATCTGTTCGATCATCGCCTGCGCATCCTCGCGGCCCAGCAGCGCGTTGCAGATTTCCGCGTTCATCCGGTCGAGGATCGACGAATACAGCAGGAACTGCTGGATCTCCGGCGGCAAGCGTCGTACCACCTCGGTCGCCAGGTAGTCCGCAATGTCGCGCGTGTCGCCGGACAAGGTGTGGATCGCATCCTTCGGATCACGGCTGTGCTTCAGGAAGAGGCTCGCCAGTTGCAGGCCCACGCCCCAGCCTTCGGTATGCCGGACCAGCAGGTCGAGTTCGCGCGGCGCCAGTTCCAGCCCGTGTGTGCGATGGAGGAAGGCCTGTGCCTCGCTCGGACTGAACGTCAGGTCGTTGGCACCCAGCTCGCGCACGCGATTGCTCGCGCGGTAGCGGGCGATGGGCAGGGCCGGCAGCACGCGGCTGGCGATCACGACATGCAGCCGGGGCGACGCGTATTCGATCAGGTGATGGACGAGGTCGTTGATGCCCGGCGTTTCCGCCAGGTAGTAGTCGTCGAAGAACAGCACGCGATGGTCTTCGAGTTTTTCCAGGTCGTTGGCGAGCCTGATGGTCAGCTCGCCGACATCGAGCGTCTCGCCGCGGCCTTCCACGAAGCTCTCGGTGGCTGCTGAAACGACGGGCTGGCCGCGGTTGAGGGCGGCGATCAGGTGGCGGACGAACGTGAAGGGGTCCTGGTCGTTGCGATCGAGCGACAGCCACACCGCGTTCGCGCCCAGCCTGGCGTGGAACTGCGCGACGAGGGTGGTCTTGCCGAAGCCTGCCGCGGCGATCACCAGCACCACCTTGGGCAGGGAATCGAGGAGGGGAAGTGTCAGGCGCGGACGATCGATGGCGTCCGCCAGGTGCGTCGGAGGCCTGAACTTGGTGGACAGGATGTGCGATGCGGTGGGCGCCATGGAATGCTTCCTTCGCGACGTGCAACGGGACGCCGGCGGGCTGCCATGAAGTCGTCCCGCGCTTCGCGCGCCCTGCTGTGTCGTGCGCTGTCCGTGCCCGTGTGCGTGGCGAACAGCGGTGGCGGCGACGGAGGAACTTTACGCCTGCTGCGTCTACCGCCCGTCTTGTGTGACTTCATATTTGGAAAGTGACAGGACGGGCGCAGGGGACGCATGCGCCGTCCGTTCGGACGGTGACCTTCCGCCAACGTCGTCGCAGATTTGTCGGCACCTGCTCACACCCGACACAGGCCAGGAGGACATCATGGAACGCATCGAAACCACCTCATGTCATGCGAAGCCGGACCGTGCCGCGGCCGCGCGGTACGACATGGCGTTCTACAGCGATCGGCAGGACGCCGGTGAGGACGTTGACCACGCGGTGGACGTTGCCCCGGACGCGGTGTTCCCGCCCGCCTGCCATGCGGCGCATCCGCATGTCTCCGACCTGCTGGCCGACGTGTCGGTCGCGGTGGTCGGGCTGGGCCACGTGGGCCTGCGCGTGGCGGTGGCGATGGCCGGCAAGTTCCCCACGGTCGGTTTCGACGTGGACGAGACGCGCGTGTCGACGCTGCGCAAGGGCATCGACTGCATCGGCGACGTCGCGCAGGCCGACCTGGCGACGTGCCGACTCGCCCTCCATTCCGATCCCGCGGCACTGGCCGACAGCAACTTCTTCATCGTCGCGGTGCCGACGCTGCTCACCCCTGGCGGCAAGCCGGACATCTGCCTGCTGGAAAGCGCATGCGCGACGATCGGCAAGGTGATGCCGCCGGGCGCTACCGTGGTGTTCGAGTCCACGGTATATCCGGGTGCGACCGAGGAGGTCTGCGGTCCGGCCCTGGAGTGCGCCAGCGGCATGCGCTGCGGCATCGATTTCCAACTGGGCTACAGCCCGGAGCGGCTCAATCCCGGGGATGCGCAGCGAGGTTTCGCATCCATCGTCAAGCTGGTGTCGGCGCAGGATGCGAGGACGCTGGACCGGATCGCCGCCGTGTATGAAACGGTGGTCACCGCCGGCGTGTACCGCGCCAGCTCCATCAAGGTGGCCGAGGCCGCGAAGGCGCTGGAGAACACGCAGCGCGACGTCAACATCGCGCTGGTCAACGAGATGGCGAAGATCTGCGGGTTGCTGGGCATCCGTACCCACGACGTGCTGCACGCCGCGGGTAGCAAGTGGAACTTCCTCCCGTTCACGCCCGGCCTGGCGGGAGGGCACTGCGTTGGTGTCGACCCCTGCTACCTGGCCGACAAGGCGCAGCACCTCGGTTACCACCCCGACCTGATCCTGGCCGCGCGGCGGATCAACGACAGCATGCCGGCCTATATCGCCAGCCAGATCGTGCTGAAGATGGCGGCGCAGGAGAAGCGCATCCGCGGTGCACGCGTGGGGATCATGGGCATCACCTTCAAGGAAGGCGTGCCGGACCTCCGCGATTCCAGGGCGGTGGAGCTGGCACAGGCATTGGCCATCTACGGCATCCAGGCCCACGTCGCCGACCCCCGCGCCGATGTCTACGAAAGCAGGAGCGAGTACGGCATCGAGCTGGAAGACGAGACCGACTGGGGCAACCTCGATGTGCTGGTGCTGGCCGTGCCGCACCCGGAGTTCCTGGGCAGGCTGCATGAACAGATCGACCAGTCGCTGCGCCGCGAGGGCATGCTGGTGGACCTCAAGGCGGTGGTGGATCCGGCGACGCTGCGCGAAGACCTTTTCTACATGTCGCTGTAGGGCGCGTCGCCACACCGACAGGGCCAACGCGGCCGGCAAGGATGAAAATGTGAGGTGATGCGACGCGTCGAGCGCGGCTTGCCTTGCGCACCGTCCAGCGTCTTCAGTGCGCCGCCCGTCGCGATACGTGGCCGGATGTCGCCACGAATCCCGCGCGTCTGTGACAACATCCGACATAGAAATGTGTTTGATGTCACGGATTGGGGTGGGAATGGCAGGTGCGACAGGGGGATGGAACGGGCACGTGCCCGTGCGGGAGCGCTGTGCCGGTGGCGCTGCGGAACGCGAACGCAGCGGGACGCGAGTGGCACTTGGTTCGCTGCTGCTGGCGTTGGTCATGGCGGCCATCGCGCCCGTCGCGCAGGCCCAGGTCTTTCGCGCCTTTGAGCAGCGCTATACGACGACGCTCAATGGCGACCTGATCTTCCTCGCCAACACCAACGTGACCTGCACGACCACCAGTGGCTCGTGCGGGGGCGCTACCAACGACAGCCAGACGATGGTGGCGACGAAGCTGGCGACCGACGCGGGCGACGCCACCATCGTCAATTCCAGCAGTGCCAACCTGGCGCCGGCCGACCTGCCGGCCGGTGCGCAGGTCGTGCGCGCGCTGCTGTACTGGGGTGGCCTGGTCAGCAGCAACGCCGGCAGCCAGCCCAGCCCATCACCGACGACGACCGCGATCCGCTTCGGTCGTCCTGGGTTGGGCTACCAGGCGCTATCGCCCGCCGGTTGCGACGTGTCGCCGCGCTCGACCATCTGGGGGGCGCCGCAACCCCATCATGTCTACACCTGCCGTGCCGACGTGACGAACGCCGTGCAGGCCAGTGGCAGCGGCACGTATCGTGTCGCCAACCTGCCGCTGCAGACGGGCCTGGCCAATCGTTTCGGTGGCTGGACGCTGGTGCTGGTGATCCAGAACCCGTCGCGTCCGCTGCGCAACGTCACCATCAACGACGGCCTGGCGGCCATCGCCACGACCGGTACGAGCCCGGTCAACCAGGTGTCGCTGACCGTCTCCGGCTTCCGTACGCCGTGGAGCGGCACGGTGGCCGCGCAACTGGGCTGGATGGCGATGGATGGGGATCGCGGTGCGCCGGACGGCTTCACCTTCCAGGGCCAGGGCTCGGCGGCGGTCAACGTGTCCGATGCCTGCAATCCGGCGGGCGACGTCTTCAACTCCACCATCTGCCGCCTGGGCAACACGGTGAGCCAGCGCAGCCTGGCCAACAACAACCTCGCCAACACGCTGGGCTTCGATGCCGACATCGTGCAACTGGCCAACACCGGCAATGTCGCACTGGCCAACGGCACCACCTCGGCGACATTGACCGCACGCACGAGCAGCGAGGGTTACGCGATCTCGCTGCTGACCACCGCGATCGATGTATTCCAGCCTGCCGTGGATGCCGCCACGGCGAAGACGCAGGCCAACCTCACGCATCCCGCGCTGCCTGCCGGCCAGGCGCGCGCGGGCGACCGTATCCGCTACACGATCGCGTTGCAGAACACCGGACTGGACAATGCCGCCGACGTGACGATCCGCGACGCCGTACCTGCCGACACCGTGTACGAAGCCGGCAGCCTGCAGGTCGTGGCCGGTGCGAACACCGGTGCCAAGACCGATCTATCGGGCGACGACCAGGCGGAGGTGGCGTCGGCCACGGCGGTATTCCGGATCGGCACCGGCGCCGATGCCCTGCAGGGCGGCATCCTGCGTTGCACCACCTGCGTCGGTGGCCAACCCACGGCCACCACGGTGAGCTTCGTCGTACGCGTGCGCGAGGATGCGCCCGATGGCACGGTGGTCCGCAACACCGCGCAGGTGCGCTACACCGGCGCATCGAGTGGCGAGGTCTTCAACGACAGCACCAACACCACCGAGTTGCGCGTACTGGCGCCCCCGCGGTTGACGCTGGTGAAGACGATCGCAGGCCGTGCGGTGGCGAGTGACCAGTTCACCGTGGCCATCGACAACGGCGGCCCCAGCGCGAGCAGCAGCGGCACGGCCGACAGCGTGTCGACCACGGCGTTCGTCGCGACCGCCGGCACCACCTACACGCTGTCGGAAAATGCAGCGGGTACGCCGGTGGCGGACCTGTCGCTGTACGACACCCGCTACAGCTGCGTGAACAGCATCACCGGCACCACCGACGTGCCACCGGGGCAGGGACGCAGTTTCCAGGTGACGCCCGTGACCGGCGACGACCTGACCTGCACCTTCGTCAACACCCCACGCACCGTGGACGTGGCGGTCGGCAAGACCGCCACCGTCGCCGAAGTGGTCAAGGGAGGGCGCATCGATTACGTGGTCACGGTGACGCATGCCGGCGGCAATGTCGCGGCCGACGGCACGGTGGTGCGTGACGTGCCCGGCACGGGCCTGAGCGCGTGTGCGGTGGACAGCTGTGCGGCCACCGGAGGCGCGGCCTGTCCGGCGGCATCGGCGGCGTTGCTGACGGCGGGTGGTGCCACCGTACCCCTGCTGCCGATGGGGGGACGGGTGACGTTCGCTGTGCGCTGCACCGTCGACTGACGCGTGGAGCGCTAAGCCGACAACGCCAGTCCGACCGCCGCGCGCAGGTCGCGGGTGCCCTCGGTGCCATCGTCAGGATGCTGCGCCAGCGCCTCGCCCAGTGCGCGCAGCGCATGGCGGTCCAGGCCATCGCGCAGCACCGCCGCCAGCAGCGCGCCGCTGCGCCCCCGCACCAGCATGGGCAGCACGGAGGCAGGACCGAGATACGCGATCGCCGCCTGCATCGCACGCCGTTGCAGCCACAGGTCGATCGCGCTGAACGGCGACGCGGCACCCGGGGAGGACAGTGCGAGTGCGATCAGCCGGTCGTCGCCGGGTGCATCGCGATGCACGAGGTCCAGCGCCACCGAGACGCGTGGCAGCCGTTCGTGCAGCATCGCCTCGTCCCAGGCAGGCGCGACGCTCTCCTGCACGTGCAGCCAGCCGGCGAGGTAGGCGTCGAGTTCCGCGCGGGCGGCCTCCAGCGGCACGACCGCGGGCGGGTCGCCTTCGGTGTCGCACAGCCATGTCCACGTAGCTGGCAGGTCGAGCGTGGACAGCCACTGTCCCAGGCGCGCGTGCCGTGCGGGCCCCAGCGTCGTGCGCAAGGGCGCACACGCCGCGCCCGCCAGTCGTTCCGACCAGCTGCGGCACAGCGCCACGATCGCAACGACCAGGTCATCCCCGGGTGCGGCCGCAGCGAGGACATGCCGCCAGTCGTCCGCCTCCTGCAGGTGCACCGGCAACAGCAGCGGGTCGATATCCGTCGCGTGGCCTGCCGACTTCATCGACAGGCGCGCGGACAACGCGGCGCGCTCCGTGCAATGACCACACATGACAAGGCTCCGCGGGCAACAGGACTCCTTCCAGTTCGTGCCGCGGCGGCGTTACCGGACGCGACGGCGTCCTTCAGCCGTCGGTGTCGTTGCGTTGGCCGCGCTGGACGGTGAGATCAGCGCGCATCTTCTGCAACTCCTCGCGCCATGCGGGCCGGAAGCTCGACGCCGGCAGCTGCGGCAGCGCCGCTTCGAGGGCGGACAACTGCGCATCGGCGCGCTCCAGGTCGCCGGCGCGCAGGGCCAGTCGTGCGTCCAGCACCTGGTTGAAGCGCCGCCACGCGAAGTCCGGTGCGTAGGCGCGAAGCAGTACCGTGTTTTCATCCAGCAGACGGCGTGCGTACGCGAGGTCGCCGGGGCCGTCGCGCTCCATCAGCGCTTCGACCAGGCTGATCCGATGCAGCGCGGGCAGGGGCAAGCGGGTGCGTCGGCTCAGTGCGAGTGTCTTTTCCATCATGTCGATCGCTTCGGCCACCTGCCGGCGGCGCGCTTCCGGTGTCTGCGCCGGCAAGGTGAGCAGGCGGCGCGCGAGCATCGACTCCACCCGCTGCACGTCGTCGTGGTCGGGCGGATAGGCGGCACGCAGGATCGCATCGGCCTGGCGCAGCAGGGCGGTGCCGTCGACGCGGCTGCCGGGGTCGAACAGCGACGCGAGCGCGCGTACGCGCAGCAGGTCGGCGTATTCCGGATGTTGCTCGCCGTAGTCGCGGCGCACGATGGCTTCGGCGCGGTCCAGTCCTGCCTGGCAGGCCTGGAACGCGCCCAGCGCGCAATCGGCATGCGCCAGCAAGCGCCACGTGCGGCCTACCAGGGGATGGCCATCGCCCAGTTGGCGTCGATAGTCCGCCAGCAGCCGGGTGAGCAACGCGTGGCCTTCCTGCATGTGGCCCAGCGCCATCACGTTCTGGGCGACGACGAAGCGCGCGGCATTGGCCACCAGCGGCGCGCGATCGCGGGACAGCGCGATCGCCGCTTGCAGGTCGACCTCCGCTTCAGCGAACCGGGTCTGCCGCAACCACCATTGTCCGCGCAGTACCAGCAGCTCGGCTTGCGCCACGTCATCACCGGTTTGCCGGGCCAGTGCCAATGCCTCTCCCAGCGTCTGTTGCGCGTCCGCGCGCCGTAGCAGGTGCCATTGGCTGCGTGCCTGTTCGGTCAGCAGTTGCAGGCGGACGGGGGTCGGGGTGTCGTCGTCGAGGGCGATCAGGGCGGCCTGGGCCACCTGCCCGGCCTGCGCGGGTTTGCCTTGCAGATTGAGCAGCGCGGCCAGCGTCGCGGCCGTGCTGGCCGGATCGTTGCGCTGCAAGGCGCGCGCTTCCTGCGCCAGCACGGTGGCGCGTGCGTAATCGCCGATCGCCATGTAGTTGCGTGCCAGCACCGCCAATCCGCGCGCCTGCACATCGGGATGCTCGCGCAGGTCCATCGCGCGCATGCGTCGCTCGGCATCGACCAGCAACTGGTGCGACGACATCGGCGTGGCACCGAGGCCCGACAGCGTGGCCGTGCCGAGGGTTTGTTCGAAGACCTGCGACAGCGCGCGCGTCTCGGCCGCTTCGTGTGCCAGTCGCCGGCTGTTCCAGGTCGCCATGCCACCGGCCACGGCCAGGGTGGCGAGGGACACCGCCGCAACGATGGCCGTCACGCGATGGCGCGCCACCCCACGGGCCAGGCGGTACACGATGCCGCCTTGGCGTGCATGCACGGGGCGTGCCTGCAACCAGGCCTGCAGGTCCGCACGCAGTTCGGAGATCGATGCGTAGCGGGCTTCCGGCTGCGGATCGGTGGCACGCAACGCAATGGCATCGAGATCGCCCGACAGCCGCCTGGCCAGCTGCGCGACCGTGGTGCAGCCACGCGCACGTGCGGCGTCCATGGGCAGCGTGGCGGCCAGACGCGACATGGGCGGCGCGGCGGTGTCGGCCTCGGCCTGCGCGTTGAAGGCCAGCAGCAGCGGTGAGCGCGTCAGCGGCAGCATGCCGCCGAGCAGGCAGTACATCAGCCGCCCCAACGACCATACGTCGGCCGTCGCGCGCGGCGACTCGCCGGACAGCGCTTCCGGTGCGGTGTAGCCATGCGACATCGCCAGCCGTGGCGCGCCGCCCCGCGAGGTCAGCGAGGCCGTCAGGCCGAAGTCGAGCAACTGCGCCTGGCCGTCCTCGGTCACCATCACGTTGGACGGCTTGATGTCCTGGTGCAGCACGTCATGGGCATGCGCGTACGCCAAGGCGTCGCACACCTGCACCAGCAGCGTGACGCGTTGCCGCAGGTCCACGCGCCGCTGGTCGCACCAGGCATCGATCTGCATGCCCTGCACATAGCGCATGGCGAACCACGGCGTACCCTCCACGTCCACGCCACCATCGATCAGGCCGGCGATGCCGGGATGGTCGAGCGCGGCCAGCGTGTCGCGCTCGCGCAGGAAGCCCTCTATCAGTCGCGGTGAGGACAGTTCGCGGCGGATGCACTTCAGGGCGACACGCTGCTGGTACTGGCCGTCGTCGCGTTGCGCCTCGTACACGGCCCCCATGCCGCCGATGCTGACCAGTCGCTCGATGCGCCACGCGCCCATGCGCCGGCCCAGCAGCGGATCCCGCGCGGAGGCGGAGGCGCTGTCGAAAAGCGCGGCCCGTGGGAAGCGTTGCAAGGGATCCGGCTGCAGCCCGGCATCGAAGGCGGCGTCGGAGGCCAGCAGGCGGGACAGGGCGCCATGCGTGTCCGGATCGTCCCTCGCCAGGCTGGCCAGCGCTTCCGCGCGCGCGATGGGCGGCAGCGTCGTGTATTCGTCGAACAGCGCCAGCGCACGGATCGCCGACGTGCTCATGCGCGTGCCGATCCGGTAGCCGTCGGCAGGGCAGCGCAGGCGTGTGGGCTATTCACGAAGAGATCCCCTTGTCGGCAACAGCGCGTGGACGACCGGCACTACAAGCCTTGGTCGGCCAATCCTGCGCGGTCAGGACACGTCTTCCCCGATCCTGTCGCAGGCCGCTCAGCATAGGCAAACCATCGGCGCGCTGCAGCGGCGCCCGCGCCCGCCATGACGCGGCGATGACGCGGGACGAACTAGGCTGCACGCTTTCCCATCAGGAGCACCCGCATGGCCGAACCCACTCGCGAAGAGGTCATCCTGCAGCTGGATCGCGTGGATACCGCGCTGGAAGCGCCCGACGCCGACAAGGCGGCGCTGATGCGACAGGCCGTGGACTGGCTGGCGGAGCATCCGCCGAAGGTCGCGGCGGACGCGCTGTACTACCGCGAGCGCCTGCAGGTGATCCGCGAGCGCCACGGCGTGGCGTAGCGCGCCAGCCGCTTATGCCTGGTACTGCTTCTCTTCGATGAAGCGGGAACCGGCCAGGCGGTTGATGGTGTTCTTCACCACGATGCGCTCGCCATTGCGCTGCGCGACGGCACGCGCAAGCTCGACGAACCCGGCATCGAACGCCTGCGCTGCTTCCTTCGCGCGCAGGGCATCCTGCACATCCCACATGCGCTCGTTGATCGCGCGCAGTTCTTGCTTCAGCGTCGCCAGTTCGTCCTGCGCCGCGGCGAGCGGGTCCCACAGTGTGCGCAGGCCGTCGAGTTCGACCTGGACGTGCGCGCGCTTGCCGGCATCGTCGATGCGCTCGGACTTGATCTCGAGGATGGACAGCTTGTCGGCCAGTTCGCCGATGGAAACGGGGATCAGGATGGTGTTCATGCCGGCATTCTAGCGCTGGTGCGGCGACGGGCGGTGTGCATGGCATCATGCGCCGTCATCGGTGACCGGAGAACGCCCGCATGCTGCAGCGCCTGTTCGTGTTGATCCTGGTGGTGGCTGTGCCCCTGACTGCGGCCGCCGCGCCGTCGCAGGTCCGCATCGTGCAGCGGGACGGTGCCTACGTGATGCTGGTCGATGGGCAGCCGTTCCGCGTGAACGGCGCCGGCATGTCCAGCGGCGGCCAGGAAGCCCTGGCGGCTCGCGGCGGCAATTCCTTCCGTACCTGGAGCACGGGCACCGACCACGCCGAGGTCCGCGCGATGCTGGATCGCGCACAGCGCAATGGCTTGAAGGTGGCGATGGGCATCGAGGTGGGCAACGAGCGCCACGGCTTCGATTACAACGACCGCGAGGCGGTGAAGAAACAACGCGAGCGGATCCGCCGGGAAGTCGCCCTCTACAAGGACCATCCCGCCGTGCTGATGTGGGTGGTCGGCAACGAACTGAATCTGCACTACAGCAATCCGAAGGTGTGGGACGCCGTGGGTGGCATCACCGACACGATCCATCAGGAAGATCCGAACCATTCGGTGATGACCACGCTGGCCGGTTTCGACCGGAAACTCATCGACCTGTTGAAGACGCACGCGCCTTCGTTGGACCTGATCGGCATCCAGCTGTACGGCGACATCGGCGCATTGCCGGAGAAGCTGGAAAGCAGCGGCTGGACCGGACCCTATGTCGTCACCGAATGGGGCCCTACCGGGCATTGGGAAAGTCCGCTGACCGCGTGGAAGGCGCCGATCGAGGACGATGCGTCGCGCAAGGCGATCCTGCTGCAGCAACGCTACGAACAGGTCATCGCCGCCGACAGGAAGCAGGGGCTGGGTTCGTACGTGTTCCTGTGGGGCAACAAGCAGGAGCGCACGCCAACCTGGTACGGGCTGTTCCTGCCCAGCGGGGAGAGCACGCCCGCGGTCGATGCGATGCAGTACGTGTGGACAGGTGCGTGGCCCACGAATCGCGCGCCTTCGATCCGGCCGCTGACGCTGGATGGCCGCGTCGCCATCGACAGCATCACGCTGGCCGCAGGCAAGCCCTACACGGCGAATGTGGAATCGAGCGATCCCGAGGGCGATCCGCTTCGCTATCGCTGGACGGTGCTGCACGAAAGCAGCGCCACCAGCATCGGCGGCGACCGCGAGGACGTGCCGCCTGACGTTGCGCTGGCCATGGAAGAAGACGGCAGCGGCGGCCTGCGTTTCACCGCGCCCAGCGCGGCCGGCATGTACCGCTTGTTCGTGGAAGTACATGACGGTCACGGCCATGCGGCCTACGCCAACCTGCCATTCCGGGTCGAGGCGCGCTGATCCGCCCACTGCGTTCCGTTGGCGACATCGACGCTGCTGCTGCGCCGCAGCATAATGGGGTATGGATGTCGTACCACCCCCCGTTTCCCTCCCCTCCGACGCGGATGCACTGACCGCGCGCCAGGTCGGCCTGATCCTGTTCGCACTGACGTTGGGCGGTTTCGCCATCGGCACCAGTGAGTTCGCCAGCATGGGGCTGATGCCCAACATGGTGGCCTCGTTGGGCGTGACCGAGCCGCAGGTCGGGCACCTGATCAGCGCCTACGCGCTGGGCGTGGTGGTCGGCGCGCCGTTGCTGGCGATCCTCGGCGCCGGCTGGAAGCGCAAGACCCTGCTGCTCGCCCTGATGGGCTTCTACGCGCTCGGCAACCTGGCCAGCGCGCTCGGGCCGACCTACGAAAGCCTGCTGGTGTTCCGCTTCATCGCCGGCCTGCCGCATGGCGCGTACTTCGGCGTCGCCGCGCTGACCGCAGTGGCGATCAGTCCACCCAACAAGCGCGGCCGTGCGATCAGCCTGGTCATGCTGGGCCTGACGCTGGCCATCCTGATCGGCAATCCGCTGGCCACCTGGCTGGGTCAGATGATCGACTGGCGCTGGGTATTCGCGGCGGTGGCCGTTGTCGCGCTGAGCACGGCCTTGCTGCTGGCCATCTGGTTGCCGGCCGGCATCGAGGGTCCGAAGGCGCATCCGCTCGACGAACTGCGCGCCTTCAACCGACTTCCGGTGTGGCAGGCATTGGCCATCGGCGCGATCGGTTTCGCCGGCATGTTCTCGGTCTTCAGCTACCTGGCACCGACGATGATCGAAGTGACGCGCGTGTCGCCGGCGTGGATTCCGCTGGGCCTGGCCGGCTTCGGCGTGGGCGGCGTGATCGGCAACTTCGTCGGCGGCTGGCTGTCCGACCGCTTCCAGTTGCGTGGCGCGTGGATGGTGCTGGCCTGGGCGGTGGTGGCGCTGCTGCTGTTCCCGTTGCTGGCGAAGGGATTGCCGACGATCCTGCTGGCCACGGTGACGATCGGTCTGATGGGCGCACTGGGTCCGATCCTGCAGTCGCACCTGATGGATGTGGCCGGCGACGCGCAGACGCTCGCCGCCGCTTCGCACCACGCCGCGTTCAATACCGCCAACGCACTCGGACCCTGGCTGGGCGGCATGGCGATCACCGCCGGTTACGGCTGGACGTCAACGGGTTACGTGGGCGCGGCGATGGCGGTCGCAGGCCTGCTGATCTATCTGTGGGCGCAGCGGACCTTGCGCGGTGCGGCCACGCCGGCCGACGTTGCGTGCGACGCCGCGTCCTGAGTCCTGTCAGCCGCGCGTCATGGGTCAACGCATCGAGCTGGCGCGCGAATTTCCGCGTCGTGTACGGTTGCTGTGCGGATATGTCACGAAACTGCAATAAAAAACATCGTCGCGTGGGCGTCAGTTTGACTTAACTCCCTGCGGTCGACGCCGTTAAGAAGAGCGTCCCTTCCTCTTCGCGTCGTGCCTCATGTCGTCCTCCGTCCCCCGTTCCTACAGCCTGCAGGCCAAGCTGCTGGGCTCGCTGACCCTCGGCCTCGTGGTCATCCTGCTGTGCGCCCTCGCAGGCCTTGGATCGGCCTGGTTGAGCCTGTCGACGGACGTGCCTCCGCAAGTGGCACAGGCGGCCGACGGCGAGCGCCTGAGCCGCGACTTCCGCGTGCAGGTGCAGGAGTGGAAGAACATCCTGATCCGTGGCCACGACGAGGAACAGCGTACCAAGTACGTGGCGGCGTTCGACGAGAAGGGCCGCGAGGTGGCGACGCTCGCCGGCACCTTGTCGGCCACCCTTGCCGATCCACAGGCCCGGCAACTGGCCAAGGATTTCCACGCGCAGCACACGACGCTGGAAAACAACTATCGCGCCGCGCTGGAGCAGTTCGCGGCCGCTGGCTACAACACCCAGGAAGGCGATCGCCTGGTAAAGGGCATGGATCGCGAACTGGGCAAGACGCTGGAAACGCTGATCGCGCGCACGAAGGTGCTCGCCGATGCCGCCGTGATCGCCCGTTCGCAGGAAGCGCGGCGCACGCTGGTGCTGTGCGCGGCGCTATCGGTGCTGGCCGCGATCGGGCTGATCGCGGTGTTGGGCTGGTGGATCCGGCGGTCGGTGATCCGCCCCGTGGTCGATGCCGCCAACGTGGCGCGCGCGGTCGCCGCGGGCAGTCTCGATCCGCGCATCCAGGTGCGCAGCGGCGACGAGATCGGCCAGCTCGGCCAAGCCATGGTGGCGATGACCTCCACGCTGAAGGGCGTCATCGCCGCGCAGAGCGACATGGCCACACGCCATGACGAGGGCCAGATCAGCTTTCGCATGGACGACAGCGCATTTCCCGGCGAATACGGCCGCATGGTGCGCGATACCAATGCGCTCGTCGCGTCGCATATCGCGGTGAAGCTGCGGCTGGTCGAGATCATGCAGCGCTATGCCATCGGCGACCTGTCGGTGGACATGGATCGCCTGCCCGGCGAGAAGGCGGCGCTGACCGATGCGATGGACGCGACCAAGGCGAACCTGTCGGCGATCAATGGCGAGATCACGCGACTGGCCTCGGCCGCCGCGTCCGGCGACTTCTCGCTGCGCGGCGACGCCCGCAAGTACCAGTACGATTTCCACGACATGATCGCCGGGCTCAACCGTCTGATGGAAACCACGGACGCCAATCTTGCCGATGTGTCCCTGCTGCTCCGTGCCATTGCACGTGGCGACCTGACCACGCGCATGGAAGGCGATTTCCATGGTGTGTTTGCCCGCATGCGCGACGACGCCAACGCCACGGTCGTGCAGTTGCGCGACATCGTGCGCCATATCCAGGGTGCGTCGGTGTCGATCAATACCGCCGCCGGCGAGATCGCCTCCGGCAACGCCGACCTGTCGCGTCGCACCGAACAGCAGGCAGCCAATCTGGAGGAAACCGCCGCCTCGATGGAGGAACTGACCTCCACCGTGCGCCAGAATGCGGATTCGGCCCGTCAGGCGAACCAACTGGCGATCGGCGCCGCGTCCATCGCGTCTGAAGGCGGGACGACGGTGTCGCGTGTGGTCGCCACGATGGCCGACATCGAACAATCCTCGAAGAAGATCGCCGAGATCATCTCGGTCATCGACGGCATTGCCTTCCAGACCAACATCCTGGCGCTGAACGCCGCGGTGGAAGCGGCGCGCGCCGGCGAACAGGGCCGCGGCTTCGCCGTGGTGGCCTCGGAAGTGCGCACCTTGGCCCAGCGCTCCGCCAACGCCGCCAGGGAGATCAAGGGACTGATCGAAACGTCGGTGCACAAGGTGGCCGACGGCTCGGCGCTGGTGAATCAGGCCGGCGCCACGATGGGCGAGATCGTCGCCAGCGTGCAGCGCGTGACCGACATCATGGCGGAGATCTCGGCGGCGTCGCAGGAGCAGAGCGCCGGCATCGAGCAGGTCAACCAGGCCATCACCCAGATGGACGAGACGACACAACAGAACGCCGCATTGGTGGAAGAAGCCACCGCTGCTGCCCGGTCGATGGAAGAGCAGGCGCAGCAGCTGATCCGGGCGGTGGACGTGTTCGTCCTGGATGCTCGGCCTGCGCCGGGCCGCCGCGTCCTGGCCGCCGCCTGACCCGTCCGCGACGGGGAACCGCGCTCACTCCGGTGCGGAGGCCGCCGGCGGCGAGCCCGAGCGCCAGCGCCGCGTGGTGCGCTGGAAGAACTGGCTGTTGGGAATCTGCAGCACCGTCTCGCCACGTAGCGCGTCTTCTTCCAGCAGCGTGGTATAGAGCAGGTTGATGTCGATGACGCGACCCCGCAGGCCGGGCTTGTCGCCGTTCTCCAGCACCTCGATGTGGTCGTGCACGCGGAACGGACGCGTGGTCAGGATCAGCACGCTGCAGAAGATGTTGGACAGCACGCTCCACGCGGCGAAGAACGCGACGGCCGCGACGGCGGTGAAGCCGGTCAGCGCGGTCCACAGCACGCTGCCGGAGACGCCGAGCCGGCCCAGCGCCAGCATGAAGGCGGACATGTAGACCAGTACGCCGAGCAGCCGGCGTGCACTGACTGCGACCTGGGCGGGCAGGTGGTAGCTGTCGCAGATGCGGCGAACGATGATGCGCAGCACCCGCAGCAGCAGCCACGCGCCCAGCAGGATCGCGAGCGCCTGGGCGATCGGAATGATGACGCGAGCGCCTTCCTGCAGCCAGCTGTTGAACTCGGGCCACGACATCAGCGACCCTCGCCGGAAACGGCAGAGGCCGTTGGAAAGATGTGCGGCGGACAGGAATTCATGGGGAAAGGGTGACTGCATCGGCGTAGAGGGTCAACCTTGATCGCCGTGCCGGGAGTCGAACGCATGCGCCTCTTGGCTGCCGTGGAGCGTGCCGCGATGGCGGATCGGTGCACATGAATCAGGCGAGGGCGTTCCCCGCCCTGCCACTGCCCCTCGTCGTGCATCGCCGAGGGGGCGGGATGCGCGTGCCGGATATCCGGCTCAACTGTCCCGGCGACGGAACACGCCGACATTGGTATAGCTGCGGCCGTCGCTCAGGTGACCGCGCATGCGGATCACCAGCGTGTCCGTACCCACCAGTTCGCGCTCCGACCACTGCACTTCGCGTCCATCGTGCCAGGTGGTCGAGTGGAGTTGCGTCGGCGACACCGATTCGAAACTCAGCGCATCGGCGTGCGGCGTACCGTGGTACGGGTAAGGCGTGCCATCTGCGCGACCATCGAACGCGGCCTGGTGGCGCTTGCCGTTCTTGCCGAACCATTCCGACGCGATCGACAGTGCGCCATCCTGGGTGCAGTCCAGTTGGTAGCGTCCGCTCCGTGGCGGACGCCCGAGCTGGTAGTCGCACTGCTCGGGGAGCAAATGCCAGGTGCCCGCGAAGGCGGTGGCGGCGTGGATCGTCATCTGCACTCCTTGTGCGGTGCGGGTCGGGATTGACGGCAGGCGTCCATGCTAGCGATCCACCCCGGTGGCCCGGTTGCCAACGCGGTCGCAAATCCGCACCCACGTATCACTTCGTGTGCGGGATAGTGATCGTGTGCCGTGCTGAATGTGATACGGAATGCGACCGCCGCCACAGCCGGGCGCCTGGATGGCTCGGCATGGCGTGAGCGCGGGCGGTGGGTAGCCTCCTGCGTCCCCGTCACTGCCTGGTCGGCGGCGTACTCGGGCGGCAGGTCAGCTGGCTTCCCGGTTCGCCGTAGCCATTTCCTCATGGATCCTGTGGTCGATGGCCAGACTCGCGGTGACAGCGTCCTGCCATGGCGGCACGTCGAGCGCGTGAGTGAGGGCATCCGTGACCAGCAACTGGACCAGCGCGTCATGGATGACCGGGTCGACAGTCTTCAGGGCCGCCAGCGCCTGTGCCTGGTCCTCATCGGCCATCTCGGAATAGGTGTCGAACAGGAACATCGCGAGAGCCAGCGCCTGCTTCATGCCCGTGCCGTTGGTGCATACAGGGCCTTGGTCGAGGCCCTGTCCGGCGCGGCAGCGCACGCAGGACAGAGGGCGGTGGCACGGGCAGGGTCGTGGTGCACATCAGGAGGATTCGCCGGCAGGCAGCATTTCCGGACGTGTCATCGGTCACGCAAAACCTGACCGCTCAGAGGGGGTCGGGCAGTTCGCCTTCTCCGAGGTGGCTGAACAGGAATGCGCGTGCCTTCCGCCAGTCGCGGCGCACGGTACGTTCCGTCACCTTCAGCACCCCGGCGATCTCCAGTTCGCTGAGACCCCCGAAGTAGCGCATTTCCACGACCTGCGCCAACCGTGCGTCCAGCTTGGTCAGGTCGTTCAAGGCCTGGTCGAGGATCAGCAGCTGTTCCAGCCGGGAGTTCTGGCCGGGTTCGTTGGTCTCGTCCAGCGGCAACAGGTCCATCCCTTCGCCCCGCTTTTCCGCGAGGGCCCGCCGGACTTCATCCAGCAGCACGAAACGCATTGCGCGCGCGACCAGCGCGACGAGATGGGCGCGATTTTCCACACTGAAGTCGGCGCTCGCGAGCTTCAGCCAGGTTTCGCTGATGAGCGAGGTCGGTGAGCGGACATGACCGCGACGCTGTTGGCGGATCTGCGATCGGGCGATCTGGTGGAGGTCCCGGTACAGCAGCGCATAGATCCGGTTCCAGGCGCCCGCCTGCCCTTTCTCCACCTCGCCCAGCAGCTGGGTGACGGAGTCCGGGTCTGGTGGCGGGATCGCATTGACGTCCAGTGATCCGGGCATATCGGTTGCCCCTGGCCGTGCTTCATCCCTGTCTTGCTGGCCTGTCATGTCCGGAGACTGCCCTCGATCACGATCTCGTTCCTTACATATATGACCCGTCCCGGGACCGTCAAGCAAGCCGTAATGCGTGCTTCGCGGGCCGGGTTCCCTGGAGGGGAGGGCGTTACGGGGGCAGGGAATGCGCGACGCGGCGGTATCCGAGAGAAAGGTGCACGAGAGGAAGTCATGCGTAGTTTGAGGAAAGTCAGTGTTGCAGGGGTGCTGCTGAGGGGGGCCATGACCGGGAACACCAGCCAGGCGGCGGGGGGGGCGGTGCATGGCGCATGACGATGCGGGAGACATCTCGCGGAAGGACGGCAACGCCTCCAGCGAAGGGCCACAGGATACGGTCGCGCTGCCCGCACACTGGACCCTGCCGCAAGGCGTTGGTCCGCGTGCGATCAGCCAGTGGCCGATCACCCAGCGCCTCAGCGCCGACGAGTGGCAGTTGCTGATGGTGGCATTGCCCGGACGTGTCGGCGCGCGTGCGCGCCATGGCGGCAATGCGCGCCGTTTCATCGAGGCGGTGCTGTGGGTCGCGCAGACCGGTGCCTACTGGTCAGACCTGCCGCGCGACTTCGGGTCATGGCATGGCATCTACGTACGCTTCATCCGCTGGGCACAGGACGGCAACTGGAGCCAGGTGCTGGCCCGTTTCGATCCGCAGGACCAGCGCGCCATCGACCTGCAGGCGCTCATCCAGCGCTATCTGCATCGCAACAACACGAAGCATCTCAGCCGGGCGATGCGCGCGTCCTGAGGCGATGTCCTGTCGTACGCCTCGCGGCGCGAAAGGGATAGGAAGATTTCCGCAGAACACGCGGCGAGGTTCGGTACCGGAAGCGACACACACTCCGTCACCGTCCACCTCGCGCCCCGCTATCCGTCGACGTTCCCCCGTCGACGGTTAGGTGGGCCGCTCCAACCCCAGGAGCGTACCCATGGCCGTCCACGCCCGACACGTGGCCGGCTTCGCGCTCAGGCGCTCGAGGGGGAGGTGCAATGCCTCCCCCTCTTCTTTCCGGGATGCCTACGGTTTGCTGACGAACCGCTTCGGTGGACTTAACACGTACGGGCCTATTCTCGAATGACCTTGCTCCTGCGCAGGAGGTCATATGTCCACCCATGTCTTCACCGCCGAGGACGCTTCGGGTCGCCGCTGCCTTATCCAGGTGAATCGTGATGCGGTCGATCCAACCCATCGTGACGCCGCATCCGCTACGACCTATGTTCTGGAAGACGGAAGCCACGTGCGCCGCATCGACAACGACACCTTCCAGATCATCGGCACCGGCGCCTACGTCACCCGCATCGCCGAGTGATGCATCGCGAGGTAATGACCGGCGTCGCCGGCAGGTCAGTACACGGCTGATGCGTGTAGCGGCGCGGGGTGCTCCCAGGCGGCGCGGGCACCAAGGAAGCCGAGCTCCACCAATACGCCGGTACCGACCACGAGCGCGCCTTGCTGTTCGACCAATTGCACGGCCGCCTTTAGCGTGCCGCCCGTGGCGAGGACATCATCGATGACGATTACGCGCGCACCTGCCGGCATCGCATCGGTATGGATCTCGAGGCGGTCGCGTCCGTACTCCAGTCCGTAGTCGAGTGACAACGTGCGTCCTGGCAGCTTGCCCGGCTTGCGCACCGGTACGAAACCCACGTTGAGTTCACGCGCCAGCGCCGCACCTAGAATGAAGCCGCGGGCTTCCACGCCCACGACCGCATCGATGGCGTCGTTGCGCCACGGCGCCGCCATCGCAGCGATGGCCTCCGCAAATCCTGCCGCATCCGCCAGCACCGGCGTGATGTCCTTGAACAGGATGCCGGGTTTCGGGAAATCGGGGATGTCGCGAAGCAGGTCGGTCCAGGTGGTCACGGGCGACTCGAAGGCGGGTGGCCGCCGATCCTACCTCAGTCTGAGCACCACCACGCCACATCCTGGAAGCAGTCCGTCCGTCGGAGCGATGGGATGCACTCTCCCGGGATGTACCGCTAATCATCACGCACGCCCGCGACTATGCTTTCGCTCATCACTTCCAGGAGGTCTGCCATGACCGCTCCGCTGACGATGTATCAAGCCTCCATTCCCGTCTTCCTGCGCGCGCTGCAGAACCTGCGCCACGTCCTGGCGAAAGGCGAGTCCCACGCCCGTGAACGCGGCGATGATCCTAGCCTGCTGCTGCAAGGGCGTCTGTATGACGACATGCTGCCGCTGGTCAAACAGGTGCAGATCGCGACCGACACGGCGAAATTCAGCGCGGCGCGCTTGGCGGGCGTCGAGTCGCCGCGCTTCGAGGATGCGGAAACCACGTTCGACGAGCTGTATGCGCGTCTCGATGCCGTTGCCGACTACCTGAAGACATTCGACGACGCGGCGCTGCAAGGCAGCGAGTCGCGGACGGTGACCCTGTCCACGCGCGCCCGTGGTGAGCTGTATTTCGACGGTCGGGGCTACCTGTTCGGCTTTGCGTTGCCAAACCTGTTCTTCCACGTCACCACCGCTTACGCGATCCTGAGGCACAGCGGCGTGCCGCTGGGCAAGCTCGACTACCTGGGGCCTGGCGCCTGAACGAAGCTTGCGCGCGCGACCGGTCTGCAACGCATCAGTCGGTCACGCAATCGAGCGCGCCAGCAACAAGCCCTGCTCGCGTTCGTTGCGCGTCGGCGTAGTGGCGCGCTCGAACTCCACGCGTGCCTCATCGCGGCGATCCAGCTTGATCAGCAGGTCGCCGCGCACGCCGGGTGGTACTGCTTCGTCGCCGGCTCGTCGAGCAAGATATCCACCAGCGGCAGGGCACTGGCCGGGCCGGTCGCCACCGATACCGCAACGGCCCGGTTCAGCTCGACGACGGGCGATGGCGAAACTTGTGCCAGCGCGGCATACAGCGTGGCAATGCGCGTCCAGTCCGCGACGGATCAGCAGCTGGTCCTAGCGGCCGCGGTAGCGCAGTGGCACCTTCCGGGCGGTAGGGTTCGAGGGACGCCATGAGGGCAGGTCGTGCGTGGCGATCAGGATACGTGGAGGAGCACTATCGAAGCAGGTCCGTCAGTGCCGCTTCCAGCGTAGGAAATCCGAATTCGAATCCTTCCGCCAGCGCGTGCGCCGGCAGCACGCGCTGGCCGGTGAGCAACAGCTGCGCCATCTCGCCGAACCCCGCCTTCAGCACGAAGGCCGGCGTCGGCAGCACGGTGGGGCGGTGCAGGGCCCTGCCCAGCGCACGTGCGAAGTCGCGGTTGGTCACCGGTGCCGGCGCGGTGCCGTTGTAGGCGCCGCCCGCACGGTCGGTGTCCAGCAGCCACGCGATCATCCGCACCAGGTCGTCGCGGTGGACCCAGCTCATCCATTGGCGGCCGTCGCCCATCGGACCGCCCGCGCACAGGCGGAACGGCGGCAGCATCTTCGCCAGCGCGCCCCCGTCGGCGCCCAGCACGATGCCGATGCGTACGCGGCAGGTGCGTACGTCCAGGCCCTCGGCCTGCATCGCCGCGGTCTCCCAGTCGCGGCACAGCTGCGCGGCGAAGTCGTCGCCAGGTGCCGCGGATTCGTCCAGCGCCTCAGCGTCACGCGGACCGTAGTAGCCGATCGCCGAGCCAGAAACCAGCACGCGCGGGCGCACCGACTGCCGCGCCATCCAGGCGATCAGCGCCTGCGTCGTCTCCAGGCGCGAGCGGCGGAACTCGGCCTTGCGCGTCCCATTCCAGCGGCCGGCCATCAGCGGTTCGCCCGCCAGGTTGACCACCGCCTCCACGTCGCGCGCCTGGTCCAGACTCGCCAGCACACGCGCGGCGGCGGGCAACCGCGTGCGGGCGGCACCGGTATCGCGCGTCAGCACGGTCGGCGTGTGGCCGGCCTGCAGCAGGTGGTCGCACAGGGCGTGGCCGATGAAGCCGGTGCCGCCGGTGATCAGGACATGCATGGGGCGCCTCGTGGGGAACGAGGACGAGCTTACGTGCGTCGGCGTGTTGCGGATGTGGAACGGACCGTGGGCGACGACCGCCGGTCAGTCGGGAGTCGGGCTACTACACTACGCACATGGCGTCGCTCCCCCTGCTCCTGCTGCCCGGCCTGCTGTGCGACGCGCGCCTGTGGCGCGATCCTGCCACGGCGCTGGCCGATGTCGCGACCGTGCAGCAGGCCGACCTGACCCGCGACGACACTGTAGCCGGCATGGCGGCGCGGGTCCTGGCGTCGGCACCGCCGGTGTTCGCGCTGGCGGCGCTATCGATGGGCGGATATGTGGCATTCGAGATCCTGCGCCAGGCACCGCAACGCGTGGCGAAGCTCGCGCTGCTGGACACCAGCGCGCGGCTGGACCCGCCCAAGCGGAGGCTGGTGCGGCAAGCAGGGCTGGCCATGGCGGAAGCCGGCCGCTTCGCCGGCGTCACCCGCAAGCTGCTGCCGCAGCTGGTGCATGACAGCCGCGTGGACAGTGCGGTGGGCGAGGAGGTCATGGCGATGGCGCAGCGCGTGGGCCTGCAGGCATTCCTGCGCCAGCAGCGGGCCATCATCGAGCGTCCGGATTCGGAACCGCTGCTGCCCACCATCGCGGTGCCGACTTTGCTCGGCGTTGGCGAGGACGATCGCATGACGCTGCCGGAGGAGACCCGGCTGATGCACGAACGCATTCCCGGCGCGCGGCTGCACGTATTCGCGCAGTGCGGCCACCTGCCGCCGATGGAAGTGCCGCAGGAAACCGCGGCGGTGCTGCGCGACTGGCTGACCACCGCGTGACGCGTGGCCTGTTCGCGCACGCGCCTGCACGCACGCCTACGCCCGGTGGCGGACAATGGCGCCCACGTTCTTCTTCGATTTGAATCCACGGGAGTACACATGGAACTGGCAATGATCGGGTTGGGGCGCATGGGCGCCAACATGGCCGAACGGCTGGTGCGCGGCGGGCACGCCGTGCGCGGCTACGACCCGGGCGACGCGGCCCGCCAGCAGGCCGAAGCGCGCGGCATCGTCCCGCACGCGAACCTGCAGAATGCGGTCTCCGCGCTGCCGTCGCCGCGCGTGGTGTGGCTGATGGTGCCGGCCGGGCAGGTGGTCGACGACACGCTGGCCCAGCTGCGCCCACTGCTGTCGGCCGGCGACATCGTCATCGACGGCGGCAATTCCAACTACAAGGACAGCCAGCGGCGCGCGGACGAGCTGGCCGACGCCGGCATCCGCTACGTCGACTGTGGCACCAGCGGTGGCGTGTGGGGCCTGGCCGAGGGCTACAGCCTGATGATCGGTGGCGACGCCGATGCCGTGGACACGATGCGCCCGGTGTTCGCCACGCTGGCGCCGACGCCGGAGACGGGCTGGGGCCACGTGGGGCCGAGCGGCGCGGGCCACTTCGCCAAGATGATCCACAACGGCATCGAGTACGGAATGATGCAGGCCTACGCCGAGGGCTTCGCCATCCTGAAGAAGAAGGAGGCGATGGACTTCGACCTGGGCGCGCTCGCGGAGATCTGGCGCCACGGCAGCGTGGTACGTTCGTGGCTGCTGGACCTGACCGCCAATGCGTTGAACAAGAACCCGGACATGGCCGGCCTCGCGCCGTACGTCCCGGATTCCGGCGAGGGCCGCTGGACCGTGGCCGAGGCGATCGACCTGGACGTGTCGGCGCCCGTCATCACGATGTCGCTGCTGGAACGCCTGCGGTCGCGCGAACACGATTCCTACGCCGACAAGCTGCTGTCGGCGATGCGCAACGAATTCGGCGGCCACGCGGTCAAGAAGCAGGACTGATATCACCCGGTCTTATCGCGGGCATCGCTAGGGTGGCGGCTTCGACAGGAGGAGCCGCCGATGAAGATCCTGATGGTGCTGACCTCGCACGACCGCCTCGGCGAGACCGGGCACAAGACCGGGTTCTGGCTGGAGGAATTCGCCGCGCCGTACTACGTGTTCAAGGACGCGGGCGCGGACCTCGTACTGGCGTCACCGAAGGGCGGCCAGCCGCCGCTGGACCCGAAGAGCGATGCGCCCGATGCGCAAACCGCCGCCACCGTGCGCTTCAACGAGGACGCCGAGGCGCTGGCGACGCTTGCGACCACGCAGCGGCTGAAGGACGTGGTGGACAGCGACTTCGACGCGGTGTTCTATCCCGGCGGACATGGGCCGCTATGGGATCTGGCCGAGGATGCGGATTCGATCCGTCTGGTCGAGCGGGCGTTCTCCGCCGGCAAGCCGGTCGCAGCGGTGTGCCACGGCCCTGCTGTGTTTCGCCACACGCGCGGTGCGCTCGGCGAACCGCTGGTGAAGGACAAGCGCGTGACCGGATTCAGCAACGAAGAAGAAGCGGCGGTTGGCCTGACCGGCGTCGTGCCGTTCTCGCTGGAGGACGAACTCAGGAAGAACGGCGCGCGCTACGAGCGTGGTGCAGTCTGGCAGTCGTATGTGGTGACCGATGGCCGACTGGTGACAGGACAGAATCCGGCATCGTCGGAAGCGGTGGCCGAGGACGTCCTGCGGCTGCTGCGCTGATGCGTTCACGCGTTGTTACCGGGGCGGAGGTAGCGTGACCGCAGGCAAGCACGGAGGTCGGTCATGACCGAGGCGCCCCCGCATCTGTATACGCAGCAGGACGACATCGCCCGCATGGAGGCGATGATCCAGCAACTCCCGGACGAAGCCGTCGTGCGGCTCGACCTCAACGATGGCGGCACCATCACCGGCACCGTTGCGGTGCGGCCCGCCGTGCAGGTGTTTCGCGATGCGGACGGCCAGGAAGGCTTCAACGCCGTGGTTCGCATCGATGATCGGCGCCGCCCGCAGGTGGCGCACTACCTGTGGATGGACCGCATCGCCACGGTGACCGCACTGGGTACGGCCTGATGGCGCATCTGCCGACCGCCGACATCGACTGCCCGTACTGCGGCGAAACCATCACCCTGGTGGTGGACGACTCGGCCGGCGATCAGCAGTACGTCGAAGACTGCCACGTCTGCTGCAAGCCCATCGAAGTCAGGGTAAACGTGGATGAAGACGGCGCGGTCGACGTGGCGGCGTGGGGCCAGGACGAGGCCTGACGCTGCGCAGACCGTAACGCCCGTATCGCGGCACGCGGGGCTATGCTCCCTCCCGGTTCCACCATGACCCTGGGGAGGGGAGAGATGACGACCACGACAGGTACGAAGCGCTCGGTAGGCTATTGGATCATCGCGGTGTTCGCGCTGGTCTGGAACCTGATCGGCGTGGCGATGTGGTACATCCAGATGAGCATGTCCAGCGAACAGCTGGCGTTGATGACCGAGCCGCAGCGGCAGGTATACGAAGGGACGCCGGGCTGGATCAACGTGGCGTTCGCGGTGGCGGTGTTCGCCGGCGTGCTGGGCGGGATGGGACTGCTGCTGAAGAAACGCTGGGCCAGCACGATGTTCCTGCTGTCGCTGGTCGCGCTGCTGGTGCAGGTGATCGGCGCCTTCGTGGTGACACCCGCATGGTCTGCATATGGCCCCGTCGGCTTGGTGATGCCGGCGGTGTTGGTGGTGATCGCGCTGTTCCTGCTGTGGTACGCCAACAAGGCGAAGGCGCGCGACTGGCTGTCCTGAAGTTTGCATGGCAAAGAAAAAGCCGCCGGGTAGCCGGCGGCTTTTTTTCATGCCGAGAGAAGCCTCGCAGGGTGGGCCTTGGCCCACCATCACTGCAATGTCATCTATCGCGAGCGCTCCGGCACGGCGACGGTGGGCCAAGGCCCACCCTATGTCTATCGTTACGCGTCCGCGTCTTCCAGATCCACGCCGATGAAGCCGCCGGACTGGCGACGCCACAGCGCCGCATACAGGCCATCCTGTTCCAGCAACTCTTCATGGCTGCCGCTCTCGATGACGCGGCCGCCGTCCATCACGATCAGGCGGTCGAGCACGGCAATCGTCGACAGGCGGTGCGCGATGGCGATGACGGTCTTGCCTTCCATCAGCGTATACAGCTGCTCCTGGATGGCGGCCTCGACTTCCGAATCCAGCGCCGACGTCGCTTCGTCCAGCACCAGGATCGGCGCGTCCTTCAGCAGCACGCGGGCGATCGCCACGCGCTGGCGCTGGCCGCCGGACAGCTTCACGCCGCGCTCGCCCACCTGCGTGTCGTAGCCGCTGCGGCCCTTGGCATCGGTCAGGCCCTGGATGAAGTCGTCGGCATGCGCGCGCTGTGACGCCTCAAACAGTTCCGCTTCGGTCGCGTCGGGGCGGCCATAGCGGATGTTGTCGCGGATCGAGCGGTGCAGCAGCGACGTGTCCTGGGTGACCATGCCGATGTTCCGGCGCAGCGATTCCTGGGTGACGTGCGAAACCTCCTGGCCGTCGATCAGGATGCGCCCGCCTTCCACGTCGTAGAAGCGCAGCAGCAGGTTGACCAGCGTCGACTTGCCCGCGCCGGAGCGGCCGACGATACCTACCTTCTCGCCCGGCTTGATCACCAGCGACAGGTCGTCTATCACCTTGGCCTCGCGACCGTAGTGGAACTGGACGTGGTCGAAGCGGATCTCGCCCTGGGTGACGGCGAGGTCCTTCGCGTCCTTCGCATCGGCGATGGCCAGCGGCTGCGCCAGCGTGCCCATGCCGTCCTCGACCGTGCCGATGTTCTCGAACAGGCCGGCCACTTCCCACAGGATCCAGTCCGACATCGAGCGGATACGCATCACCAGCGCGATGGCGACGGCGATCGCGCCCATCGAGATCGACGACTGCAGCCACGCCCAGATCGCCACGCCCGCCACGCTGGCCAGCAGGAAGGCGTTGAGCGTGTGCAGGGCGACCGTCAGCTGGGTGACCAGGCGCATCTGCGCGTGCACGGTGACCATGAACTCGTCCATGGCGTTGCGCGCGTAGTCCTGCTCGCGCATGGTGTGGGCGAACAGCTTGATGGTCTGGATGTTGGTATAGCTGTCGACGATGCGGCCGGTCATCTGCGCGCGCGCGTCCGACTGCGCCATCGACACCGTCTGCAGGCGCGGCACGAAATGGAACACCAGCAGCAGGTAGCTGACCAGCCAGACCACCAGCGGCAGCACCAGCCAGATGTCGGCCTGCGCCACCAGCACCACGGTGCCGACGAAGTAGACGACGACGTAGACGAACACGTCCATCAGCTTCATCACCGTCTCGCGGATCGACAGCGCGGTCTGCATGACCTTCTGCGAGATGCGGCCGGCGAACTCGTCCTGGAAGAAGCCGACGCTCTGCCGCAGCAGGTAACGGTGCGACAGCCAGCGGGCGATCATCGGGTAGTTGCCGAAGATCGTCTGGTGGATGACCAGCGACTGCACCAGCACCAGCAGCGGATAGGCGACCACCACCAGCAGGCCCATCCACAACAGTTTCTCGCCGTGCACCTGCATGAAGCTGTCGCGGCCCGTGCTACCCATCCAGTCGACCAGCTGGCCCATGTAGTCGAAGAAGGTGATTTCCAGCGCCGAGATCACGCCGGTCAGCACCGACATCACCACCAGCCAGGGCAGCAGGGGGCGCGAGTAGTGCAGCAGGAACGGCAGCAGCGTCCGCGGCGGCGTGGTGGGCTCGCCCTTCGGATACGGGTTGATGCGGGTTTCGAAGAATCGGAACATCGGTCGGTCCATCGTGGGCGCGCACGGGCGCGCCGGGGGAAACGTACCGGCTCAGCCGGCGGGATAGGGCCAGGCCGCGCGGGCCTGGCGGAGCGCATGGCCGTACCAGGCGAGCTGGTCCAGCATGCGGCGTGCGGCGCGTGCGCTGGCGTCGGTGTCGCGGGGCAGGCCCATGCCGTCGAACCGGTCCCGGGCCTGCGCGAAGTACACGCCGTCGCGCACCGGCGTGGCATGCAGGCCACTGAACACCTGCCGCAACTGCTCGACGGCGCGTGCGCCACCACTGAGCCCGCCATACGCGACGAAGCCGACCAGTTTCGCCTGCCAGTGCGAGGCCACCAGGTCGATCATGTGCTTGAGCGCGGCGGGATAGCCGTGATTGTACTCCGGTACCACCACGACGAAGGCGTCGGCGCGCCAGATGCGTTGCTGCAGATTCACCAGGTCCGCGCCCGGTGCACCACCATGGCGATGCGGCAGGTCGAGCAGGGCGGGGTCGATGGCATCGACCGTGTAGTCGTTGCGCCGATCCAACTGTGTCCGCAGCCAGTCGGCCACGGTGTCGCAGAAGCGGCCTTCGCGCGTACTGCCGTACAGCAGCGCCAGGTGCAGGGGATCGGACATCGGGAAGCGGCTTGCGGGAACAGGAAGGGCAGGGCAGAACCTCAACCATTCTTGAGGTCAATGCGCCATGCCGGGAAAACAGCATCCTCCCATCGAAACGGAACTCACCGTCGGCCAGGTCGCTGCGCGCGCCGGTGTGGCGGTGTCCACGCTGCACTTCTACGAGGCCAAGGGCCTGATCCACAGCTGGCGCAACACCGGCAACCAGCGTCGCTATCCGCGCGAGGTGCTGCGCCGTGTGGCGGTGATCAAGGTCGCGCAGCGCACCGGCATTCCGCTGGCGGAAATCCAGGCCGCCCTGTCGTCGCTGCCGGAGAACCGCACGCCTACCGCTTCCGACTGGAAGAGGCTTTCCGCGCGCTGGCGCGAAGCGCTGGATGCGCGTATCGCCAGCCTGACCCGCCTGCGCGACCAGATGGACGGCTGCATCGGCTGCGGCTGCCTGTCGCTGAAGGTGTGCCCGCTGCGCAATCCGTGGGACGAGCTCGGCGAAGAGGGGCCGGGTGCGCGTTTGCTGGAATCGGCTGACTGAGCGGTCGCGGCAGCGGGCCATCGTGGCTAGAATCGCGGTGACCGGCAGGGAGCCGGACACATAAGGAGTGTGTGCATGGGCGGCATCAGCCTCTGGCACTGGATCATCCTGTTCCTGTTCTTCGTCCTGCCGGTATGCGCCATCGGCGGCCTGGCCTGGTTCCTGATCCGTCGTTCGCGGGCCGCGTCGCCGCCACCGCTCACGACGGAGACGCGGCTCCAACGCCTTGACGATCTGTTCGCCAAGGGCGCCATCACCCAGGGCGAGCACGAACGCCAGCGTGCGGATATCCTGCGCAGGCTCTGAACGGGACGCCCCCGTTCCTGCCCACTACCGAAGGAGATCGATATGAAGAAATGGATGCTGTGCCTGCTGTTCGTCGTGATGTCGCCGGCCTTCTCGGCTTCCGCGGCGCCCGCGAGCGAGTCCTCGGTGCGCGAGTTGCTGGAGGTCACCAAGACCAGACAGATGCTCGACCAGGTGTATGCCCAGATGGATGCCATGTACGCCGGTTCGATGCGTCAGGCGTTCGGTGAGACGATCACTGCCGAACAAGAAGTGCGAGTTACGCGACTCAGTACGCGCATGATGGAACTGATGAAGAAGGAGCTGTCCTGGGATGTCCTGGCGCCCATGTACGTCGACATCTACGGCAAGTCGTTCACCGAGGACGAAGTGCAGAGCATGCTGGTGTTCTACCGGACACCGGGCGGCCAGGCCGTGATCGACAAGATGCCGCTGGTGATGCAGCATACGATGCAGGCCATGCAGTCCCGCATCGGGACGCTGGTGCCGGAGATGCAGAAGATGCTGGCGGAAGAACTGCAGCAGGAAGCTCCTGCGCGCAACTGAGTCGGACGCCATGCCCGACCTCGCCCTGTTCGACTTCGACGGCACGCTGACCACGCGCGAGACGTTCCCCGATTTCATGCGCTACGCGGTGGCGCGCCCGCGGCTGCTGGCCGGGAGCGTGCTGCTGGCGCCGGTGGTGTTCGGCTATCGACGTGGCTGGATCGGGGGCAACCCGACGCGGGCGAGCATCGTGCAGGTGGGATTGCGTGGCGTGGAGGCGGCGAGGGTGCACGCGCTGGGGGCGACGTTCGCCCGCGATATCCTGCCTGGCGTGCTGCGGCCGGATGCCATGGCGCGATTGGCGTGGCATCGCGAGCGAGGGGATCGCGTGATCGTGGTGTCCGGAGGATTGGATGCCTACCTGCTGCCGTGGTGTGAGGCACAGGGCGTCGAACTGGCGTGTTCGGTGCTGGCCGAGCGCAATGGACGCATCACGGGCTACGCCGGCGCGCAATGCGTCGGCGACGAGAAAGTGCGTCGCGTACATGCACTCTGCGATCGCACAACCTACGCCGCGATCCACGCGTATGGCGATACGCACGAAGACCACGCCATGTTGGCGATGGCGCACCACAAGACCTACCGGGGACACGCATTGGCGTGAAGGGTCGCGCTAGGCGAATGGAACTTCCCGTCGTTCTTCGCTGCTTTGCAGGCCAAGCTCGATCAGGCGCATGACGTCGATGGCCTGTTGCGGCGTCACTGGCACGGGCCGCCCATGCAGGATCGCATCACGGATGCCCGCGTAGTAGTGGCGATAGTCGCCGGTTTCGGCATGGGCGACCTCGGCGCTGACGCGCCCGTCGCGTTCATGCACCCGTTCACCGGCGCGCGCATCCACGCCCCAGCCCGCCGAACCTGGCACCACGCCGGCGCGCAGTTGGTCTTCCTGCACGTCCAGCCCATGTTTGAGGTAGCTGCCGCGCGTTCCATGCACGGCGAAGCGCAGGCCATTGCCGGCGACCAGCGTGCCGGCGTGGAGGATGGCGCGGTGATGCAGGTAGCGCAGCGTGACGTCGAAGTAGTCCGCCGCCAGCGCGCCGTCGCGCAGCCGCGCGATGTCGGCGGTGATCGCCTGTGGCAGCCCGAACAGTTGCACCGCCTGATCGAGCAGATGCGGGCCGAGGTCGTACCAGAGCCCGCCGCCCGGCTCGTCGCGTTCACGCCAGCGGTCCTGCACGACGGGCCGGAAGCGGTCGAAGTGCGAATGGAACTCCGCCACGCGGCCGAGTTCGCCATCGGCGATCAATCGCTGCACGGTCAGGAAGTCCGCATCCCAGCGGCGGTTCTGGAACACGCTGAGCACGCGATCGGCGTTCCGCGCGGTATCGACGACGGCCGCGGCTTCCTCCAGTGTCACCGTGAAGGGTTTGTCCACCACCACATGCTTGCCGCGCGCCAGTGCCGCGATCGCCAGCGTGGCGTGCGATGCGTTCGGTGAAGCGATGACGACGAGATCCACGGCGGGATCGGCGAACGCGTGCTGCGTCTCCGGCGTGACGAGCGCGCCGGGCCAGTCGGCGTGCACCTTGCCGGCATCGCGGGATACCACGGTGTGCAGTACCAGGCCGTCGGTCGCCTGGATCAGCGGTGCATGGAAGACTTTGCCGACGAAGCCATAGCCAACCAGCGCGACGTTCAGTGGGGCGGGCATGGGTGCGCGTTCCGGGAAGACACGGGCATCTTACGTCGACGCAGGATGTTGATCACGCGTGCACGTGCATGAACCCCGTGCAACGCGACCCTGAACAAGCGATGCGTTTTCACGCGTGTTGTACGGACGCGCGCCGAGACTCCACGTCACTACCTCGAAGGAGAACCGCCATGCATCATGTACGCACCCGTTCGCTGCTGGTCGCCGCGATGACGACGGCCCTGGTTTTTTCCTCCGCCCACGTGCTGGCCGACAACCCGCCGAACGAGCCGGAAGAGAACGCACAGAACGATTCGAACCAGCCGGTGACCGATACCTGGATCACCACCAAGGTCAAGGCGGATCTGCTGGCCACCGAGAACGTATCGGGCCTCGACATCAAGGTCGAGACCGTCGATGGCGTGGTGACGCTGTCGGGCGCCGTGGCCAGCAAGGCGCAGAAGGACAAGGCCGTGGCCGTCGCCAAGCAGATCAAGGGCGTGAAGTCCGTCGAGGCCAGTGGCCTGACCCTCGCCTCGCGCTGATCCCCCTTGCCCGCGTGTGTGGCACGAAGCGGATGCACTCCAGCGTAGGGTGCATCCGCTTCTCTGTCTGGAACGTATGTCGTCCGTCCATTCAATCGCCCGGGAGCGACCGATGAGCCGCCTATGCCTGACCCGTCTTTCCTCCATCGCATTGATGGCCTGCGCAACGCTGTCCGCACACGCGGCCGAGCCGGTCACGTCGGTGCCGCAACTGGACATCTCCCGCTATGCCGGGCAGTGGCATGAGATCGCGCACCTGCCCATGTTCTTCCAGCGGCAGTGCGTGGGCGACATCACCGCCCGCTACTCGCTGGATACGCCCGGCAAGATCGGCGTGCTCAACGCGTGCAAGACGAAAGACGGCAGCATGGACCAGTCCCAGGGCGTCGCCCGTCCCGTCCAGGGGCACCCGGGTCGGCTGGAAGTACGGTTCGCACCGGATTGGCTGTCCTGGGTACCGATGGTCTGGGCCGACTACTGGGTGATCGCGCTGGACCCGGACTACCAGTGGGCGATGGTGGGCGGGCCGGACCGCGAATACCTGTGGATCCTGTCGCGGGAGCCGACCATGGACCGCGCGCGGTTCGAGCAGCTGAAAGCGAAGGCCGAAGCGATGGGCTACGACCTGTCGCCGTTGATCATGGCGGCGCCGTTGCGCTGACGCGTCAGAGCCGGTGCGTGTAGCGGAACTGCAGGAAGTTCTCGCCGGGGTTCGGTCGCTGGATGCCGGCGTTGGAAAAGTGCTGGAAGCGCACCGACCACTCATGCTGGTCGTTGTGCCCGAAGCGCTTGCCAAGCGCGACGTGGTCGCCGAAGTTGAAGGTGGTGCTGAAGGCTTTTACGCGCGTGTCGTACCTGGGGAAGATCACGTTCACGCCGATGCCGCCTTCGACGAACCAGCCGTCGCTCCACCCGTTCGGACGCCAGTGGAGCGCCGGGCTCACGCCCACCTGCGTGCTGTCCTCGCTGTCGCTGTGCCAGCGCCCCACTTCGCCTTGCCACTGGCCACTGACGTGGCCGTAGCGGTACTGCGTTTGCCAGCGCCAGTCGCGACTGGCGCCGACCGTCAGCGACTGCGCGTCTTCGGCGGCCCCGCCCTGCACGTACCAGGCGCTGCGTGGCCCGGCCGCGAGGGCCTGCGTGCTGGCCACGGCCATCAGCGCACCCAGCGCAAGCCGGGACGCGATGCGCGGAAACGGAAACGGGCGATGGTGGACGGCAACGTCGTAAAGAAGGTGCGCAGCGGGCACGGATGACACTCGATCGGGAGGCTGCGCCCGTGGGCGCAGCATGCAGGGCGTCGACGCAAAGAAGGCGTGACGGATCAGGGCAGTGCGGCCATTGCCGGCGCCACGTCCTGCTCGCCCCAGCCACCCAGCGATTTGTAGATCGCCACGACGCCGACGTTGACACCGGCTTCCGCCTGCGCGAGTGCGTCGTCGGCGGCCAACTGCGTGCGTTGCGCGTCCAGCAGGGTCAGGAAGTCCGAAGAGCCGGCGCGATATCGGATCTCGGCCAGTTCCGCCGCGCGGCGGGCGGCAGTGGATTGCTCCAGCCGGATCTTCAGTTGCGCCTGTTGCTTGGCGTAGGACAGCAACGCGTTCTCCGTGTCCTCCAGCGCGCCGAGCACGGCTTTCTCGTACTGCGCGGTGATGCCATCGGCCTGCGCTTCGCTGGCACGCAGGCGCGCACGCACGCTGCCCATGTCGAATGCGGCCCAGCTGATCGACGGCGTGACCTGCCAGGCGCGGTTGTCGCCGTTGACCAGGTTGCCCCAACCGCCCGACAGGAAGCCGATGAAGCCGCGCAGGCTGACACGGGGGAACAGATCCGCCGTGGCGACGCCGACGCGGGCCGTGGCCGCCGCCAGCCGACGCTCGGCGGCGCGCACGTCCGGTCGCTGGCGCAGCAGGCCGGTGGTGTCGCCGATCGGCAACGCCTTGGCGAACGCGGGCGCTTCGCGCGGGGCGAGCAGGGTATCCAGTTCGCCCGGACGCTTGCCGACCAGCACGGCCAGGCGATGGCGCGACTGGCCTTCGACCGCCTCCAGCAGCGGCACGTCGGCTTCCACCGCACGCACGCGGGCCAGGCTGCTTTGCACGTCCAGCTGGCTGCCGGCGCCGAGGTCGAAGCGCGATTCGGTCAGGCGCTGGGTCTCGCCCAGCGTCTGCAGGATGCGCCGTGCGACGTCGAGCCGCTTCTGCGTGCCGCGCAGCTCGAAGTAGTTGCGCGCCACTTCCGCCGCCACGGTGACCTGCATGGCCTGCAGGTCGTTGCGCTGCGCCTGCAGGTCCGCATGCGCGGCTTCGGCGTTGCGGCGCACGCGGCCGAACAGGTCCAGCTCCCACGCCGCATCGAAGCCGGCGGAGTAGCTGTCCGTCTCCACGCGGCCCTGGCCTTCGACCGGCTGCTTGCTGCGCGTGCCCTCCACGCCCATCGTGACGCGCGGCGCCAGGCCCAGGCGCCGCTCGGAAAACACCGCACGGGCTTCGTTGACGCGCGAAACCGCGATGCGCAGGTCCAGGTTGGCCAGCAGCGATTCGCGCACCAGCTGGTCCAGCACCGGGTCGTCGAACTGGCCCCACCACGCGGCGACCGGATGGTCGCCGACGTAGTCGACTGAGGCCACGTGCTGCAACGTGGCGGGCGCGGTCTGCGGCGCCACGTAATCGGGACCCACGGTGACGCAGCCGGCCAGCAGCACGGCGGCGACGCCGAGGACGAGTGGACGCATCACCATGGCAGCACCTGGTCGAAGTAGTAGTAGCCGCCGGTGGGGCCGTCGTTGTCGATCAGCGCCAGCTGCACGCTGGTGCGCGCACCTTCGGGGACGGACAGTTCGCCGTTCTGCTGGTCGCCGGCCTTGTTCATGTCGGTCTGCACGTAGCCCGGATGGATCGTGTTGACCTTGATGCCGGTGTCCTTGAGCTCGTGGGCCAGATGGATGGTCCACGCGTTGACCGCGCTCTTGGAGACGTTGTACGCCGGCACGCCCTTGAACTCGTAGATGAAGGAGGCCGGATTCTGGTGCTCGGACAGCGAGCCCAGCAGGCTGGACACGTTGACGATGCGGCCGGCCGTGGACTTGCGCAGCAGCGGCAGGAACGCCTGCGTGGTTTCGATCACGCCGAACAGGTTGGTGTCGAAGGTGGTGCGCCACGTGTCGAGCGACTGGCCGGCGACGCCCTTGCTGGCGTCGTCGACCAGGATGCCGGCGTTGTTGACCAGGATGTCGAGCCGCCCGTGGCGCTGCTCGACCTCCTTGACCGCGGCGGCGATGCTGGCCGCATCGGTGACGTCGAGCGCGATGGCCTCGACCGACAGTCCCTGCGACTGCAGGTCGAGCGCGGCTTCGACCGCCTTGTCGCGGCTGCGGCCGGCCAGCAGGGTGTGTACGCCGGCCTCGGCCAGCTGGCGGACGGTTTCGCGACCGATGCCGCGGGTGGCGCCGGTGACCAGGGCGATCTTGGAAGAAGTGTTCATGGCATGACCTCGTTGGGTAAGGGGAGTGGATCAGGCGTGTGTCGTCGCCGTGTCGGCGACAGGGGCGTGGGACACCAGCGGCTTGTTGGCCAGCTTGCGCAAGGCCACGTAGAACACCGGCGTCAGGAACAGGCCGAACAGGGTGACGCCCAGCATGCCGGCGAACACGGTGATGCCGGTGACGGAGCGGACCTCGGCGCCGGCACCGCTGGACAGCACCAGCGGCACGGTCCCGGCGATGAAGGCCACCGACGTCATGATGATCGGACGCAGGCGCAGGCGGCAGGATTCCAGCGCTGACTCGACGATGCCCTTGCCCTGCAGCTCCAGTTCGCGGGCGAACTCGACGATCAGGATGGCGTTCTTGCACGCCAGGCCCATCAGCACCACCAGGCCCACCTGCACGAACACGTTGTTGTCGCCGCCCACCAGCCACACGCCGGCCAGCGCCGACAGCAGCGTCATCGGCACGATCAGGATCACCGCCAGCGGCAGCGTCCAGCTTTCGTACAGCGCGGCCAGCACCAGGAAGGCCAGCAGCACGGCCAGCGGGAATACCACCAGCGCGGCCTTGCCCTGCGTGGCCTGCTGGTAGCTCAGGTCGCTCCAGTCGATGCCCATGCCGGTCGGCAGCACCTGCTGCGCCAGCTCGGTGACCTTGGCCATCGCCTCGCCGGACGACAGCACGCGCGGGTCGGCTTCACCCAGCAGGTCGGCCGCGGGATAGCCGTTGAAGCGGATCACCGGGTCCGGGCCATAGGTCTGCTTGATGCTGACCATGCTGCCGATCGGCACCATCTCGCCGTTGGCGTTGCGGGTGCGCAGGTTGGCGATGTCCTCGACGTCGTCGCGGAACTGGCCGTCGGCCTGCGCGATGACCTGCCAGGTGCGGCCGAACATGTTGAAGTCGTTGACGTAGGCCGAGCCGAGATAGGTCTGCAGCGTGTCGAACAGTTCGGTCAGCGGTACGCCCTGCGCCTTGGCCTTCACGCGGTCGACCTCGGCATCCAGCTGCGGCACGTTGGCCTGGTAGCTGCTGATCGGGAAGCCCAGGCCGGGCGTCTGCGACGCCGCGCCCTGGAACGCCTGCACCGCGTTCTGCAACTCGCCATAGCCCAGGCGCGTGCGGTCCTCGATGAAGAGCGACCAGCCCGAGCCGTTGCCCAGTCCCTGGATCGGCGGCGGCATGAGGGCGAAGGTGAAGCCCTCCTCGATGCCGGCGAACTTCTGGTTGAGCTCGGCCGTGATCTGCTCGGCGCTGTTCTTGCGCTCGCCGAAAGGCTTGAGGTTGAAGAACACCACGCCATTGTTCGGCGTGTTGGTGAACTGCAGCGGGTTCAGGCCGGGGAAGGCGATCTCGTCCTGCACGCCTTCCACTTCCATCGCCAGCTTGGTCATCTTCTTCAGCACGGCGTCGGTGCGCTCGATCGAGGCGCCTTCCGGCATCTTCACGCCGGCGATCAGGTACAGCTTGTCCTGCACCGGGATGAAGCCGGCCGGCACCGCCTTGAACATCACGCCCGCACCGATCAACAGCACGATGTAGACGGCGAACACGGCGCCACGCTTGCCGAGCGCACGCGACACCGCGCCTTCATAGCGCTGCGAGCTGCGGTTGAAGAAGCGGTTGAACGGACGGAACAGCCAGCCGAACAGGCGGTCGATCAGGCGCGACGGGCCGTCCTTCGGCGCGCCGTGCGACTTCAGCAGCTTGGCGGCCAGCGCCGGCGACAGGGTCAGCGAGTTGATCGCCGAGATCACCGTGGAGATGGCGATGGTGACCGCGAACTGCTTGTAGAACTGGCCGGTGACGCCGGTGAGGAAGGCCATCGGCACGAACACCGCGCACAGCACCAGCGCGATCGCGATGATCGGTCCGGAGACTTCCTTCATCGCCAGATGCGCGGCTTCCAGCGGGGTGGCGCCGTGTTCGATGTGGCGCTCGACGTTCTCGACGACCACGATCGCGTCGTCCACCACGATGCCGATCGCCAGCACCAGGCCGAACAGCGTCAGCGTATTGATCGAATAACCCAGCAGGTACAGCACCGCGAAGGTACCGACCACCGACACCGGCACCGCCAGCAGCGGGATGATCGACGCGCGCCAGGTCTGCAGGAACAGGATCACCACCAGCACCACCAGCAAGGTGGCTTCCAGCAGCGTGGTGACCACCGAGGTGATCGAATCGCGGACGAACACCGTGGTGTCGTATACCGAGGTGATCTCCACGCCCGGCGGCAGCGTCTTGCGCACCTCGTCCATCTTGGCGACGACGGCGTCGCGGATCTGCAGCGCGTTCGCGCCCGGGGCCTGGAAGATGCCGACGGCCGCGGCGTTCTGGCCATTCAGGCGCGCACGCAGCGTGTAGTCGCCGGCCGCGAGTTCGATGCGGGCCACGTCGGCCAGGCGGACGATCTCGCCGTCGTTGCCGGCCTTCAGCACGATGTCGCCGAATTCCTGCACCGTCCCCAGACGGCCCTTGGCATTGATCGGCAGCAGGAAATCGCTGCCGTTCGGCATCGGTTCGGCGCCCAGCTGGCCGGCCGAGACCTGCACGTTCTGCTCGCGTACGGCACGCAGCACGTCGCTGGCGGTCATGCCGCGCGCGGCCACCTTGTCCGGGTCCAGCCACAGGCGCATGGCGTAGTCGCCGCCGCCGAACAGCTGCGCGTCGCCGACGCCGGAGATCTTCGCCAGTTCGTCCTTCACGTGCAGGCGCATGTAGTTGCGCAGATACAGCGAGTCGTACTTGCCGTCCTTGGAGATCAGGTGCACCACCATCAGGAAGACCGGCGACTGCTTCTGCGTGGTCACGCCCTGGCGGCGCACATCCTCGGGCAGGCGCGCCTGCGCCTGCGCCACGCGGTTCTGCACGCGCACCGCGGCTTCGTCGGCATCGGTGCCGGGCTTGAAGGTCACGGTCAGCTGCAGCACGCCGTCGGAACCGGCGACGGACTTGACGTACATCATGTCCTGGACGCCGTTGATCGCTTCTTCCAGCGGCGTGGCGACGGTTTCGGCGATCACCTTGGGGTTGGCGCCGGGATACACGGTGCGCACCACCACCGATGGCGGCACCACTTCGGGGTACTCGCCGATCGGCAGCAGCGGGATCGAGATCAGGCCGGCGGCGAAGATCACGATCGACAACACGGCGGCGAAGATCGGCCGGTCGATGAAGAAACGGGAGAAGTCCATGGGTGGATTTCCTGGATGGGAGGTGCAAAGGGCTTGCCACTGCCCGTGAGGGCAATGGTGGGAGTCGTGGATTGCGTCGGATCCCATCCCCGGCGGTGCCGGGGATGGCGCCGTGCTTACTTCATGGCGACCGCCGTGGCGGGGGCTTCAGCCGCACCCATCGCCACGGCCTTGGCCTGCACCGGCATGCCGGGGAAGAAGACCTTCTGCACGCCGCTGACGATGACCTTGTCGCCGGCATTCAGGCCCTTCTCCACGATGCGCAGGCCATCGGCCATGCGGCCCACCTGTACGTCGCGGCGCTGCGCCTTGCCGTCCTTGTCGACGACGTAGACGTACTTGCGGTCCTGGTCGGTCAGCACGGCCTTGTCGTCGACCAGCGCGGCCTTGAATTCGCCGCTGCCGAGCAGGCGAACGCGGGCGTACAGGCCGGGGGTGAAGATGCGGTCGGCGTTGTCGAGCACGGCGCGCGCACGGATGGTGCCGGTGCTGCGGTCGACCTCGTTGTCGAGGAAGTCGACCGTGCCCGCGTGCGGGAAGTCGGTCTCGTCCGCCAGCGCGACCTGCACCGGAACCTTGCCGTCGCGTTCGCTCGGGCGTTCGCCCTTGCGCGCCATCTCGGCGTAGCGCAGGAAGGCGCGCTCGTCGGCGTCGAAGTGCACGTGCACCTTGTCCAGCGACACCACCGTGGTCAGCACGCTGGCGGCATCGCCGGCGCTGACCAGGTTGCCGGCGGTGACCAGCGCACGACCGGCGCGGCCGTTGATCGGCGCGCGCACCCGCGTCCATTCCAGGTTGAGGCGGGCGGTTTCCACCGCCGCCTGCGCGGCGGCGACGTTGGCCTGCGCCTGGTCGGCGTTGGCGCGGCGCTGTTCGTACTCTTCGGTCGACAGCGCCTGCAGGTCGGCCAGGCGCTTGGCGCGCGAGGCTTCGCTGCGGCCCAGTTCGGCCTGCGTGCGCGCACGCGCCAGTTCGGCCTGCGCGCGCGCCAGTTCGGCGCGGTAGCTGCGGGCGTCGATGGTGAAGAGCACATCGCCCTTCTTCACTTCCTGGCCTTCGGTGTAGACGACGCGGTCGATGTAGCCGGAGACGCGCGGACGCAGGTCGACATGCTCGATGGCCTGGACGCGGCCGCTGAATTCGTCCCACTGGCTGATCGACTTGACCGGCACGGACGCGACGCTGACCTGCGGCGGTGGGGGCGCCCCGTTTTCGGCGGCCTGGCCGCTGCAACCGGCCAGCACGGCAAGGGCGAGGATGCTGAAGGCGCCCAGCGCCAGCAGGCGCGGCGCACGCGAAGCGGGAAAGGAGTGCGTGTTCATGGAGGTGGTCTCTGGGGGAGAAGAGGAAACGGGTGGGAAGGGTGCGACCTGAAGTCAGGTTGAGGTCAAGCGGCAGATCGGAATCAGGGCAAGGACGGTGGGGAATGCGGTGGCGTGACAGTCAGGCCGAGGCGCGGCCGTTGCGCCGCGCACCGGCGACGGCCCACAGCGCCTCCTCGAAATCGCAGGCGACCGTCTGTTCCGGCGGCTTCGCGTCGCGCGCCGACCAGGTGACGATCGATTGCGATGCACGATCGTTGCGCGACAGCAGCGACACCGCGCTGCGTCCGACGGCCAGCGCGTTCGGCCATTCGGCGCAGGCGTTGATCGCGTTGTCCGGCGTGCAGACCGGTTTGTCGACCGACAGCAGTTGCACGCGCACGCCCATCGTCTGCGCTTCCTCGTGAAGCACCTGGGTCAGCATGCGCATCGCCGCGCCGGTCACCGAGGCGTGGCCGTAACCCGACCAGCCGCGTTCCGCGTACGGCCCGCCGATCAGCACGTAGTTGGCGGCGGTCTGGCTTTCCGACAGCAGCGGCAACAGGTGGCGCGCGGCGGCGAGATGCGGGATCAGGTCCGCCTCGAGCTTCTCCAGCAGGAACGAGGCCGGGCGGTCCAGCACGCGACCGCTCTGCAGCGGCGTGCCCATGCTGGCGAACACCGCACGCAGCGGACGTCCGCGCTCGCGCACTTCGTCGGCCAGGCGCGCGGCACCGCGGTCGTCGTGGATGCATGGCGACAGCAGCAGTTGCAGGCCAGGCTCGTCCTCGAAGTGCTCGGCCAGCGCACTCATGCGCGGTCCTTCGCGACCGACGGCGAGCACCGGGCTGCCAGCTTCGAGCAGCGCGCCGACCACGCCGAAACCGACGTTGCCGCTCGCACCCAGCACCAGCGCACCGGGCGTCAGTGCGTCTTTCGTCGTGATCACGGCAGCCTCCGCCCGGCGACGGGCGCGATGCGCGTGCTGACGCCGGCCGACTTCACCCGCAGGCGCAGCGCGCCGCCATCGGCCAGGTGCCGCGGCAGGGTGAATTCGCGAAAGCCGGCGGCCTTGCGCACGAACGGCAGACGCATGGCGGACCGACCCGTCGCGGGGGAGGATGACGACGGGTCGGCCGGCCTGCGGAAGTGTCCGGCCAGCGTGCGTGCAACGGCACGCAGCCAGCGCAGGGCGGCAGTCGGAAGGGAAGCGGGCATGGCGTGCAGTCTGGCGACCGGCACGGCGGCGGCGATATCCGGATCCTGTTGTGCGGTTGCCTGATCCTGCGCGCTGTCGAGTGGTGGAGCGACGAACGCCTGGCAGCGACCAAGGCGCAGCCGCGAGTCGTTGGCCCGGTCCTGGCTGGACGCCGCGCCACGCGTCGGAATGCGGCGGGCGAGTGTCCCGCTCATGGGATGAATCCTCCCGTGTTCGGGATAATCCCAGAAGCCGACATCAGCTTGCCGATGCGGCGCCCGCCACCCAGCACACCACCTCGCTGGGAGCGTGGCGCCGCCACATGGCCGGAAACGTCATGTAACAGCAGGCTTTTGTTGCGACGGAAAGCCCGCGGATACGGGGATTCGGCAGTGTCTTCGGGATGCTCCAGCGACTGGAAGAAGCGGGCGAACAGCATGGGGGCGGTACCCGGTGGAGGACGATGGGTGCCAAGGTACGCCCCCAATGAGGACTTGATTAGTCCTGATTTAGGGGAATAATCATCCCGTCAGCGGGCCAATATGCCCTTCGTCTACCGGAGCCTCACGATGAGTCACGATCTCAACGACACCCTGATCTTCGTCAAGGTGGTGGAGCAGGGCAGCTTCATCGCTGCCGCCAACGTGTTGCGTCTGCCGAAGACCACGGTGAGCCGCAAGGTGCAGGAACTGGAAACGCGCCTGGGCGCGCAGTTGCTGCACCGGACCACGCGCAAGCTCGGCCTCACCGAAGCCGGCAACATCTACTACGAGCACTGCCAGCGCATCGCGCGCGAGTTGAACGAAGCAGCGAGCGCGGTCAGCCAGCTGCATGCCGGTCCGCGCGGTTGGCTCCGCTTTACCGCGCCGTATTCGATCGGCATCGACAAGATCGCGCCCCTGCTGGGCCAGTTCCACGCGCAGTACCCCGAGATCCGCGTGGAGATGCTGCTCGCCAACGACACGCTCGACCTGATCTCCGGCGAGATCGACGTGGCGCTGCGCATCGGCAGCCTGCCGGATTCCAACCTGGTCGCGCGCCGCCTGAGCACGCTGCGCACGCAGGTCTACGCCAGCCCGAAGTACCTGGCGCGTTACGGCGAGCCGCTGCACCCGGACGATCTGCAGCACCATCGCGTGCTGGCGATGCCGAAGAACCGCCGCGGCAACGGCTTTGCGCTGACACTGCGCGATGCCAACGGCGAGCAGGACTATCCGATCAATCCCATCCTGGTGGCGAACGATCCTGCCGCGCTGAAGGGCGCGCTGCTGTGCGGCGAAGGCCTGATGGTCGGCGCTGACGTGATGGTGAAGCCGTACCTGGAGCAGGGCCATCTGCAACGCGTGCTGGCCGGCTGGGCCGGACCGGAGTTCGAATTCAACGCCGTGTTCCCGCGCGGCCACGTGCAGTCGCCGAAGGTGCGTGCGTTCGTCGACTTCCTGGTCGAGCGGATGAAGTTCGACGTCGACTACATGATGGAGCACTGCCCGGTGTACCTGCAGCAGCAGGCCGAAGCGCGTGTGGCGGCCGAGTCCGTTCCCGAGGCGGAAGCCGCCGCGGCCGTCGGACGCAAGCTGCTGGCCGACGTCCTCAGCTGAGCCACGGGCGCCTGCCTAACGATTCCCGAACGCAAGCGGCCACGCGGGTGGCTACGATGGCGACGCATCGCCGGAGTCGGGTCGTCGTGCCAAGGAGGGACGGTCGCCACATGTCTGCCACCTCACCAGGAATCCGAACGATGAAGAAACTGATCGCCGCCTCCGCGGCGCTCTGGTTGGCGGCATGCTCGCCCGCCACGCCCGATGCCGCCGCCCCGGCGGCGCAGCCGGCGCCTGCGGGCGAGACGGCGGACGCGGCCCCCTCACCCGCAGCGCCGGTGGCCGCCATCGTCGATGATCCGACGGCGGTGAACCAGGCGATCGATGAGGTCCTTGGCGACCACACGCGCTACGAAGCCGTGATCCGCGAGCTGCAGAAGGCCGTGACGGCGAAGGACACGGCGGCCGTGGCCGCACTGGTGCACTACCCGTTTACCACGGTGCGCGACGGCCAGTCGTTGAATGTCATCGATGCCGTCGCCTTCGTGGGTGACTACGACAGGATCGTGACGCCAGCCATTGCCGACGCCATCACGCAGCAGAAGTATTCGCAGCTGATGGTCAACTACAAGGGTGTGATGTTCGGCAACGGCGAGGCGTGGGTGAACGGCATCTGCAAGGACGACGCCTGCAAGGAGGTCGATGTGCGCGTGGTGGCGCTGCAGCCGACGTCGTGATCGGGACGCTGCTGTTGTGGTTGTGGGAGCGACGTAAGTCGCGAACGCATCGCAGGCATGTTCGGAAGGGTTGCGTGCGCGGATGGCATCCGCTCGCGACTTGCGTCGCTCCCACAGAGAACCATGACATCGCTCCCGGCACGAACAAAAAAAGGGCGGCCGATTGAACTGACCCCCCAATGTTGGACGGTCGGTTTGTAGCTTACGCTGCCAAGGGCT
>NZ_LSIF01000079.1 GCF_001556105.1 Pseudoxanthomonas mexicana | reverse complement strand
CCCCCATGTCCTTCTCCCGCCCCAGTGGCCGCCTGCCGGACCAGATGCGTGACGTCAGCATCCTGCGCAACTACACCCGCCACGCGGAGGGCTCGGTCCTGGTCAGCTTCGGCCACACCCGCGTGCTGTGCACGGCCACGGTGGAGAACAAGGTGCCGGGCTTCCTGCGCGGCAAGGGAGAAGGCTGGGTGACCGCCGAATACGGCATGCTGCCGCGCTCCACCCACACCCGCAGCGACCGCGAAGCCTCGCGCGGCAAGCAGGGCGGGCGCACGCTGGAGATCCAGCGCCTGATCGGCCGTACCCTGCGCGCCTGCGTGGACCGCGGCGCCTTGGGCGAACGCACCATCACGCTGGACTGCGACGTGCTGCAGGCCGATGGCGGCACGCGTACCGCCGCCATCACCGGCGCCTACGTGGCACTGGTGGACGCGGTGAACTGGTTGAAGGGCCGCAACGAGATCAAGCGCGACGTGGTGCATGGCGCCGTCGCGGCGGTCTCGGTAGGCATCTACCGTGGCGTGCCGGTGCTGGACCTGGATTACCCCGAGGACAGCGACTGCGACACCGACATGAACCTGGTGATGAACGACGGCGGCGGCTTCATCGAACTGCAGGGCACCGCCGAAGGCCATGCGTTCCGCCGCGACGAACTCGATGCGCTGCTCGCACTCGGCGAGAAGGGCATTGGCGAACTGTTCGCCGCCCAGCGCGCGGCGCTGGCGGGCTGAGACGATGGCGCTGCTGAGCCTGGTGACCCTGCTGGTCGACGACTACGACCGCGCCATCGCGCATTACCGCGAGGCGCTGGGCTTCGAGCTGCGCGAGGACACCGACCTCGGCGGCGGCAAGCGCTGGGTGCGGATGGCGCCGACCGGCGACGGCAGCACCGACCTGCTGCTGGCGGTCGCGACGACGGACGAGCAGCGCGCGCGCATCGGCGACCAGACCGGAGGACGCGTCGGCTTCTTCCTGCAGACGGACGATTTCTGGCGCGACCACGCGCGCATGACCGCGGCGGGTGTCGATTTCCTTGAAACGCCGCGCGAAGAGGTCTATGCCACCGTCGCCGTGTTCCGCGATGCCTACGGCAACCGCTGGGACCTGCTGCAACCCAAGGGCTGACCTGCGATGAAACTCGTCCTCGCCTCCTCCAACCGGGGCAAGCTGGAAGAACTCCGCGGCCTGCTGGCGGATACCGGCATCGAACTGGTCGCGCAATCCGACCTGGGTGTGGAAGACGCCGACGAGACCGGCACCACCTTCGTCGAGAACGCACTGATCAAGGCGCGCCACGCCAGCCTGCAGACCGGCCTGCCCGCGCTGGCCGACGACTCCGGCATCTGCGTGGATGCGCTCAATGGCGCACCCGGCCTGTACTCGGCGCGCTACGCCGGCGAGCACGGCAATGCGGACCGCAACATCGACAAGCTGCTGGATGCGCTGAAGGACGTCGCCGGCGAGCAGCGTGGCGCGCATTTCTACTGCGTGCTGGTGCTGCTGCGCCACGCGCACGACCCGCAGCCACTGATCGTCGAAGGCGAGTGGCGCGGCCGCATCCTGCACGAGCGCCGCGGCAGCGGCGGCCACGGCTACGACCCGGTGTTCTTCGACCCGCAGCGCGGGCAGACCGCGGCGGACATGCCGCTGGCCGAGAAGAACCGCATCAGCCACCGCGGCAAGGCGCTGGCCGGGCTCAGGCAGCGGCTGCCCGACCTGTCCTGACCCATGCTGATCCCACCGCCCCTGTCGCTCTACGTGCACATGCCGTGGTGCGTGCGCAAATGTCCATACTGCGATTTCAATTCGCACCAGGGCAAGGGTGAGCTGCCATTCGACGACTACGTCGACGCCCTGCTGCGCGACCTCGACCACGACCTGCCGCTGGTCTGGGGCCGCACCGTGCACAGCGTGTTCTTCGGTGGCGGAACCCCCAGCCTGTTTCCACCGGAGGCGATCGACCGCTTCCTGCAGGGCGCCAGCAGCCGGCTGCGCTTCGCGCCGGGGCTGGAGATCACGCTCGAAACCAATCCCGGCACCGCCGAACACGGGCGTTTCGAGAACTACCGTGCCGCCGGCGTGAACCGTATCAGCTTCGGCATCCAGAGCTTCGACGACGAGAGCCTGAAGAAGCTCGGCCGCATCCACGACAGCCAGGAAGCCGAGCATGCGGTGAAGCTGGCGCAGGATGCCGGCTTCGACAACTTCAACCTCGACCTGATGTACGCCCTGCCCGGCCAGACGCTGGCCATGGCCGAGCACGACCTGCACCGCGCATTCGCGTTGCAGCCGGCGCACATTTCGCACTACCAGCTGACGCTGGAACCGAACACGGTGTTCTTCTCGCGGCCGCCGAAGGGCATTCCCGACGACGACCACGCCTGGGACATGCAGGAACACTGCCAAGCCTTGCTGGCCGATGCCGGCTACCAGCACTACGAAGTCAGTGCGTACGCGCGACCCGGGCGCCGCTGCGCGCACAACCTCAATTATTGGCGTTATGGCGATTACGTCGGCATCGGTGCCGGCGCACACGGCAAGATCACCCTGGGCGCCACGCAGCAGGTCCTGCGCCGCTGGAAGATCAAACATCCCGCGGCCTATCTCGCCGCCGCCGGTACCCCACAGGCGATCGGCGGTGATGACGACATCACGCCCGATCGCCGGCCGTTCGAGTTCATGCTCAATGCGTTGCGCTTGCAGGAAGGCTTCGCGCTGGCCGACTTCATCGCCACCACCGGCTTGCCAGTGTCGAGTATCGCGCCGGCACTGGAACAGTCCTTGCAGCAGGGCTGGCTGGAACTGTCCGACACCCATGTGCGTCCCACGGCACTGGGCCGCCGATTCACCAACGACGTGATCGAGCGCTTCCTGGATACCTGACACCCCTACGCCCTGCTGCGAAACGACCGGCGGATGCGCAGGCGATGCGGGGTGTGATAATGATGCAACCAGAGGGGAGCCCACTGCACCGATGACCGCGACACGACCGCCTACGTCCGTTGCCGCGCCGACCACGATCGCGTCGGCGGCGCTGCCGCCGCGCGTGCGCCGCGTGCTGCAGAACCTGTTCGACCACATCGCCACCGATTTCGTCGCCGCATTGAACGGCATGCTGGTGGAATTCGAACAACAGTTGTTCAAGCAGGCCGAGCAGGCGCGCAGCAACCATCTGCAGACGCAGATCTTCGTCGACCTGCGTTCGCTGCAGAAGAACCGTGTCGAACTGGTTCCGCAGTACATGTTTGCGCTGGAGTCGGAGCTGGCGGCGATCCGCAGCACGCTTGCCGCTGGCGAACAGGCGCCCCTGCGCCTGGACTACCAGACGCTGACCCTGGTCGAAGACGCCGTGATGGACCAGGAGATCGTGCTGCGCGAAGTCGCGCGCCGGCACGAACAACGCGGCAATGCGCAGATCCTCATGCTGGGCCAGCGCTTCGGCGTGCTCGCCTGCCGTCCCGCTTACGAGTCGGAAACCTTGCCGCTCGGGCCCCATCGCCTGTGCCACCTGCTGAAGGACGCTTCGGCCTGCCTCGAGCTCTCGATCGACGCGCAACTGGTGCTGTACCGCAGCTTCGACCACAAGGTGATGTCGAACTACACCGAGTGGGCGAACACGGTGAACCAGTTCCTGGCGCGCGACGGCATCCTGCCGGGCCTGGCCTACATGCCGCGGCGCGCACGCACCATCGAGATCGTGCGGCCACCGCGCGACGAAGCCGATGGCGGTCCGCGACCGATGACCGGCTGGCAAGGCCAGGCGGGCGCATCGCACTGGGCCACGCTGACGCCCGAACAACTGGACGCCGTCGCGGCTACGCTCACCGGCGGCAAGACGGCAGACGAACGCGGGTCGCCGGCGTCCACGAGCGCCGGCAACCCGACGGCCGGCACGCCGGCTGCCGAGGGCGCGCCGCAGGACATGGCGGGCTCGTTCGAAGTGCTGCAGAAGCTCCTGTCCATCCGCCGCGGCGGACTGCAGGCCGACGCACTTGCCCAGGACGGCGAAATCGCCCCGCTGGCGACGGCTGGTGCCGGTCGTGGCCCGGCAGGTACTGCCGGTGGCGCCTCGGCTGGTGGTCCCGGCGGCGGTTCAGCCGGCCATTCGGCCAGCCATCCGGGAGGCGGTTCAGGCGGCGGCTCTGGCGGCGGTGCGGCCGGAACGTCCGACGCGCCCGCGCCTCGCCGCCTGCTGCCCACGCCCGACGTCCTCAGCATGCTGCAGTCCCTGCAGGCGTCACCCTTGCCCGCGCGTGCACCGGACCAGCCGCGCCGGAGCGTGGCCGACCTGCAGCAGTTCATGCTGGCCGAAGTGCGCGCCAAGCACGGCCCCGGTGCGGTGCTGGCCAGTGCGGATTCGGACACGTTCGAACTGCTCGACCTGCTGTACAACGAGATCGAGCGGGAAGTGCAACACGATGCGCCGGCCGCCGACATGCTGGTGCGGCTGCAGGTGCCCGTCGTACAGGCGGCGCTGCGCGATCGCAACTTCTTCCTGCGCACGCAGCACCCCGCGCGCGACCTGCTCAACACGGTCGCCGAATCCGGCGCGACGTGGCTGGGCGACGAGGACGTCGATCCGCACCTGGTACAGCGCCTGCACAAGGCCGTCGAGACCGTCGTGGAAACCTACGAAGGCGACGAAGCCGTCTTCGAGGATGCCAACCGCGACGTGCAGCAGCACCTGCAGGCGGCGGCGCGCAAGGCCGAGTTGGCCGAGCGCCGGCAGATCGAAGCCGCACGCGGCAAGGATCGCCTGGAGATCGCCAAACAACGCGCCTCCGACACCATCGAATCGGCGATGGCCGAAGCCAAGCCGCAGAAGTTCGTGCAAGCGCTGCTCAGCCAGGCCTGGGCCGACGTGCTTACGCTCACCCAGCTTCGTAATGGCGAATCGTCGACGGAATGGGCCGACCAGCTGCAGACCACGCTGGAAATCGTCTCCGCCACGACCTCGTCGCAGGCCGCCAACACGGAGCTGGCAAGCAAGATCGAGAAATCGCTGGTGCAGGTGGGCTACCACGAAGACGAAGCCGCCGCGATCTCGCGTCGCCTGTCCAGCGCCGAGGAAGACGAGACCACCTCGCGCACCGAACTGACCGCGCGCCTCAAGGCGCGCGCGCGCCTGGGTGGCCAGGGAGAGGTCAAGAAGAAGGTCGTCCAGCCGCGCACGCCGCAGGAACAGGAGTGCTACGACTACCTGCGCACGCTGCCGTTCGGTACGTGGTTCGAATTCACCCGCAACCAGCAGGGTGACGTGCAGCGCCAGCGCCTGTCGTGGTTCAGCCCGGTCACGGGCAATGCGCTGTTCGTCAACCAGCGCGGCCAGCGCGTGGGCGAGCATTCGCTGGACACACTGGCGCACCTGATGGCCAAGGGCCAGGCGCAGGTGGTCACCGAGGACCGTGGCCGCCTGATCGACCGCGCCTGGAACGCCACCCTCAACGCGCTGCGCAGCCTGACCGGCCGTAGCGGCGAACCCGCAGGAGACGCCGCATGATGCGCGAGTTCCGCCGCGCCCGCCGGCGCGCCGTGCCCAAGCCGGTCCCGGTGTTCGACCTGATGACCGAACAGGTCATCGGTCGGCTGGGCAATCTCTCCGAGTCAGGCATGCTGCTGGTCGCGACCGAACCGGTGGTGGATGACGCGTTGTACCAGTTGCGCTTCCACCTGCAGGACGCACGCGGACAGGACGTACCGATCGACGTGGGCGCGCACCTGGTGTGGTCCGCCGCGGCGAACACGCCCGGGCAGGCCTTCGCCGGCCTGCGTTTCCTGACCATCGACCGCGAACCGCTGGAACGCCTGCGCAACTGGGTCAACGCCGGTCCCGAGGCCGAATAGCGCGCAATGTGCCCGGCTGCGCAACGCCCGCGCGGGATGATTGCGGCAAAATAGCGACTCTCTCGTACGAGCCGCCGCCATGAATGCACCCGCCGCCTTCGACACCGACCTGGTCCCGCTGTACGCCGACCACCTGGCGACGATGAAGCGGCGCGCGGACGAAGCCCTGGCGCGTGGCGGCTTCGACCATCTCGTCGTGCCCAGCGGCACGCAGCATTGGCAGGTCTTCGACGACCGCGACTATCCGTACGCAGTCAACCCGCAGTTCAAGGCGTGGTTGCCGCTCACGCGCCTGCCGTACAGCTGGCTGGTGTACACGCCCGGGCAGCGGCCGAAGGTGATCTTCTACCAGCCGTTCGATTACTGGCATGTCGTCCCGGATGCACCCAGCGGCTGGTGGGTGGACCACGTGGATGTCCACATCATCCGCAAGCCCGACGAGGCGGCGGCACTGCTGCCGCCTGCCGCGCGCAGCGCGATCCTCGGCGAGCCGCAGAGCGCGCTCGGTGACTACACGCCGAACAATCCCGAACCGGTCATCCAGTACCTGGAGTACCAGCGCTCGTATAAGACGCCTTACGAGATCGCGTTGATGCGGCAGGCGCAGCGCCTGGCCGTGCGTGGCCATCGCGCTGCGGAGGCCGCGTTCCGCGCGGGCCAGAGCGAGTTCGGCATCCACATGGCGTACTGCACCGCGGTCGGCCAGGACGCCAATGACCTGCCCTACGGCAACATCATCGGCCTCAACGAACACGCCGCGGTACTGCACTACACCGAACTGCAACGCGTCGCGCCCGATCCGCTGCGCAGCTTCCTGATCGACGCCGGCGCCAGCGTCCACGGCTACGCCAGCGACATCACCCGCACCTATGCCTACGACACCGGCAGCGAGTTCCAGGCGCTGATCGACGCCGTCGACGCCGCACAGCAGCGCATGTGCGCCGGCGTATGCGCGAACGTGGACTACAAGCAACTGCACGTGGATGCGCATCTGACGCTGATGGGCATCCTGAAGGACTTTGGCGTGATCACGGTGTCGCCGGAAGCGGCGGTCGCCACCGGCGTCAGCGCGGCATTCTTCCCGCATGGCCTGGGCCATCCGATCGGCCTGCAGGTGCACGACGTGGCGGGCTTCGCCGCCAGTGATCGCGGCGGCCGCATCGAACGCCCCGCCGGCCACCCCTACCTGCGCATGACCCGCGTGCTGGAACCCGGCATGGTGGTGACCATCGAGCCCGGCCTCTACTTCATCGACATGTTGCTGGACGAGGTCAAGAAGAACGGCCACGCCGCCAGCGTCGACTGGTCGCGCGTCGATGCCTTCCGCCCGTACGGCGGCATCCGCATCGAGGACGAAGTGCGGTGCACCGAGGGTGATGCCGACAACCTGACGCGACCGGCGTTCGAAGAAATCAGCTGAAGCCCGCGTAGTCCCGCTGCCGCCGAAGGCCGCCCCGGGATCGGAACGGTTCCGTAAGAAGCGCCGCGGGTGCGCTTCGCTTACCTGGGCTACGCTGGCTGGCCGATCAGGGTACTGGTTCGGAATTGACAGACGATCAAGAAGATCGCTTGACCATGTGGCGACATGAGTCTGCCTAAAAAATAGATGGCTGTTTCATACTTACTGCAGAGGGAAGTTATGGAAGATCTTCAGTTTGATGCTTTGGCAGAAGAGGCGCTTGATGTCATTACCGAAATTTCCGGGAAAGCAGAGCTAAAGTCGAGTCATATTAGCGGCGCTTCGGTCGATGGCTTGGCGTCTGGCAATACATTGACAGGTGGCAGTGCATTTCAGCAGTTGGAAGACATCCGAAGGGAAAGTCGGGATGGGTATCAAGTCCTGCGCAAACAACCGGCCATTGCCCGAGTCATCGCAATTGACGATGACAATCGAGAGTTCACCTTCTACCTTTCTCGGAAGGGCGTAAAGGAGAGCGTTACGCTTGCTGGAGGGCGGCAGCTTGCTAGCTACGAATCCAATTTTGGGAGGCTTGCGGCGCTTCCAGTAGGCGAAGAGGGTCAGGTCGAGATCCACGGCCAAGTAAAGACGTTTTACGTTGTAGAAAAGACCATGCTTCATCCGAGACAGGAAGAGGGTCTTTGGGATTCTCTCCGCAATGAGTATCGCCACGAGCGGCGTGGCACCTACACCATAGAATCGTTTCGGCGTTTACTTGCAAAGGAGGGCATCGACGATACGGACGAGCTAGACCGATTGCTCAGTGCAGACGGTGCAGGAGAAGGGGTTGCGCATGGCATCTCCCATCAGGTGCGAACGGCCATGGCACTTCGCGACCAACCTATTCTGGACAAATTCCAGGATGAGATCTTCCGATTGCCGGTTAATAGTCAGCTGATAATCCTCGGCCCTCCGGGAACCGGCAAAACGACAACCTTGATCAAGCGGCTTGGACAGAAGTTGAATCCAGACAATCTGGATGCGATGGAAGGCGCTTTGATGGGTGATGAGGGTGTTCTTACCCACGCCAAAAGCTGGCTGATGTTTACGCCATCCGATCTCCTGAAGGAATACTTGAAGGAGGCATTTGGTCATGAGCAGGTAGTCGTCGAAGAAGACCGAATCAAGACTTGGGATTCGTATAGGCGCTTCCTCGCGCGCAACACACTCGGAGTGTTAAAAAGCCCGAATGGTGGCCGATTCCATCTAAAGGAGTCGATGGACAATCTTCTTGCTGAAGTGCTGGACGATCCGCGGGAATGGTTCGACGCCTTTCGGACACATCACGCGGGATTGGTAAGGTCCAAGCTGGAAGAAGGGGCGCTGATCGCAATCACGGCAGCGACCGGTATCAATGAGGCTCTGGTGGATCGACTTCAGGCGATCGTCGAACGTGGGAGTGAAGACCGATGGGTGGTTGTCTATCGTGAGCTTGATGCCCTTGAAGGCGAAATCAGGTCGTCACTGGATGTAGCAAAGACGGCAACGGAGCGGTTCCTGAAGCAAGAAAGGAACACGCTTTACAACAGTGACAAAGCAATCTTCGCGCAGCTTTCCAAGTTCCTCGACAGTATTGGACAGGACGAAGACGACGATTCGGATGAAGATGCGGAGTTCGATGAGGATGAAAGCGAGGTCGATGCTCCTGTTGCGCAAACCGACGTTCAACGCGCTGTCAAGGTGTACCTTGCTGCGATCCGTACGCTGGCGCGATACAAGTATCTTAAGAGATCTGTCTCCAAGGAGTCTCGGGCGGCGAAAGTGCGTGACTGGCTCGGCGAGAGGATGCCGTCCGATGACGTTCTGACGCAAATTGGCCAAGGGATTGCGTTCCAGAATGGCTTGCGCCGCTTTTCAAACGCGTCCAAGCGCTTCGTGATCGATGTTCCGCAAAGCTATCGGTCCTTCCGTAAGGAACGGCAGGCTGTCGGCGCATTCTTCTCGGGGGAGTTCCAGCCGCCATCGCATCTTTCGCCTACAGAGGTCGACGCGATCATCCTGCTGATGCTCAGAAATGCGCGTCAACTCCTGTCGCAATCATTCATAGTCCGGGAGCTCGAAGCGCCACGCTTCCAGACCTTGCCTAACCTATCTGATGCGTTCAGGAACCAGGTCATGGTTGATGAGGCGACCGACTTCTCGGTTCTGCAGCTGGCCTGCATGGAGAGCCTGACAACGCTTAAAGGGCGATCTTTCTTTGCGTGCGGCGACTTCAACCAGCGCATAACGCGGCTAGGCATCAGGTCAAGCGATCACCTAGAGTGGGTATCGTCGGCCATCCAGCAGAAATCGATCAACGTCGTTTACCGTCAAAGTCGGCGATTAAACCAGTTCTCTTCATCATTGCTTGAGAGCTTCGGCGGGGATGTCAGGGCCCTTGGCTCTGTGCCGCAAGAGTCAACCCACGACGGCGTAGCGCCGATACTTCTCGAAAACGCGATAGACGTGGATGGTGCTGCGGACTGGATCGCGAATCGCATTATCGACGTGTGGAGGACGGTCAGTTTGTTTCCAACGATGGCGGTCTTCGTTAACGGAGAGTCAGAGGTGAAGCAGATGGCGGCGGCGCTCAGTAAGCGCCTGGAGGCAGTGAATCTGCGAGCTATTCCATGTGAAGATGGCAAGGCGCTTGGAGACGGCAACGAGGTCCGAGTATTCGACGTTCGTCATATCAAGGGTCTGGAATTCGAGGCCGTTTTCTTCGCCGGGGTCGATCATTTGGCTGTGGACCAGCCTGCCTTGTTCCAGAGGTACCTGTACGTGGGCGCGACTCGAGCAGCGACCTATCTCGGTTTAGCTTGCTATGGGCACTTACCAGCGCAATTGGAGCCTCTCCGGGATGGCCTAGCGGAATCTTGGTGATGATCCTCTTAAGGTTTGAAAATTTGACATGCATTGATCAAACTCGCTGAAGTCATGGCGGCTCGCAGACGTTCTCTTGGCTTGAGGCAAAGGGATGCCGCAGTTCGAGCGGGCGCGGCCCAAGAGACGCTGTCCCGATTGGAGCTCGGCGAACTAGCCGAGCTCGGCCTTGCCTAGGCTACGTTGCCCCCCCTCCGGAAACAGAACGGCCCCGCATCGCGGGGCCGCTTTCTTACATCAACCCTCCATCAACACACTATGGGCCACTGCCCGATTCCGCAGGCGTCTTCTCCGGCTCCTGTGTGTTCATGCGCCAGCGGGCGCCCAAGTTGCGGCGGGCTTCGTCCAGGCTCTTGCCCTTGCCGGCCACCCGCAGCGCGCCATACACCTCCAGTGCGGCGACCATCTGGTCGCTGCCCAGCGCCATCTCGGCATCGGTGATGCGCTGGTACAGGTGTGCGATGCGCAGGATGCGAGGGCGTAGCAAATCCAGGATCTGCTGATCGCGCTGGAAGGCGTCGATGTCGAAATCCCGCGCCATGATGCCGCTGTGCTGCTGCGCCACGTTCAACGCCGCACGGCAGAAGGCTTCGGACTTCTCGCCCATCTTCATCAGCCCACGCCGCTGTTCCGGTGTCAGCGAGATCAAGCCGGCCAGGCTGGTTTCCATCTGCGTGATGGCGGCATCCAGCGGATCGAGCATGCTGGCGTCGATCGGTAGGTCTACGAGGTTCTGACTCATTGTCGCTCCTTGATTCCATGTCAGGTGATGCCGCCGACTCCGACGGCCTGGTCACGCTACCCCGTCACACGCGCTCATCCAAGGCGATGACCACAGAAAATGACTAACAATAGCCACGTATTCGTACGTACTTGTCGCGAGGATCGTCGCAAGCACCTCACGTATGTGAGGCATCGACCCAACGAGGTGCGTGCGCATGCCGTCGAAGTTCGATGGCCAAGAAATTTGCCTCGCATGGCGAGGCATTCCCGTGACTCGATCAGGCAGGTTGCCTCGAACGCGAACCTCCACCGGCTGGCGACACGGCTTTTCGCCCTGGCACCGAGGCTTTTTGGCTTGAGGTGTCGAGGCAAATTTCCTTGCCTTCAAGGATCCCGGGCTCGACGGCGAGGCTTCACCGGAGGGCGACGAACCATCGAGGTGCGTGCACGGGGCTCGAAGGCTTGGCCGCGAGGCAAAGTGCCTCGCTGGCTTACTCCGCCATCGCCGCTTCGATCTCGTCGGCGCTGCGCGCCAGCGCATCGGTCAGCACGACCGGTTCGCCGGCGGTGACCAGCACGTCGTCTTCGGTGCGGATGCCGATGCCGCGCCACTTCGCGTCGACGCTCTCGTCATCGTGGCCGATGTACAGGCCGGGCTCGATGGTGAACACCATGCCGGCTTCCAGCAGGCGCGATTCGCCGTCGATGCGGTAGTCGCCGACGTCGTGCACGTCCAGGCCCAGCCAGTGCCCGGTCTTGTGGCGATAGAAGCGACGGTAGGTGCCTTCGGCGAGGTTTTTCTCCAGCTTGCCTTTCAGCAGGCCGAGTCTGAGCAGGCCCTCGGTCAGCGTCTCCACCGCGGCGACGTGGCCGGCTTCGTACGGCACGCCGACGCGGGCGCAGTCCAGCGCGGCGCGCTGGGCCTCGCCGACCAGATCGTGCAGTGCGCGCTGCGCGGGGGTGAAACGGCCGTTGACCGGGAAGGTACGGGTGATGTCGGCGGCATAGCCGCGGTACTCGGCACCGGCATCGATCAGCACCAGTTCGCCATCGCGCGCCTGCGCGGTATTGGCGCGGTAGTGCAGCACGCAGGCGTTGCGGCCGGCACCGACGATGCTGTTGTAGGCCGGCCAGGCATCGTTGGCGCGGAACACGCGTTCGAGATCGGCCTGCAGTTCGTACTCGCGGATACCGGGACGCGCCACGCGCATCGCCGCGCGGTGCGCCTCGACGCTGATGTCGGCGGCGCGCTGCATCAGCTTGATCTCGTCCTTCGACTTGAACAGCCGCAGGTCGTGCAGCAGATGACCGAGTTCGAGGAACTCGTGCGGCGGCTGCGCGCCCTGCTTCACGTGCGCACGCACATGGCGCACCCAGCCGATCAGCTTGAGATCGAAGTCGGCATCGCGGCCGAAGTGGTAGTAGACGCGCGAACGCCCTTCCAGCAGGCCGGGCAGGATCTCGTCGAGATCGTCGATGGGATAGGCATCGTCCATGCCGTGGTCGTTGACCGCGCCATCCTGGCCGGCGCGCGGACCGTCCCAGCCTTCGCGCTCGGGATCGCGCTCGCGACAGAACAGGATCGTCTCGCCATGCTTGCGGCCGGGCACCAGCACCAGCACGGCGTCCGGCTCGGGAAAGCCGCTGAGGTACCAGAAGTCCGAATCCTGCCGGTACGGGTAGTGCGTGTCGTGGCTGCGCACGCGCTCGGACGCGGCGGGCAGGACCAGGATCGCGTCGTTGCCGGCCAGCCGCATCAACTGCTTGCGGCGGCGGGCGAATTCCGCCGCGCCGATGCCGGCGACGGCCTTCATCAGTTCAGGCTCCGGCGATGCCGGGGCCCGAGCACGCAGTCGCCATGCAGCAGCAGGACGGCGACGCGGACGAACTCTTCCAGTTCGGCCAGGGCGTCCTCGTCTTCCTCGTCGTCGCTGCTCTCGGCCGAGGCCTGCGCGAGGCGTGCGAGGTCCTGCAGTGCTTCCTGTCCTTCTTCGGACAGCGGCGGTGATGCGCCGGCCGCCAACCCGAACGCGCCCAGGAAGCCCTGGCACCACGAGAACAGTGCTTCCGCGCGCTCATCCAGTGGGCGGTCGGCCGCGGGCAGCAGCAGGTCGAAAGCGAAGCTGCGGTCTTCCAGCTGCGCCACCGCGGTCTGCCGCAGCTGGTCCAGTGCGCTGCCGGCGGCAGGCGCGGGCAGCTGGTCATCGGCCAGCGCGCGTGCCAGCCAACGAGATGTGTATAAGAGACAGGCGGTGCCGCCGCCAGCCAGCCAGCCACACAGCGAACCGTGCAGTTCCGAGGCATCCATGGCCAGGCCGGATTGGCGGGACGCGGCCGTTACATCGGCAATATCAGGAAGGTCGGGCATAGAAGAACGCAATCCGCCAGGGGTTTCGGACAACCCTGCAAGTGTATCAATGAAAAGCCGTTTCCCTCCTTGTTGTGGATGTGTACGCATGCCTACACTCCCGTATTACCTACGCGCCGGCCGACCGCCTCTCCATGCACGCCTCCTCTGTCGCTGCAATCCTGGCAACGGCTTCCCCGCTGTCGTCCCGGCTGGCCATGGGGGTTGCCGGTGCAGTACTGGTCGGCGTGATCGTGATCGGGACGCGCCGCTGGTGGCAGGCGTGGCTGGAAAGCCGGCAGGCGCCACCGGAGCCGCAGCGCAGCGAATCCCTGCGCAACCGCGACGAACGCCTGAAGCTCGCCCTGTGGGCCTCCGGCGAACAGTTCTGGGACTACGACCTGGTGCAGCGCCGGCTCTACCGGATGCGGGCGGATGAAACGGCCGTGCAGTCGGCCGACATCACGGTGCTCACGCGCCAGGGCGAAGTGCCGACGATCCACGATGAAGACCTGCCGCTGGTGCAGGAACGCCTGCGCCTGCACCTGCAGGGCAAGACGCCGCTCTTCATGTCGGAACACCGCATGGACATGCTGGGCAACGGCACGTGGGTATGGGTGCGCGCACGTGGCCGCGTCGTCGAACGCGACGCCGGAGGCCAGCCGATCCGCATCGCCGGCACCGCGCGCGATATCACGGCCAGCCGCAACGCCGAATACGAACACCGCATCGCCGGCGAAGTGATGCGCAGCATGAACGAAGCCGTGGCGGTGCTGGACTGGGCGCACCAGTTCATCACGATCAACCCGGCCTTCACCCGCATCACCGGCTATGCCGAGGAAGAGATCATCGGCCAGCCGATGACCATGCTGGACAGCGACCAGCACGAGGAGGTCTTCTTCGAACGCATGCATCGCGAGCTGCGCCTCACCGGGCGCTGGTCCGGCGAGATCTGGAAAGTGCGCAAGGACGGCGAGGAGATCCTCTGCCGCATCGAGACCAACGTGGTGCCCGACGCCAGCGGCGAGCGGCCGCTGTACGTGCAGGTGCTGACCGACATCACCGAACAGAAGCGCGCCGAGCAGGAACTGCGTTACCTGGCCAACTACGACACGCTGACCAGCCTGCCCAACCGTTCGCTGCTGTCCGAGCGGCTGTCCCGCGCCATCGTGCGGGCACGCCGCGAGCATGGCCACGTGGCGGTGCTGTTCATCGACCTGGACCGCTTCAAGGACATCAACGATTCGCTGGGCCACGCCACCGGCGACCGCATCCTGCGTTCCGCCGCCGCGCGCGTGCAGCAGACCGTGGGCACGCAGCACACCGTGGCGCGCCTGAGTGGCGACGAATTCACCGTCGTGCTGGAAGACATCGACGGCAGGCCCGATGCCGAGGACGTCGCGCAACGGATCATCCATGCGTTCCGCACGCCGCTGAATTTCGGCGAGCGGCTGGAACTGGCGGTTTCGCCGTCGATCGGCATCAGCCTGTATCCCGAACATGCGCAGGTACCGACCGAACTGCTGAAGCACGCCGACACCGCCATGTACCAGGCCAAGGCGATGGGCCGGCACACGTACCAGATGTATTCGGAGTCGATGGACGAAAAGAACCGCCATCGCGCGATCCTCGCCAGCGCCCTGCGCCGGGCGATCGACCGCAACGAACTGTCGCTGGTGTACCAGCCACGGCTGTCGATCTCGCGCCAGCGGATCACCGGCGTCGAAGCGCTGCTGCGCTGGGACAGCAAGGAGTTCGGCATGGTGTCGCCGGCGCAGTTCATTCCGTTGGCGGAAGAGTCGGGGATGATCCTCGAACTCGGCGCCTGGGCCCTGCGCCATGCCTGCCTGACGCTGCGCGAATGGCACGATGCCGGCCTGGAAGAACTCAGCATGGCGGTCAACGTCTCGGCCACGCAGTTGCAGCGAGGCGACCTGCAGACCGTCGTGGCACGCACGCTGCAGGAAACGGACGTGCCGGCGAACCGGCTGGAGCTGGAACTGACCGAGAGCGTGGTGATGGCCAGCCCGGAACAGAATGCGGACACGCTGCGCGCCTGCCGCCGGCTGGGCATTTCGCTGGCGATCGACGATTTCGGCACCGGCTACTCGTCGCTGGCCTATCTGAAACGGTTGCCGCTGACCACGCTGAAGATCGATCGCGAATTCATCAGCGACCTGACCCACGACACCGACGACGAGGCGATCACCAGTACCATCATCACGATGGGCCAGTCGCTGGCGCTGAAGGTCGTCGCCGAAGGGGTCGAGACGTGGGACCAGTACGAGTTCCTGCGCAACCATGGGTGCGACGAGGTCCAGGGCCATTGGGTTTCGCAGGCGCTGAGCGCCGACCAGTGCCTGCGCTTCATCCGCGACTACTATCCCGGCTCCGGCATGCGCGTCGCTTCCTGAACTGTCCTGTGGGGGCGACGCCAGTGGCGATCGATGTCCCGGTTTCGCGACTGACGTCGCTCCCTCCCCCCGCCCTCCCTTGACCCGCCCTCGGGCGCATGCCTATCGTGGCTGCCATGGACACCGCCGACCTCCTCGATCAGCTGCGCACGCTGAGCACACGCATCCAGGACCTGGCGGATCGCTGCCAGCGCCTCGGGGACGAGAACCGCAGCCTGCGCCAGCAGCAGGAACAGCTGGTCGGTGAACGCCTGCAATTGCTGGCGAAGAACGAGCAGGCGCGTTCACGCGTGGAGGCGATGATCAGCCGGTTGAAATCCCTGGAGCAGCACACGTGAGCGCCAACGAACCCGTCAGCGTCCACATCCTCGATCGCGAGTACACCGTCGGTGTCGCGCCCGATGAACGCTCCAGCCTGATGGCCGCGGCCAAGCTGCTCGACAGCCGCATGCGCGAAGTACGTGGCAGCAACCGCATGGCGGCGGTGGACCGCATCGCCGTGCTGGCCGCACTGAATCTGGCACATGAATTGCAGCAGTTGCGCGATGAGCAGCATGCGCGCAACCGCGAGGTCGAACGCACCTTGCAGGACCTGCATCGCAAGCTCGATGGCGCACTCGGCGCAACGTAACGAGATGCGCACGTCGCCGACTGCGCACTGAATCCGCCGACGAACGGGCTAGGCAAAAAGTCCTCAATCGCTATACTGGCTTCGCGTCCTCTGCTGTACTCGACAGTGAGCGCAAACATTCGCCTTGTCCCTTAATTACGACCACGGGATGGTGACGGTACCGGGAGTGCAGGTCTGCCTCGCAGCGGAAAGCCCGATGGTCCCCCAACCTTCCCACTTGAACCCCGGGTTCAAGGTCGTTTCGCGAACATCGTGCATGGCGGAGGACGTATTTTTTCCCGCGGCAGCGGCATCAGCCGCGACCCGGCCGGTCCTGTTGCACCCGCCCTTGAGCGGGATGACTTCGAAACGAAGCCGACTGCACGAGGGATCCGACGCATTGGGCCGTGACTGACGCCGCTCCCGCGGTCCCACCGGCAACGCCGGTACGCATGCCGTAAAATTCACGCATGCCCGCCTCTTCCCCTTTGCTTCCATGACCGCCGAGCGCGATGCGCTACGGCGAGATCTGCGTGCGCGTCGTCGCGCGCTGCCGGCTGCCGAGCGTATTGCCGGCGCCGATGCGCTCGCCACGCGCCTGTTCGCGCTGCCGTTCTTTCCCTCCAGCGGCTACGTCGCCGGCTACTGGGCGATGGATGGCGAGATCGGCCTGCACAGCTGGCAACTGCGGCTCCCGGCCGGCCTGGTGTACTGCCTGCCGGTGCTGGCGGACGACAGCACGCTGCGCTTCGCCCCCTGGCGGCCCGGCGATGCGCTGGTGACCAACCGTTATGGCATTCCGGAGCCGGACATCGAGCCGAGTTCCGGCCTGTCGGCGACCGATCTGGCCCTGATCGTCGTGCCGCTGGTGGGCTTCGACACTGCCGGGCACCGCCTGGGCATGGGCGGCGGCTGGTACGACCGCACGCTGGCGCCGCGCCTGCAGCGGCACGCGCCGCCGTGGCTGGTGGGCGTCGGCTTCGAGGCGCAGCGCGTCGACGCGATCGGCGCGCAGGCGTGGGATGTGCCGCTGGACGCCGTCTGCACCGAGCGCGACACGCTGCTTCCCTCCTCCACCCTGCCGGACGCCCCGCGATGACCGCCCGCAAGCACTACTGGCTGATGAAGTCCGAGCCCGACGCCTTTTCCATCGATAACCTGAAGAAGGTCGGCACCGAGCCGTGGAACGGCGTGCGCAACTACCAGGCGCGCAACTTCATGCGCGCCATGCAGGTGGGCGATGGCGTGCTGTTCTACCACTCCAACTGCAAGGAACCGGGCATCGTCGGTACCGCCACCGTCGCGAGTGCTGCCTATCCGGACGATACCCAGTTCAATCCGAAGTCCGACTACTACGACCCCAAGAGTACGCGCGAAGAACCGCGCTGGTCGCTGGTGGACGTGAAGTTCGAGCGCAAGCTCAAGCGCACCATCACGCTGGACGAGATCAAGCAGCATGCCGACGACCTGGGCGAAGGCTTCGCGCTGATCCAGCGCGGCACCCGCCTGTCGGTGCTGCCGGTGACCGCCGCGCAATGGACGTTCCTGCTGGCGCTGGAATGACCCCCTCCCTTTTCCTTTCCTGATACTGCGATCCCCATGAGCGAAGCAAAGCGCCTGGCCGGCGAAAAGGCCATCGAATTCGTCGAGGACGGCATGATCGTCGGCGTTGGCACCGGTTCCACCGTCGCCTACTTCATCGATGCGCTGGGCGGCATCAAGGACCGCATCAAGGGCGCGGTGTCCAGCTCCGAGCAGAGCACGGCGCGGCTGAGGCAGCACGGCATCGAGGTGCTCGACCTCAACCACACCGGCACGCTGTCGTTGTACGTGGACGGCGCCGACGAGTGCGATCCGCACAAGCGCCTGATCAAGGGCGGTGGCGCGGCGCTGACGCGCGAGAAGATCATCGCCGAGGCGAGCAAGCAGTTCGTCTGCATCGTCGATCCGAGCAAGCAGGTGCCGGTGCTCGGGCGGTTCCCGTTGCCGGTGGAAGTCATCCCGATGGCGCGCAGCCTGGTCGCGCGCGAGATCCTGGCGCTGACCGGCGGACAGCCGGTGTGGCGCGATGGCGTGACCACCGACAACGGCAACGTGGTGCTGGACATCCACAACCTGTCGATCACCGACCCGGTGGCGATGGAGCGCGAGATCAACCAGATCCCCGGCGTGGTCAGCGTGGGCCTGTTCGCGCGCCGGGCGGCGGACATCGTGATCGTGGGCGGCGAACCGCCGATCGTGCTGCGCTGAACCCGGGCCGCTGTCGGCCCGCCCTCAGCCGGCGTCCGACAGCGCCTTGACCAGATGACCGACCAGTTCGCGCTTCTTCGCCGGCAACTGCAGGTAAGTGTCGATCACCTGACGATCGCCACTGCCGACGCCGGAAGGCCACACGGGCTTGGGCTCGGCTACCCGCGAGCGCGCCGACGTGCCGAAGCGCAGGGCGTGCGGCTCCACACCGAGCACGTCCGCGATCACCTGCAGTTTGTCCTGTGCCGGGATCGCACCGCCCGCCAACCAGCGCGACGTCGTCTGGAACGTGACCGAGCGGCCACGGTAGTGCGTGTTGAACAAATGGAACAACACCGTCGGCCGCGCGTCATACCCCGCCTGCTGCATGGCATTCGCCAGCCGTTGCGAGAATTTTTCGCGCTCGTTGCCCATGCCGGCAACGTTAGCGGCGCGAAGTCACACATATTCACTATATAAGTGAATTGACTCGCACTTTTTGAGTTCATAGAGTAGCTCGGCATCGCGCAGGCCAGCTGACGCTCAGCCGTGCGACGCTACCCACGGACACAGGAAGACTCCGATGACATCGATGGATCGTGATGCCCATGCCCAGTGCCAGCCGAACGACATACGCGACGTGCAGTCCGTGCGGGACGGCATGTCGCAGTCGACACTCGACGACGCCCTGCATCTGCTGCAGGCCGACCCAGGCCACAGCCTCGCGGACCCGGGTCTCGCGCGGTTGACGCCTGCAGGCCTGGATCGCCTGTTTCTCGCCGCCCGGCACTAGGCCGAGCGCAACCACGACGGCATCCTGCTGCTGCTCGATCTGCTGCAACTCGCGCAGCGCGCGGAAGGCACCGGTCCGCGCCGCCTGATGCGCGGTGTCGTCCGCCAGTTGCGCCACCAGATGGAAGACCAGCACCGCTGGCAGGCGCTGGCGGACAACGCGGCGTACTACCGCGACAACCGCCAGGTGGCGGAACGGATCGCGTCACGTCTTCCGTCACGCTGATCGCGGTCGCGCGCCACGTCGGCGGTACACTAAGACCCTCCTCCCGTGCCGGATCCTGACATGCGCCTTCCATCGTGGTCCGTGCTCGCCTTCGGCGTGTTCCTCAGCGCCTGCGCCAACGGTGGTCCTTGGGTCGAAGTCGGCGGCGAGCGCTTCACCGTGGAGATCGCCGACGATGACACCGAGCGAGCGCGCGGCCTGATGTTCCGCGACGAACTGGCGACCGGGACCGGCATGCTCTTCATCCACGATGCCGAGGAACCGCAGGCGTACTGGATGAAGAACACCCGCATCCCGCTGGACATCCTCTACTTCGACAACGCCCGCAAGCTGGTAAGCCAGCAGCGCAACGTGCCGCCCTGCTCCGGCGGCAACAGGTGCCCGTCCTATCCGAGCGACAAGCCGGCCCGCTACGTGCTGGAGCTCAATGCCGGCGAAGCCGAGCGGCTGAAGCTGCAGGATGGCGACGAAATGGACCTCGGCAAGGGCATTCCGCCCGTCCGCTGAGGCTTGATTGTGCCGGCGAATGGCCGCAGTCTGTGGCCATGGGGGATCGACTGACATTGCCGGAATGGAATGCGTTGGCCAGCCAGGCGGACGACACCGTGCCGCTGCTGGAGACGGCGCTGCTGATCGCGCGCGATGAATATCCCGATCTGGACGCCGACCTGTACGACACGCTGGTCCAGAGCCACGCCGAGCACCTGCGCCACGAGATCGCCACGATCGACCCGTGGCCGCTGAAGATGGCCGCGATCAACCGCCACCTGTTCGACGAACTCGGCTATACCGGCAACCACGACGAGTACTACGACCCGCGCAACAGCTACCTCAACCAGGTGTTCGAGCGCCGGCTCGGCAACCCGGTGTCGCTGGCCATGGTGCAGATCGAAGTGGCGCGCCGCCTCGGCGTGCCGCTGGACGGCGTGTCCTTCCCCGGCCACTTCCTGGTACGCCTGCCGGTCGATGACGGCCTGCTGGTGATGGATCCATTCAATGGCGGTCGCCCGCTGGGCGTGGATGAGCTGCGCGAACGCGCCAAGCCGCACCTCGGCGGCGACGTGCCCGACGATGCGGCGCTGCTGCACATCCTCAATCCCGCCTCGCCCCGCGCGATCCTGGTGCGCACGCTGCGCAACCTGCACGGTCTTTACGCCGAGCGCGAGGAATGGGATCGCGCCGCGCGCAGCGCCGATCGCGTACTGAAGCTGACGCCCGACCAGCCCGATGCCCTGCGTGATCGCGGCCTGGCCTACCTGAAGATGGCCTACAAGGCCGGCGCGCAACGCGACCTGGCGCGCTACCTGCACCTGTCGCCGGAAGCCAACGATGCGCCGGCGATGCGCGAGCAACTGGTGGAGCTCAACGCGGTACGCACCTCGCGGATGCATTGATGTGGCTGACGTGGGAGCGACGTAAGCCGCGATGGTCGTCCAGCGAGGCGTCATCGCGACTTACGTCGCCCCCACAACCACGGCTCAATCCAGCTCCACCATCTCGAAATCGTCCTTGCCCACGCCGCAATCCGGGCAGGTCCAGTCGTCCGGAACGTCCTCCCAGCGCGTGCCGGGGGCGATACCTTCTTCCGGCAGGCCGTCGGCTTCGTCGTAGATGAAGCCGCAGACCACGCACATCCAGGTGCGGAACATGGTGTCGGTGGCGTCGGTCATCGGATAATGCCGGCTGGAAGGAGCGGCCATTGTCCCATCGCCGCCCGCGCACCGGAAGTTCGCCGATGATCTCGCTGCCACCGTCCGTCCGCCATGCCCGCGGGCTGTACCTGATCACGCCGGAGGAACCGGACACTGCTCGCCTGTTGGCACGCGTAGCGGCCGTGCTTCCGTACGCCACGTGGCTGCAGTACCGGCAGAAGGACGCGAGCGCCGATCTTCGCCATGCGCAGGCCACGGCCGTGCAGGCGCTGTGCGCACAGTCAGGCGTGCCGTTGATCATCAACGACGATGCGACCCTCGCCGCCGTCGTGGGCGCGGCGGGCGTCCACCTGGGCGAAGACGACGGCGATATCGCCGCCACACGCGACCTGCTGGGACCACACGCCATTGTCGGTGCGTCGTGCTACGACGAATCCGTGCTTGCGGAACGCGCCGTCGCGGCGGGCGCCAGCTACGTGGCCTTCGGCGCTTTCTTTCCCACCACCAGCAAGGTCACCACGCGGTGCGCCACGCCCGCCTTGCTGACCGCCGCTGCCGCGCTGGGTGTCCCGCGGGTGGCGATAGGCGGGATAACGCCGGACAATATGGGCCCGCTGGTGGCCGCCGGCGCCGACCTGGTCGCCGTGATTGGCGGCGTGTTCGACGCGCCCGATCCGGTGGCGGCGGCGCTGGCCTATGGACGCAGCTTCGAGCGCCCTTGAACCCCATTGTGGGAGCGACGTCAGTCGCGATGAAGCGGTATGGACCCGGCATCGCGACTGACCTCGCTCCCACAGGACGTCCTCACTTCTTCTGGACCCTTCCATGAACCACGACCAGTCCCACGCCCTCTTCGCCCGCGCCCAGACCTTGCTGCCCGGTGGCGTCAATTCGCCGGTACGTGCGTTCAAGTCGGTGGGCGGCGAACCGTTCTTCGTGCAGCGCGCCGATGGCGCCTACCTGCATGACGTGGATGGCAACCGCTACATCGACTACGTGGGCTCGTGGGGCCCGATGATCGTCGGCCACAACCATCCGGCGGTGCGCGACGCCGTGCAGGCCGCCATCCAGAACGGCCTGTCGTACGGTGCGCCCTGCCCCGCCGAAGTGACCATGGCGGAGACCATCACGCGCCTCGTCCCGTCGTGCGAGATGGTGCGCATGGTCAACTCGGGCACCGAGGCCACGCTGTCGGCGATCCGCCTGGCGCGCGGCGCCACCGGCCGCAACCGCATCGTCAAGTTCGAAGGCTGCTACCACGGCCACGGCGATTCGTTCCTGGTGAAGGCCGGCAGCGGCATGCTGACGCTGGGCGTGCCGACCTCGCCCGGCGTCCCGGCTGGTCTCAGCGAACTGACGCTGACGCTGAGCTACAACGATGTCGAGGGCGCCACACGACTGTTCGAGCAGTACGGCGGCGAGATCGCCTGCCTGATCATCGAACCCGTCGTCGGCAACGCCAACTGCCTGCCGCCGCGCGCAGGCTACCTGCAGCACCTGCGCGACCTGTGCACGCAGCATGGCGCGCTGCTGATCTTCGACGAGGTGATGACCGGCTTCCGCGTCGCACTCGGTGGCGCGCAGGCGCACTACGGCATCACGCCGGACCTCACCACGTTCGGCAAGATCATCGGCGGTGGCATGCCGGTGGGCGCGTATGGCGGTCGTCGCGACCTGATGCAGCAGATCGCGCCGGCCGGCCCGATCTACCAGGCGGGTACGCTGAGCGGCAATCCGGTGGCGATGGCGGCGGGCCTGGCGATGCTGGAGCTGGTCCAGGCGCCCGGCTTTCACGACGGCCTCGCGTCCGCCACGGCCACGCTGTGCGAGGGCATGGAAGCGGCCGCGCGCGAGGCCGGTGTGCCGCTGACCACCACCCGCGTCGGCGCGATGTTCGGCCTGTTCTTCACCGACCAGCAGGTCGACACCTACGCACAGGCGATCGCCTGCGATACGGCGGCGTTCAACCGCTTCTTCCACGCCATGCTGGAGCGCGGCGTATATCTCGCACCGTCGGCGTTCGAAGCCGGCTTCATGTCCAGCGCGCATACGCCGGATGTGATCGAAGCGACGCTGGCCGCTGCGCGCGAGGCCTTCAAGACGGTCGCGGCCGGATGAAGCCGCGGATCCACCAGGTGCTGTTCGATTTCGACGGCGTCCTGGCGCATTACCGGCACGAGGTGCGTATCGCGCACCTCGCGGCGCATGCACGGTGCGAGCATGAGCACGTGCGCACGATCCTGTTCGTCTCCGGCCTGGAAACCGAGTACGACACCGGCGCCATCGACACGGCCACCTACCTGCGTCGGCTCGGCGAAGGCGTGGGTGCGATGATCGATGCAGAAGCGTGGATTGCGTCGCGGATGGCCGGCAGCACCGCCATCGATGACGTGCTGGCGCGCATCGCCACGCTGCACGCCGACGTGGCGATGGGCGTACTGACCAACAACGGTGCGTTGATGACGCAGGCCATCCCGCGCATCGTCGCGCCGCTGGCATCGAAGCTCGAAGGCCGGGTGCTGACCAGTGGCGGCCTGCAGCGACGGAAGCCGGCACCGTCCACGTTTGCGCACGCGCTCGACGTGCTGGGCTGGAGTCCGGCTACCACGCTGTTCGTCGACGACCTGTTCACCAACGTGCAGGGTGCACGCGACGCGGGACTGCATGCGGAGACCGTCACCGACGCGCGCAGTCTCGGCAAGGCATTCAAGCGATATGCATTCGGGCCGCCGAGCGGCTGGTAAGACACGTCCAACCCGATCCCTCCACGCATGCCTTGTCGATGCTGGAGCACGTCATCTCTCGGGCCGTCGCTGGAGCGCAAACCGGTCCAGGTACGGGCCGATCTGGCCACCGATGTTTTCACCACATGATCGCCAGCGGTTCTGGACATCGCACCGGCAATGCCCACGCGCAGACCGCTACGGCCTGGGCCCCTGGCTCCTGCGCCGACCGAGTGCGGCAACGGCATGGCATCGACACGCGGCATGACGGCGGGTCCGACCTGGTCGCCATGCCTCTGCGCCACCGGTTCCGCAACGCCCGTCGTAAACGACGGCCGAAGGCGGCTCAGAGCGCAAACACGCGCAGCGCCGCGTGCAGGCGCTTCAGGCCTTCGGCCATTTCCGCGTCGGTGATGTTGAGCGGCGGCACGAAACGCAGCACGTCGGGGCCGGCCTGCAGCATCAACAGGCCCTGCGCCGCCGCGAGATCCAGCACCTCGCCGGCGCGTCCGGCGTACTTCGGGTTGAGCACGGCACCCAGCATCAGTCCGCGGCCACGCACCTGCACGAACACGCCGAGTTCGGCGTTGATCGCATCGAGTCCCTTGCGCAGCGCCGCCGACTGGCGCGCCACGTTGTTGGCGATCTGCGACGAGGCCAGCTTGCGCAGCGCCACGCGGGCGACAGCGGCCGCCAGCGGATTACCGCCGAACGTGGTGCCGTGCGCGCCGAACTGCATCACCTCGGCCACCTTCGGCCCGGCCAGCATCGCACCGATCGGGAAGCCGCCGCCCAGCGCCTTCGCCAGCGTCACGATGTCCGGCACGGCACCATCCTGCCAATGCGCGAACAGCGTGCCGGTGCGGCCCATGCCGGCCTGGATCTCGTCCAGCACCAGCAGCGCACCATGGTGGTCGCACAGCGCGCGGACGGCGCTCAGGAACCCGGGGGCGGCCGGCATCACGCCGCCCTCGCCCTGTACGGGCTCCACCATCACCGCGGCGACGTCGCCGCAGGACATGGCGATCTCCAGCTGGGTCAGGTCGTTGAAGTCAACGTAGCGGAAGCCGGCCGGCAGCGGCTCGTAGCCTTCCTGGTACTTCGGCTGCGCAGTCGCGGTGACCGCCGCCAGCGTGCGGCCATGGAAGCTGCCGCGGAAGGTCACGATGACGCGCTGGTCCGGCGCGCGACCCTGCGAGGCGGCCCACTTGCGCACCAGCTTGATCGCGGCTTCGTTGGCTTCCGCACCGGAGTTGCACAGGAACACGCGCTCGGCGAAGCGAGACGCGATCACCAGTTCCTCGGCCAGGCGCAGCGGCGGCTCGCTGTAGAACACGTTGCTGGTGTGCCACAGCTTGCCCGCCTGTTCGGTCAGTGCGGCGACCAGGTCAGGATCGTTGTGGCCCAGTCCGCAGACGGCGATGCCGGCGGACAGGTCCAGGTATTCACGGCCTTCGCTGTCCCAGACGCGCGCACCCTGGCCGCGTTCGAGCACCACGTCGCGCGGACGGTAGACGGGCAGGTAATAGCGCTGTCCGTTGGCCAGCAGGTCGGTGGTCGTGGCGCTCATGGCGGCAGCTCGGCGACGGGAAGGGCCGCCATTGTCGCTGATCGCGCCGCCCGTGCCAGCAGGCGGCGCGGCGATGCGTCAGCCGGTGAACGCGATCTCGGCGGCCGGCAGTGCGCGGATGCCGACGCCGAAGCTGCGGATCGCCGGCAAGGTGGCGTTGTGGTGGGTGCGGATCTGCCGCGCGTCGGCATGCGCCTTGTCGTGCGTGGTGTGCGCGTCGGCGGCGAGTACCACGTGGTAGCCGTGCGCCGCGGCGCTGCGCGTGGTGGTGTCCACGCAGAATTCGGTGGCGTAGCCGCACAGCACCACGCCTTCCACGCCGCAGAACGACAGCACTTCGTCCAGCCCGGTCCGCAGGAAGGAATCCGGCGTGGTCTTGCGGATGCGGTGATCGCCCTCGGCGACCTGCAGCGCCGGGTGCAGTGCCCAGCCCGCCGATTGCGGCTCCAGGTCGCCCGCACGTTCGTGCTGCACCAGCACCACCGGCATGCCGGCCTCGCGCGCCTTCGCCGACAAGGCGTTGATGTGCGCGATCACCGCGTCGGCATCGGCCGGCGGTGGTTCGAACAGCCCATGCTGCACGTCGATCACGATCAGGGCGAGGTTCATCTGTCGGACTCCTTCGTTCTTGTGCCTTACCAGCTTCCCGTATTCGGCATCGAAAGCCAAGGTTCCTGCGGCGGCAACGCGGTGCCCTTCTGCAGCAGTTCGATCGAGATCAGGTCCGGCGTGCGCACGAACGCCATGCGTCCATCACGTGGCGGTCGATTGATGGTGATGCCCTGCGACTGCAGGTGCGAACACAGCGCGTAGATGTCGTCGACCTCGAAGGCGAGGTGGCCGAAGTTGCGCGCGCTGCCGTAATCCTCGGCCGGCGAGCCATCTTCCGGCGGCCAGTTGTACGTCAGTTCGACCTCGGCCTCGGGATTGACCGGCGCACCGTAGTACACCAGCGTGAAGCGGCCCTGCGGACTTTCCATGCGGCGGGTTTCGGCCAGGCCGAGGCCGTCGGTGAGGAAGCGGCCGGTGGCGTCCAGGTCGTGGACGCGGATCATCGAGTGCAGGTATTTCATGACAGGCTCGTCGTAGGGGAAGGAATGGCGTCAGGCGATGACGCGGCCAGTTGGCGGCGCACGTTGTCCGCCATCGCGTCCAATGCATCGCGCGACGACGGCACCGGCGGACCGTGCGGGTACAGGCCGAGCAGGCCGTCACCATGTCGCCTCGGTTGCACATGCAGGTGCACGTGCGGTACCTCTTGCCCACCGGCGTCGCCGTTGGACTGCCAGAGGTTCAATCCGGGCGGATCATCCGCTGCACGCAGCGCCCTCGCGATACGCACGGCCAGTTGCATCATCTCCGCGGCGGTATCGGGCGGCAGGTCGTAAATCGTCTCGATATGCGCACGCGGTACGACCAGTACGTGGCCCGGCACCGCCTGGCGCAGGTCCATGAAGGCGACCACGTGGGCGCTTTCCGCGACCCGGCTTGCGGGCGCCTGGCCTCGGACAATCTCGCAGAAGGGACAGCCGTCGCTCATGGCTCGAGGAAGAGATCCGGCAGCAGCGCCTGCGAGGCGTCCACGGCATACGGCGCGAAGTCGGCGACACCCGCCTCGCGCAACACGTCCTCGTCGATCAGGAAGTGGCCGTGGAAGCCGCGTGCGTCACGCACCAGCACCGCGTGCGCGGCGTCGGCGACGATCTCCGGCGTGCGGCAGCGCGGGATCTCGACGCCGGGGATCATGTTCAACGCGTCGGTGGCGACGATGGTGCGCGGCCACAGCGCATTGACGGCAATGCCCTGCGGGCCGAGTTCGCCCGCCAGTCCCAGCGTCACTAAGCTCATGCCCATCTTCGCCAGCGTGTAGCCGGTATGCGGCGCCCACCACTTTGGATCCAGCGACGGCGGCGGCGCCAGCGTCAGGATGTGCGGGTTCGCGGCCTGCTTCAGGTACGGCAGGCAAGCCTGGGCGCACAGGAAACTGCCGCGCGCATTGACCTGCTGCATCAGGTCGAAGCGCTTCATCGGTGTTTCCTGCACACCGGCCAGCCAGATGGCGCTGGCGTTGTTGACCAGGATGTCGATACCCCCGAACGCATCCGCGGTCGCGGCCATCGCGGCCCTCACCTCGTCCTCGTCGCGGATGTCGCACTTCAGCGCCAGCCCGCGGCCACCGGCGTCGTTGACGGCCTGCGCGGCGGTGTGGATGGTGCCGGGCAGTTTCGGATTCGGTACCGACGACTTGGCGGCGATCGCCACGTTGGCGCCGTCACGGGCCGCACGCAGGGCGATGGCCAGGCCGATGCCGCGCGAGGCACCGGTGATGAAGAGGGTCTTGCCGGCCAGCGAGGTCATGGCGTGCTCCGGAAAATGAGCGGGATGGATCGGGATGCGCTCATGGCTTCGGCCCCTGCCCTTCGTTGTCTTCCCACTTCAGCAGGCGGCGGGTGACGAAGCGGTACACCGGCTTGCCGGTGCGGAACCACAGGTCGCGCAGCCATGAGGTCCGCTTCAGCACGCGCCGCTCGACGGGCGTGATGGAGGCGGCGCAGTACATGCGCTTGTGCTTGAGCAGGTGGCGCAGGTCCTGCCGCGCCAGCAGGCGCATCCAGCGCGAGCGCGGATCGCCGCGCGTGGCGAGCTGGAAATCGATGATGGCCGGCCGGCCGTCGGCCAACACCAGCCAATTGGCTTCCTTGGCGAGGTCGTTGTGGGCGATGCCACGGCGATGCAGCTGTCGCAGCAACCGACGCGCGGCATGGAAGTACGCAAGATCGCCCCGCGGCGGACGCTGGTACATCGCCGCGCCTTCCATGTAGCTGCGGTCCAGCCGGCGGCCGGTCCAGTCCAGCAGTTGCGGTACGTCCGCCATGCCGGCGACCTGGCGCAGCGCCAGCGCTTCGCGACGCGCCAGCCACCACGCGGGCAGCCGCAGCCACAGCGGCACGTGCGCGAGGTCGCGGCGCACGAATGGCCCCTCCGGCCCTTGCATCAACGAGATGCGGCCGAAGCTGTCGGCCTTGAGTGCGGTGATTTCGGAGGGCGAGCGCAAGTCCACCGCGCCATTCTACTGCCATGTCCGGCAGGCACCGGTCATCTCGCGCCGCCTATAATCCGGCGATGGATTCTTCCTGGTTCAACAACCTGCTGGCCTGGATCAGCGCGCATCCCGTCGCGGCCGGTCTGGTGATCTTCGCCATCGCGTTCTGCGACGCGGTGATCATCCTCGGGGCCATCGTGCCGGCATTGCCGCTGCTGTTCGCGGTCGGCGTGCTGATCGGACTGGGCGAAATCTCCGGACCGTACGCGGTGGTCTGCGCCACGCTGGGCGCGCTGGTCGGCGACGCGACCAGTTACTGGGTCGGGCACCGCTGGGGCCAGCAGCTGCGTACGGTATGGCCATTCCGGAAGTACCCGCAACTGCTGGACCGCGGCGAACTGCTGTTCCGCCGCAATGCGTGGAAGAGCATCTTCATCGCGCGCTTCGTGGGTCCCATCCGGCCCTTCGTGCCAGCCGTCGCGGGCATCTCGCGCATGCCGCTGCGTCGCTACGTCGTGGCCAGCAGCGCGGCCTGCGTGGCGTGGGCCGCCGCGTTCCTGCTGCCCGGCTGGGTGCTGGGACACGCCTACGATGCGGTCGCCGCCGTGGCCGGCAGGCTGGCGCTGGTGCTGGGGCTGCTGGTGCTGGTGATCGCGCTGGCCTGGGCGCTGGTGCTGTACACCTACCGCTGGTTCGCCGCGCATGCGGATGCCTTGTTGGCTCGTGCACTGGCGTGGTCGCACGCGCACCCGGTGCTGGGGCGCTACACGGCGGCGGTCTTCGACCCGGCGCGACGCGAGTCCGTTCCGCTGGCGCTGCTCGCGATCCTGCTGCTGGCGATCGTGTGGGTGTGGTTCGCCTTCCTGGTCATCGTCATTGGCCACAGCGAACCGCTGGCCGCCGACCTGTGGGTCTACGAACTGATGCGTGCGCTGCGCAATCCGCTGGCGGACTATCCGCTCGCGGCGCTGGCTTCGCTCGGCGACGAACAGGTGCTTGCGCCGGCCTCGCTGCTGGTGCTGGTGTACCTGTGCTGGCGCAAGCGATGGATGGCGGCCGGGCATTGGCTGGCGGCGTTGGCCTTCGGCCTCGCGCTTACCGCCTGGCTCGGTGCCTCGGTCAACATTCCCAAGCCGCCCAGCGTCAGCAGCGGTTTCGGCTTCCCGTCCATCGCGGTGACGATGTCGACCATCACCTTCGGCTTCTTCGCCGTGCTGATCGCGCGCGAACTGCCGGGCCGGACGCGCGTCTGGCCATATCTGGTCTCGGGCATCGTGGTGGCGCTGATCGGCTTCGCACGCATCTATCTGGGCGCGCACTGGCTGAGCGACGTGATCGGTGGCATGTTGTTCGGCCTGGTCTGGCTGCTCGTGCTGGGCATCGCGTACCGCCGCCGCATGGTGCGCTCGTTCTGGATCAAGCCGATCGCGTGGCTGTTCTACGGCAGCTTCGTGCTGGCCGGCCTATGGCATGCACCGCGCAATGTGGAGCGCATGCTGGCGCAGTTCCAGGCACCGGTGATCGAACGCACCGTCGCCTTGCAGGACTGGTGGAGCGAGGGGTGGCAATCACTGCCTGCGCGCCGCAACGAATTCGACGACGAACAGCGCTGGCCGCTGGACGTGCAGGTCGCGGGTCCGCTCGCGCCACTGAAAGCGACGCTGTCGGCCGCCGGCTGGCGCGAACAACCGCAGGCAGGGTGGGAAGAAACCCTGAACCTGCTGGACAGCGACCTGCCCGATGACGAACAGCCCGTGTTGCCGGCGACACTGGACACGCGCGCGGAAAGCCTGCTGATGCTGCGCAAGGGCGACCAGCCGGGCGAGGTCTACGTGCTGCGCCTGTGGCCGGCCGATACGCGGCTGCAGCCCGGCGACGTGCCGTTGTGGATCGGCAGCGCGCAGGTGCTGCAGCAGCAGCGCGCGTTCAACCTGGTCCGCATGTGGCGCCCGCTGCGCGAGGCGCGCACCGCGCTGGATGCCGTGACGAAGACCACCTCCGGGCTTGATCACGCGATCGCACCGCACCCGGATTCCGGCTTGCCGGTCCTCCGCTTGCGCACGCAGGCGGTCGACGCGCCGCGCTGAGTGCGGGGATCAGTCGATCCACTCCAGCAGGCGCTGCAGGCGTGCGTTGACGTCGTCTTCCTGAAGCAGCGACACGCGCTGCTGCGGCGTGATCGGCAGCAGCTGCGCCAACCGCCATCCCACCCAGCCCGCATGCTCGAACACCCGTGCAGGCAGCTTGCTGACGTCGGTGCCCACTTTTTCCATCATGGTCTGCAGCAGCGTGCCGAGCAACGCATGCTCGGGCAGGATCTCGAAGTCCTCGTCCGAACACCGCCACTCCACGTCCGCCATGACCAGCCCGTTGTCGCGCACCCGGGTGCGGACCACGTGGAAGCGCCGGTGGCCGCGCACGCGCAACGACAGCAGGCCGTCGTCGCCCATGTCGAAGTTCTCGATCCTCGCTTCGACGCCGTAGGCCGCCGGCGTGGCGGGTGCGCCGGCTTCGTTGCCGTCCAGGATCAGGCAGACACCGAAGCCGCTCTCCGCACGACTGCAATCGCGCACCAGATCGAGGTAGCGCCGCTCGAAGATGCGCAGGTCCATCGCGGCGCCGGGCAGCAGCACCTTGTCCAGCGGAAACAACGGCAGCAATTCGTGCGTCATGCCCGCCTGCTCAACCCTGCAGGGCCGCCAGGAAGCGGCGCGGCGCGCCATCGAAGCCGCCGTTGGACATGAACACCACGTGGTCGCCCGGGCGCGCCTGCGCCTTCAGCGCGGCGATCAGCGCGTCGGTATCGGGCACGGTACGCGCATCACCGCGGATCGCGGCCACGACCTTGCCCGCGTCCCATGCCAGTTCGGGACGGTGCAGGAACACCACGCCATCGGCGATGTCGAGCGACGGCGCCAGCGCATCCGCATGCGCGCCGGAACGCATCGAATTGCTGCGCGGCTCCATCGCCACGACGATGCGCGCCTCGCCGACGCGGGCGCGCAGGCCTTCCAGCGTGGTGTGGATGGCGGTGGGGTGATGGGCGAAGTCGTCGTAGACGGTGATGCCGTCGTGCTGGCCGATCACTTCCAGCCGTCGCTTCACGCTGCGGAACGCCGCCAAGGCCGGCAGCACCGTGGTGACGTCCACGCCGACCGCATTGCAGGCGGCCAAGGCGGCGAGTCCGTTCAGTACGTTGTGGCGGCCCAGCATCGGCCAGTGCACTTCACCGATCTCGGTGCCGTGGTGACGCACCGCGAAGGCACTGCCGTCGTCGCGGATCAGGCGCGCACTCCATTCCAGCGACGCGTCGAAGCCGAAGCGTTCGACCGGCGTCCAGCAGCCCATCGCCAGCACCTCGGCCAAGCGCGCATCCTCGCCGTTGACGATCAGGCGCCCGCGACGCGGCACGGTACGGACCAGATGGTGGAACTGACGCTGGATCGCGGCCACGTCCGGGAAGATGTCGGCGTGGTCGTATTCCAGGTTGTTGAGGATCGCGACCAGCGGCCGGTAGTGGACGAACTTGCTGCGCTTGTCGAAGAACGCGGTGTCGTACTCGTCCGCCTCGACGACGAACTCGCGTCCACCGCCGATGCGCGCGGACGCGCCGAAATCCTCGGCCACGCCGCCGATCAGGAAACCCGGCGACCGGCCCGCCGCATCCAGCAGGTAGGTCAGGATGGTGGTCGTGGTGGTCTTGCCATGCGTGCCGGCGACGGCCAGCGTGTCGCGGCCGGGAAGCACGCGTTCGGACAGCCACTGCGCACCGGAGATGTAGCGGCGGCCCTGGTCGAGCACCGCTTCCACGGCGGGGTTGCCGCGCGACAATGCGTTGCCGATGACGATCTCGTCGCAGTCCGGCGCGATGTTCTGCGGCTGGTAACCCTGCGCCAGCGCGATGCCGAGCGTCTCCAGCTGGGTCGACATGGGCGGGTAGATGGCCTGGTCGCTGCCTTCGACGGTGTGGCCAAGTTCGCGGGCCAGGGCGGCGACGCCGCCCATGAACGTCCCGGCGATGCCGAGGATATGGATCTTCAAGACTGCTCTTCCCGAATGAGTCCGCGAACTTTAGCCGAGCACGCCGGCTTAGGCACACGGCAAGCCGTAGCATCCCGCCCGGCGATCAACGTCATCCCGCCCCTGAAACGCAGAAGCCCCGCTCGGGCGGGGCTTCCGGACTCACGTGCTGCGCGGAACGGGATTCAGCCCACTTCCTTCGCCGGCGCCAGCGCCTCGGTGATGCGGGTGAACACCTCGTCCAGCGAACCGACGCCGTCGACGACGGTCAGTTCGCCCTGCTGGCGATAGAAGTCAATGACCGGCGCGGTCTGGTCGGTGTAGATCTGCAGGCGTTTGCGCACCGATTCCGGATTGTCGTCAGCACGGCCCTCGGCCTTGGCGCGGCCGGCGATGCGCTCGACCAGCAGCTCGGTCGCCACGTCCAGCTGCACGGCGAAGTCGAACTTCTGCCCCAGCCTGGCCAGCAGTTGGCCGAGTGCGGCGGCCTGCACCAGGTTGCGCGGGTAACCGTCGAGGATGAAGCCGGCCTTGGTGTCGTCGCGGGAGAAGCGGTCTTCCAGCATGCCGAGCAGGATGTCGTCGCTGACCAGCTCGCCACGCGCCATCACTTCCTTCGCCTGCAGGCCGAGCGGACTGCCGGCGGCGACTTCCGCGCGCAGCAGGTCGCCGGTGGAGATGTGCGGTACCTGCAGGTAGTCCTTCAGGCGCGCTGCCTGGGTGCCCTTGCCCGACCCGGGTGGGCCCAGTAGAACCAATCGCATGCTGTAACTCCCGAAACTGGAATTCTGCGGGCGGTGAGTTGCATCGGGCGCCAGGCGCCGCGCTGCACCGCGTCATCTGTGTGAAGCTTACCGCATCCCCGCACCCCGGAACGAACCCCACATGGCCGCAGGCACCCTACTTTATGCGCAGTCCGGCGGCGTCACCGCCGTCATCAATGCCTCCGCGTCGGCCGTCATCACCGAAGCGCGTGCCCGGAAAATCAAGGTCTTGGCGGCGCGCAACGGCATCCTCGGCGCGCTGCGCGAGGACCTGATCGACACCAGCAAGGAGTCGGCCGCCGCCATCCGCGCCCTGGCGCACACACCCGGGGGCGCCTTCGGCAGCTGCCGCTTCAAGCTGAAATCGCTGGAGGCCGACGGCGCCAAGTACGAGCGCCTGCTGGCCGTGCTGAAGGCGCACGACGTGCGCTACTTCCTCTACAACGGCGGCAACGATTCGGCCGACACGGCCTGGAAGGTGTCGCAGCTGGCGCAGGCGTTCGACTACCCGCTGACCTGCATCGGCGTGCCGAAGACGGTCGACAACGACCTGGCCATCACCGACACCTGCCCCGGCTTCGGTTCTGCCGCCAAGTACACGGCCGTCTCCGTGCGCGAGGCCGCGCTGGACGTGGCCGCGATGGCGGAGACGTCCACCAAGGTGTTCGTCTACGAGGCCATGGGCCGGCATGCCGGCTGGCTGGCGGCCGCCGCCGGCCTGGCCGGACAGACGCGCGACGAAGCGCCGCACCTGATCCTGTTCCCCGAGCGCCCGTACGACGAAACCGATTTCCTCGCCCAGGTGAAGAAGACGGTGGAGCGCGTGGGCTGGTGCGTGGTGGTGGCCAGCGAAGGCATCCAGTACGCCGACGGCCGTTTCGTCGCCGATGCCGGCGGCGGCAAGGATTCGTTCGGCCACACGCAACTCGGCGGCGTGGCCTCGTATCTCGCCGGTCGCGTGAAAGACCAGCTCGGGCTGAAAGTGCACTGGACCCTGCCCGACTACCTGCAGCGCTCAGCTCGCCACATCGCCTCGAAGACCGACTGGGAACAGGCGCAGGCCGCCGGCAAGGCCGCGGTGCAGTTTGCACTCAAGGGCCAGAACGCGGTGATGCCGGTGATCAAGCGCACCTCCGACACGCCGTACCGCTGGAAGATCGAGGCCGCGCCGCTGTCGAAGGTTGCCAACCACGAGAAGAAATTCCCGCCGAGCTTCATCCGCAAGGACGGCTACGGCATCACCGACAAGGCGCGCACCTACCTGCAGCCGCTGATCCGCGGCGAGGCCTATCCGCCCTACGGTACCGATGGCCTGCCGAAGTACGTCGCACTGAAGAACGTGGCGGTGAAGAAGAAGCTCCCGAAGTGGGAAGGCTGATCGCGGGTTGACCCTGCGCCCCGCCATCCAAACGGCAGGATGACTTCAGACACCATCGCGGCGCCTAGGGCGATGCTAGCGTGGAAGCACGCCACGCCATCCGAGGTTCCCATGTTCCGCAAGGTTCTCATCGGCATGTTCGCCGTCGCCATCGGACTTGCCGTCGCGGGTGCCGGCTATCGCTTTGGCCAGTACCTGGCGCAGAAGGACGCGCCCGTCGAGGCGAGGGCCGCCACTGCCGCCTAAACCTGCAGGCGGGGCCGACCACGGGATAGGCTTGCGCGATGGACAGCCTGCTCGCCGAACTCACCGCGCTGGAAACCGAACTCCACCACCCGGGCGCGATCTGCACGCGTGAGCGGCTGGAGCGCCTGCTGCATCCCGACTTCCATGAAGTCGGCCGTTCGGGTGCGCGCTACGACCGACAGACCGTCATCGACTTCCTGGCCTCACGCGACCGCCTGCCGGCGGTGATCGCGCGGGATCATCGCGTCGAACCGCTGGCGTCGGATATCGCCTTGCTGCATTTCCGCTCGCACGAAGTCGCACCCGATGGCACGCCCTTCCACGCCGCGCTGCGCGTGTCGGTCTGGCGCCGGACCGCACGGGGCTGGCAGTTGTCGTATCACCAGGGCACCCCTGCGGCTTCCTAACGGCAAGCCTTGCCTTCCACCTCGAGCTTCGCGGCGAACAGCGTCAACGACGGTGCCTGCGCAGCCGCGCCCGCCTGCTGCTTCGCGTCCTGAAGATAGATGCGTGATTGGCCTTGGCCATCGAGGGGCGGCGGCGCGGCGCTACCCGGTTTGCGCCAGACGCGCACGACGGCCTGTTGCGACGGGCACGCCGCGTTCGGCACGCGGATCACGTCATTGAGCTTCCAGCCCGCGGCGATGGATGGCTTCGCCTTGTCGAAGTCGACGAAGCGCGCACGCGGCTGGCACTGCGGACTGGTGCGCACCGGTGCGTAGCGATACGGCTGCGCGGCATCGCCAGTGAAGGCGCCTTCCAGGCGCGCGCAGGCCTCGGGAATCTGCCGCAGCGTGTGCACGGTGCCGACGGCCTGCGGCGCGCCCGCCGGGCGCTGGATCTCCGGCGCGGGATCGGCCGCGCGCGATGGCGAGGCCGCCAGCAGGCACGCGACAAGCAACGGAAGTGCGACGGTCTGACGCATGGCAACTCCTTGAAACGGATACGAAAACACGAGCAGGGCGGCAAGGCTGGCACGGAATGCCTGAACCAGCCCGTCACCGCTGGCGGCCCGCAACGCATCCGGTCATACTCGGGCCAGCTCCAGGGATGTCTGAACAAGGGTTTCGTGCTGCAGTCCATCGCAGCGGTCGAGTGCGCTCAATCGTTCAACAGGCTCCACCGGGATTGGGTTGCGTGTTCATGCTTTCTGCTGGACGACATCCATCAACCTTGGGAGGGGTCATGCTGGAACAACACGGTTTGACGCTGGCGCTGATCTGCGCCGGCGTGGCGATCATCTACGGCGTGGTGGCTGCACGCTGGATCCTGAAACAACCCGCGGGCAACGCCCGCATGCAGGAAATCGCGGCGGCCGTGCAGGAAGGCGCCAGCGCCTACCTCAACCGCCAGTACACCACCATCGGCATCGCCGGCGCCGTGCTGCTCGTGCTGATCGGCTTCTTCGTTTCGTGGCCCAGCGCCATCGGCTTCCTGATCGGCGCGGTGCTGTCCGGCGCCGCCGGCTACATCGGCATGAACGTCTCGGTCCGTGCCAACGTGCGCACCGCCGAAGCCGCCAGCAAGGGCATGAGCGCGGCGATGGACGTCGCCTTCAAGGGCGGCGCCATCACCGGCATGCTGGTCGTGGGCCTCGGCTTGCTCGGCGTGGTCGGCTACTACGCGGTGCTCCACCTGCACATGGGCTACACGCAGGCCGAAGCGCTGCATGCACTGGTCGGCCTGGCGTTCGGCTCCTCGCTGATCTCGATCTTCGCGCGTCTGGGTGGCGGCATCTTCACCAAGGGCGCCGACGTCGGCGCGGACCTGGTGGGCAAGGTCGAAGCCGGCATTCCCGAAGACGACCCGCGCAACCCAGCAGTGATCGCCGACAACGTGGGCGACAACGTCGGCGACTGCGCCGGCATGGCCGCCGACCTGTTCGAGACCTATGCCGTCACCATCATCGCGACCATGCTGCTCGGCAGCCTGATGATCGCGCAGGCGGGCGAGCATGCGGTGCTCTATCCGCTGGTGCTGGGCGGCGTGTCGATCATCGCCTCGATCATCGGTGCGATGTTCGTCAAGGTGAAGGCCGGCGGCTCGATCATGGGCGCGCTGTACAAGGGCGTGATCGTGTCGGGCGTGCTGGCCGCCATCGCGTTCTATCCGATCACCACGCAGCTGATGGCCGACTCGTCGTACGGCGCGATGAACCTGTACTTCTGCGCCCTGGTCGGCCTGGTGCTGACCGGCGTGATCGTGTGGATCACCGAGTACTACACGGGCACGCAGTACGCACCGGTCAAGCATGTCGCGGCCGCATCGACCACCGGCCACGGCACCAACATCATCGCCGGCCTCGGCGTGTCGATGCGTTCGACCGCGTGGCCAGTGGTGGCGGTGTGCATCGCGATCCTCGGTGCGTACGCACTCGGCGGCCTGTACGGCATCGCCATCGCCGCGACGGCGATGCTGTCGATGGCGGGCATGATCGTGGCGCTGGACGCGTACGGCCCGATCACCGACAACGCCGGTGGCATCGCGGAGATGGCGGAACTGCCGCCGGAGATCCGCAACATCACCGATCCGCTGGACGCCGTCGGCAACACCACCAAGGCGGTGACCAAGGGCTACGCGATCGGTTCCGCTGCGCTGGCGGCGCTGGTGTTGTTCGCCGACTACACGCACAACCTGCAGACCGCGCATCCGGGCACGGTGTTCACCTTCGACCTGTCGAACCACCTGGTGATCGTCGGCCTGCTGATCGGCGGCCTGATCCCGTACCTGTTCGGCGCGATGGCGATGGAAGCCGTCGGCCGTGCCGCGGGCAGCGTGGTGGAAGAAGTGCGCCGGCAGTTCCGCGAGATCCCCGGGATCATGGCGGGCACCGCCAAGCCGGACTACAGCAAGGCCGTCGACATGCTGACCAAGTCGGCGATCAAGGAAATGATCGTGCCGTCGCTGCTGCCGGTGATCGTCCCGATCATCGTCGGCCTGCTGCTCGGCCCGCAGGCGCTGGGCGGCCTGCTGATCGGCACCATCGTGACGGGTTTGTTCGTCGCCATCTCGATGACCACCGGCGGCGGTGCGTGGGACAACGCCAAGAAGTACATCGAGGACGGCCACCACGGCGGCAAGGGCAGTGAAGCGCACAAGGCCGCGGTCACCGGCGACACCGTTGGCGATCCCTACAAGGACACGGCCGGCCCGGCGATCAACCCGCTGATCAAGATCATCAACATCGTCGCCCTGCTGCTGGTGCCGGTGCTGCCGGTCAATGGCTGGCTGGGCAGCGCCACGTCGTCGGAGGTGGCTGCGCACGGCGCACCGATGTCGGGCAGCGAAGTGGTGGACGGGCGCAGCGCGCGCATCCTGTTCGACAGTGGTTCGGCGGTGGTGCCCTCGGATACCAGCGTGCGCCTGGCCGGCGTGCTGGGCACATTGAGTGCCGATCCCGACGTGCGCGTGCGCGTCTCCGGCTTCCACGATGCCAGCGGTGATGCGGCGGCGAACGAAGCCCTCGCGAAGCAGCGTGCCGAGGCGATCCAGCAGTGGCTGGTGGTGAACGGCATCGCAGCCGAGCGCATCGCGCTGGACAAACCGGCGCAGACCACCGGCAGCGGCGATGCCGACGAAGCGCGGCGTGTGGACGTGCTGGTGGAATAGCCGTAGCGGCATGACGTAGAAAAAGGGCGGCCATCTGAACTGACCCCCGGAAGTTGGACACCCATCCAGCCTTCGGAGGTTTTTCATGGC
>NZ_LSIF01000078.1 GCF_001556105.1 Pseudoxanthomonas mexicana | reverse complement strand
GTACTCCTCCAAGATGACCCTGGCCCCGCCCGAAGGCAGCGCCAGCGGCGGCACGGGGATGCGCTGGTCGTCCTGCGGAGTTTCGCCGATGAAGTCGACCTTGACGCGGGCGCCGCCGCTGGCGCTGCCTTCGGGCGGGGCCAGGGTCATCTTGGAGGAGTACAGCAGGGCCAGCACGAACAGGATGTGCACCAGCAGGCTCACGAGGGAGCCGATGCTGCGCTCGTGGCGTCTGATGTGGAGGTCTTCCCGGTCCAGCGGACTCAGCGACGCCGCGCTCGTGCGGCCTGGCGCGTCGCTCATGTGGGGGTGAGGGCGTCGGGGGAGTGGGACTTCATGGGGAGAGCAGCGGGGGCGTTCGGTGACATTATAGGGACGTCACATCAAGCGTATGAATGCGGAGTGTCTCTGGGGCCAGCCCCACGATGCCGGGGATGGGGGGCTACGACGAATCCGCACGTCGATCATGGATAGAAGGGGAAGCAAGATGAATGGGATTCGCAAGATTCCGATGTTTGGTGCGCGTCGATTCGCTGCCGAACTCTTGAGCGAACTAGATGCTGCAGCCAAGGAGCGCGAGGAGCTCCGATCCACACTGACAAGAATTGGTGGGTTGAGTCAGTTGGAGCGCGAACAGGCGCTGGAGAAGCTGAAGAAAAACATCTCTGAAACTTCTTCTGGATGGGCGGCTCAGCTTGTCGAGCTTGGCAAAGAGCGAGATCAGCTTCTGGCTCAGATAGAAGAACTTCGAAAAGAAGTGGTTGAGACCAGAGAACGCGCTCTTCTGCAGGAGTCAGGGGTTTACGAATACGCGCATCCGCTACAGGACGCAGTCGCGTACCAGGCCGAACTGGCGACTCTTGGCGCAAAGATCAAAGTAATGAACAAGGCTGAAGGCCAAGCAGTCGTTGGCGCAAAAGGTTGGACAGTAAATGGGTCCGAAGCGCAAGGTCGAACCATGCTTCGAGATTACGCGAAACTCATGCTCAGAGCATTCAACGCTGAAGCGGACGTCTTAGTGCGGGGCCTCAAGCCGTATGCATTGGATGCTGCCATTGACCGGTTGTACAAGGTGGCGAATACCATCCAGCGACTGGGCAAGACCATGAGTATCCGTATTACGGATGAGTATCTTGCGGTTCGTATAAGGGAACTTCAGCTGGTCGCTGACTTTGTGCAAAAGAAAGCAGAAGAGAAAGAGCTGGAGAGGCAGGAGCGTGAGCGCTTGCGCGAGGAGCGGAAAGTCCAGCAGGAAATCGAGCGGGAACGCTTGAAGCTGGCAAAGGAGCGTCAGCACTACTTGAATGCTTTGGAGGTGTTGCGTGCGAAGGGAGACTTGGAGGCTGTCGAGCGAATGAATAGCCAGATCTCAGAAGTTGAGCGTGCTATTGCGGATGTGGACTATCGGGCTGCGAACATCAGGGCTGGCTATGTCTATGTGATCTCAAACATCGGATCGTTCGGTCAGTCTCTTGTGAAGGTTGGAATGACGAGGCGTCTTGATCCGATGGATCGAATCAGGGAGCTAAGCGACGCATCTGTTCCCTTTAACTTCGATGTTCATGCGCTCTTCTTCTCGAAAGATGCGGTTGGGATCGAAGCTGCAATGCATTCAAGACTGTCCTCCTCGCGAGTGAATCTGGTCAATTTGAGGCGTGAGTTCTTTCGCGTCACGCCGCTCGACGCGAAGACTGTGCTTTCCGAGTTGGCAGGCGAACTTCTGACCTTTCACGACGAGCCGGAGGCGTTAGAGTTCAGGCAAAGTCAGAAGTTGGATGGGTTCTGAGCTTTATTTTTGGTCGGCCGGAACTCGTTTTTTTCCTGCTGTCCTTTCCCCCTTTTTCCTGTTTTCCAACTCATGTCGTGGAGGTGATGAATGGATGATGGTTCGGAGGATGAGATTGTTGAGAAGCGATTAAAAGATATCGCTAACGAAATATCCACTGACGGAGAAGTTCCTCCGATTACCGTAAGAGAGTTTCTCTCCTGGTTTGGCGCGTTGCGGCGTGGAAGTTGGATAGTTGGCCGAATTAGGAGAATGCTTTCGGATGCCGGTCTCGTAACCAGACCTGATTTTGAGTCTTTGTATATCGATTCAACATTTCTATTTGATGTTGAAGATGCGGGGCATGATGTGGTGGTTTCGCCCGATTCGGCGGTGGCGCATGCAGAGGCGTCGGTCGAGGTTGCTGTGAGGGAGGTTCCTGCCTATGCAGATCCGACGTATAGGCTAAGTAAACTAGCGGCAGCAAATAGAGTGCCGCAATGGGTGTCTCCGACGGCTTCATTGCAGGAGGCGGTGACTCTAATGGCTGCGAACGACTACTCACAGCTTCCAGTTATGACGGGAGTGCGTGATGTTAAGGGTGTTATAAGCTGGAATTCGATAGGTCTTCGGATGGGGTTTGGAAGAGAAGTTAAGACGGTCGGTGATGCTATGGATGCTCATCAGGAGATATCGAATGAGGCTTCTTTATTTCAGGCTATGCCAATAATTGTCCAACATCAATACGTGCTTGTACGAGGGCAAGATAAAACTGTTGTAGGTATTATTACGGCGAGTGATCTTAGTATTCAGTTTCAGCAGCTTACAGAGCCTTTTCTGTTGCTTGGGGAAATCGAAAATCATATCAGGCGTATAATTGATCTGAAGTTTTCGCCTGAGGAGCTTGCGCAGGCGGGTGACTCTTCAGACAAGAGTAGAGAAATTCAGCGAGTTTCGGATTTAACCTTCGGGGAGTATCTTAGGTTGATCGAGAATCAGGATCGCTGGGATCGGCTTGGGTTGTCGGTAGACAGGGTTGTTTTCTGTAAGCAGCTAGAGCGAGTCCGGTCAATTAGAAATGATGTGATGCATTTCGATCCGGATGGAATTCCCCCTGAAGATTTAGAGCTACTAAGGAAGGTTTGTAGTTTCCTCCAGCGGCTTCAGGGGATCGGAGCCTCCTGACCTCATCATCAACCCGTAAGGCGGGCTTGAGCCCGCCCTACGTCACTGAGCGGTGACCCAAAGAGGCTCGCTCGTCTCTCACTAAGACCCAACGTTGCATCAAAAACATCCAACGTTGCATCGAAAACATCGGTTCTTCTAACACTAAGACCCAACGTTCCATCAAAACGATCCAACGTTGGATCGAAAACATGCATTCATCCAACGCCATGATCGAACGTTGCATCGAAAAGATCCGTCGTTCCATCGAAAAGATCGAACGTTGCATCGAAAAGATCGAACGTTCCATCGAGAAGGTCCAACGCTGTATCGAAAAGATCCAACGCTGCATCGAACAACCCGGTAAGGCGGGCTTGAGCCCGCCCTACGTGTGGTGGCGTAGTGGGTTGCGGTGCTGGGGTTTGCATCTCGTAGGGTGGGCCCTGGCCCACCGGGTTGCGGTGGGGAGGTGTCGGATTTGTCCGATACCGATGCGCTGGCTGGGACGACGGCGGCAGGGTCATGGCGCAGGCACGCTGCGGTCATGTCGAACTACCGCCGCTTATGGGTGCCAGGCGGCACCTACTTCTTCACCGTGAACCTGCTGGAGCGCCGTCGCCGCTTGTTGGTCGATCATGCCGACCTGCTGCGCGACGCATTCCGCACGGCGAGGGCGGCGCGACCGTTCGAGGTGCTGGGGTAATCCCCCCGCTTTTAGCGGACACCAGAAGTGGAGCTATGCGGCCATTGCC
>NZ_LSIF01000077.1 GCF_001556105.1 Pseudoxanthomonas mexicana | reverse complement strand
CGACGTCCCCCCGCTTTTGAGTAGCACGCCGGTTTGGAGTCCAATTCCCCAACCCCAGGAGATTGGACGTGAAGAAGCGCTTTTCCGAAGAACAGATCATTGGCTTTCTGCGTGAGGCCGACGCGGGCATGCCGATCAAGGAGCTGTGCCGCCGGCACGGTTTCAGCGAAGCCTCGTACTACCTGTGGCGCAGCAAGTTCGGCGGCATGACCGTGTCGGACGCGAAGCGGCTGAAGGAACTGGAGGCGGAGAACACCCGGCTGAAGAAGCTGCTGGCCGAGCAGATGTTCGAGAACGACGTCATCAAGGACGTTCTTCGAAAAAAGTCGTAACCGCACCGGCGCGGCGTGCGCTGGTGCGGGATCTGGTCGCCAAGGGATTGAGCGAGCGACGGGCCTTGGCGGCCGTCCGCATGAGCGCCAGCGCGTTGCGCTACGCGCCACGGCCGGACGGCAATGTCGAGTTGCGCGAGCGCATCCAGGCGCTGGCACAGCGGCACAAGCGCTATGGCGTGGGGATGATCCATCTCAAGCTGAGGCAGGCGGGGATGCTCGTGAACTACAAGCGCGTGGAACGGCTGTACCAGGAAGCACGGCTGCAGGTGCGGCGGCGCAAGCGGAAGAAGGTGCCGGTGGGCGAGCGGCAGCCGCTGCTGCGACCGACCGCGGCCAATCAGGTGTGGTCGATGGACTTCGTGTTCGACCGCACCGGCGAAGGTTGCGTGCTCAAGTGCCTGACGATCGTCGACGACGCCACGCACGAGGCCGTCGCCATAGAAGTCGAGCGCGCGATCTCCGGCCAGATGCTCACGCGCGTGCTCGATCGCCTGGCGCTCAGTCGCGGCTTGCCGCGGGTGATCCGCACCGACAACGGCAAGGAGTTCTGCGGCAAGGCGATGGTCGAGTGGGCGCACGGGCGCGGCGTGGATCTGCGCCTCATCGAGCCTGGCAAGCCAAACCAGAACGCCTACGTCGAGTCGTTCAACGGCCGGCTGCGCGACGAATGTCTCAACGAGCACTGGTTCACAAGCCTGCTGCAGGCGCGGACGGTCATCGAAATCTGGCGCAGGGAATACAACGAGGAAAGACCGAAGAAGGCACTTGGCGGGCTGACGCCCGCCGCCTACGCAAAGCAATTGGCAGAAGCTCAGCTACAGTAACCCCGGACTCCAAATGGTTCCGCTACTGAAAGCGGGGGGACGTCG
>NZ_LSIF01000076.1 GCF_001556105.1 Pseudoxanthomonas mexicana | reverse complement strand
CAGCGAGCGCAGCGAGTGGCTTCTGCTTCCCGCAACTTGAACCACCGATTCATCCGCTTCACCGTTCCACCCCGCGCCATCGGGTATAGCATCGGCAGCGTCAACCAACCTCGCCCACAGGAGGGCAACATGAGCAACGGTAATGGTGTCACCGCGACGCTTTCCGGCGCCGCCGAGAGCGTGAAAGAAAAGGCGGCTGAAATTGGTGGGGCCGTCGCGGCCACCGCCAGCGAAACCGTCGCCAAGGCCAAGAAGGCCGCCAAGAAAGCGAAGAAGACGGTGACCGCCGACATCGCCAAGGCGAAGAAGGCCGTGGCCAAGCGCACCGACAAGGCCGCCAAGGCGGTGAAGAAGACCGTCGCCAAGGCCAAGAAGAAGCTGGCTGCCGCCAGCAGCGCCGCCAAGGCCGAAGCCGCCAGCCTGCAGAAGAAGGTGACCGGCAAGAAGCCCGCCAAGAAGACGGCGAAGAAGGCTGCGAAAAAGGCCACCAAGAAGACGGCCGCCAAGAAGGCGGTGAAGAAGGTCGTCAAGAAGGCCGCCGCCAAGAAGGCGACGGCGAAGAAGGCGGTCAAGAAGGCAGTGAAGAAGGTCGCCCGCAAGGCGCCCGTGAAGAAGGCGGCGAAGAAGGCCGCTCCGAAGAAAGCGGCCAAGAAGGCCGTCCGCAAGGCAGCCCCGAAGAAAGCCGCGAAGAAAGCCACCAAAAAAGCGGCCCGTAAGTAACGTGCTCCGCCCCCTCCCCCGCTCGCGGGGGAGGGGTTAGGGGAGGGGGCCGCTCCTGGCGCTTCCGACCCGTCATCCATAACACCAAGCATACGAACAGGATTCCACCGTCATGGCCGTCAAGATCGACAAGAAAATCAAGGGCTACAGCGTGCTCACCCCCGAGGACAAGGCGCGCGAAGCCGCGGCGCTGATCCCGGTGGCGTCGGTGCCGCGCGAGACGGTGGAAAAGGAAACCCCGCAGGACAACATCATCCAGATGCACGAGCGCATCGAGCGCCCGGAAGTCCTGATCGGCAGCACCTACAAGATCAAGTCGCCGCTGGTGGAGCACGCCATGTACGTGACCATCAACGACATCGTGTTGAACGCGGGCACGGAGCACGAGCTGCGCCGTCCGTTCGAGATCTTCGTCAACAGCAAGTCCATGGAGCATTTCCAGTGGATCGTGGCGCTGACGCGCATCATGTCGGCGGTGTTCCGCAAGGGCGGCGACGTGACGTTCCTGGTGGACGAGATGAAGGCGGTGTTCGATCCGCGTGGTGGTTACTTCAAGGCCGGTGGCGTGTACATGCCGTCGCTGGTGGCGGAGTTGGGCGCCATCGTGGAAGAGCACATGAAGTCGATCGGCCTGATCCACGACCCGGAAATGAGCGCGCACCAGCGCGCCATCCTGGCCGAGAAGCGCAAGCAGTACGAAGACCGCGCAAAAAAAAACTCTGACGTAGTCGAAACCGTGACCGTTGCACCGGCCGCGCCCGCCCAGGGCGCCGCCGAGGACATCGCCGTGACCGGCGATGGCGCCAGCTTCCCGCCCTCCGCGACCCTCTGCCACAAGTGCAGCACCAAGGCCCTCGTCATCATGGACGGGTGCGCGACGTGTTTGAACTGTGGTTATTCGAAGTGCGGCTAAGCAATGCATGACGGCCGCGCCATTGCGAACTACATCCTTGACGTCTCGGAGGCGCAGGGAAGGGAAGTGACGCAGCTTTCGCTACAGAAGCTGGTGTTCTTCTGTCACGCCTGGTCGTTGGTTGAGCTTGGCTCGCCTCTGGTCAAGCATCAGTTCGAGGCTTGGCAGTACGGTCCAGTACTTCAGTATCTGTACCGCGATTTCAAAGAGAACGAGAAGAGTCCGATCTCCACGCGCGCCCAAAAGTTGAATCCGGAGACGGGCGAGAAAGCAGTCGTTTCCTACGATCTGGATGAGCCGACCAGATTGCTACTCGATCGCGTCATCTCTTTCTATGGTCGGCTTCGCCCTGGGACCTTGGTCGAGTTGAGTCATGTCGAAGGCGGTCCTTGGCATGATGTGTGGAATCACGCGGGTCAAGTGAATCCGGGCATGACCATATCCAACAAGTCGATTCTCGACTATTACGCGAAGGCGACTGTTCCGTTCTAGGTGATTGATGGAGTCGGTATGGCTAAGCAGCTGAAGGTTCCCTCTCTTCAACATATGGCCCGCATCTGGCGGCCAGATGCTGAAGCAATCAAGAAGGTTCTGATTAGGCTGGCTACGCATGGCCCGAGCTTCAGCTACGCGCCTCTCTTCAAGATCGTCCATGAGATGTTGGTCTTCAAGACGCCTTATGAGGTCAGTCTTGAGGCAGTCCAGCGCATTGCGCGCGAAGACGTACGTAAGAACTTTCTTGGCATCATGCCGCTGATCAATGACTACTTCTCGCAAGTCCGTCCGGCTTATGTGCACGAAGTCACCCCAAGGCTCTATTCATTGAGCCGTGACATCCAAGTTCCCTTCGCTCCACCGTTGATGTACGGAGTTGGCGGCGAGGTGATTTTTCCTTGGTTGAGCTTCTGGAAGAGTAATCCACTGAACGGAGAGGCTCTATCGCTGTTCGTGACCATCGTAGAGGAGCTGATCCTTCAGGATTCCGATCTGGAAGATGCCCACTTCAAGATTCTGGACTTTAGTGCGGAAGAGGTCCCAGGTCCCAGGAAGCTTAGAGTCATTCCTGCTAGTGAGATTCCGAGAGTGAGTTCAGAAAAGAAGGCGGAAATGTTGCTCGTCTTTGCCGACGGCTTCCGTCTCGCCAGGGATCATCTCCAAGGTGTTGCAGATAGTGATACCGCCTCTGGCTCTGATTCTGTCCACCCGGATCAGATGTCGCTGCTTTAAAGCTTCAGGTTGGGCAACGCGGCGCGGATTCTTAAGCGTCGCGTGATCCGGTGGAATGATTGCTTGTCCGCAGTTCCGTCCTCAATCATTCAAGTCGTGCCCCTTTATCCGACAAATTCTACGAGTGTAGGTATGCCGAGCTATCAGGAATACGTGGTGGAGCAGACGGAGCTTGCACAGGCATGTTTACGTGACCTCGGCTGTCAGCCCGTACTTTTTGTGGGTAGCGGATTGTCTCAGCGCTACGGAGAAGGCCCCTCTTGGAAAGATTTGCTCGCGCAAGCAATTGCTGAAAATCCTCTGATCGAGGATGAGCTGCCATTCTTGAAGCAAAGAGAAGGAAGTTTCCCAAAGGTTGGCAGTGCACTGATCGATCCGTATCACCGTTTTGCTTGGGGTGTTGGTCGTGAGCAGTTCCCGCCAGAGCTGTTTACAGATGAAACCCCGAAAGATTGCTACTTGAAGAACTACGTCGCGGGGATGCTGCAGAGAAGTGTTCTTAAGTATGCTGAGGTCGATCCTGTATTCGCGCAGGAGATCGAGGCTCTTAAGCGAATCAGGCCAAACTCGATCATAACTACAAACTACGATTCGCTCCTGGAGGATATTTTTCCGGAGTACACGCCAATAGTCGGCCAGAAGATCATTCGTGCTGCGAGCATGATGATTGGCGAGATATTCAAGATTCACGGATCTGTCTCGGATCCAGCTGAGCTGGTTCTTACGCAAGAAGACTACGATGGCTGGAGAGATCGTAAGAAATATCTCTCAGCGAAGTTGCTGGCCTTCTTCCTTGAGCACCCTGTCGTCATTCTTGGGTATGCGGCTCAGGACGACAACGTAATCGAGATATTGAGAGATATCGACGAGATCTTGGCCGGCAATGGGGATCTTGTTCCGAACATCTTCTATGTAGTGTATGACCCGACGCTGGGAGATGCTTCGTATCCACCGCGTCAGGCGATACTTGACCTCCGTGATGGCAGATCTATGCGAGTGAACTGTATCCACGCGCGCGAGCTCACTTGGGTGTATGAGGCGTTTGCCGCTAGTGAGGGAGTTGAGAACGTAAATCCCAAAATTCTGCGCGCACTCATGGCGAGAACTTATGAGCTTGTCCGCCATGACATCCCTAAGATGACCATGGAGATTGACTACGAGACTTTGGAGCAAGCCGTTAGGAATGAAGAGGAGCTGCCAAGGTTGCTGGGTATCACCTCTCTGTCCGATCCTCAGACCTTCAACGCTACGTATCCTTATTTGACTACCTCGCTTGGGAAGAAGCTTGGGTTTCCGACTTGGCATGGTGCGAGGAAGCTCTTGGATAAGGTAAAGAGCGATAAGGGTGTTGATCTTTGTGCTAGCGACAACCAGTTCCATATAGCAGTCAAGTCTGGAACTAATAGCGTGATTCATAAATACAGCGAAGCGGCAGTAGCGTTATTGCGGGCGGTTCAGGCCGACGAGAATTACGAAGTGACTCTAAAAAAATCTGTCAGCAAGAAGGCTGTGAAAAAGGTGGCTGTCTCCAAGCCATAGTGAGCAAAGCCAACCTGAATTCGGGTCGCGCCGATTGGGTGGGGAGAGCTTCTGGGAAACTAACTAGCAGAGGTGAAGTCGCGTGAACAAGGAGAAGTTCTTGGCGCACTACGGTATCCACCACTTTTACCATTTCACCGACGAAAGGAATTTGCCGCTGATCCGTGAGCTGCGCGGGCTTCATAGCTTGCAGGTTCTTCGGTCATTGGGGGCTGCGCCGCCCGCTCCGGGGGGTAATGAATGGAGTCGTGAGGCGGACGCGAGGTTTGGTGGTGACAGATACGTGCACCTCTGTCTGTTTGATCAACATCCGATGGAGTGGAGAGCTAGGCAAGAAGGACGCATAGGGACTTCTCGATTTCTCCAGATTGATCCACGAGTGATCCTTTCCGATGGCGTGGTTTTCTCCCCTGGGGTATCGAACAAGGCTGATGTCCCGCTACTTGATTTTGATATGGCGTTAGAGAAGATGGATTTTGAGGTGGTCTACACTAGGACCAACTGGGCTGACCCTGAGGTTCAGGCGCGTAGGAGTGTGGCGAAGAAGTACGAAGTGTTAGTTCCGGGAAGCATCCCGCTCGAAATGATTAGAGGTTATTGAGGTGGCTAGTCGTCCGATATTTTTGCCGGCCGCTGACAATACAAAGCTGGTGCGTGAGGTCAGTGTTGATTTTTTTTGGCACAAAGGCATGGCGCCGTCTCAGAAGCGGAAGAACGTCGTGGAGCTTCATGAGGCTGCTGAGAAGCGTGGGATTTCACCGTTGCTTGAAGTCTCAACTAAGTCGGATGAGTTACTTGGTCAAAGACTAAGTGCCTTCAACTTGAAGGTGGAGTTGGGCGATGGCCAAAGTGTGCCGCTTGAATGCGTATTCCAGGGGAGCAAAGTGTTTCGCGACGGCGGTCCATACCATGATCTTTTTTTTGTGGATGGAAGAGTTGCAAAGCGAGATGAAAGGCTTTCCTCTTCGGGCCCACTAGTTGGTTTCAACTTTGAGGGGCTTGAGGTGGGGTTGGAGCCTAAAACCGCGTTCTATGACTGGCTCTACATTCGTGCAATCTTTCCGCATAGGGAGTTTTTAAAAAAAAGGCTTCATAAGTACAAGGGCTTTACTGACATTGAGTTCAATCCGGAAAAGTCGATTAATTGCCAAGCAAGGTCATGCGCGACTTTTGTCGCGCTAGATGTACTCGATCTTCTGGATGAAGCAATGACATCGACCGATCGGTTCATTGAGCTGCTCCGGCCCGGCGCTCAGATTCAACCGCATTCGCACGCAGACAGACAGAGTGCGCTCTTTTAGTTTTTGGGAAGCAGGGGTCAGATTGAGTTTCCGCGCTGACCAGTAGAGCAATCCCACCGCAGGACAACGATCAAGGAACGAACGTCCATGTCCACCTACTTCGATGCCGAAGCCGTCAAACAGCAATACCGCGAGTACGAATCCGACCGCCTGATGCGCATCGCACTGGCGACGACGGACGAGTACGGCGAAGAAGCGATCGGCCTGGCGCGGCAGGAACTGATCGGTCGCGGCATGCAGGACGCGCGCTTCGACACCCCGCCGGGACGCTCACCCCCGCCCATCCCCGGCGCCAAGCCCTTCGACACCCTGCCGCTCGTGCTCAAGGTGCTGTGCGTCCTGCTGCCCGGCATCGTCATCTTCCTCGCCGCCGGCTACCTGATGGCCGACAACAAGAAAGCCGCAGGCGAAGCCCTGTTCTTCATGATGATCGGCTGGTTCTTCTGGCTGCTGCTGTATAAGGCGCTGGGCAACTAGTCGTAGGGTGGGCTCAAGCCCACAGAGAGGCGGCCGACGCGCGCGCTGCGGACGAGGGCTCTAGATGCCAGTTCGCGCATCCAATCCACACCACCCTTCGTAGGCACCAACGCATCACCCCGGCCACTCTCACCCCAGGATGTCCCATGCGCCGCTTCCTCGCTCTTGCCCTGCTTTGTGCCGCTCCCGCCTTCGCCGACGCCACGCCGCTGGACGGCACGTGGCGCGTCGATCTGTCCACGAAGCCCGACACGCCCTACACCCAGCCCATGCAGCTGACGCTCAACGCCGATGGCACGGTGACGGGCAGCTTCTACAACAGCACCATCGAGGCCGGGCGCTGGAAGGAAAGCCGCGGCCGCCTGTGCGCCAGCTTCCGCACCACCGATGGCGTGGGTCCGTACCACACCGCCGTGTGCCTGACCGGCGACACCGCGACCGGGCAGACCTGGGCCGAACACCGCAACTTCCTCTTCAACTGGAACGCCGAGCGCATGCCGGCGACGGAGCCCGCACCGACCCGCTGAGGGCGAACCGGGTCATCGGGTGGGCTGCGCCTGCGACCCCCGATATCAAGCGCCAACGCCTGCGCCGGTACGCTGGTGACGGAACCACGTTGGCGACGCCCATGCCCCAGACCCTCACCCTCGACGGCCGCCGCATCCACGACATCCCGTCGTTCTACGACGAGATCAACCGCGTCTTCATGACCGGCGTCGACTGGACGCTCGGCCCCAGGCTGGATGCCCTCGACGACCTGCTCTACGGCGGCTACGGCGCACTCGATGGCGATGCCCCGGTGACGCTGGTCTGGACCCACTTCGCCGCCAGCCGCGACGCCCTCGGCGTCGAGACCACGCGACAGTACCTGCTCGCCAAACTCGCGCATCCCGAACGCATCAACACCGCCCACTTCCAACACGCACTCGATGCCCTGGGCGCCGGCAACGGACAGACCTACTGCGACATCGTGCTGGAGATCATCGCCGCACACCCGAACATCACCCTGGTGCCGGACGAGCCTGCATGCACCGGCACCCCGTAGGGTGGGCTCACGCCCACCATCGCACGGCATCCACGCGCATCGGACGGCGGGCCGAGGCCCGCCCTACGACGGCCCGACCGCATCACCCCAACAACATCGGTGACACCGGACTTCACGAGTGACCATCGCCATGAGAGCGCGCGTCATTGCACTCAACGCATCCCAGGCCAAGGCGTTCTGCCTCCGGCTATGGCTCGAACTGACCATCGCCGGGCGCGGCATCTGGCGCGATGACGCGCTGGATGCGCCATCGCAGGCCAACGCGCTCAAATGGCTCAACGAGATCCAGCACCGCGTATGGGGTGCTCACGCAGCATCCCGGGCCAACGCCCTGCCGAACCTGCTGGACAAGATTGTCTCGTGTTGCGCGCAGGCACCGGTGCTGCAGGCCCACGTGCGAGTGGCGCTGGAGGGTGCACTCTCTGCGGCATGCGGTGCAGACGTCATCGTGCGCGAACACGACGCGTAGACCGGACGCGTCGGTTCACGCCCACCATCGCGCGGCATCCGCGCGCATCGGACGGCGGGCCAAGGCCCGCCCTACGGAAGATCGCACTCCGGGCCCCATCGTTCTCACATTGAGCCCCATTGATCGCCCTCCAAGCCCGAACGCCGGGCAAAAATTCCCACGCGCGAGGCTCCCTGGCTCCATCGATGGCATTCCGAATGCCATCGATCGCTTTCCGAGCCCCATCTGACCCACCCCCAGAGAACTGGGCCAACGTAAAGTAGAGACTTTGTTCCGCATG
>NZ_LSIF01000075.1 GCF_001556105.1 Pseudoxanthomonas mexicana | reverse complement strand
CGAAGCGGGTTCGGCTTGGACGAGTTGTTATGCACCAAGGTAAGCCCGAAGCCCTTGACCTGCAACGGCTGCGCGATGACCGGGGGCCTGAGATCATTCGCCGCCAGCCGATAACAACATGGGGCCGGCTGTGCTTGAGCCGAAGCCCGCAGCGCCGCCCATCCGCAAGCCGTGAACCTGGACAACAACCGCGCGGCGCGAACGCGATGCAACCGAAGCCGAGCCAAGCGAAGCAAAGAAGAACAACGAAGCCGGAGCCATCAACAGCCGATTAACGCCGAAGCCATGAAGAATGCAAAGCCAGACGATGACCGAAGCCGACCCAACAAGAACGCCCGCCCACGCATAACGCCTGAATTAAGCCGCGCCGCGAAGCGGCGTCGGCTTGAATGAATTGTTAGGCCCCATGGTCATGAATCCTTATGCCACGAAAACTGGTTTGCCAGTCGCTCAAAGGTCGCAACTGCATCATCAGCCGGGATGACGTGAATCTGATCGCCGGGCCATTGCAGCTCGAGTAGAGTGGTGTCAGGTATAGGGCAAACTTTAACAACAGGCCCCGCGTAAGGGTAAGTGGTTGGGACCTGTGTCACGCACAGGTCAAACATGGACGTCCATGCGTGGAGAGTAGTCCCGGAAAGGTGATCTACCAGCGCAAGCATGCCATTTGTCCAGGCAAAGCTGGGTGCCTCCGTATAGCGGGATCCGACTTCTGGCCAAGGGCGAGACATCATCTGTGTCATGGGGCCTAACGCCTGAGTTAAGCCGACCCGCGAAGCGGGTTCGGCTTGGACGAGTTGTTATGCACCAAGGTAAGCCCGAAGCCCTCGACCTGCAACGGCTGCACGATGACCGGGAGCCGGAAATCACCGTCCGTTAGCCCGCAGCAGCGAGAGGCCGGCTGTGCTTGAAGCCGAAACCCGTAGCGCCGCCCATCCGCGCGCCGTGAACTTGGCCGACCACCGCGCGGCGCACACATGATGCAACCGAAGCCAAGGCAAGCGAAGCAGGAAAGAACAGCGGAACTGGAACCGTCAACGGCCGATCAGCGCCGACGCCGTGAAGAATGCAAAGCCCGATGATGGCCGAAGCCGACCCAACAAGAACGCCCGCCCACGCATAACGCCTGAGTTAAGCCGACCCGCGAAGCGGGTTCGGCTTGGACGAGTTGTTATGCACCAAGGTAAGCCCGAAGCCAGTCGCCTGCAACGGCTGCCGGATGACTGGGGGCCGGAAATCACCGTCCGTTAGCCCGCAGCAGCGAGAGGCCGGCTGCGCTTGAGCCGAAGCCCGCAGCGCCGCCCATCCGCAAGCCGTGATCCTGGACAACAACCGTGCGGCGCGAACACGATGCAACCGAAGCCAAGACAAGCGAAGCAGCAAAAGGCAGCGGAACTGGAGCCGTCAACGACCGATCAGCGCCGACGCCATGAAGAATGCAAAGCCCGATGATGGCCGAAGCCGAC
>NZ_LSIF01000074.1 GCF_001556105.1 Pseudoxanthomonas mexicana | reverse complement strand
ACCCCAACCCTCTCCCCCGCAGGCGGGGGAGAGGGGGCATGGGTTTCCGTCGCGATGAAGCCATGCGATGCGTCCCGTCCCGGCACGTTTACTCCCTGCTTGTCGTCGATCATCGAATCCAGCTCTCTATCGCCACTGCCGTCGCCACTGCCGTTGCTGCTTCTGCCCCCTCTCCCCCGCCTGCGGGGGAGAGGGTTGGGGTGAGGGGGGCCTTCCCGCAATGCCCGCCAGATCACCTCCATCACCTCATCCGTCTGCCTCAGCGCCTCATGGTTCCAGAAGCGCACGACACGCAGACCGACCGACTCCAGATACCGCGTGCGCGCCGCATCCCTGGCCACAGCGTCGGCATGCTGCCCACCATCCAGCTCTACCACCAGCCCGCACTCCACGCAGATGAAGTCGACGATATAGCCACCGACCCGATGCTGGCGACGGAACTTGAATCCCGTCTGCTGGTTGCGCAGGCGCTCCCACAACCGGTGTTCCGCGTCTGTCGGCGCCTTGCGCATGCGCTTGGTGGGATCCATTGCGTTGTCCTCCTTGACGATGGCATCGGAGGCGATCCGTTCGCCCCCTCACCCCAGCCCTCTCCCCCGCAGGCGGGAGAGAGGGGGCGGGTCATGTCGCTTGATGTTGCTCCAGAAACGCCAGCAGCTGCGCTTCGTCCCAGATCTCGATGCCGAGCTCCTGCGCCTTGGCGAGCTTGGAACCCGCCGCTTCGCCCGCCACCACCAGGTGCGTCTTCTTCGACACGCTGCCGGCGATCTTGGCACCGAGGGCTTCGAGTTTCTCGCCGGCTTCGTCGCGACTCATCGCGGCCAGGCCGCCGGTGAGCACGACGGTCTTGCCGTCGAGCGGGCCGGCGGACACGTCGACGTCCTCCGGCGTGGTCGCCAGCAACTCCGCGAGTGCGGCGCCGCTGCGCGTGAGCAGCTGGGCGTTGGCCTCGTCCTCCAGCCACGCGGCGAAGGCATTGGCCGACTCGCTGGGCAGGCCGGCGGTGACGAAGTTGTGCGCAGGCGCATCCAGCAGCGCGTCCACCGACGGGAACGCCGCCGCCAGCTGGTCCGCGCGCACGCGGGTGACCTTCGGGATCTCGAGATCGACCAGCAGCGTGGCCAGGTCCAGCCCGGGGCGCAGCTTGCCCGACGGCGCATGCGTGTCGCCGATGACGACACCGCGTGCGAGCAAGTCGTCGATGGCCTGCTGGTTGCCGGGCTGGTCGAAGAAATGGCCGAGCGAACGCGCGACTTCGCCGCCGATGTCGGGCACGCGCTTGAACAGCGGCCACGGCAAGTGACGGATGCGCTGCAGGTCGCCGAACCACAGGGCCAGCGCCTTGGCGGTGCTCTCGCCGACATGCTGGATGCCGAGCGCGAACAGGAAGCGCTCCAGCATGGTGGTCCGGCTGCGGTCGATGGCCTCGATCAGGTTGTCCGCCCACTTGGTCGCCACCTTGCCAGCCTTGACGGTCTCCGGCGTGGTGCCGTCGCGTTCGTCGACGCGGCGCTTCATCTCCAGCAGGTCATCCAGCGTCAGCTTGTAGAGGTCGGCGACGGAGGCGAGATAGCCCAGGTCGGACAGGTCCTCGATGTAGCGGTCGCCCAGGCCTTCGATGTCCATCGCGCGGCGCGACGCGAAGTGGCGCAGCGATTCCTTGCGCTGGGCCGGGCAGCTCAGTTCGCCGGAGCAGCGCCAGACCGCCTCGCCTTCCTCGCGCACGATCTCGGCGCCGCACACCGGGCAATGCGTCGGCATCTGCCACGGCTGCGTGCCGTCGGGACGACGCTCGAGGATCACGCCGGCCACTTCCGGGATGACGTCGCCGGCCCGGCGCACGATGACGTGGTCGCCCACGCGCACGTCCAGTCGCGCGATCTGGTCGGCGTTGTGCAGCGTGGCATTGGTGACGACGACGCCGGCCACGTGCACCGGCGTCAGCCGCGCGACGGGGGTGGCCGCACCCGTGCGGCCGATCTGGATCTCGATGGCTTCGACGGTGGTCGCCTGTTCCTGCGCCGGGAACTTGTGCGCGATCGCCCAGCGTGGCGCGCGCGAGACGAAGCCCATCTCGCGCTGCCCGTCGCCATCGTCCAGCTTGTAGACCACGCCGTCGATGTCGAACGGCAAACCGTCGCGCGCGTCGCCGATGCGGCGGTAGTAGCCCAGCAGGCCGTCGGCACCGTCCACCACCTCGCTGAGGTCGCTGACCGGGAAGCCCCACGCGCGCAGCTGCGCCAGCGTGGCCGAATGCGTGTCCGGCAGCGCGCCGCCGTCCACCAGGCCGGTGCCGTAGGCGAAGAACGCCAGCGGCCGCTGCGCGGTGACGCGCGGATCCTTCTGCCGCAGCGACCCGGCGGCGCCGTTGCGCGGGTTGGCCAGCACCTTGCCGCCATGCAGGCGGGCGTGTTCGTTGTAGGCCTCGAACTCGGCACGCGGCAGGTACACCTCGCCACGCACTTCCAGCACCTGCGGCCAGCCCGCGCCGGTCAGCTGCGGTGGAATCACCGTGATCGTGCGCAGGTTGGCGGTGACGTCCTCGCCGGTCGCGCCGTCGCCGCGGGTGGCGCCCTGCACGAAGGCACCGCCCTCGTAGCGCAGGCTGATCGCCAGGCCGTCCAGCTTGGGCTCGGCGGAGAACGCCAGCGCCGGCCGCTTCAGCCTGTCGGCGATGCGGCGGACGAAGTCCTGCACTTCCTCGTCGCTGAAGGCGTTGCCCAGCGACAGCATGGGAATGGCGTGGCGGACTTCGGCGAACTTGCCGGCCGGCGCGCTGCCGACGCGCTGGGTGGGCGAATCGGCGGTAGCCAGCTCCGGGTGCGCGGCTTCCAGCTCATCCAGCTCGCGCAGCAGGCGGTCGTACTCGGCGTCCGGGATGCTGGGTTCGTCCAGCACGTGGTAGCGGTAGTTGGCGTCCTCCAGCTGGCGGCGGAGGTCGGCGATGCGGGCGGCGGGGGTTGGCGTCATGGGGGAATTCTAAGGCCGGCGAACGTGACAGGCGGTGCAGCGCCGGCCGTCCGGGGACGGTGGTTGACCTCGGGCGCGGGGACGCAGCGTGCCGACGGCGGGCAGATGGCGCTCGGAGCGCCATCGATCGGGCTCGGAATCCCATGCACGGGGCTCAGGTGCTCCATCGATGGCCCTTTTTGCTTGATCGATGGGGCTAGAAAAGCCATCGATGGCACTTTTCGCTCGATCGATGGCGCTCCGAAAGCCATCGCCGGGGCTCGGGAGCTCCATCGATGGAGCCCGGAACGCGATCGATGGCGACTTGAAAGCGATCGATGGAGCAAAAAGTGCCATCGATGGGATTCCGGGCCCGATCATTGGGATTCCGCGCCTTGCGGATGGGGCTCCGAGGGCCATCGATGGAGCTCGGAGCTCCATCTTCGGACGGATATGTGAGACGTCAGGCGTGGAACAGGTACAGCACGTCGTGTTCCATGCCGTGCAGCAGCGCGGCACGGTCTTCGTCGCGGCCCACCCGGCGACGCTCGCGGACCGTCACCGCTTCGTCCTCGATCCGACCACTGTAAAAGTGCAACAGCAGGCCAAGTTCGCCGACCTGCGCGGAGGCAAGGACGGCATCCACGAACGCGAGCCAGCGGGTCAGGTCATCGTTCGCGCGCCGGCGCTGGTCGCCATCCGCGGCCATCGCCTGTTCCCGCTTCTGCGCCATCGCGCGCGCGATCTTGTTCTCGCTCCAGCCCTTGCGTGCCAGCTTGCGGGCCATGTCCTCCCCGTCGTCGTCCCGCGGCCTGCGGCGCGCTCCGAGCGGTTCATCGCAATCGCAATGGCCGAGGGTGGTCAGGAAGTACGCGTCGCCCGCTGCGAGCTGCCGCGTCACCGACGGATTCGACAGCTTGAGAAACCGGCGACCGTGCGTCCGCGCCAACGCGTCCAGCGCCTCATGCGGCGCGGCGGCGGGAAGGACGGCGGTGACGAAACGACACATGGCGCGAGTCTACCCATGCGGTGTTACGGCATGCCCGCCCCGACGGTCATCCGCACCGGGATGCCGGCGGGGTCGAAGCCGTCGAGGCAGTAGACGTTGATGCCGTAGTAGTCCGGGGTGACGCGCTTGCGGTGGAACGGATAGATGCCGCAGACCGTGCAGAAGTGGTGGTGCGCGGTGTGCGTGTGGAACTGGTAGTCGGCCAGCGCGTCCGCGCCGGCCAGCAGGCGGAAGGCGCTCTCGTGCACCTTCACCATCAGCGCGTTCTTCTTGCGGCAGATCGAGCAGTCGCACTGCGTCAGCTCGGGAAAGTCAGTGTCGATCTCGAAGCGGATGGCGCCGCAATGACAGCTGCCGGTGTACGTCTGCAGGGGGCGGCTCATGCGTCGTTCCATTGCGCGAGGTGCAGCAACGCGCCCGCCGGGTCCCAGACGTAGGTCACCAGCGCGCCGTAGTCCTCCTGTTTCGGCGGCGCGACGCGGGCGTCACCGTAGGCACCGTTCGCCAGTACGGCGGCGATCTGCGCGTGGCAGGCGGCGGCATCGGCCACGGTGAGGTGCAGCATCGTGTTCTCCAGCCAGTCCTGCTGGTAGTAGCGCTGCAGGTAGAAGCGATGGTCGCCGTTGGCCATCAGCGCCAGCTGGTCGTCGAGATACTCGGTCGTCCAGCCGAGCGCTTCGTAGAAGGCCTTGGAGACCTCGAAGTCCTGGCTGCCGATGAAGGGACGGACGTCGGTGAGGTTGAGGTTGAGGTTGAGGTTGAGCTTGGTCATGGTGCAGTTCTCAAGACGCTGGCAGGAAGCGTATGACCTTCTGCTTCAACAGACGGATCAGGTCAGGATCCATGTACGCGTAGTCGTCGGGAATATCGAGGCAGATCACCCGCTTGCCGTCGAGATCGCGCTTGAACTTCGCCGACAGGCGATTGCGGTGCGCTTTCTCCATCACGAACACCGTGTCCGCCCACGCCAGCAGCTCGGGCGAAACCGGCACGTCGGCATCGTTGCCCAGGCCCGCGGATGCGGTCTCGATCCCCGGCCAATCGGCGAACACCTGCTCCGCCGTCGGGCTGCGCAGGCGGTTCTGGGTGCAGATGAAGAGGAGGTTGCGGGGCATGGCGGCAGTGTGCGGGATCGCGCGGTGGTGGGCCAAGGCCCACCCTACGTGGCGCAGCCGATATCTGCGTAGGGCGGGCTTTAGCCCGCCGTCGGGTCAATCGGGCTTACTGGATACGCGCAACGCCAGCCAGGTCCGGAAGACCAACAGGATGGCAAAAGCGAGTACCGCGACCTTGACGGTGAGCGATACCGGCGTCGCCGACGGAGCAAACACGGCCCATAGCGTGGCAGCCGCGAACAGGATCAGCACGACGAGCAGCAACCTCTTCGCGACGCGCTGCGAGAACGGGAATGCGATGGCAGGAGCCGACGCCACCAGGAACGCCACGCCGGCGAACACGACGCCCGCATGCCCTTCCACGACGTTGCCTGCTGCGAGCATCCAGAAGCTCACAAGACCCATCGACGCGAGATAAGCGCCGACTACTCCCACCAACAGCCTACGCACACTGGCCCGGTGTATCTCAGCCATGTCCTGCTTCCCCCGCTCTGTGCCTAAGGACCTGTGACTACCGCAGGATCTTCCCCATCGCCAGCGCATCCACCCGCTCGTCGAGGCAGTGCATTCGCAGTGCACACGTAGGATGGGTGGAGCCGGAGGCGATACCCATCATGAATCATTCACGCCATCCGCGATGGGTATCGCTTCGCTCAACCCATCCTACGGGCTTCGCTCAGCCCAACCTATGTGCTATCGGTCATGCGCGATGGCTATCGTCGCGCTCAACCAATCTTGCCACGCCAATCACTCGTGAATGATGCGCTCCAATGCATGCATGATCATTCGCGGCACTTCATGAAAGAGGCGATAGTCATCCTCATTTTCAAGGAAAAACTTCTCAAGATAAGGACTTCGTGCCCCCCCAATCAAAAGGTCTTCAAACTCAGTAACCACAAGCTTCTTCGCCGCTGGAGTTTTTGCAGATTGCAGCTTCAAAAGAAGCGCATTCCCTTCGTCGTAAATCCAAGGAGCGGTATCGCGAAGCAAACTTAGTCCGAATCGAACACCAAGGACGGGATTCTTTGAACCAAAAAGCATGTCCTCTAACATGCCCGGATGAAATCGCCTCTTTCGCCTGATCGGCCGCGCAGCTTCGCTCCGCTCGATTCTGGAGGGAAGATCCTGGAACATGATCTTGATTTCTTCAAACAGCTTTGCGGATGAATTCTCAACTTCATCCGCTTTCTGTCGTTTCGGCTGCGCAGCCATTCCTGACGCCGCGAGCTTCTTCAATATTTCTTCAACGTTGGTTTTGAATTTCCCAACTTGAAATCGAATCGTATCCCTATCGGGCTCAGAGCCGGGGATTCGATCTACCAGCTGGAATACCAACTTAGTAAGAGATTCCTCATCGTCCGCGCAATTCTGGAACTGAGCGAAAGGTCCAGTAGAGGCGTTCTTTAACTCAATTCCGAGGGCGACACCGAGAATGGGAGTATTGAGCTTCCCTTTCGCCATTCCAGCTTCAAAAAGAATCCACGGCCTATCAACACTTCTTTCGGTGAGCAGGCAAACCACGTCAGATGAAGACTGAATGTTCTTAATGATCTCCGGATACCACTCGATTCCGTACTCGATACCCTGATTGCCGCGCTTATCGGAGGTGCGAAAGGACTTCAGAACGCCAGCGCTAACACTTTTGAGCAAATTACTGAAAGCTTCTGCCAACTCCGCGTCACGTGTGTCATGACTAATAAAGACAAGGGGATTCAATGATCTAGCGAGCGGTGCCTCAACGCCATCCGTTTCGTTACTCAAGCAACTCTCCTTCTGCTTTAATCAAAGTCAACAGACTCGGGATTCGTTCTCTACCACCGCGGCGCCTTCGTCAGCGGCGGCGCCTCATGCTGGCGGTCATACGCACGGAGTTCTTCGCGGATGTGCTGGATGCGCTGGCGGCCGAGGGTGTTGCGGCTGTCGTCGAGGACCACGCCGCCCAGCAGTTCGGCCATGCGTTCGACGTTGGGGACCAGCTTCTCCCAGGCTTCCAGCGCGGTCATCGGCGCGGGCAGCGTGAGGAAGAACGCGATCGCCGGGGTTTCCAGCGCGCGGATGTTGGCCATGTCGAAACTGCCGGGCTGCATGATGTTGGCCATGCTGAAGACCGGGCCGCGTTCCGGGTGCCCTTCCACCAGCCGGTGGAAGACATTCATGTGGCCGAAGGTGAGGCCGGTCTTCTCGGCCGCGACCACGATGTCCTCGCCGCGCAGCACCTGCCCGGCCTTGGCCGCGACGTACAGCGAGACGATCTTGTCGAAATCCTGGCTGGGACGCTTGCCCAGGTCGCTTTCCACGCCCGCGATCGGCGTGCCGCCGGGCAGGCCGAGCTCGGGCTGGCTGACGCGTTCGCCGCTGTAGTCCTGCACCTGCTCGCTGGTGTCGTCACCGGCCAGGCTGGGTTCGATGCGCGAGGTATCGCGTTCGGCGGGTTCCAGCCGGCGGCCCTGGCTGGGTTTCTTGGGACGACCGAACAGGAAGATCGCGACCAGCAACAGCACGCCGGCGACGATGATTCCGATACGAAGCATGGCCATGTCGGACACAGGGGATTCTCCGGCAAGGTGGAATGAAAAGGTCAGGCGGCGCCAGCGAGGCGGGCGGCCTCTTCCAGGTCCACCGACACCAGCCGGCTGACACCGGGTTCCCGCATGGTAACGCCACTGAGCTGGTGTGCGGCTTCCATCGTGGCCTTGTTGTGCGACACGAACAGGAACTGCACCTTCTCGCTCATCTCCTTCACCATGGTGGTGAAGCGGCCCACGTTGGCTTCATCAAGCGGTGCGTCGACTTCGTCCAGCAGGCAGAACGGCGCGGGATTGAGCTGGAAGATGGCGAACACCAGCGCCACCGCGGTCATCGCCTTCTCACCGCCGGACAGCAGCGAGATGTTGGATACGCGCTTGCCGGGCGGTCGCGCCATGATCGCCACGCCGGTGTCGAGCAGGTCTTCGCCGGTGAGCTCCAGGTAGGCATGGCCGCCGCCGAACAGGCGCGGATACAGCTGCTGCACGCCGGCGTTGACGCGGTCGAAGGTGTCCTTGAAGCGGCCGCGGGTCTCGCGGTCGATCTTGCGGATGGCTTCTTCCAGCGTTTCCAGCGCGGTGGTGAGGTCGACATTCTGCGCGTCCAGGTACTCCGATCGCTGGCTGGCTTCGCCGTACTCGTGGATGGCGGCCAGGTTGACCGGCTCCAGCCGGCGCATGCGGCCGTCGATCTGGGTGACGGCCTGCTCCCATTCGCGGACATCGGCAACCTCGGGCAGCGTGTTGATGACGTCCTCGAGCACGAAGCCGCCGGCGACGACGCCTTCGGACAGCTGCTCGGCCTTCAGCGCGAGCGCCTGCTGGTCGAGCTTGCGCTGCGAGATGCGCTCGCGCTGGGCGAGCGATTGCTCGTCGCGCTGCTGGCGGGTCTGTTCGTACTGGCGCAGCTCATTGTCGATGCCTTCCAGCAGCGAGCGCGCTTCGGCCAGCTGGCGATCGGCGGTGACGCGGTGTTCCAGCGCGGCCTGGCGCTGGGTTTCCAGCTCCTGCACCGGCGAATCGCCTTCGCTCAGCTGCAGGGTAAGTTCTTCCAGGCGCGAATCGAGGTGGCCGCGCTGGCCGCCCATGCGGTCCAGGGCCTGGCTCAGCGAGACGATCTGCGTGCGCTGCGATTCCAGCGTCAGCGCCAGCGCATGGGCGGTGTCGCGCGAGGTGCGGGCGGCTTCGCGGGCCTGGTCGCGGGCGTCGACCAGCTGGCGGCGCTCGCCTTCCAGTGACTGCCGGTTCGATTCCAGGTCGCCCATGCGGGTGACCGCGTCTTCCAGCTTGCTGCGCGCTTCGCGGGCCTGCTCGCGGCTGGTGTCCAGCGTCTCGACCAGTTGGGTGAGCTCGCCGTCGATGCGTTCCAGGCGGGTGCGGGTGGCATCCACCTTGCCCTGCTGGCTCTGCAACTGGCCGGCCAGTTCGGACACGCCGCGATGCGCCATGTACAGCGTGCGCTGGGCGTCTTCGCGCTGCTGCTCGGCGGCGAGCAACTGGTCGCGCAGGCTGGCCAGGCGCTCTTCGAGCTCGGCTTCGCGCGCCTGCAGGGTTTCGATTTCGCCGCGCAGCGACTGGATCTCGCGCTCGCGCAGCAACGCACCCTGCTTGGCCGCGCCGGAGCGCAGCACGCGCACCCAGCCGGCGCCGAGACGTTCGCCGTTGCGGGTGATGACGGAATCGCCATCACCGAGCTGCGACTGCAGGCGACGGGCTTCGCCGAGATCCTCGGCCGTATGCAGACGGGCCAGCAGGCGACGGATCGCCGCGGGACCCTGCACCTTCGCGGCCAGCGAGGTCGGTGCGAACGCGACGTCGCTGCGGTCGTCCGATACCAGCGCGATGCGGCCATCGCCGAGTTCGCCCAGCGCGTCGACCAGCGCTTCCGGTGCATCGACCAGCACGCCTTCGATCAGTTGGCCAAGCGCGCCTTCGACGGCGTTTTCCCAGCCCGGCTCGACGGTCAGCTTCTCGCCGACGCGCGAGGCGTTGTCGAGGCCACGCGCCTTCAGCCAGCTCATTGCGGCGCCCTGCTCCTGGCCCAGCGCCGCGTGCTGCAGCGTTTCCAGCGAGGACAGGCGACCGCGGGCTTCCTGAGCGCGCTTGCGCACGTCGGACAGCTCGGTCTGGGTGCCGCGCTGCTGTTCCTGCACGTCAGAGGCGCCCTGCTTGCGCGCCTCGACCTGCTCGGTCAGCGTCTCCAGCGATTCCTTCTGGGTGTCGTGCTGCAGCTGCAACTGCTCGAATGCGGACGCCAGCGCCTCCAGGTCCAGGCCCAGGCGCTCGGCGGCCAGTACCTCGCGGCGACGGTCGGCTTCCAGCGACTGGCGGTCGAGGTAGTCGACGCGGGTGCGTTCGACGTCGCCGGCGCGCGAGGCCTCGGCGGAATCGCGGCTGTGGGTTTCCCAGCGCTGCTGCCAGTCGGACAGCAGGGTTTCGGCTTCGCGCAGCGCGTCCTGGCGGAATACGTCGTCCTCGCGCAGCTGTTCGAGCTGGGGTTCGGCATCGGCGACGGAATCGCGCAACACGTTGAGGCGGGTCTCGTCGCCGCTGATGTGCTGGCCGAGTTCCTGCAAGGCGTTGTGGGCTTCGTCGCGCGCGCGCTTCAGGCGGTCGCCGAGCTCGCGCTGGTGCTGGATCTGCTGTTCGACGCGGGCCAGCGTGCTGCCGACCTGGTAGACCTCGCCCTGCGCCTTGTTGAGGCTGTCGGCGGCTTCCTCGCGGCGTACGCGGTCGGTTTCCAGCAGGCGCTCGGCTTCGCGCTGTTCGGCGATCAGCTGCTGAAGCTTGGTCTCTTCCTGCGACAGCGCCTCGCGCAGGCCCTGCAACTTGCCGTCCAGGCCGCGGTACTCCAGCGCCTTCCACTCGGCGTCCTTGACCCGGCGCTCTTCCTGCAGCGCCTTGTACTGCTCGGCCTGCTTGGCCTGGCGCTTGAGGTGTTCGAGCTGCTTGCCGATCTCCTCGCGCAGGTCGTTGAGGCGGTCGAGGTTCTCGCGGGTGTGGCGGATGCGGGTTTCGGTTTCCTTGCGGCGCTCCTTGTACTTGGAGATGCCGGCGGCTTCTTCCAGGTACACGCGCAGGTCTTCCGGGCGCGCCTCGATGATCTGGCTGATCATGCCCTGCTCGATGATCGAGTAGCTGCGCGGGCCCAGACCGGTGCCGAGGAACAGGTCGGTGATGTCGCGGCGGCGGCACTTGGTGCCGTTGAGGTAGTAGTTGCTCTGGCCGTCGCGGCTGACCAGGCGCCGGACCGAGATTTCGTTGAAGGCGGCGAACTCGCCGCTGATGGTGTGGTCGCTGTTGTCGAAGATCAGTTCGACCGAGGCCTGCGACACCGGCTTGCGTGCAGCGGAGCCGGAGAAGATCACGTCGGTCAGCGAGTCGCCGCGCAGGCGGCTGGCCGAACTTTCGCCCATCACCCAGCGCACGGCGTCGATGATGTTCGACTTGCCGCAGCCGTTCGGACCGACCACGCCGGTCATGTTGGTCGGCAGGTGCAGCACGGTAGGATCGACGAACGACTTGAAGCCGGACAACTTGATGGTGGAAAGGCGCATGCGGCGGTGTCTTCCGGGCACCGCGACCGGACCGGTCCGACGCGCTGCCGCAAGTGTGAAGTGGGATCAGCTTCGATTGCCAATGCATTGATTTACATGGCAATCAGGCCTGCCGTCTGGCACGCCAACGAATGAGTATAGCCGCCCCCGCCACGGGATGCCCGGGCCCGCGGACGCCGTACGCCAAGGGGTTGCCGGCGTACGGAGAAGGCCCGTGCCTGTTAGCATCGCGGGCGGCTTCACCCCCCTCCCTCACATATCAACGGTCCCCACTCCGTGTCTCTTTTTGCATCCGTCGAACTGGTGCCCGGCGACCCCATCCTGGGGTTGACCGAGGCTTACAACGCCGATCCCCGCACCCAGAAGGTCAACCTGGGCGTCGGCATCTACTACGACGAACAGGGCCGCATTCCCCTGCTCGACTGCGTCCGCCAGGTGGAACAGGCGCTCGCCGCCGCCGGCAAACCGCGCGGCTACCTGCCGATCGACGGCCTGGCCGCCTATGACGCGGCCACCCGCGAGCTGGTGTTCGGCAAGGAGTCCGAGCTCGTTGCGGCCGGCCGCGTGGCGACCACCCAGACCGTCGGCGGCAGCGGTGCGCTGCGCGTCGGCGCCGACCTGCTGAAGAAGCTGCTGCCGCATGCCACCATCGCGATCAGCAACCCGAGCTGGGAAAACCACCGCGCGGTGTTCGGCGCGGCCGGCTTCGACATCGTCGACTACACCTACTTCGACGCCGCCACGCACGACCTGGACTTCGCCGGCATGCTCGCCGACCTGGGCCAGCTGAAGCCGGGCACCGTCGTGCTGCTGCACGCCTGCTGCCACAACCCCACCGGCGCCGACCTGACCGTCGAGCAATGGAAGCAGGTCGCGGCGCTGATGAAGGACCGCGGCCTGTTCCCCTTCATCGACATGGCCTACCAGGGCTTCGACCAGGGCATCGCCGAGGATGGCGCCGCCGTGCGCATCGTCGCCGAGGCCGGCATCGACAGCTTCATCGTCGCCAACTCGTACTCCAAGTCGTTCTCGCTGTACGGCGAGCGCGTCGGCGCGCTGTCGGTGGTCGGTCCGGACGCCGCGGCGACCAAGGCCGTGCAGTCGCAGGTCAAGCGCATCATCCGCACCATCTATTCCAGCCCGTCCACGCACGGTGCGGCGCTGGTGGCCGGCGTGCTGGCCAGCGGCGAGCTGCGCGCGCTGTGGGAAAGCGAGCTGGGCGGCATGCGCGAACGCATCCACGCCCTGCGTGCCGGCCTGGTGGACCAGCTGGCCGCCCTCGGTGCGCCGGAGTTCGCCTTCATCCAGCAGCAGGCCGGCATGTTCTCGTACTCCGGCCTGAGCAAGGCGCAGGTGGACCGGCTGCGCGACGAGTTCGGCATCTATGCGGTCGGCACCGGCCGCATCTGCGTGGCCGCGCTGAACCAGCAGAACCTGGCCTACGTGGCGGAGGCGGTGCGTACGGTCAGCCGCGGCTGACCAACGTTCCGACCGTGGCGAAGAAGGGAGGCCTCGGCCTCCCTTCCTTGTTTCCGCACACCGCGACGGTCAGCCCAGGCGCAGGCCGCTGTCCGGGTCGAAGCAATGCAGCACGGCGTTCTCGACAGTGACGCGCAGGCCCTGCCCCGGCTCCGGCAGGATCTGCGGCGGCATGCGCGCCACCAGCGGCTGGTCGATGAAGCGCAGGTTGACGAAGACTTCGTTGCCGACCGGTTCGACCAGGTCGACGTGCGCTTCGAATGCAGCCCTGCCGATACCGGCCGGCTGCAGATGTTCCGGACGGATGCCCAGCGCGATGCGCCGTCCCATCCACGCATCGGCGATGGGCGCATGGCCCAGTGGAATCCGCCCGCCACCATCCAGCGCCAGGTGCAGCCCTTCCTCCTGCCGCAGCGTGCCATGCAGCACGTTCATCGCCGGGCTGCCGAGGAAGCCGGCGACGAACAGGTTGGCCGGCTTCTCGTACAGCGCCATCGGCGTGTCGATCTGCTGGATCTCGCCGTCCTTCAGCACCACGATGCGCTGGCCCAGCGTCATCGCCTCGACCTGGTCGTGGGTCACGTAGATCATGGTCGCGCCGAGCTGGCGATGCAGGCGGCCGATCTCCGTGCGCACGGAATGGCGCAGCTTGGCGTCGAGGTTCGACAGCGGCTCGTCGAGCAGGAACACCGACGGCTCGCGAACCAGCGCGCGGCCCAGCGCCACGCGCTGGCGTTGTCCACCGGACATCTCGCGCGGCAGCTTGCCCAGCATGTGGGTCATGCCCAGCGTTTCCGCCGCCGCGTTGACGCGCTGGTCGATCTCCGCGCGCGGCACGCCGCGCAGCTTCAGCCCGAAGGCAAGGTTCTCCGCCACCGTCATGTGCGGATACAGCGCATAGCTCTGGAACACCATCGCGATGTCCCGGTCCTTCGGCGCCACGTCGTTGACGCGGCGGTCGCCGATCAGCAGGTTGCCCTCGGAAATCTCTTCCAGCCCGGCGATCATCCGCAGCAACGTGGACTTGCCGCAGCCGGACGGACCGACCAGCACCATGAGCTCGCCGTCGGCGATCTCGAAACTGGCCCCGTGCACGGCCACCTGGCCGTTGTCGTACACCTTGCGCACGCGGTCGAGTTGGACGCTGGCCATCATTGCTCCGGTCGGGCGGCGCCCGTGGTTGTTCGCTGCGGCCCGGCCCTCCCGGGTGCAGGCATGCCCTTGCAGGCGATGCGCTCGGCTTCCCGTTCCGTGGTCGGGGGAAGGTGCGCTATTCTGCCATGTAACCGTTTTCACGACACAAGCAGGTGTTACCGGCGTCGGCTGGCTCGCACGCGTGCGTCGCGCCGTCCATGCCAGTCCCGCCGCATCGCGTGCGCGCTTGCGGCAACCACCTGTTCCGGAATGACGGATACGTATGCGGATGGCGCATGCACTGGCGCAGGTGCGCGCTATCATGCGCCGCCCACGCAACGTGGCCCCCTCACGGCAGCACAGGATCGACCAGGCGAATGCAGCGGACCCGTTTTGGAAGCCACCCCGCATCGAACAGGATGTTTGCCGCATGAGCAACGCCGATCGCGTCCTCCTCGCCGACATCGGCGGCACCAATGCGCGCTTCGCGCTCGCCGATACGTCGGCCTCCGTGCCGCTGCTGGACGACAGCGTGCGCGAGTTCGTGGTCGCCGATTTCCCGTCGCTCGCGGACGCCGCACAGCACTACCTGGATGAAACGGGCGCGACCGCGCAGAACGGGGTGTTCGCCGTCGCCGGCCGCGTCGATGGCGATGAGGCCCGCATCACCAACCACCCGTGGGTGATCTCGGTGAACCGCACGCGGCAGGCGCTGGGTTTCCAGGGACTGAAGCTGGCGAACGACTTCGCCGCGCAGGCGATGGCGGTGTCGCTGCTGACGCCGAAGGATGTGGTGGCGATCGGTGGCGCGCAGTGGCGTCCCACGCCGCTCAGCGAACCGCGCACCTACGCCGTCATCGGCCCGGGCACAGGCCTGGGCGTGGCCGCACTGATCATCCGCGACGGACGCGCCTATCCGCTGGAAACCGAAGGCGGACACGTCAGTTTCCCGCCCGGTACGCCGGAAGAGATCCGCATCCTCGACATCCTGTCCGCGCAGTTCGGCCGCGTGTCGAACGAACGGCTGATCTGCGGGCCCGGCCTGGTCAACCTGTATCGCGCGCTCAGCGAGATCGCCGGCGAGGATCCCGGTGGCCCGATCGAACCCAAGGACGTCACCGCGCGTGCGGCAGCGGGCGATCCGCGCTGCGTGCGCACGCTGGATGTGTTCTGCGCGGTGTTCGGCGCGATCGCCGGTGACCTCGTGCTCACCACCGGTGCGTGGGATGGCGTGTTCCTCACCGGTGGATTGGTGCCGAAACTGCTCACTTCGCTGCAGCATTCCGGTTTCCGCCAGCGCTTCGAACACAAGGGCCGCTTCTCGCCGGCGATGGGTCGCGTGCCGACGCTCGCGAACATCCACCCGCGTCCCGGCCTGCTCGGTGCGGCGGCGTATGCGGTCGAACTGTTCGGACCGAAACATCCCGCGCACGCCTGAGGTTTTGCGCAGATGCGCGCTGCAACGCAACACGTGCAGCGCCACGACACACCGACTGGTCTGATTTTGGTCGCTTTCGCGCACGCGGCAAAGGCGGTAGAAAGCAGCATGCCGTCGCCGTCGTTCACCGCCCTTCCCCTCCATGCGATGGAGTTGCAGGAAGGCTGCGCCCCACGGCCCTTCTTCGCCACGCCATGCAGAATGACACCGTCTGCAGCCTAGCCCTACGCCCATGAGCCTGCACCCCCGCATCCAGGAAGTCACCGAACGCATCCGCCAGCGCAGCGCACCGTTGCGACGCGTCTATCTCGACGGCATCGACGCCGTCCACCGCGACGGTCCGCAACGCTCGCGCCTGAGCTGCGGCAACCTCGCGCACGCGTTCGCCGCGTGCGGTCCGACCGACAAGGGCCGGCTGCGCGCCGACGTGACGCCGAACCTCGGCATCATCAACGCGTACAACGACATGCTGTCGGCGCACCAGCCGTTCGAGCATTACCCGGAGATCATCCGCCAGGTCGCGCGCGATCTCGGCGCCACCGCGCAGGTCGCCGGCGGTGTGCCGGCGATGTGCGACGGCGTGACGCAGGGACGCCCCGGCATGGAGCTGTCGCTGTTCTCGCGCGACGTCATCGCGCAGGCCACGGCGATCTCGCTGAGCCACGACATGTTCGACGCCGCGCTCTACCTGGGCGTGTGCGACAAGATCGTGCCGGGCCTGCTGATGGGCGCGCTGGCCTTCGGCCACCTGCCGGCGGTGTTCGTGCCGGCCGGGCCGATGTCCCCGGGCATTCCGAACAAGGAGAAGGCCGCGGTACGCGAGCGCTACGCGGCCGGCGAAGCCACGCGCGAGGAACTGCTTGAAGCCGAAGCGGCCAGCTACCACGCCGCCGGCACCTGCACGTTCTACGGCACCGCCAATTCCAACCAGGTGCTGCTGGAAGCGATGGGCCTGCAGTTGCCCGGCACTTCGTTCGTCAATCCCGACCAGCCACTGCGCGATGTGCTGACGCGTGCCGCCGCCGAGCGCGCCCTGGCGATCACCGCGCTGGGCGACGACTACCGCCCGATCGGCCGGCTGATCGACGAGCGCGCCATCGTCAACGCGATGGCCGCGCTGATGGCCACCGGCGGTTCGACCAACCACACCATCCACTGGATCGCGGTGGCGCGCTCGGCCGGCATCGTGCTGACGTGGGATGACATGGACGTGCTCTCGCAGACCGTGCCGCTGCTCGCGCGCGTGTATCCGAACGGCGAGGCCGACGTGAACCGTTTCGCCGCCGCCGGTGGCACGCAGTTCGTGTTCCGCGAACTGCTCGATGCCGGTCTGATGCACGACATCACCACCATCGTGCCCGGCGGCCTGCGCGCGTTCTGCGACGAACCACGCCTGCAGGACGGCAAGCTCGCCTACGCACCCGGCATCGCGCAGAGCGCCGACGAGGAAGTGGCGCGTCCGGTGTCGCGCGCGTTCGAGGCACAGGGCGGCCTGCGCCTGCTGCGTGGCAACCTGGGCCGTTCGCTGATCAAGACCTCGGCGGTGAAGCAGGAATACCGCTTCATCGAAGCGCCGGCCGTCGTCGTCGACGACCCGCGCGCGCTCAACAAGCTGCACGCCGCCGGTGCGCTGCCGCACGATTTCATCGCCGTGGTGCGCTACCAGGGGCCGCGCGCGAACGGCATGCCGGAGCTGCACTCGCTCGCCCCACTGCTCGGCCTGCTGCAGAACCAGGGCCGCCGCGTGGCGCTGGTCACTGATGGTCGCCTGTCCGGCGCATCGGGCAAGATTCCCGCCGCCATTCACCTGACCCCCGAAGCCGCGCGTGGCGGTCCGCTGGCGAAATTGCGCGAGGGCGACATCATCCGCCTCGACGCCGAAGCCGGCACGCTCGAAGCGCTGGTCGATGCAGACACGTGGGCGGCACGCGAGATCGCACCGAACACCTCGCCCGCCGCGCTGGATCTGGGCCGCAACCTGTTCGCGGTCAGCCGCGACGTGGTGACGCCCGCCGACCGTGGCGCGATGTCGATCTCCTGCGGCCTGCCGTACCACGACGGCACCTGGGAATACGATGCCGAGTACGAACTGGGCGATGCCGCGCATGCTGCAGAAGCGCCGCACGAAGCCAAGGATGCGTGATTGTTTCCTTCTCCCCTCGGGAGAAGGTGCCCGAAGGGCGGATGAGGGGCGAGCGTCATGCAAGTGATGAACTATCCTGACCTTCGTCGCCCCTCACCCCAACCCCTCTCCCGATGGGAGAGGGGCTTAACTCATCTGATCGATACCCCATGACCATCGAAGCCCGCCAGCAGAAAGCCGAATCCCTCCTCCGCGCCGCCGGCATCCTGCCGGTCGTCACCGTGCATACGCTGGACGAAGCTCGCAAGGTCTCCGAGGCGCTGCTGAAAGGCGGCCTGCCCGCGATCGAGCTGACCCTGCGCACGCCAGTGGCGATGGAAGCGCTGGCGATGCTGAAGAAGGAACTGCCGGACATCGTGATCGGCGCCGGCACGGTGCTGACCACCGAGCAGATGAAGCAGTCCATCGATGCGGGCGCGGACTTCCTGGTCACGCCGGGCACGCCGCCCGCGCTGGCAGACGCATTGGCCGCCGCCGACATTCCGGTGGTGCCGGGCGCCGCTACACCGACCGAACTGCTGGCGCTGATGGCGCGCGGCTTCCGTGTCTGCAAGCTGTTCCCCGCCACTGCGGTCGGCGGCCTTGCAATGCTGAAGGGCTTGGCCGGCCCGATGTCCGAGCTGAAGATCTGCCCCACCGGCGGCATCACCGAAGACACCGCGGCCGACTACCTGTCGCAGCCGAACGTCGTCTGTATCGGCGGCTCGTGGATGGTGCCGAAGGGCTGGCTCGAGAACGGCGAGTGGGACAAGGTCACCGAGAGCTCGGCCAAGGCGGCGGGCATCGTGCAGCGCGTACGCGGCGGCTGACCCGCGAAACGCACTACTCACAGGAATACATGAAAAATGCGCCGGGATTACCCGGCGCTTTTTCGTTGCATCACCGGGCGCCGATGACGACCTTCGCCGGCAGCGTGGTGATGCGCAGCTCGCCGTTCGTCCACTGCGCCGGCTTGCCGTTGACACGTGTCTCGCCGGGCGCGTCCTTGTACGGCCACGGCAACACCAGGCCACCGGGCGGCAGCTTCAACCCGCTCTTCGCCTCCAGCACGACGTTGCCGTCGGTCTTGCGCAGCGAATAGCCAAGCACGCCGTTCGGGGTTCGCAGGCCGTCGATGGCGATGCCCTCGCCGTCCAGCCACGTCGCCGGCACGCCGGCGGCCAGCACCAGGCTGTCGTCGAGTTCGCGCGAATACGCGAACATGTCCAATGCCGAGCGCACGAAATCCGAGGCCACCCACGCATGCGGCAGGTCGCCGACGAAGAACGGCTTGCGCGGTGTGCGGGAGACCACTTCCGCCCATTGGTTCCAGGGCTGCGGCGCGCGGTCCTTGAAGAAGAAGTCCAGCACGTCCCAAGCGCGTTCACGCCAGCCCAGCCGCACGAACGCCGCCACGTTGCGCCATTCGTAGGGTGTGTAGTCCTTCCATTCGCGCTTGCCGTCGCGGCGCTGCACGAACTCGGTCCAGTACCGCTCGAACGTGCCGTTCAACAGGTCCGCCGGCAGCGTGCCCTGCTCGCCGCCCGGCGCCAGCGCGATAGTCGTGGAGGTGGGATCGAAGTCGCCGATCTCCGCCGCACCGGGCAGATAGCCGATGCCGTGCAGCTTGGTCGCCGCCTGCAACGAGGCGTAGAGGTCGTCGCGGAACTGGTCGCGCGAGGCGGCCATGCGCTTCGACTCCGCCGTGTGGCCGAGTGCGTCGGCCACTTCGACCGCATCCTTGTAGCCGCGCAGCGCCCAGAAGTTGTCCCAGTACGAATGCATCGGCTTGGCCGAATAGCCTTCGTGGCTGATCGACGCCGGCATCATGCCGTAGAACGCCGCATTGACCGCGCGGTTGGCCTCGGTGCGCTCGCTGAGGCGCAGCTCCTCCATATAGCCGAACGCGCCCTGCACGTGCGGCCACATCCTGCGCAGGAAGGCCTTGTCGCCGGTATAGCGGTAGTACTCGGCGATGTTGAAGATCAGTTCGCCATGACTATCGTTCTCCGGCACCGGATCACTGCCGCGGTCGTCGACGCAGCACGGCACCTTGCCGTTCTTGAACTGGTACGGCGCGTACCACTCGACGTAGTCCTTCACCACTTCCGGGCGACCGAGGCGCAGCAGGCCTTCCGAGATCATCGCGCCGTCGCGGATCCAGCTGCGCGAGTACGAACGCGTGCCCGGCTGCAGGCGCGGGCCGATGCGCGAGATCAGCATGTGCGCCAGCGCGGTGCGCAGCGTGTCGGCGACCGCCTGGCCTTCGGCCGGTACTTGCAGCTTCATCTCGCCGAGTTTGCCGCGCCACATCGCCGCGGTGGCCTGCTGGTCGCGCGTCGCATCGATGCGCGCAGGTAGTGACCCTTCCAGCGGCGCGACCCAATCGATGTCGCGAGCCTCGCCGGGCGCCAGCGTGATCCGGTACAGCACGGCGGCGGAGGCGAGTCCGGTCGACTCGCCGGCCACCTGCACGGCTGTCCCGTCGACGGCGTCGTCCATCGTCGCCAATCGCTCGCGTACCAGCCCCTCGTCGAAGCGCGATGCCAGCGCCGCATCCGGCGTGGCGAAGCGCAGGCTGGCGCGGCCGTTCACGCTGACCACGCCGTCGCGGATCGCCAGGTCGTTGATCGGACTGAAGCCGCCGGTCGTATTGAGAAACTGGCTGGGCGGATTCACCTGCCAGGGCTGCACGGCCAGCGCCAGCACGTACTCGCGCGGGGCCTTGCCGGTGTTGGTCAGCCGGTGTCGCGCGACCACGCGCGAGTCGCCGGGCTTGCCGGCCGCGAAGGCGGTGGTCGTCAGCGCAAAGTCGGCGTGCTGCCATGCCACGCTCGGGATCGGCAGGTAACCGTCCTGCAGCGACTGTGTCGCCTGCACGTCCGACCAGCCGATCCAGCGTCCGTCGACCTGCACGAACGGTTCGATACTGACGCCGCCCTTGGCGATCTCGATGGCGCCGTCTTCGCCGATCAGGCCCTGCTCACGCCCGCCGTCGAGGCCGACGATGGTCCAGTACGGCTGTTCGCCGCTGAAGCCGCGCGGGAACCAGCCCGTCGGCGACTCCGCCGCCATCGCCTTGATCAGGTCGTTGGGATGCGCGGCGAAGGCCAGCGGCTTCACTTCCAGCCCGGCCAGCGCGAACGAACGCTGCGGGCCGTCACCGAGGGTGAGTCGCACGTAGCGCGCTTCGGATTCGGGCAGCGCGAGATAGTCGTTGCCACCGTTGCCGTCGACCACCGTGCGTGCATCCCGCCAGCGCACGCCGTCGTCCGACAGTTGCACCAGGTAGTCGGATGCGTGCTGGCCAGGCTTCCAGCGCAGCACCAGGCCGCCGAACTCGCGTACCTTGCCAAGGTCCAGCGTCAGTTGCGGATCCTTCTCGCCATGCAGGTCGGCGGACCATGCCGTATCCGCATTGCCGTCGACGGCCAATGCCGCGGCGCCAGCCGGGAACGCGACGGAGGCACTGGCCTTGCCCGTCAGCGGCGCGCCGTCGTCGACCGGCAACGGCTGGAACGTCAGCTGGTCGAAGCAGACCGAACCTTTGCCACCCGCGTTGTTGTAGACAGTGAATTCGAGCTTGGCGCTCGTGCGCAGCGTACGGTCCGGATCGGGCCCCCACGCCTTGTCGATGTGGCGCTGCTTGTAGCGCACCGGCGTCCACGCCGTCGGGTACTCGTACTTCGGCCGGTTGACCCACCACACGTTGTCGCCGCTCGCGTCGATGACCTTGAACTGCAGGTCGTTGCGGGGCGAATCGCCGCGCAGCTGGAACCCGAACTGGTAGTTCGCCGGATACGCCAGCGACAGATCGCGCTGAATACCGGCATGGCCGGACACGCCGTTGAAGTCGTAGTCCAGGCACATCGCCTTGCCATCCACGCCATCGATGAGGCGCAGCGCGCCACTGACCTGGTTGGAGGTGACCACGCGCCACGTCGATGCGTCATCGAACGCATCCAGCACGCGGACCGGTTCGGCCAGCGCGGTGCCGGCAAACGGAAGCAGCACCACCCCGGCCATCAGGCGGGTCAAGGACAACACCATGTTTTCGTCTCCGGCAACGGACCGCAGCGCGAGGACTCAGCCCTTCACGCTGCCCAGCAACAGGCCCTGGATGTAATAGCGCTGCAGCACGAGGAACAGCAGCAGCACCGGCAGGATGGTGACGACCGAGCCGGCCATCATCAGTTCGTAATCCATCACGTGTTCGCGCGACAGGCCCGCGAGTGCGACCGGCAGCGTCTGCAGCGCATCGTCGCTCAGCACGATCAGCGGCCACATGAAATCGTTCCAGGCGCCGAGGAAGCTGAAGATCGCCAGCGTCACCAGTATGGGCTTCAACCCCGGCAACACGATCTGGAAGAAGATGCGCGCCTCGCTGGCGCCGTCGATGCGCGCGGCCTCGAGCAGTTCGTCCGGGATCGAGCGTGCGTACTGGCGCACCAGGAAGATGCCGAAGATCGCCGCCATGCCCGGCACGATGGCACCGGCATAGGTGTTCACCAAGCCCATCTGCTTGAGCAGCAGGAACAGCGGCATCATCGCCACCTGCGCCGGGATCACCAGCGCCGCCAGCAGTGCGCGGAAGGTGCGGTCGCGGCCCTTGAAGCGCAGCTTCGCGAAGGCGTAGCCCGCCATCGTGTTGAACAGCAGCGACAGCAGCATGACGCTGGTCGACACGATGAAGCTGTTCAGCAGGTAACGCCCCATGCCGGCACGGACGAACAGCTCGCGGTAGTTGTCCAGCGTGGGCGCGGACGGCAACAGCGGCGGCGGGAAATGGCCGGCCTCGCCCGTCTGCATGAAAGACACCGAGAGCATCCACAGCAGCGGCCCGAGGCTGACCACGGCCAGCGCAACCAGCAGCGCATTGACGACAAAGGCGGCGAGGCGTTGGTTCATTCCACGCCCCGCTTGCGCGCGAACCACAGCAGGCCGCTGGTCACGACCGTCATCAGCAGGAACAGCAGGAAGGCCACCGCGGATGCATTGCCGAGGTTCCACCACTTGAAGCCTTCTTCGTACATCAGGTACAGCACGCTCTTGGTGCTCTCCAGCGGGCCGCCCTGCGTCATCACGTAGGGCTCGGCGAACAGTTGGAAGTAGCCGGCCATCGTAAGGATGCCGACCAGCAGCAGTACCGGCCCCAGCTGCGGCAGGGTGACGTGGCGAAACTGCGCCCATCGCGAAGCGCCGTCGATGCGCGCGGCTTCGTAGAGGTCTTCCGGAATGCTCTGCAGGCCGGCAAGGAAGATGATCATGTTGTAGCCGAAGTTCTTCCAGACCGCGAACAGGATGATCGTCGGCATCGCCCACGTGGGATCGCCCAGCCAGTCGATCGGATCGATGCCGACCCACGACAGGCCCCAGTTCACCAGGCCGTACCTGGTGTGGAACAGGTAGCGCCAGATCACCGCCACCGCGACCACCGTGGTCACCACCGGCGCGAAGAACGCGGTGCGGAAGAACCCCTTGAAGCGGCCGAGCTTGGAGTGCAGCAGCAACGCCGCACCGAGCGACAGCGCCACCGACAGCGGCACGCCGACCACGACGAAGTACACCGTGTTGCCCAGCGACTTCCAGAACATCGGGTTCTGCAGCAGGCCGAGGTAGTTGTCGATGCCGACGAAGCGCAGGTTGCCGATGTCGGCCAGCGCATAGATGTCGAAGTCGGTCAGGCTGAGCGCCAGTGCGGCCAGCACGGGCAGTCCGAAGAACACCACGATGACCGTCAGCGCGGGCGCCGCGAACAGCCAGCCGGCAAGCGAGTGCGTCGATCTCATGGCGCGGCACCCGGCTTGGCCGCCTGCTCCAGCATCCAGCGGCGCTTCTCGAGGATGCGGTCGGCTCGCCGGTCGAGTTCCTCGGCCGCCTGGTCGACCGTCAGCCGGCCATTGGCGACCTGTTCGCCGACCAGTCGCATCTCGGTCGCGATGCGCTCCCACTCCGGCACCTTCGGCGTGGAGACGGCGCGTTCGAGTTGCTCGCGGAATGCCTTGGCATACGGATCGTTCGCCAGTGCGGGCGTCAGCCAGGGCGAACGGCGCGGCGGCAGGTCGCCGGTCAGCGCGTGGAACTCGGCCTGCACCGCCGGCGAGGACAGCCAGGCGATCAGTTGCCAGGCGGCGTCCTTGTTCGGCGAATCCTTGAACACGACGAAGCTGGTGCCGTTGGCCAGCGATGCACCGGGGCCGTTCGGGCCCGGCAGCGGCATCGTCATCCAGTCCTTCTGCTGCGCGGCCGGCAGGCGCTCCTTGAACTTGGCGATGTTCCAGGGGCCGGAGATGTAGAACGAATAGAAGCCCTTGCCGAACTCGTCCCACACATTGGAGATCTGGTTGTTGGTGACGACCGGCGCCCACTGCCGGTCGAACATCTCCTTGTAGAAACCCAGCGACTGCCGGAAGCCTTCGCTGCGGAAATTGCCGTAGCGTCCGTCCTCGCGCAGCAGTGGCTCCGGCTGCTGGATCGCCAGGCTCAGCAGCGGTTCGAATTCGTTGAGCGGCAGCAGGATCGCGTAGTTGCCCTGCCCTGCGACCTGCTTGACCTCGCGCATCGCGACCCGCCACTCGTTCCAGCTGGCAGGCAAGGTCTTCACGCCCGCCTTGGCGAGCATGTCGCGACGGTAGAACGGCAGACGCGTTTCGACGTACCACGGCACCGCGTAGGCACGGCCTTCGATCACACCCGTATCCCAGACACCGGGGAAGAAATCCGCCTGGTCGAAGCCCGGCGTGGCCGCGATCTCGTCGTCCAGCGGTTCGAGCGCATCCAGCGCCGCGAACTCCGGGATCCACGTATTGCCGATCGGGCTCACGTCCGGCAACGATTCGCCCGCGAACGCCGTCAGCAGTTTTTCATGCGCGGACAGCCACGGGACGATCTGCAGGTCCACCCGGATATCGGGGTGCTGGCGTTCGAACTCGGGCAACAGCTTCGCGACGATCTCGCCTTCATAGCCCATCACCCAGAACCGCACCACGGTGCGCTCTTCCTGTGTACGTGCGCAGCCGGCCACCAGCACGAGCGCGACGATCAGGATCGCAAGGGAACAGCAGCGCACCAGGGCCCTCCTTCCACCGGAGAAGACCCTGATGCGTGCCGGAGAGACCCTGGCTGGCGCACGCGGTTCCATGCGGACAGCTTACTCTGGCTGCTGTGGACGCACCGCCTCGGGCTGTGACGCCTGATTGGCGCGCGACTCGGCAGTACCCAGCGCACGCGCTGCAGCCGCATCCAGATCGGGCGGCGCGATCGGCGCCGTGGCCGTCCCCGCTGCCGCCTGTTCGGTCTTTGCATCCAGCCAGCCGCCCTGGAAGCCGGCCTTCTTCAGGCCATCGCGGATGTACGGATTCTTCTTCATCACGCTCCAGACGAAGTCGTTCCGGTAGTTCGCGATCATCGCCAGGATCGGGCCCTGGTCGATACCGATGTAGTCACTGGCCACCCAGCCCTTGCCGGGCACGATGCGGCCGGTCTTCAACGGAATGTCGTAGTCGAAGCTGGGATTGAACGAATCGAGGAAGCCATAGCTCGAGTACAGGTAGTCGCCATAGCGGCGGTGCATCTCCTCCGTCGCCGGAATCACGATTTCCGGCGCGAACGGCAGCGACGCGATGGCGGCCGTCGGCGCGATGGTGCCGTCATCGAAGTTCTCGCGGAAACCGGCGCCGCGCGCGGAGTAGTGACGGAACGGGCGCTGCTCACCACGGTACTGCTGCAGGGTCTGCTGTGGGCCGTCGGAGGCGGTCAGGCCCCACACGTTCTCGCCGTAGTCCTTCCACTTCATCGGGTTTTCGGTCGCGTAGGCGCGCTGCGCGTACGTGGCGCGACGGCTGTTCTCGAAGTAGTCCATGCCGCGCTCGCGCATATACGCGTCCTGGATGCCGCGGAAGTCGATCCAGACGTGGCTGTACTGGTGCCCGAAGTGCGGTGCGAACGTCAGGTATTCCTGACCCTGGAACACGCCCCAGAGCTCGCTGTAGCTGCGCGTCCAGACTTCCCACGCATCCTGGCCCACCGGGTGCGTCGGCGAGGCCATTGCCAGGATGTAGACCATCATGGCTTCGTTGTAGCCCTTCCAGTCGTGCGGAATGGTGCCGCTCTCCGGGAACCAGCCCATCGAGATCAACGGCTTGTTCTGCTGCAGGAAGGTCCAGTCGACGCGCTTGTAGATGGTGTCGGCGATGTCGCGAATTTCCTTCTCGCGCGCGTCGTCGCGGTCGTAATACGACTGCGCGAACAGCACGCCCATCAGCAGCAGCGACGTATCCACGCTGGACAGTTCCACCCAGGTGTTGAAGCGCTCACCGGTGTTCATGTCGAGGAAGTGGTAGTAGAAGCCCTTGTGGCCGCCCTTGCCGTCCTTCTGCGGGCCTTGCGGCACGTCGCGCAGGAATTTCAACGTGGTCAGCGTGCGGTCGACTGCCTGCGTGCGACTGACCCAGCCGTTCTCGATGCCGATGGGATAGGCGGTCAGCGCATAACCGATCGATGCGATGCTGGCGAACGGGCGCGACGGATAGCGGTCCGGCGTCATGCCGTTCGCTTCGTTGGTGGTGTCCCAGAAGAACTGGAACGTGCGGCGTTCGATGTCGCGGAACAGCGGCGGCAGCTCAGGCTTCGCCGGCGGCTCCGGCTTGGCGGCGACGGCGGGCGTCGCGGGTTTGGCGGCGACGGGCGCCGGCTTCTCTTCCGGCGCCTTCTGGCAACCGGCGATCAACAGAGTCAGCGCGACGCCGATGAACCAGGACGCGCGCGGGGCTGGGGTGATCTTGTTCAAAACATTTTCCCGTTGTAACCGATTACAGGGCTGGATCGAATAAACCCGCCGATCAGACGGCGCCGGAAGGCGCCGCCCGAGGGCGGGTGTGTATTACCAGTCGAAGCCTAGCGACAGCTTGACCATGCGCGGAGACCACATGCTGCCGACGCCGTTGCGATTCAGATAATTCGGGTTAGGCGAACCGACGCCACCGCGCCACGTGTCGAAGTCCGTGTAGGTTTGCCAGTTGAATACGTTGAACATATCGACGCGCGCACGCACGCGAAGATCAGTTCCCGTGTCCCACACCTTCTGCATCGCCAGATCGAAAGACTTGTATCCAATCGTTCCGCGCGGCGTAGCTGGGCTGAAGAAGCAATTATCGAAACTGGAGGCATTGAAGCAGTCGGTCGCATCTTTGGGACGCGGGCTTTCCAGTGTCAACTTGCTCGAGAACGTAATCCCGCCAACTTCATAGATACCAGTAGCGACCAAGCGGTGCTTGGGTACGCCGACAGACCGGAGGAACGGCAAACCAGCCAGGTTCGGGTAGTCGAACGAGTAGTGTTCGTCACTGTTGACTGCGTTGGAGCGATTCTCCTTGGCATCACTGAAGGTGTACGCCATGGTGAAACCCCACGGCGAACTCTGCGTATACGGCTTCTCGACAGACAACAACAACTGACTGGTCTTCGTCTCGATGCCGTTATCCGCCCGGATTAGCGTGCCGTAACCCGGGATCGGGAAGCCCCACGGCTGACTGCCCCACGTCGCGCCAGGCACGGCGGGGTTGCGGAAACTTCCGTCGGGCCAACGATTTCCGAGCGTGAAGACAATGCCATCCTTGCTGCGCACGTGCGCAATGGTGGCAGACGTGTTCCAGTCATTGCCCCAGACGGTGAAGACGTTGCGCATACCGATGCTGAACTGGTCTGAGTACGGCGTTTCAAGATCATTGTTGATGAGATTGACCTCGGAGCCCAGATTTGGGGTCGCGGCGGTCAATGCATAAAGGTTGTTGATGTCGTAGTACGCCGGATTCCACGCGATACACGTTCCCGCTCCAACCGTGCAAGGATGATCCGTCGTGTTGAAGAAGTAGTTGTAACGCGGGAACGTGCTTTTGGACTGTTCGAGCGCCAGGTAGTCGAACAGATTGCGATCATAGGAACGACCAGCACCGCCGAAGATAACGTGACGCTGGTCACCCCCGATGTCGTAAGAGAAGCCCAGTCGAGGCGCCCAATTGTTACTGTCCGCTTTCCGGTTCCCACCGTTACTGATGTAGTTCTCGATGTCGTAGTCGACATTCGGGCCATTGATGTTGCTCCAGCCTCGCAGCGCCGAAGCGATGCCGGCCGGCGTCACATAGTTCTCGAAACCGGGCGTCTTTTCATAGTCATATCGAAGACCAAGGTTCAACGTCAGGTGAGTATTGACCTCCCAGTCATCCTGAAGATAGATGCCGTACTGCTTGTTCTTCGAAGTGATATCGCGGTTAGCCCCGCCAATCGGCGCACCGAACTCAACGCGCCACGGAATGAAATCATCGATTGCGGTACGGCCATCGTCGATGTTCTCGGCGAGGTCGTAGCGGAACTGCGCGTTGTAAGGCTGCTGTTCGAAAGCATTGATTTCCACACGCTTGAACTTCACACCCATTTTCAGAGTGTGGGCATTGAAGCCGGTGAACGTGAAGTCGTTCTGGAACGAAATGCCCTTCTGTCCTTTGTCCTGATAATCCGCGCCGCCACCAAGATTGATCAGCGTGTTGCCGTCATTCATGTTGGTTAGCGTCGAACGGATGGATCGACCGGGAGCGATCGTTACCGGACGCGGACTCCACGCATCGTCCTCGGACGTCAGGTGCATATCGTTGAGCCAGTCTTCACCCGTCCACTGCCAACGCAGGTCTACACGGGTGCTCTCATTGCTCTTGGCACTACCGTACTCCGGCGTGTTAGGACCATCACCCACGCCGGTGATTTCCTCTTCCTCGCGATACTTCGCAGACAGATCGATAAGGTGGTTTTCACCCAGTTGCCACGTCAGCTTTCCGAAAAAGTTGTCCTGCTTGAATGGCGCGATGGCGGGTCCGATGTAGGACAGAAGCTCAGGCGTCAGGTAGGCAGGATCAAACGCACTGGTACCGAAGCCGACCGTGCGCGGGCGGTTGATCTCCTTGGCCTCGTAAGTCACAAAGAAAAACAACTTATCCTGGATGATGGGCCCACCGAACGCCGCACCATACTGTTCCTCCTTGGAGCGAACCTTCTGACCCGTTGCCTCTTCCGCAACCGTGGGCTTCCGCCAGTCGCTCGGAGCGTAGTCCCAGAAGAAGCTTCCGCTGAACTCGTTGGTACCCGACTTGGTGACGGCCGTCACCGCGGCGCTGCTGATCTGGTCATACTCGGCTTTGTAGTTGGACGTGATTACCTTGTATTCGCCGATCGCGAGTTGCGGGAAGGGATTGCCGCTCGACGAATCCTGACCGCTGATACCGCCCTTCAGGACGTAGTTCTTCTGGCCGACGCCGTCGATAAAGACGTTGATGCCGTTGGAGTTTTGACCACCACCACGCAACTTGGTGGAACCGTCAGCCCCTTGCTCGAAAATCATGCCTGGCACGGTATCGGCGAATGCCAGGAAGTTGCGGGACGCCTGAGGCAGAGCATCGATCTGCTTTTGGCTGACGTAGGTCGCCACTTCCGACGTCTTGGTCTCCACCAACATCGGCGCGGTAACGCGCACGGTATCCAGCGTGGTTGCATCGCCGGTGGGCGCGGACACGGGCGGTGCTTCCTGCAGGTTCAACGTCGCCGTCTGGCCCACGGCCAATGTCACCGCGCGGCTGCTGGTCTGTCCGCCGGTATTCACTTCAATCCGGTACGTGCCCGGCGGCAAACCACCGATGTTGTAGCTGCCATTCGCCGCCTTGGCGGTACGGGTGAGGCCGGTATCCACATTGGTCACGGTGACGGTCGAATCCGCAGTCACCGCGCCTCGCAGCGTGGCGGACGTGGACTGCGCCATCACCTGCGGTGCCGCCATCGCCAGGCAACTGGCCAGGGCGCACGACAGTAACTTGCGGTTGGGTCGGAATGTGGTGCGGTTGTGCTGCTTCATTGGCTCTCCCTCCAAAGATTGATGTACTGCATATCGGCTTGGCGCCGCTTGTAATCGATTACATCTCCGCCCAAAAAAAAGCGGTCCCGCCTTTGCTTATTTTTCCGCGTGGCGTCCCTCTCCCACGCTTGACGCCCTGACAATCAGTTCGGGCGTCAGCATGGCCGAGGGCGCCACACGCGCACCATCGGATTCGATCGTTTCCAGCAAACGGCTCATCGCCTGGCCACCCAGCTCGGCAATACTGACCCGCATCGTGGTCAAGGTCGGGTGAACGAAACGCGCGAGCGGGATGTCATCGAAGCCGGCCAGCGCGACGTCCTGCGGAACGCGCACGCCGGCTTCGTTGAAGGCATAGAGGCAGCCCAATGCCGTCATGTCGTTGGCAGCAAAGACGGCCTGCGGCTTCTCCGCCGACTGTGCGATGCGTTTGCCAGCCTCGTAACCGGAGGATTCGCTGAAGTCGCCTGCGAACTCCTGCGGCGACGCAGCTGGCACGAAGCGCGCCATCGCATCGCGGTAACCGCGCAGGCGTTCGCGTGCATCGAAGTTGCCTTCGGGTCCGCCGATGAAGGCGATGCGGCGATGGCCGGCCTGTGCGAGGTGTTCGACCATCGCCATGGCAGCACTGTAGTTGTCGATGGTCAGCGTCGGGTATGACGCATCCTGCACGTCGGTGTTGATCAGCACGACGGGAAGCGAAGACGGCAGGTTGTCCACCAGGAATCCCGGCCGGTCGGTGTAGGGCGACAGCACCAGCAGGCCGTCGACGCGGCCACGCATCGCGCGCAGGGCTTCGCCCTGTTCTTCCGGGTGGCCGTGGTAGCTGGAGACCAGCAGGTGCTGGCGACGGGCGCGTGCGACCTGGTCGACGCCGCGGATCAGCTCCGAAAAGAATTCACCGTACAGGTCCGGCAGCACCACGCCGATCGTCTGGGTGCGGCGGCTGCTCAGGCTGCGTGCCGCAGCATGCGGCTGGTAGCGCAGGCGGTCGGCCGTGGCCAAGACCTGCTGGCGGACGGATTCGGCGACGTTCTCGTGGCCATTCAAGGCACGCGACACGGTGGCGACGGAAACCCGCGCCTCACGTGCGACATCCTTGATGGTGACCGAGGTTCGCGCCATTCCCCGCCCCTCCGCGGTGATGACAGCCTTGAGTGGCGCGGACTGTAACCGTTTTCACGGAAACGTGTAAAGCCCGCGTTATTCGACACCAAAAACAACAAGAATTCATGCACTTACATGGGTGAAACGCACGCGGGGACATTTTGCGTTGCAGCATATTCGTGCCTGCTGCAACGCGTACTTCCTACCGGGCGGCGACCTCGAATGTGACCTCACGTGTCCGGTCGGAACTGCCACCGACAAACACCGTGAACCTACCCGGCTCCACCACTTGCTGCATGCGGTCGTTGTACATCGCCAGATCCTCGAAGCCGAGATCGAACGTCACAACCTTGGATTCGCCCGGCTTCAGCGCCACGCGCTGGAAGCCGCGCAGTTGCTTCACCGGGCGGGTGATGCTGGCGACGTCGTCGCGCACATACAGCTGCACCACCTCGACGCCCTCCCGCTTGCCGGTGTTGGTGACGCGCACGCTGACCTGCTGCTGCAACGCCCCGAGTGCCAGCGTCGGCGATGCGATGGTCGGCACGTCGTAGCGGAACGTCGTGTAGCTGAGTCCGTGACCGAACGCATAAAGCGGCGTCCACGGCACGTCGAGGTACTTGCTGGTGTACTTCTCCTGCTCGCTCGGCGGGCGACCGGTGTTCTTGTGCGCGTAGTAGATCGGCACCTGGCCGACGTTGCGCGGGAACGTCACCGGCAGCTTGGCCGACGGGTTGATGTCGCCGAACAGCACGTCGGTGATCGCATGGCCACCCTCGACGCCCGGGAACCACGCTTCCAGGATCGCGGGCACCTTGTCTTTCAGGCCGCCGATCGACAGCGGGCGTCCGTTCAACAACACGACGACCACCGGCTTGCCGGTCGCGGCGACGGCAAGTGCGAGTTGTTCCTGCACGCCGGGCAGGTCCAGCGAGGTGCGGTTGTTCGCTTCCGCGCTCATGTCCGGGTGTTCGCCGAGGAACATCACCACCGCATCGGCCTGCTTCGCGGCGGCGACGGCCTGGGCGAAGCCGGACGTGTCCCGGTTGTCGATGTCGGCGCCCTTCGCCACCACCAAGCGGGTGCCCTCGCCCAGCGCTGCTTTCAGTGCCTCCAGCGGAGTGACCGCATCCTCTTCGCGCCCGGCCACGGCCCAGTTGCCCAGCATCGCGCGACGATGGTCGGCCAATGGGCCGATGACGGCCAGCGTGCGGACCGACTTCGACAGTGGAAGCACGTCGTTGTCGTTCTCCAGCAGCACCAGCGATTTCTGCGCCATCCGGCGCGCGTCGGCGCGGTGCTCCGGCGTCAGCGTCAGCGCGCGTTCGCGTGCGCCGTCATCGGTGCAGGAACGGTAGGGATCGTCGAACAAGCCCAGCCGGTACTTCGCGTTGAGCACGCGGCGCACCGACGCATCCACCTGCGCCATCGGCACCCGACCCGCCTTCACTTCGGCCGGCAGATCCTGCACATAGATCTGGCTGACCATGTCGACGTCGACGCCGGCGCGCAGGCCGAGGGCACCTGCCTGCTTGCGGTCGGCCGCGACGCCGTGCGGCATCAGTTCCATCACGCCGGTGTAGTCGCTGACCAGCAGGCCGTCCCAACCCCACTGGTTGCGCAGCAGGTCCTCGATCAGCGGCCGGTGCGCGTGCATCGGGACGCCGCCCACCTCGTTGAAGGCCGCCATGATCGACTGCGCACCGGCATCCACCGCGGCCTTGAACGGCGGCAGGTAGACCTCGTGCAGCGTGCGTTCGGAGATGTCGGCCACGTCGTAGTCGCGGCCGCCTTCGGCCGCCCCGTAGGCGACGAAATGCTTGGCGGTCGCCAGCACCGCATCCGGCTTGCGCAGGTCATCGCCCTGGAAGCCGCGCACGCGCGCCGCCGCCAGCACCGACCCCAGGTACGGGTCCTCGCCCGCCCCCTCCACCACGCGACCCCAGCGCGGGTCGCGCGCAATGTCGACCATCGGCGCGTAGGTCCAATGGATGCCGTGCGCCGAGGCCTCGATCGCCGCGACGCGGGCGGCATGCTGCACCTCGACCGGATCGAAGCTGGCGGACTCGCCCAGCGGCACCGGGAAGACGGTGCGGTGGCCATGGATCACGTCGTAGCCGAACAGCAGCGGGATGCCGAGCCGCGAATCTTCCACTGCGATCTTCTGCAGGCGGCAGGTCAGGACCGCGCCCTGAGTGCCCAGGTAGGAGCCGATCTCGCCGCGGCGGATCTGGTCCTCGTTGCCGGCCATCGCCGCCGGACCGGTGTTGTTGCCCACGCCGGCCGGCTGGTTCAGCTGGCCCAGCTTCTCCTCCACCGTCATCTTCGCCATCAAGGCGTCGACGAAGGTCTTCTCCGCCGGTGTGGCATAGACGGGAGGCTTGGCGGAGGCCGGCGCGGCCAGCAGGGCGGCGATCAGTCCGACCAGCAGCGGTCGTCGCGAAACAAGGGTTCTGTGCTGCATGGCGCCCTCCCGGCATAACGAAGGGGGCCGAATGTAAACGTTTTCAATCCGACCTGCATGCGGCGCTGCCAGATGGCCGGCGGACGCTCAGCGGGCTTCGTCGGGCGTCCGCGCCTCGATGGCCAGCGCATGGATGTCGGTCTGCATCATCTCGCCCAGGGCGGCGTACACCGCACGGTGGCGGGCCAGCGGCGCCTTGCCCACGAACGCCTCGCTGGTGATCCGGACGGTGAAATGGCCGCGCCCATCACGGGCGCCTTCATGGCCGGCATGCTTGTGGCTGTCGTCCAGCACGTCCAGGGAAAGCGGCTGCAGGGCGGACTCCAGCGCCGCCCGGATCCGCTCCACCCGGCTCACGGCAGGACCTTGCGGAACGGGCGCACGTCGACGCGGACGTAGACGCCGGCCGCCACGTACGGATCTGTATCCGCCCAGGCGCGTGCGTCCTCCAGGGAATCGAATTCGGCGATCACGATGCTGCCGCTGAAGCCGGCCGGGCCCGGATCCTCGGCGTCGATCGCCGGACACGGCCCGGCCAACAGCAGCCGGCCGTCGTCGCGGAGGGCGGTCAACCGCGCCAGATGCTCGGGGCGCGCCGCCAGTCGCCGGGCCAGGACGTCGGGGCCGTCATGGCCTTCAATGGCATACCACATGGTGTTCACTCCGCAGGCGAAGTCTGAATTGTAAGGGCGGTCCCGCCATCCGGCGCTGGACACCGTATGGGACAGGGCTTACCCTGTCCTCCATTGCACGGCCGGAAGCAGCGGCCCGTCCAGGGGAAGACCCGGCCACGCCGACCTCCCTGCCCCATCGAGGGATCACCGGGACGTTCGATTCGCTGCCCCCACCCGCCCGCGCCCGACGACCTCTCGCTGTCCGCCGCCGCATCCCTGCGGTGTGCTTTGCTGGTTGCTGTAAGGGAAGCGTTCGCCCTGCGACGCATGATGATCTTGGTTGGTGCAATGCCGGTGCCGCGCCGTCCTGCCGCGCGCAGGCCTGCAGGGTGATCCGCACGATGGCTGTTTCTTGATGAGCCCAGAACTCGCGTCCGACGCGAACCCACAAACCCCGACCACGCATCCGCAGCAGCAGGAAATGCCGCTGGCGGTGGTGCATGGCCAGCCGGTGCTGCAGATCCCGCAGGACCTGTACATCCCGCCGGACGCGCTGGAGGTCATCCTCGACGCGTTCGAAGGCCCGCTGGACCTGCTGCTGTACCTGATCCGCCGGCAGAACCTGGACATCCTGGACATCCCCGTCGCCGAAATCACCCGGCAGTACGTGGACTACATCAATGTGATGCAGGAACTGCGGTTCGAGCTGGCCGCCGAGTACCTGCTGATGGCCGCCATCCTGGCCGAGATCAAGTCGCGCATGCTGTTGCCGCGACCGGTCAGCGAGGACGGCGAGGAAGGCGATCCGCGCGCCGAACTGGTCCGCCGGTTGCAGGAGTACGAGCGCTTCAAGCAGGCGGCCGAGGACCTGGACGCCCTGCCCCGCCAGGACCGCGATACGACGCCGGTGAGCGCCGACGTGCCGGATCGTGCGGCGGTCAAGCTGCCGCCACCGGTCGAGCTGAAGGAAATGCTGCTGGCACTGCACGACGTGCTGAAGCGCGCCGAGCTGTTCACCGGCCACGCGATCAAGCGCGAGGCGCTCAGCGTGCGCCAGCGCATGGGCGACGTGCTGACGCGGCTGGAGGATGGCAAGTTCCACCGTTTCGAGAGCATGTTCACGCCCGAGGAAGGCAAGCTGGGCGTGCTGGTGACCTTCCTGGCCATGCTGGAACTGGCCAAGGAACAGCTGCTCGACATCGTGCAGGAAGCCCCGCTCGCCCCGATCTACATCAAGTCGCTGGCGCTGAACAACACCAACGAACCGCTGCAGTTCTCCAGCGAGTTCGACGACAGCGACGCCGCCAACGACAGCCCGTGACGCGGCCGGGCCACCCGCCCGCCGCCTTTCCGAACGACAGGACCGCATGGATCAATCGCTCATCAACCGCATCGTGGAGGCCGCCCTCATGGCCGCCACCCAGCCGCTGACGCTGGCCCAGCTGCATGGCCTGTTCCCCGAGGACGAGCCGGCGCCGGAAGGCAGCGTCGAAGACGCCGTGCAGCAGCTGACTGATGCCTGCACCGACCGCGGCGTGGAGCTGGTCGAGGTCGCGTCCGGCTACCGCTACCAGGTCAAGGCCGACGTGCATGTCTGGGTCGCGCGCCTGTGGACCGAGCGCAAGACCAAGTACACCCGCGCCACGCTGGAAACGCTGGCCCTGATCGCCTACCGCCAGCCGATCACCCGCGGCGAGATCGAACAGGTCCGTGGCGTAGCGGTCAGCAGCAACATCATCCAGGCGCTGGAAGAACGCGAGTGGATCCGCGTCGTCGGCCACCGCGATGTGCCGGGCAAACCCGCGCTGTTCGGCACCACCAAGGGCTTCCTCGACTACTTCGGCCTGAAGCGCCTGGACGAACTGCCGCCGCTGTCCGAACTGAAGGACATCGGCGAACTGGAGCCGCAGCTGCCGCTGGACGGCGCGCCGCTGCCGGTCAGCATCGCCAGCGGCGATGCCGTCGACGACGCCCGGGACGAAAGCACGCAGGACGAAAGCACGGACGCCGCAGATGACGGCGACGACACGGACGACGAACAGCAGAACACTCCGGCATCGGACGATGCCGACGAAGACACCGCATCCGATGACACCGGCGACGACGCCGGCGATCACGATGAACCTCAACCCGAAGATGACGACGCCGCTGCTTCCGACGAGGAAGACCGGGCACCGTCGGAGCAGAAACAATGAGCAACACCCCCACCAAGAAAACCACCCTGGGCAAGCTGTCGCTGAAGCGCGGCGAAGGCGCCGAAGCGCCGGATACCAATCGCCTGGAAGAGCGCCTGCACAAGGTGCTGGCGCAGGCCGGCCTGGGCTCGCGCCGCGCGCTGGAACAGCGCATCGCCGACGGCCTGGTCAAGGTCAATGGTGAAGTCGCGCAGACCGGCATGTCGGTCAAGGGCGGCGACCGCGTCGAACTGGACGGCAAGACCTTCGTCGCCAGCGCGCTGACCGAACCCTCGCGCGTGCTGATCTACAACAAGCCGGAAGGCGAAGTCACTACCCGCGAAGATCCCGAAGGCCGTCCGACGATCTTCGAAGCGCTGCCCTCGCTGAAGGGCGCGCGCTGGATCGCCATCGGTCGCCTGGACATCAACACCACCGGCCTGCTGGTGCTGACCACCGACGGCGAACTCGCCAACGCGATGATGCATCCCTCGTACGAAGTCGAGCGCGAGTACGTCGTGCGCGTGCGCGCGCCGGAAGGCCAGGAAAGCGTGCCGGACAACGTCGTCGACCGCCTGCGCCGCGGCGTGGCGCTGGACGACGGCCCGGCCAAGTTCGACGAGATCGAACGCATCGGCGGCACCGATTCGCACGACTGGTTCCGCGTGGTCGTCAAGGAAGGCCGCAACCGCGAAGTGCGCCGCCTGTGGGAATCGCAGGGTTGCCAGGTCAGCCGCCTGAAGCGCGTGCGCTACGGCAAGGTCAGCCTGCCGCAGCCGCTGCTGCGCGGCCAGACGCAGGAACTGCCGGATGCGCAGGTCGAAGCGCTGCGCAAGGACCTGGGCCTGGAGGTCGGCACGCCGGCCGCCCTGACGCTGCAGCCGGTGATCGGCCAGCGCAAGGCCGCCAAGTCGACCGTGCACGTCGGCGGCGGCCGCAGCGGCAGCGCCTACGTCAACGGCCACAACAGCGCCGACGAAGGCCGCGAGCTGCGCCGCTTCGACCACGTGCGCGAAGACCGCGGCCGTGGCGGCCGCGGCAAGAAGCCGCATGGCGGCCTGACCGTCAGCGGCGAGCAGGCGGCGAAGCAGTCGCAGCGTCCGTTCAAGCAACGCACGCAGAAGGGACCCAAGCCGTTGCCGGATGGCAATCCGGCCGCGTTCCGCAGCTGGTACGTGCCGGATGGCGTGGACACCGGCCCGGCCGGCCATCGCAATGCCGGTCCCGGCGGCCCGAAGAAGCCCTACGGCGGCAAGCCTGGCGGGCGTCCGGGTGGTGCCGCTGGCAAGCCCGGCGGCGGCGCAGGCCGGCGTGGTCCGGGCGCAGGTCCGGGCGGCTTCGCTGGCGATCGCTTCGGTGCTGACCGTGCCGGCCCCGGCGGCGAGCGCGGTCCGCGCGGTGGTCAGGGCGCGGGCAAGCCGCAGCGTGCGGCGCGTCCGTATGGCCATCCCGCCAGCGCACCGAGCTTCCCGTCCGACCACGCCAATCCCGGTTTCAATCCCTATGGCCAGCAACCGCGCGGCCCGCGTCCGCCGGGACGTCCGGGCGGTGGTGGCAATCGTCCGCAGCAGGCTGGCCCGCGTCCTGGCCCCGGTGGTCGTCCTGCCGGTGGCCGCGGTCCCGGCGGTCGTCCGGGCGGCGGCGGCAGGCCCGGTGGCGGCGGACAACGCGGCCCCCGCGGTGGCGGCCACGGCTGAGTAGAACGGAAGGCGCCCCTGGGCGCCTTCTTTCTTTCTGGATACGGATCGCCGCTGACTTCATGGCGACTTCATCGCGACTCCCCGCACCGCCGGCACGCTGCCCACCATCCCCTTATGGAGCGCATGCCCGACGATGCAGGACAACCGCTATGACGTGATCGTGGTCGGTGCCGGATTCGCCGGCCTCGCCTGCGCGCACGAACTCGCCACGCAGGGTCTTCGCATCCGCGTAATCGACCGCAAGCACGACCTCGGCGAGCGCGTGCATACCACCGGCATCCTGGTGCAGGAAGCCTGCGATGCACCGCTGCTGGCGGGGCTGCCGCCCTCCTTGCTGCGCGCCGTTCCGCATGTACGCCTGTACGCCCCCAACTTGCGCAGCATGCGATTGGGCGCCGACGGCTACCGCTTCTACACCACCGACACGCCCGCGCTGATGCGCTGGCTCGGTGAACGCGCAGAGGCATGCGGCGTCGAGCTGCGTCGCGGACAGGCGTTCCGCGACGCAGTGCGCACGCAGACAGGTTGGGCAGTCGATGGCGTGGGCCACACGCGGATCCTGGTCGGCGCGGACGGCGCGCGATCGCGGGTCGCACAACGGCTCGGCCTGGGCCAGGTGACGCAGTTCCTCTACGGCGTGGAGTACGAATTCGCCGGCATGGCGCTGCGCGAGCCCGATGCCCTGCACTGCTTCATCAGCAAGCGCTTCGCACCCGGCTACCTGGGCTGGGTGGCGCAGACACCGACTGGCGTGCAGGCCGGCCTCGCGCGTCGGCACCACCCTGGCAAGGATCCCGCCCCCGACATGGCCGGCTTCCTCCGCCACGTCGCCCCGATGACCGGGTTGTCGACCGCCCACACGCCGGACAGCATCCGTGCCGGCCTGATTCCCTGTGGCGGTCCGGTACGACCGGTGCAGCGCGACGATGTGGTGCTGATCGGCGATGCGGCGGGCATGGTGTCGCCGCTGACGGCGGGCGGCATCCATGCCGGCCTGCGCCACGGTGCCGGCGTGGGTCGGATGCTCGCGCGCCGGCTCCTGCACGATGCGACGCCGTCACCGCCATGGCCATCGGCGGTACCCGGCTTCGGCTTCAAGCGCCTGCTGCGCTGGGCGTTCGACCACGGCCAGTTCGACCTGCCGGTGGATCTGCTGCTGACGGCGCGCCCGCTGCGTCGCGCAGTCGAACAGCTGTGCTTCCACCAGCGCGGCGACACGGCGCCCGATCCGGCAGAAGGGCATTGAGCACGATCAAGGGCCGGCCGGTGCCGGTCGGCTACAATGGCGCGTCGCTTCAATCGCCCACATCCCCCATGTCCTCTGCGTTCGGCACCGAGACGGTGCTCGACGTCCGTCACTGGACGGACGCCTACTTCAGCTTCACCACCACCCGCGACGACGGTTTCCGCTTCGAGAACGGCCAGTTCGTGATGATCGGACTGGAGGTCAATGGCAAGCCGCTGCTGCGCGCCTACTCGATCGCCAGCGCCAACTGGGAAGAGCAACTCGAGTTCTTCAGCATCAAGGTGCAGAACGGTCCGCTGACCTCACGCCTGCAGCACATCAAGCCCGGCGACAGCGTGCTGATCGGGCGCAAGCCCACCGGCACGCTGCTGATCAGCGATCTGCATCCCGGCCGCAACCTCTATCTGCTCGGCACCGGCACCGGCCTGGCGCCGTGGCTGTCGGTGATCAAGGACCCGGAAACGTACGAGCGCTTCGACAAGGTCATCCTGACCCACGGCGTGCGCCATGCCGACGACCTGGCCTACCGCGACTACTTCGAGAAGGAACTGCCGCAACATGAGTTCCTCGGCGAGACCATCCGCGAGAAGTTGCTGTACTACCCTGCCGTGACCCGCGAGGACTTCGTCCACCAGGGCCGCCTGACCGACCTGATGGCCAGCGGCGCGATGATGGACAGCCTGGGCATCGCACCGCTGGATGCGGAACACGACCGCGCGATGATCTGCGGCAGCCCGCAGATGCTGGCCGATTTCCGCGCGCTGCTGGACGGCTGCGGTTTCACCGCCGCACCGCGCATCGGCACGGCAGGCCAGTACGTGTTCGAGCGGGCATTCGTCGAGAAGTAGCCGCCGCTCGCCCCACGGATGCGGCGGGTGCTACGCTGCGCCCACGACGTCCTGGGGAGGACACACCGTGATCCGGAATCTGCTGCTGGCCGCACTGCTGGCCCTGGCGCCTTGCGCGTATGCGGGCGATGCCGTCAAACAACCCGGCATCGGCGACGTGCCGCCGCCGATCACCCTGAAGGATCGCGAAGGCGACCCGGTCGACCTCGATGCCCTCAAGGGCAAGGTGGTGGTGGTGACGTTCTGGGCCTCGTGGTGCGGCCCGTGCCGGCGCGAGCTGCCGATGCTCGGCCACGTGCAGAAGCTGGTGGGCCGCGATTACCTGGAAGTCATCGCGATCAACATGAAGGAACCGCGCAACGACTACCTGGGCGTCCTGCGCGCCAACAAGGACCTGGACCTCACCTTCGTCCACGACGTCCGCGGCATCGTCACCGACCGCTACGGCGTCACCGCCCTGCCCAACATGTTCATCATCGGACAGGACGGCCGCATCGTGCGCACGCATCGCGGCTACTCGGAAGCGGTGCTGGAGTCCTTCGTGCAGGAACTGTTGGCGCTGTTGCCGGAAGAGGCACTGCAGCGCAGTTCATCCGCTCAGCCGCCGCGCTCCCCGTAACGCAGCCAAAGCACCGCTTCGGCCTCCATCGCGAAGATGCGTGCATCGAAGCCGTGCTCGTTCGCCAGCAGACCGGCGAACTCCACCTGGGGTATCTGCTCGACGTGTTTCTCGACATACGCGATGCGCACGGCTTCCATGCCCTGCCCGCGCATGGCCTGCACGAACTGCAGCAACTGCTCGGGTGGCGGCGGCAGGCCTTCCATGTCGTCGACCACCAGCAGTCCTGGTGACGCCAGCCGGCGAACCTCTTCCGCGATGGCACGCCAGCACGCCAGCGTCGTTTCCAGCGTGCCGTTGGTGCCCGTTACCCAGGCGCGCAGCCCGTAGTCGGCAGCACCGAACTCGATATGGAACGGCGGCGCGCCCATCGCCTCGTTCGTCACGCGGCGCTCAATCCAGTGCGGCGCGGATGTCGCCCGTGAGGGATTCGGGCGTGTCGGTCGGCGCGTAGCGCTTGATCACCCTGCCGTCGCGGCCGACGAGGAACTTGCTGAAATTCCACTTGATCGCGCTGATGCCGAGCAGCCCGCTCTTCTCCTGCTTCAGCCACTTCCACAGCGGATGCGCGTCGTTGCCGTTGACATCGATCTTGGCGAACATCGGGAACGACACGTCGTAATTCAGCGAGCAGAAGTTGCGGATCTCTGCTTCATCACCCGGCTCCTGGTGGCCGAACTGGTCGCAGGGGAAACCGAGCACGACCAGACCCTGCGGACCGAACTCGCGCCACAATGCTTCCAGTCCGGTGTACTGCGGCGTGAAGCCGCACTTCGACGCCACATTGACGATCAGCAGGGCCTTGCCCTGGTACTCGGACAGCGAACGCTCGCGACCGTCGAGGTCCTGGGCGGAGAAATCGTAGGCGGTGGTCATCAGGTTCTCCCGGAAAGGCGCTATCAGACACCGGCGGCGGCGGCAGGGCAAGGCTCATCCCGGCGAGATGGGCAGGCGGCTGACGATCGGCTAACGTGGCGCCCGTACCGGACCATGGACGCCACCATGCAAGCCGCCGATCCCGCCAGCCACGCCAACCTCTACATCCACGTCCGCATCCTGCTGGGGATGGTCGTCGGCCTCGGCCTGACCCACCTGCTGCGCCATGCGGCGCGCATCATCGAGCGTCCGCGCGCGCACGCGGTGTACGCGGTGCACCTGCTCTGGGCCGGCTTCATGTTCGTCTACCTGCTGCACTTCTGGTGGTGGCAGTTCAGCCTGTCGCACCAGGCGCACTGGAACTTCAACCTCTACCTGTACGTCACCCTCTACGCATTGCTGCTGTATCTGCTGTGCGCACTGGTGTTCCCCGAATCGCTGGCCGACGGCGTCGGCTATCGCGATTACTACTACGGACGGCGGCGCTGGTTCTTCGGCCTGCTGGCGGTGATGTTCGTGGTCGACGTCGGCGACACGTTGATCAAGGGCTCGGCCTACGTGCAGCAACTCGGACCGGAGTACTGTGTCCGCAACACGGTGTTCGTGCTCGCCAGCCTGGTTGCCGTCGCCACGCGCAACCCGCGCTATCACGGCATGTTCGCCGTCGCGGCGTTGCTGTACGAACTGTCGTGGATCTGGCGGCGCTACGAGATCCTGGCCTAGGTCCCTCTGCCGTTGTGGGAGCGACGTCAGTCGCGATCAGACGTCCGCCGCGCGTCATTCGCGACTGACGTCGCTCCCACAACCTCATTCAACTCACCGTGCCGGCTGCATCTTGATGGCCGGCGTGAACGGCGCGATCCCCAGCGCTTCGTGGATCTCGGCCGGGTAGTACGCGCGGCCGCCCTTGATGACCAGCGCCAGCTTGCGGATGTCGGCGATGTCGGTGGTCGGATCGCCGTCGACCAGCACCAGGTCCGCGCGCTTGCCGGGCACGATGGAACCGGCGTCGTCCAGCGTGCGGCTGTACTTCGCACCGTTCCAGGTCGCCACCTGCAGGGCCTGCGCCGGCGTCAGTCCCGCCTGTACATAAAGTTCAAGCTCACGCTGCAGGGTGAAGCCCGGCAGTTCGTCGGTGCCCGCCACCAGCGGCACGCCGGCGCGGTACATGCGGCCAGTGAACTCGACCAGCTTGTCGAAGCTGCGCTTGTAGCGCGCCCCGGTGGCATCGTCGGGAATGTCCATCTCCGCTGCGCGGCGACCGCGCTGCACATCCGGCGGCAGGTGGTCCGCGACATCGGCGACGATCGGGGACAGTTGGCCTTCACGCTGGTGGAGGAATTCGAACGTGGCCAGCGTGGGGTCGATGACGACCTGCTTCTCCGCCAGCAGCGCGATGAAGTCCTGCACCGGCTTGCTATCGAAATCCAGCGCGTCGGTCCTGTCCGCCACCAGGTAGAAGCGGGCCAGCGTGCGCGTGTCGGTCTCCGGGGTGACGAAGAAGTTCAGCATCACCTGGTTGATGTGCTGGATCTCGTCGTAGCCCTGCTCCACCACGTCCTGCGCGCGCAGGAATGCCGGCACGTGGCCGCTGACGCGGATGCCGCGCTGGTGGGCGTACGCGGTGGTGTCGCGCAGGATCTCCTTGGGAAAGGAGTTGTAGATCTTGATCTGCGGATAGCCATGCTCGGCGTACCAGTCGATCGCCTGCTTCGCGCCGGCCAGGTCCTTCACCACGAAGCCGCCCTGCGAGGAATGCGGGCTCTGGCCTTCGATGTAGCCGGCGGGAATCACCCGCGGATGCATCAGCGTGCCGTCCTTCTCTTCCGCCATCAGCTGCTGCAGCGTGGCGTTGTCGTTGCCCATGTCGCGCGCGCTGGTGACGCCGGCGGCCAGGTGCAGTCCGCCCTCCCAGGCGCCGGCATGCACGTGCATGTCGTACAGCCCCGGCAGCAGCACGCGGTTGCCCGCATCGACCACATGGTCGGCGGCGACCCTCGACTGGCCGACCGGCGAGATGGAAAGGATCCTGCCATCTCGCACCGCGACATCCGAGGCCGCGCCCAGCAACGCCTTCTCGCTGTCGAACACGCGCGCATTGCGGATCAGCGTGGTGCCCGGCAGCGGATGCGCCAGGCGCTGCTGCAGCGCGACCAGCGCCTCGCGCTCGGCGGTCTTCTGGCGCGCTTCGAGCGCGTTAGCGCTGCCCTGCCAGCCATCCTCGATCAGCTGCAGGAAGCCCGGATAGATGTAGGCGAACAGGCGTGGCTCCGCGCCGCGCGTCACCCAGACGAAGCTGGGCGTGAAGCCGATACCGGTCAGTGCCAGCAGATCGACGGTCTGCAGCTTCTTGCCACTGGTGATGTTCATCGACGCGACGGTGCGCTGCGTCAGCGTGCCGCTGGGCACCAGCGGCAGTTTGCCGTCGCACTGCCTGGCCAGTGCCGCCAGAGCCACCGAGGTCGCTGCCGGCGTGCCGCCGAGCGGGGTGTAGAGGGCGGTACCAGTGAACGCGTGCGTGCCGCTGTCGGAGGTGCTCTTCCAGCGGCCGGTATCGCCCTCGCGGACGAAGCTCTCATCCACCGGTGCGCCGAACGTCGATGCGCCCTTGACCTGGTAGCGCTCGTAGGTGCCGTCCGCCCGCAGCCGGAATTCCTCCTTCAGTTCCGGCCCGCGTCCGTTGTCCTTGAAGATGAAGTCGACGCGCGTGGTGCCGTCGTCGCCGACGGTGACGGTCTGCTCACCGGCCTGCTTGCCGCCGTCCACCAGCGCGACGTACTTCAGGGTCTCGGCGGCCAGTGCCGACGGGACGAGCAGCAGCGAGCAGCAGAACGCAAGGACAGGCTTCACGGGTCTCTCCGGCAAGGGCGAAAGCGCCATTCTGTCGCAGCTTGGGGGCGCCTCCCTGCCCCCCGCCCATGCCTTTCGTCATGGGTCCGGCCTCCCCCCCTGGGGTACCCTTGGGAATCCACCTTTGTAAGGACGTAGCGCTTCATGACCACCCGCCTCGCCATCGCGCTTGCCGCGACCCTCGGACTCGCCATGCCCGCCTACAGCCAGGCCGCCACGCCGGCCACCCAGACGGCCCAGGCCGCCAACCCCTTCTTCGCCGAAAGCCCGCTGCCGCTGCACTACCCGCAGTTCGACAAGATCAAGGACAGCGATTTCGCGCCCGCCTTCGATGCCGGCATGGCCGAACATCTGAAGGAGATCGACGCGATCGCGAACAATGCCGCCGCGCCGACCTTCGACAACACCATCATCGCGATGGAAAAGTCCGGCCAGCTGCTGGACCGCGCGACCACCGTGTTCTTCAACCTGGTCGGCACCGACACCAATGACGCGCGCAACAAGCTGCGCGCCGACTACTCCGCCAAGTTCGCCGCGTACGGCGATACCATCAACCTCAATCCCAAGCTGTTCGCCCGCATCAAGGCGCTGTTCGACAAGCGCACCACGCTGGGCCTGGACGCGCAGGGCGTGCGCCTGATCGAGCGCTACCACACCAGCTTCGTCCGCGCCGGCGCGAACCTCAACGATGCCGACAAGGCCACGCTGAAGACAATGAATGCCGAACTCGCCTCGCTGGGCACCCAGTTCAGCGACTTCGTGCTGAAGGAAGTCAACGCCTCGGCCATCGTGGTCGATGACGTGAAGCAGCTCGACGGCTTCACCCCCGGCCAGATCGCCACCGCCGCCGAAGCCGCCAAGAAGCGAGGCCACGAAGGCAAGTACGTGCTGACCCTGCTCAACACCACCGGCCAGCCGCCCGAATCGCAGCTGACCGATCGCGCGCTGCGCCAGCGCCTGCACCAGGCATCGGTCGTGCGCGGCAGCCGCGGCGGCGAGTTCGACACCACCGCGCTGGTCTCGCGCATCATGAAGCTGCGTGCCGACCGCGCGAAGCTGCTGGGCTATCCCAACCATGCCGCCTACGGCCTGGAAGACCAGACCGCGCGCACGCCCGAAGCCGTCAACGCGATGCTCGGCAAGCTGGCGCCGGCCGCCGTGGCCAACGCCAAGCGCGAGGCCGCCGACCTGCAGGCGATGATCGACCAGGAGCAGAAGGCCAAGGGCCAGCCGACCTTCGCGCTGGAGCCGTGGGACTGGGCGTTCTACACCGAGAAGGTGCGCGCAGCGAAGTACAACTTCGACGAATCGCAGCTCAAGCCGTACTTCGAAATGAAGAACGTGCTGGAGAATGGCGTGTTCTTCGCCGCCACCCAGCTGTACGGCCTGACGTTCAAGGAGCGCACCGACCTGCCGAAGTACCACGCCGACACCTGGACCTACGACGTGTTCAACGCCGACGGATCGCAGCTGGCGATCTTCATCTTCGATCCGTACGCGCGCGACTCCAAGCGCGGCGGCGCCTGGATGAACTCCTACGTGTCGCAGTCGGGCCTGAGCGGCGACAAGCCCGTCGTCGCCAACCACCTCAACGTGCCCAAGCCGCCGGCCGGCGAGCCGACGCTGATGACCTGGGACGAAGTGACCACCACGTTCCATGAGTTCGGCCATGCACTGCACGGCATGTTCTCCGACGTGAAGTATCCCTACTTCAGCGGCACCAGCGTGCCGCGCGACTTCGTGGAGTATCCGTCGCAGGTCAACGAGATGTGGGCCGACTGGCCGTCGATCCTGGCCAACTACGCCAAGCACCACAAGACCGGCGAACCGCTGCCGCAGGCGCTGCTGGACAAGGTGCTCGCCGCCTCCAAGTTCAACGAAGGCTTCAAGACCACCGAGTACCTGGGCGCCGCCATGCTGGACCAGCGCTGGCACCAGATCACCGCCGACCAGGTGCCGGCCGCCGCCGGCGTGATGAAGTTCGAAGCCGCCGCACTGGCCGCCGACGGCATCAACTACGCGCCCGTGCCGCCGCGCTACAAGACGCCCTACTTCAGCCACATCATGGGTGGCTATTCGGCCGGCTACTACGCCTACATCTGGTCGGAAGTGCTGGACGCCAACAGCGTGGAGTGGTTCAAGCAGAATGGTGGGTTGAAGCGGGAGAACGGCGACCACTTCCGCAAGACGCTGCTGTCGCAGGGCGGCAGCCAGGACGCGATGAAGCTGTTCCGCGATTTCGCCGGCCACGATCCCAAGATCGAGCCGTTGCTGGAGAAGCGTGGCCTGACCGCGCCGGAGAGCGCGGCGCCTGCCGCCAAGTCGGCACGCTGATCAACGCAGCGTTTCCGTCGCAAGGAGTCCACTACGCCACCTTCGGGTGGCGTAGTGCTTTCAGGGATCCGTCTTTCGCGCACGCCGCGCGGGTTTTCCACAGCGCGTGTGGATGGAACCTGCACGAAACTGTGGATAACCCTCGGACGGCCTTGTGGCACAGCCTTGTCAAGATGGGTGGCGAAATTATCGCCACATCATCCTGCGCCACGCTGCGGCTCAGTCGTCGAAGGCCTTGCCGAGGGCCGCGTAGGCCTCGCGCTGCGCGTCGGTTTCCGCACGGGGTGCCGTGATTTCCAGTTCGACGATCTGGTCACCGGCGGGCGTTCCCGGCAGGCCACGCCCACGCAGCCGCAACTTGCGGCCGGAATCAGAATCCGCCGGTATCTTCAGGTCCACCGCACCGCCCAGTGTCGGCACGCTGAGGGTGGCACCCAGCGCGGCCTGCCACGGCGTCAATGCCAGCACGTGGATGATGTTGCGGCCGTCCACCTCGAACTGCGGATGCGGCGCGTATTCGACTTCCAGCAACAGGTTGCCGCCCTGCGTGCCCTGCCCCGCAAGCCGGATGACCTGCCCCGGTTTCACGCCGACCGGCACGCGGACATCAAGCTGGCGCCCGTTGACGTTGACGCGCACGCTGCCACCGTCATGCACCGCCTGCAGCGGCACGGCGAGTCTGGCGCGGGAATCGCGCGACGGCTGCGGCCCTCGCGGCGCGCCCTGCTCGGCGCGCGCGCGACGGCCGAACAAGCCTTCGAAGAAATCACTGAAGCCGCCGCCGCTACCGCCCGTACCACCGAAGATCTCCTCGTAGTCGAAGTCCTGCGCTCCGGGCCCGCCCCGACCGAAATCCGGTGGCGGCCTGAACTCTTCACCCGGCCGGTAGCCACGTGCACGCAACTGGTCGTAGGCCGCGCGCTTCTGCGGGTCGCGCAATGCCTCGTGGGCTTCGTTGACGGCCTTGAACTGCTCTTCGGCGCCCGCTTCCTTGCTGACATCCGGGTGGTACTTGCGGGCCAGCCGGCGGTACGCCGTCTTGATCTCCGCATCGCCGGCGGTGGGTTCCACACCCAGCACCGCGTAGTAATCCTTGAACTGCATACGATCTCCGCCGTCATTCGGGGCGCTGCGTCCTGGCGCGCGCGGTACGTCCATTCTAATCGCCGGCGCTGCGGGCGGCGTCGACCCGGAAGGTCACGGTGGCGTGACGACGGCGCGTTACACTGGACCGAATTCCCCACACAAGGCAGTTCCATGAGTATCCAGATTGGCGAGCGCATCCCTGAAGTGAACCTCAAGCGCATCCGCGAGGGCGTCGAGACGGTGGATACCGCCGCCCTGTTCGACGGCCGCAAGGCGGTGCTGTTCGCCGTGCCCGGCGCATTCACCCCGACCTGCTCGGAGAAGCACCTGCCCAGCTACGTGCAGCATTTCGACGACTTCCGCAGCCGCGGCATCGAGGTCTTCTGCGTCTCGGTCAACGATCCCTTCGTCATGCAGGCCTGGGGCCAGACCCAGCAGGTGCCGGACGGCCTGCAGATGCTGGCCGACGGCAACGCCGACCTGGCCAAGGCGCTCGGCCTGGAGATGGACGCCAGTGCCTACGGCATGGGCGTGCGCGCCAAGCGTTTCGCGCTGTACGCGGAGGACGGCGTGGTGAAGCACGTGTTCGTCGAAGCGCCGGGCGAGTACAAGGTGTCCGGTGCGGAACACATGCTGGAACAGCTCGGCTGACGCATGCCGCGTCGCGACGGATCGCATGACGCATTGAGGGCGCTGGCCGCGACACGGGTCAGCGTGCCGCGGCTGCAGATGAGCCTGCTCGTGCTGCTGACCGCCGCCACCGGGTTCCTCGCCTCGGTGGTGTTGTCGGCAGCCGGCATGGAGGCGCTGTGGCTGCGGTATCCGGTCTGCGTACTGATCGCCTATGGCGCATTCCTCGGCCTGGTCTGGATCTGGCGGCGCCATCGCGAATGGGATCTGGGCGTGCCCGATGGCGGCGATGCGTCATCGACACCCGCCTCCGGAAGGAGCGATTGGCAGGGAACGGGCGGTGATTCCGGCGGCGGTGGCGCCAGCGCTTCCTTCGATGCCCCGGCGACGCCCGCATCGTTCGCCTCACTCGATCCGACGCCGCCGTCGATCGAATTGCCGTCGCTGGACGACTCCCTCGATGCCGACGAGTCCTTGCCCGTCGTCCTGGTGATGGTGCTGCTGGGAGGCGCGCTGCTCGCGGTGTTCTGGGTGATCTGGATCGCGCCCGCGCTGTTGGCGGAACTCGCACTGGATGCGGCCCTGTCGGCCGGTCTCTACCAGCGCCTGAAACGTCCGCCCGTCGACGCCGACTGGCTTTCGACCACACTGCGGCACACGGTCAAGCCGTTCGTCGCCGCGACGCTGTCCCTGCTGCTGGCCGGTGCCCTGATGAGCCTGCTGGTACCCGACGCCACGTCGCTGGGCGAATTCCTCGCCCACTACCGCTGATCGTCAGCGCAACACCTTGAACCGCACTCTTGCCCACGCGCCGCTGTCGGCGAGTGCGGTGAGCTGGTGGTCGCCGGTCTCCACGAAGTCCTGCTGGAACGCCTGCGCGCCGCGCGTCTCCGCGATCCAGCGACCGTCCAGCAGCCACTGCACGCGCGTGTCGGTGCCGAGTGCGCGCAGTTGCAGGCGCACGCCGTGTTCACTGCCGGGCGCGCGAGCCAGCGTGGCAAGCTCATTGAGCCCATCGATGCGCAATTCCTCGGCCGCATCGCGGCCGTCGGGCTGGCAGTCCGGCGACAGCGGCGGCAGGCGCGACGCCGTGCGTTCGCGTGCCGGCAGCCACGGTGACGCCAGTGCCGGCCAACGGGCGATCTCGGTGCCGCGTGCCTCGTGTGGGCGCGAGCACTCGCCCGACAGGCGCAGGCCGGTGCGCGCATCCACCTCGAAACGCTCGCGGCCGGCACTCCACAGCCGTGCGTCGCGTTCGGCGAAGGTCGGTGGCACGTTGCCGCCCAGCGTCCAGGCATCGCGCTTGCGCTGGCACAACGAAGGAGACTCGCCTTCCGCCAGCGTCCCCAACGGCCAGCAGATCGTGTGTCCGGCCACGTCGGCCGGCGGCGGTATCGGACCGGCATCGCCCTGCGCGCGCGGCAGGCTGTCGATCACTTCGAACATCAGCGGCAATGCGGTGACCGCGCCGTATTGGCCAGGCAGCGGCGTGCCATCCGGCCGACCCACCCACACGCCGACCGTGTAGCGGCGCGTGCTGCCGAGCGCCCAGGCATCGCGGAAGCCGTAGCTGGTGCCGGTCTTCCACGCCACGCGGGGGCGGTTGCCGGTATCCAGCACGCCACTGCCATAGCCGGGGCGCGGATGCGCCTCCAGCACCTCGCGGATGATCCACGCGGCGCCCGGCGACAGCAGGCGACGGTCCGATATCGGATCCTGCGCCGTGTAGCGCACGCGGCCCGACAGTCCGCCGCGGTTCAAGCCTGCATACGCACCCACCAGGTCTTCCAGCCGCGCACCGGTGCCACCGAGGATCAGCGACAGGTTCGGCTGTGCGCCGCGCGGATAGCGCAGCACCAGGCTGTTGTTCGCCAATCGTGCGGAGAACCGAGCCGGGCCGACGCGATCCAGCAGGTCCACGGCCGGCACGTTGAGCGACAGGCGCAGCGCATCGGCCGCGCTGACCGGGCCATTGAAGGCCGCATCGAAATTGCCTGGCCGGTAGCCGCCGAACGACTGTGGTGCATCGATGAGCAGGCTCTCCGAATGGATCAGTCCATCGTCCAGCGCCAGTCCGTACAGGAACGGCTTCAGCGTGGAGCCCGGCGACCGCCATGCCTGCACCATGTCGACGTGGCCCAACCGCTCGCGATCCCCGAACGCCACCGAGCCGACGTAGGCGCGCGCTTCCATCGTGGCGTTGTCGACCACCAGCAGTGCGGCGGACGTGCGCGCGGGCAGCGTGGAGAAGTAGCCGTGCACACGCTCTTCCAGCGTGCGCTGCAAACCTGCATCGATTGTTGACATGATGCGCGATGCGCGCGGCTGCTGGCGACGCAGGCGCTCGGCCAGCAGCGCGGCGCTCAGCGGCGCCTGCAGGCTGCGGGCGACGACGGGTTCGATGCGGGCATCGTCGACGTCGGCCTTCGACCAGACGCCGAGATCGGCCATGCGTTGCAACACCTTGTCGCGGGCGGTGCGCGCGGCGTCCGGATGACGGTCCGGACGCAGCCGGCTGGGCGATTGCGGCAGCACTGCGAGCAGCGCAGCCTCGGCGTGCGACAGCCGCGCGGCCGGCTTGCCGAGGTAGGCCCAACTGGCCGCCTCCACGCCTTCGATCGTGCCGCCGAACGGGGCGCGCTCCAGGTAGAGCGTCAGGATCTCGCGCTTGGACAGGTGCGCTTCCAGCTGCACCGCGCGCAGCATCTGCTTGGCCTTGCCCCATGGCGTGCGCGAGTGGCGGTCCAGCATGCGCGCGACCTGCATGGTCAACGTGGAGCCGCCGGACACCACGCGCCCATGGCGGACGAACTGGCCGGCCGCGCGCATCAACGCCCACGGATTGACGCCTGGATGTTTCCAGAACCAGCGGTCTTCATAGTTCAGCAGCGCCTGCAGGTAGAGCGGCGACACCGTGTCAGGCGTAGCCGGATAGCGCCATACGCCATCGCGGTCGGCGAAGGCGCGCAGCGGCGTGCCGTCGCGCGCGACCACCAGCGTGCTGGTGTCGCGGGTCTTCGGCAGCGGTGGCGGGAAGGCAAGATCCAGCGCGAGCAGGGTAAGCAGCCCGACAACGGTCGTCCAACGCAGTGCCTTCAGTAGTTGCGTCCGGCGCGGCTCGACATCGCTCATGCAGCAGCTTGGCCGTCTTCCATCGCACTGATGTCCTGTGCTCGGAAGATGAAATGAAAGGCAATCAGCGCAGGTGCGATGCAGGACCAGCCCAGGTGCATTGCATTGAGAAAGGTCGCATCGATACGTCTACCGAATGAAATCAAACTCAAGAGCGCCATCGATGACAGGCCGACCGCGATCAATGCCAAGAGGGCGGCGACAGGCCAGTAGGTTCGCCCCCTGGCAGGCAACGGAACGACGCACGCCAGCGCCATTCCTGCCAGACAGAATGCTGCCACCACGATCACGACCGCCTCGAACAAGTCGTAGACCCCTCTTCGGCACAGCCAGCAGAACAGGTAGCTCACCGGGGCAAACCCGAACACAACGTAGGCCGCCCGCAGTCGCCGGTGTTTCATGATCCTACCGTGTTCCCCGGCTGTGTTCGGACTCGCGCCGTCATCACGGCTGCACCACCGTGATCGTCGCCGGCGAGGCCCTGCCGACGCCGCGGATGTCCGGACGGTACATGTCCTCCACCAGCGAGGGCGGCACGGTGTACGTGCCCGGCGTGACGGCACGAACCAGGTAGAACAGCTTGGCGGTATTGCGCCGATCCAGCTTCAGCGCGGCGACATAACGGTCGTCGCGGAACTCTTCGTGCTTCACGTCCGCCGCTCCGCCGCGATCGCTGATTGATATGCCGTCGACCACGACGTCCGCCCATTGCTTGGCATCGCCCAGATTGAAGTTCTCGATCTCCAGGCCGGCCGGCAGCAGGTCGGTGAACAGCGCATCCGGGATCGCGACGTTGGCGGTGATGCCGACGCGCACGATCAGCGCCTCGCCTTCCTTCAGCGTGCCGCCCTTCCACTCCTGGCCATCGGTCGTGTAGTAGCGGCGCTCGATGCCGATCTGTCGATCGTCCGGAGCCGGTGCGCTGCGCGGAATGCCGGCGACGTCCAGCGACGCGTACAGCGGCGGCAAACCCTCCGGCGTGAAGCGCAGGCCACGTGCGAGCGACGCATGGTCGACGCTGCGGCCGAACAGCCGCACCGGTGCAATCGCCTCGGCGTCACCGCCAACGGTCCACTGACCGGACACCAGCTTCTTCTGGTCGACCATCAGCGCCTTGCCCAGTCGGGCCAGCGCCACCTGCTCCTGCGTGCTGAGCCACATCCAGCCGCTGTTGCGGCGGGCATCCAGTTCGCGGCCCAGCGAGATCGCACGGCGGTCGTACTCCGGCTTGGCCAGCTTGCGCTCGTGCACCAGCGCGATCATCAGCGCGTCGTCGCGCAACCGCGTGCCGTAATCGCCAAGGTATTCCGGGCGGTCACCGGTCTTGGCGAAGCCTTCCGCGATCGCTTTCGCGCCGCGCGTCTTGTCGCCCTGCAGCGACAGCGCGATGCCAAGGTGCACCAGCGGCAGGCCGGTCAGCGTCTTGCCACGTTCGTTGTCGTACAGCGCGCGCAGCGTACCCAGCGGTGCGCGATTGACGCGGGCCAGCACGTAACCGGCGTAGGCCTGGTTGGCGAACTTGAGGTGGTCGCGCCGGTCGTAGCCATAGAACTGCGCGCCACCCGCCAGCAGATCCTCGTTGAGGCGGGTCAGCGCCTTCTGCAGCACCGTATCCGGCACGGCGAAGCCGCCTTCGCGCGCATCCAGCAGGAACTCGGCGATGTACGGCGTCAGGCCCGGGTTGACGTAATCGTCGTCGCCCCACATCGAGAAGTGGCCGTTCGACACCTGCATCGACGCCAGCCGCCCGAACGCGCCTTCCATGCGCTCGCGGCGCTTCTTCACCTCCAGTCCGTCGATGCCGAGCAGCTTCGCCGTGGCGTCATCCAGTTCCAGCGCGGCGTAGCCCTTGCTGGTGGTCTGCTCGGCGCACCCGTACGGATATTCCAGCGCGCCCTTCAACGCACTGGCGAACGGGATCGGCGGCAGCGCACTGACCGTCATGCGCGCGGTCACCGAGCCCGGCATCAACCCGTCGGCGAAGCCCGCGCCCATCTCCACCGGCACCAGGCTGTCCAGCACCTGCGTGCGCGAGCGCAACACCGCCGGCCAGCCGGCGCGCACCGGCACGTCGTACCGGCGGTCGACCTTGAAGCCGTTGCCCTCGACGCGTACGCGTACCTGCGCCGTGGTGTAGCCCTCGCCCGCGGTGATCGGGAACGTCAGCGTGCGCTTGGCGTCCACCGACAGGTCGGCGGTCTTGCTGCCTTCGCCGATGTTGAGCGGACCTTCGCCGTTCACCAGCACCTTGAACGCACCGGCCTTGCCGGTGAAGTTCTGCACATCCAGCGTCACCGTGCTCCTGTCGCCCGGCGCCAGCACGCGCGGCAGGCTGGCTTCGGCCACGATCGGCGCGCGCACGACGGTTTCGCGATCGCGGTTGCCGTAGCGCGTGTCCGAGTAGACCAGCGCCGACACGCGCAGCGTGCCGTTGAAGTCCGGCACCTTCAGCGCGACGCGCGCATTGCCCTTGCCGTCCAGCTTGACCGGACCGGAGAACAGGTCCACGGTCCGCACGCGCGAGGTGGGTCGCTTGGCCTGCGGCAAAGCCGCCAAGGCCATGTCACCACCGAAACGCATCTTCGCGCTGCCGCCTTCGAAACTTTCGATCACGCGGCCATAGATGTCGTAGGCATCGACGCCCAGCCTGCGTTGCGCGAAGAACTGCGCATTCGCATCCGGCACCGGGAAGCGGGTGATGTTGAGGATGCCAACATCGACGGCGGATACGGTGACGTGCGCCACTTGTCCGGCCAACTGGGGCACGCTGACGACGACCGGCAGGTTCTGCTCCGGACGCATCTGCTTCGGTACCGACAGGCCGACGGCGACGCGCCGGTCGCGACGGTCCATCGGCACGTGCGCGACGCCCACGGCGCGCGCCGGCGTGATCTTGCTGGGCGCGGAACCACCACGGAATACCAGCGCGGTGACGTAGACGTCGTGGCGCTCCCAGTCCTTGGTGACCGGAATCGAGAACGTGCTGCCGGGTTTGACGTCGATCGCCTGCACGTACAGCATGCGGTCGCTCTCGACCATCAGCAGGCCCTTGCCGGCATGCGGCGGGGTGACGGTGACCTTCAGCGTGTCGCCCGCCTTGTAGCCGGTCCTGTCGAGCGACAGCTTGACCTTGTCGGGGCGCGCATCCAGCCCGCGGTTCTGGTCGTCCCAGCTCCAGCCGGCCCGGAACGGATAGCGTGTGGTCAGGCCGGTGGCGGGATCGAACACGTCCAGCCGGTACTCGCCCCACTCCACCGGGAAGTCGATCTTCGACGCGCCCGTGCCGACATCCAGCGTGCGCGTTTCCTTGTTCTCGAAGCGGCGGGTGAAGTCGTAGTCCCAGCCGCCGTCGTCCGAATGGTTCCAGTGGTAGTCGCGCAGTTCGCGCACCAGCGTAGCCTTCAGGCCCTTGCCGGGCTGCGGCTTGCCGGCGGCGTCCATGCGCACCACCTCGAAGCCCGCGTTCGCGTTGGCATCGGCGCCGTCCTTGTCGTCGAACAGCGGGCGGATGCCGACCAGCGCGGCGGCCGGCCACACCACGCGCTTGAGCGTGCGGTTCACCGTGCGGCCGCCGGTCTCGTACACGCTACCGGACACGATCGCGGCGATCGGGCTGCGCGGCTTGGCTTCCGCGGGCAGCGCGATGTCTTCTTCCAGCACGCCGTTGTCGGCCAGCGTGGTATCGATGATGTCCTTCGCTTCCTTCGGCAGCTCCATCGTCGGATCGCCGAAGAAATAGCCGGGAAGTTGTTCCAGCGGATGCTGTTCCACCGCCACCGCCAACTTGGCGGTGAAGCGGTTGCCGCCGGCGGGCGCGCCGTACAGGTAGGCGGCGGTCGCCTTGAGCTTCAGCGGCTGGCCCGGTTTCAGCACCGGCGATGCGTCCAGGTCCAGCTTCATGCGCTCGGGCAGGAACTCCTCGATGCGCAGCGTCATGCCCTGCACCGCTTCCTTGCTCGCCGGATCGGTGCGGAACTCGACCTGCCAGCGGCCCGTCGGCGCTTCCACCGGGATCGTCTGCTCGAAACTGAAATAGCCTTGCGCGCCGGGCTGCAGACGCGTTTCGCGGAAGACCTTGCCGTCGGGCTGCTTCAGGCGCAGGAAGACGGGCTGGCCGCCGCCCTGCTTCGGTGCCGGCACCGGCTTGCCGTCGTTGTCGCGCAGCAGCGCGGAGATACGCACCGTCTCGCCGGGGCGGTACAGGTCGCGACCCGACCAGGCGAACACGTCGAACCACGCCTGCTCGCGGCCGGCGACGGCGAACTCGGACAGATCGAGTGCCGGCTGGTTGAACGGCAGCATCGACACGTCCTTGCCGCGCGTGGCGACCAGCACATGGCCGGCGTCCAGCGTGTAGTTCAACAGCGCATTGCCATTGCCGTCGGTCTTGCCGGTCAGGATGGTTTCGCCACGCGCGTCCAGCACCTTCAGGTCGACGCTGCCCGTCGCCGATCCGTCCTGCAGCGACGCGGTGTGGACGAACAGCTTGTCCTTGTACGCACGCGTGTGCAGGCCGATGTCGCTGACGGTGAAGAAGGCGGTCTCGAATTCGCCGGCGAACTTGCCGGTGCGCTTCATCACCGCGAAGTACAGGCCGGGATCCTGCAACTCGCGGATGTCCTGGATCGGCAGGTAGGTCAGCATGCGCTCGTTGGGCTTGCCGCCCAGCACGAAGCGATTGAGGTAGACCGGTTCGGCCAGCTTGCCCAGCGGCGTGCTGTCGCCGTACTCGCTGTCGAGATCCCAGCTGCCGCGACGGCCGCCGCGCTGGTACTCGGCGAAGAACGTCGGCAGCTGCTTTTCGGTGACGCGGAGGAACTCCACGTCCACTTCCGGCACGTTGATCGACACCACCGGCAGGCCGCGACTCTCGCGCGCCGGCAGCACGCTGCCCTGCGAAGCGAAGCCGACGGCCGGGTCGAGTTCACCGGTATGCACCTTGCGGGTGTCGTCCTTGCCCAGGCGCGTGCCATCGGCGGCGGACAGGCCGGCTTTCAGCGTGACCTCGTAATCCTTGGCGGCCTCCACCGACGGGAAGCGCAGCACCAGACCCTTGTCGTCCAGCACCCAACTGCCCTTCACCGACGCGCCATTGGCGTCCTTCACCACCAGCAGCGTGTCGAAGTCCTGCGAGCTCACCAGCGGCCGGCTGAATTCCAGCGCGATGGCGAGGTCGCCGTCATGCTGGTCGGGATAGGCGCCGACCAGGGCGAAGCCGTCCACCTTGGCGGCCTGCGCCTTGATCGGTTCGCCGCTGGCCTCCGGCAGTTGCCCGGTCTCGTTGCGCTTGCAGCCGCCCAACAACGTCGCTGCCGCCAGCAGGACAATAAAAAACGCGCGCATCCGGGGGATACGCGCGTTCATCGTGTTCCTTTGTACCGATCCCATGTGCCATTCCCTGCCGTGGTCGTGTCGTCGGCAGTATAGAACGCAGGGGTCAACCCCGCACGCTTTCATGTGAATCGACGATCAGGCTTCCGGTGGCGTGTCGGTGGCTTCGGATGCGGTGGCCGCGATACCGGCGACGCCTTCGATCGCCTCGTCCTCGTCCAGCGACGCGTCCAGGCGTTCCACCGCCTGCAAGGTTTCGCCATCGGACAGGCGGATCAGGGTGACGCCCTGGGTATTGCGGCCGACCTGCGAGATTTCCGCCGCGCGGGTGCGCACCAGTGTGCCGCCATCGGAGATCAGCAGGACCTCGTGGTGGTCGGACAGCTGGATCGCACCGACCAGGCGGCCATTGCGTTCGGTCGTCTTCAGCGCGATCACGCCGCGGGTGCCGCGGCCCTTGCGCGGATAGTCGACCACCGGGGTGCGCTTGCCATAGCCGCGTTCGCTGGCGGTCAGGATGTCGCCTTCGCCATCGACCACGACCAGGCTGACGACCTCGGAGCCCGCCTCGGGAATCGACGCCACGCCATCCACATCGCCTGCATCGCCTTCGTCCTGCTCGCCCTCGGCCTCCGCATCCGCCCCTGCAACCAGACGCATGCCGCGCACGCCGGTCGCGGTACGGCCCATCGCGCGCACCAGCGATTCGGAGAAGCGCACCGCGCGACCGTTCGAGGCGAACAGCATGACGTCGCGCTCGCCGTCGGTCAGCGCCACGCCGACCAGCGCATCGCCTTCATCCAGATTGATCGCGATCTTGCCGCGCGCCAGCTTGAAGGCGAACTCGGTGAGCGGGGTCTTCTTGACCGTGCCGTTCCTGGTCGCGAAGAAGACGAACTTGCCGTCCTCATAGTCACGCACCGGCACCACGGCCTGGACCTTCTCGCCGGCTTCCAGCGGGATCCAGTTGATGATCGGGCGGCCGCGGGCGTTGGAGCCCGCTTCCGGCAACTGGTACACGGGCAGCCAGAACACCTTGCCGCTGCTGGTGAAGGTGAGCAGCGTATCGTGCGTGTTGACCAGCCACAGTTGGTCGATGAAATCCTCTTCCTTCGTCGCTGCGGCGCTTCGGCCACGGCCACCGCGCTTCTGCGCGCGATAGGCGCTGGCCGGTTGGCGCTTGGCGTAACCCGCGTGCGACAGCGTGACCACCATGTCTTCCGGCGCGATCAGGTCGAGGATGTCGAGGTCTTCCTCGCTGTGGCGGATCTCGCTGCGGCGCTCGTCGCCGAACTCGGCCTTGACGTTCAGCAGCTCGTCGCGGATCACCTGCAGCAGTACGTCCGGATTCTCGAGGATGCGGATGAGGCCGGCGATGACCTCCAGCAGCTGGCGGTATTCCTCGGTCAGCTTTTCCTGCTCCAGGCCGGTCAGGCGGTGCAGGCGCATCTCCAGGATCTGCGTGGCCTGCGCCTCGCTGAGCTGGTAGCGGCCGTCGACGAAGCCGATTGCCGCGGGCAGGTCTTCCGGGCGCGACGCTTCCGCACCGGCGGCGGCGAGCAGCGAGCCCACCAGACCTGGCTCCCACGTCTTCGCCAGCATGCGCTCGCGCGCTTCCTGCGGATTGGCCGAGGTCTTGATCAGCTCGATCATCTCGTCGATGTTGGCGAGCGCGACCGTCAGGCCTTCCAAGATATGCGCGCGATTGCGTGCCTTGCGCAGTTCGAAGATGGTCCGGCGGGTCACCACTTCTCGACGATGGCGCACGAAGGCTTCCAGCATCTGCTTCAGGTTGAGCAGCTGCGGGCGGCCGTCGACCAGCGCGACCATGTTGATGCCGAACACCGATTCCATCGGCGTCTGCAGGTACAGGTTGTTGAGGACGACCTCGGCCGATTCGCCGCGCTTGACCTCGATGTAGATGCGCATGCCGTCCTTGTCGGACTCGTCGCGCAGCTCGCTGATGCCTTCGAGCTTCTTTTCCTTCACCAGCTCGGCGATCTTCTCGATCAACCGCGCCTTGTTCACCTGATACGGGATCTCGGTGACGATGATTGACTCGCGGCCGTTGTCGTCGTTGACCTCGATGTCGGCCTTGGCGCGCATGCGCACGCGGCCGCGGCCGGTGCGGTAGCCGGCGATGATGCCGGCGGTGCCGTTGATGATGCCGCCGGTGGGGAAATCCGGCCCGGGGATGTACTGCATCAGGCCGTCGACATCCAGTTCCGGATTGTCGATCAACGCGATCAGGCCGTTGACCACTTCCGACAGGTTGTGCGGCGGGATGTTGGTGGCCATGCCCACCGCGATGCCGGCCGAACCATTGACCAGCAGGTTCGGGAAGCGCGTCGGCAGGACCGTCGGCTCCTGTTCCTTCTCGTCGTAGTTGGGCTGGAAGTCGACGGTTTCCTTGTCGATGTCCGCCAGCAACTCATGGGTGAGCTTGGCCATGCGGGCTTCGGTGTAACGCATGGCGGCGGCGGAGTCGCCGTCGACCGAACCGAAGTTGCCCTGGCCATCGACCAGCATGTAGCGCAGCGAGAACGGCTGCGCCATGCGCACCAGCGTGTCGTAGACGGACTGGTCGCCGTGCGGGTGGTACTTACCGATCACGTCGCCGACGATGCGGGCGGACTTCACGTGCGGCTTGTTGGCGTGGTTGCCCAGTTCGTTCATCGCGAACAGGACGCGCCGGTGGACGGGCTTCAGGCCATCGCGGACATCCGGAAGCGCGCGCCCCACGATCACGCTCATCGCGTAATCGAGATAGCTGCGTCGCATCTCGTCTTCGAGGTTGACGGGGATGATTTCCTTGGCGGTATCGGCCATTCGGGTTCCGTGTTTCTCAGGTTGTCTCGGGCCGGAATCGCGGCCAAAACGGGCCTAGCCGGCGTGGGCCGGCGAGGCAGCGACTGGCGGGGATTCCGGCGGGTTCTGCAGCCTGCCGAGTGTACCACAGCGGACACGTTGACCGGGCCGTTTCAGCCCGAGAAACAAGCACTTATGCCACTGCGCGGGACCCGCGACGGGCGACCGCACGCATCGCCGCCAACCAGCCTCCGGGCACCCAGCCTCCAGACACGAAAAAGCCCGGCCAAGGCCGGGCTTTTCGCTGGAACTGGTGGGCGGTACAAGTTTCGAACTTGTGACCCCTGCCGTGTGAAAGCAGTGCTCTACCGCTGAGCTAACCGCCCGAAATCATCGGGGCGCGAATGATAAGCGCGGAGCGGGCGCCCGGTCAACGCGCCGGGACGTCAGCGGTCCTTGGTGTCGCACAGGGCAGTGACCCGCCGGGGCGGCGAAAAGCGGTCGCTGCGCGCCTCCGGCCAGAAGTCGCGGAATACCGCGTGCGATGGCACCCGGTCCAGCAGTTCGCCAGGCTCCAGGAACCGGTACAGCGCCGCCAGCGAACGCACTTCGATCGGCGACACCCGGCGCAGGATGTGCTCCGGCCCCAGTTGCTGCGGATGCTCCAGGCCGGCCGCGCACAGCATGTCGCGCAGCGCCTTGAGCGTGTTGTCGTGGAACTGCTGTACGCGCACCGACTTGTCGGGCACGTCCAGGTGCTTCCAGCGCTTCGGATCCTGGGTCGCGACGCCGGTCGGGCAACGGTCGTTGTGGCAGCTCTGCGACTGGATGCAGCCCAGCGCGAACATGAAGCCGCGCGCCGCGTTGCACCAGTCAGCCCCCATCGCCATCGTGCGGGCGATGTCGAACGCGCTGATGATCTTCCCCGCCGCCCCCAGCCGGATGCGGTCGCGCAGGCCCAGCCCGACCAGGGTGTTGTGGACCAGCAGCAGCGCCTCGTGCATCGGCACGCCAACGTGGTCGATGAACTCCGCGGGCGCCGCGCCAGTGCCACCCTCGGCGCCGTCCACCACGATGAAGTCCGGCAGCAACCCGGTTTCGTGCATGGCCTTGGCGATGCCGAACCACTCCCACGGATGGCCGATCGCCAGCTTGAAACCGGTCGGCTTGCCACCCGACAGTTCCCGCAGCCGCGCGACGAACTGCAGCAGTTCGACCGGCGTCGAGAACGCCGAATGCTTCGCTGGCGACACGCAGTCGTACCCCATCGGCACGCCGCGGGTGGCCGAGATTTCAGCGCTGACCTTGGCCGCCGGCAGCACGCCCCCGTGCCCGGGCTTGGCGCCCTGCGACAGCTTCAGCTCGATCATCTTCACCTGCGGCGAGTGCGCATTCTCGACGAAGCGCTCCTCGCTGAAACGCCCCTGATCGTCGCGGCACCCGAAGTAGCCAGAGCCGATTTCCCACACCAGGTCCCCGCCTTTTTCGCGGTGATAGGGTGAAATCGAACCCTCGCCGGTGTCGTGGTAGAAGTTGCCGCGCCGCGCCCCTTCATTCAACGCGCGCACCGCGTTGGCCGACAGCGAACCGAAACTCATCGCGGAGATGTTGAACACGCTCGCCGAATACGGCTGCGCGCTTTCCGCGCCGATCACCACGCGGAAGTCATGGGAATCCACGCTCGCGGGCGCCATCGAATGATTGATCCACTCGTAGTCCACGCCGTAGACATCCTGCTGGCTACCGAACGGCACTACGTCGCTGACGCCCTTGGCACGCTGGTAGACCAGGGCACGCTGCTGGCGCGAGAACGGCACTTCCGCCGTGTCGCCTTCGATGAAGTACTGGCGGATCTCGGGACCCACGGACTCGAGGCCATAGCGGAAATGCGCGAGTACCGGATAGTTCCGCCGTAGCGTGCTGCGCGACTGCAGCAGGTCCCACGTGCCCAGCAATGCCAGCATGCCGAAGATGGCGACGCCCCACCACGCGGGCGACCACGTCAGCGCGAGCACCAGCGAAACGAGCGCCAACACGATACAGATGGCATAGGCGAGGTAACGCTGCATCCGGCAGTCTCCCGTGGGCCAGCCTCGATTCTATGCCATGCCCTGCGACGGCATGCCGCACGCCCGGTGGACCGCCGTCGCACCGTTGATCCGGATCAATGCCCGTCACATCGCGCGATGCGACGTTGGCGCCACCACAACCGGGGAGAAAACGACATGCATCCGATTCTGCAAGAAATCCTGATGGAGCCGGTGGGCTGGCTGGCCATCGGCGGCAGCATCGTCATGGTGGGAATCGGCGTCTTCGTGGCGCTGTTCGTCCGCCGCAAGGTCCGCGAGGAAGAGAAGAAACAGCGACGCTGAGGCGGCAGCGACGTCGTGGTGCCCGGAGCCGGAATCGAACCGGCATGGCCTCGCGGCCGGCGGATTTTAAGTCCGATGCGTCTACCAGTTTCGCCATCCGGGCCCGTGGATAGCCTGCCTCAGTCCCGTCGCCTTGGAAAGCGGTGGCGACCGCATCCCTCTGGAACGACGAAGCCCCGCAAGCGGGGCTTCGTTCGCGCTCATCGAGGAGCATGTATGGAGCGGGAAAAGGGACTCGAACCCTCGACCCCGACCTTGGCAAGGTCGTGCTCTACCAACTGAGCTATTCCCGCATTGGCGACGCGTGCATCGCCGGTTCTACTTTGGAGGCCTCGAGCGGAATCGAACCGCTGTAAACGGATTTGCAATCCGGTGCATAACCACTCTGCCACGAGGCCGAACGTTGTTGACACTCGACCATCAGGCCGGCTGCCACCGCGCCAGACTGGCGCAATCCAGACGCGTTTTCAAGGCGTCCTACAACACAAAACCCCGCGAGCGGGGTTCTGGTGAATCATCCTTTGCAGGACGAAATCTGGAGCGGGAAAAGGGACTCGAACCCTCGACCCCGACCTTGGCAAGGTCGTGCTCTACCAACTGAGCTATTCCCGCGTCGAGAAGGTCGAAATTGTAGCGTCTTGTTTCGGCATGTCAACACTCTTGTCCTCGCCATCACGCAGGATCGGCCACGCCGCGAGCAGGTACTGGATGCCGGACCACAGCGTCAGCAACGCCGCGATCGCCAGCAACCAGTCGCCCAGCAGGAACACCCAGCGCCCCATCCAGATGTCGGCCAACGCCTGCTCTCCCGGGGTGGAGGCATACAGCAGGCAGGACAGCGCCACCATCTGCACGATGGTCTTGATCTTGCCCAGCGCGGCCACTTTCACCGTTGCGCGCTGGCCAAGTTCCGCCATCCACTCGCGCAAGGCGGAGACCGCGATCTCGCGCCCCACGATGACCGCCGCCCAAATGGCCATCCACATGGTGGGGTTGTCCTGCACGATCAAAAATAGCGACACCGCCACCATCAGCTTGTCGGCGACCGGATCGAGGAAGGCGCCGAAGGCCGAATACAGGTGGTAACGGCGTGCGATCCAGCCGTCCAGCCAATCGGTGACCGCCGCCAGCACGAAGATGAACGCCGCCGCGAAATTGGTCCACGAATACGGCAGGTAGAACACCAGCACCAGCACCGGGATCAACACGATCCGCAGCAGCGTGAGCCAGGTGGGAATGGTCAACTTCATCGCAGGCTTACTCGTTTCCTGCCTCGGGGGACGGCAGCCCGTGCAGGTTAGCGTAGATTCGTTCGGCCAGTGCGGCGTTCACCCCGTCGACGCGGGCGATCTCGTCGGCGCCAGCGGCCTTCAGCCCGGCCAATCCACCGAAGTGCTTGAGCAGGCTGGCGCGACGGCGCGGACCGATGCCAGGGATGTCTTCCAGCTTGCTGGTCATGCGCGCTTTCTGGCGTTTGCCGCGGTGACCGGTGATGGCGAACCGGTGCGCTTCATCGCGTACCTGCTGGATCAATTGCAGTGCCGGCGACGCCGCACCCGGCCGCACTTCGCGCCCGTCCGGCATGACCAGCGTCTCATGGCCCGCCCTGCGCTCGACACCCTTGGCTACGCCGACCAGCATGACGCCATCGACGCCGAGATCGGCCAGCGCGGCGTTCGCCTGCGCGAGCTGGCCCGCACCGCCATCGATCAGCAGTACGTCGGGCAGCACGCCACCCTCTTCCACCGCACGCCGGAACCGGCGCTCGATGGCCTGGTGCATGGCGGCGAAGTCGTCGCCGGGCGTGATGCCGGTGATGTTGTAGCGACGGTACTGCGAGCGCACGGCACCATTGGCATCGAACACGACACACGACGCCACCGTCGCCTCGCCCATCGTGTGGCTGATATCGAAGCACTCGATGCGCTTCGCCGCCTCGGCCAGGCCCAGCAGTTCCTTCAAGGCTTCGCTGCGCGCCGTCTGCGCGTTGCGACTGGTCAGCTCGGTGACCAGCGCCAGCTCGGCGTTGCGCCTGGCCAGATCCAGGTACCCGGCACGTTCGCTGCGGACGTTCCATTTCAGCTGGACCTTCCGTCCTGCGGCGGCAGCGAGTGCGTGTTCGATCAGCTCCGCCTCGGGAATCTCGCGGTCCAGGATGATTTCCTGCGGCGCTGGCTGCTCGGCGTAGTACTGCGACACGAAGGCACCCAACACTTCCTCGGCGGAATCCTCACCGTTGGTCTTCGGGTAGAACGTGCGCGTGCCCAGGTTGCGACCGTCGCGGAAAGCGAGCAGCAGCACACAGGCCTGGCTGCCGCGCATCGCGCAGGCCAGCACGTCCAGGTCTGCCGCGTGTCCGTCCACGTACTGGCGCGCCTGCAGCGTGCGGATCGAGGCCACGAGGTCTCGCAGGCGCGCGGCCTGTTCGAACTGGAGTTCGGCACTGGCCTGCTCCATCGCGCCCGCCAGTTCGCGGGTCAGCTCGTCGCTGCGTCCGTCCAGCAGCAGCGTCGCCCGTCTCGCGGCCTCGGTGTAGTCGGCTTCCTCCACCAGACCGACGCAGGGTCCGCTGCAGCGGCCGATCTGGTATTGCAGGCAGGGCCGCGACCGGTTGCGGAATACGCTGTCCTCGCAGTTGCGGATGCGGAACAGCTTCTGCATCAGGTTCAGCGTGTCGCGTACCGCCGTCACGCTGGGATACGGGCCGAAGTAACGACCCGGCACCGCGCGCGCGCCGCGATGGAACGCGATCCGCGGCCACTCTTCACGCGTGAGCAGCACGTAGGGATAACTCTTGTCGTCGCGCAGCAGCACGTTGTAGCGCGGCGTCAGCGACTTGATCAGCTGGTTCTCCAGCAGCAGCGCCTCGGCTTCGGTGCGGGTGACCGTCACGTCCATGCGCGCGACCTGCGAGAGCATCGACAGCGTGCGCGGCGATTTCGGCGAATTGCTGAAGTAGCTCGCGACGCGCCGGCGCAGCGCACCGGCCTTGCCGACGTACAGCAGCGCGTCGTCGGCCGCGTACATGCGGTAGACGCCCGGCGCCGTGCTCAGGCCGGCCGCGAAGGCCTTGCCATCGAATTCCGCCTGGGGACTACCGCTCATTCGTCGATCGGAACGTGGCTCAATTCGCCGGTGGCGATATCGTAGCGCAGCACCGCGTGGGCATCGGTCTCCGCAATCCACACCGCGCCCGCCGCGATCGAGAGACCCGCAGGCCCGTGCAGCCGGCGCGGCAGCGCCACCGTGGACAACTCACCGCCGCCCAGGCGCAGCGTGCGCAGGGTGCCGTTGCCGGTATCGGCGATCCACATGATCGGTGAGTCCGGGCTCAACGCCACTGCCTGGGGATGCTGCAGCTGGGCGCGATCGCGCGGGCCATCCTCGTCGCCGAAGCTCCAGACGCCCTGCCCGATCAGCGTCTGTACCGTATCGCCGCGCAACTGCAGCGAGCGCAGGGCCGACCCCGCCGCATCGCAGACATACAGGGTCTGCAGCACCGCCGTGAGGCTGGCGGGTTGTGCGAATGCGGCCATGGGCCCGCTGCCATCGCGGATCTCGAGTTGGCCCGATCCGGCGCGCGCGCGGATCTCGCGTGTGCCCAGGTCATAACTCCAGACCCGGTTGTCGCCCGCCATCGCCACGAATATCTGGTTGTTGTTGACGACGATGGCCTGCGGCTGGTTCAGCGCCACATCGCGCGGCGCCGTGACCACGCCTTCTGCAGGCTCGCCCGCACGGCCATTGCCGCACAGCGTATCGACGGTGCTCGTCGGCAGGTTGATCCGTCGCAGGGCGTGGTTGCCGGTGTCGGCGACATAAAGCGATTCGCGCACCAGGGCCAGGCCCTGGGGACGACGGAAGGCCGCATGGTTCAGTTCGCCGTCGGCGAAATCCGGCGTGCCCATGCCGAACTGCCGGATCACGCGGCCATGGTGGTTGCACTCGAGGACGCGATGGTGCCCGCTGTCGGCGACGAACAGGCGGTCCGGCGTGGCCACCAGCCCGGACGGGAAACACAGCGGCATGCGCGGTTCGGGGTTCGCTTCGCGGAAGGCGCGCAGGTCGTCGTCGGGCGGTTCGTGCAGGCCCTCGCAAAGACGTGCGATCTGCCGCTCAAGCTCCGCCAGGCCTTCGGCACCGATGGCACGATGGCGCACGTTACCCTCGCCATCGATCAGCAGCACGGTCGGCCAGGACTCCACGCCGAAACGCTGCCATGCGACCCAGTCGGCGTCATGCGCCAGCGGCAACGACAGCCCGTGGCGGCGCAAGCGCTTCAGTGCGGCCTGCGGGTCGCGTTCACTGTCGAAGCGCGGCACGTGGATGGCCAACGCCTGCAGGCGCCCCAGGTAACGGGCCTGCAGCACGGCAAGGTCGTTGAGCCGTTGCGCGCACCAGGCAGAAGCGCTGTTGACGAAGGCCAGCGCAACGATGCGCCCCCGCTGCTCGTGCAGCGTGGTCGCGGGCGCGTTCAGCCAATGCAGGCCACGCGGCAGTTCGGGAGCCAGGGTCATATCCGTCATCGTGCCCGATTATGCCCCAGTCTCAATCGACGGCGAGCCGGTCCACGACCGCCCGTGCCGCCGAATCGACCAATCGCCAGACCTGCTGGAAGTCCTCCGGTCCGCCGGTGTACGGATCAGGCACCTCTCCGTTCGCTTCGACGCCGGCCCAGTCCAGCAGCAGGACGACGCGCTCGCGACGCGCAGGCGGCGCCAGGCGAAGGACATCGCGGAGATTGGCGCGGTCGGCGCACAGGATCCAGTCGAAGGCCTCGAAATCGGCCGCCGCCAGCTGGCGCGCACGCTGCCCACCGATATCCACTCCATGTCCTCGCGCGCAGGCAATGGCCCGGCGATCCGGCGGTTCGCCCGCATGCCAGCCGCCGGTCCCCGCGGAGTCGACCTGCACGCGGCCGGCCAGCGGCGGCGACGCCAGCCGGGCACGCAACGCGCCTTCCGCCATCGGCGAGCGGCAGATGTTGCCCAGGCAGACCACCAGCAGTTTCACGCCTGCGCCTGCAGGATCGCCTCGGCGCGCGCGAGGTCCTCGGGCGTGTCGACACCCGGCGGGAAAGGTTCCGGGGTCAGCGCCACGGCGATGCGATGGCCGGCTTCCAGCACCCGCAACTGCTCCAGCGACTCCACCTGTTCCAGCCGGCCCGGCGGTATCGCGGAGAAGCGCCGCAGGAACCCGGCACGGTAGGCATAGATGCCGATGTGCCGCAGCCATTGCCCGGGAGGAAGCACATCGCGCGATTGCGCGAACGCATCGCGGTGCCACGGGACCGGGGCACGGCTGAAATACAGCGCATCGCCGTTGGCCGCACGCACCAGCTTGACCGTATTGGGATCGAACAGCGTGGCCGCATCCTCGATAGGCACCGCCAGCGTGGCCATCTCCGCACCACTGGCGGCCAGCGTCTCGGCGACGGTGCGGATGCCGGCCGGCGGGGCGAACGGTTCGTCGCCCTGCAGGTTCACCACCAGCGTCTCATCGGTCCAGCGAGCGATGTCGGCGCACTCGGCCAGACGGTCGCTGCCCGACGCGTGGCGCTCGGACGTCATCGCCACCCGCACGTCGGTGCCCTGCAGCGCATCGCGGATGCGGGCATCGTCGGTGGCCACCCAGACCTCGCGCGCACCCGCTGCCAGTGCACGGCGCGCGACGTGCACGACCAGCGGCGTACCGCCGAGCAACCGCAACGGCTTGCCCGGCAGGCGGGAAGCGGCATAACGGGCGGGAATGGCGACGATGAAATCGGTCATCGGAATCCAACTCGACGGAAAAGGAACACCATCAGCGACCGGCGCTCGCCGATGGCACAGGACCCAGCCGCTCCAGCAGCGCGATCCAGAACGCCTCGGGCAACTTCGCCGCCACCGGCACGCTGTAGAACCAGGCATTGGCGAACGCGGCGCACTTCACCGCGTCCTTTTCGGTCATCAGCACCGGCAGTTCGCTGCCGAAGGCGAAATCCTCGGCGCGGTAGGCATGGTGGTCCGGGAACGCGTGCGGCACCACGCCCAATCCGCGACTGCGCAGCATGGCAAAGAAGCGATCCGGATTGCCGATGCCGGCCACCGCATGCACGCGCTGCCCGACGAACGCCGAGAGCGGCTTCGGGCGACCGCCGCGCACCGGCAACGCATCATCGGCCTGCAGGTGCATCGGCCACTCACCGAACGCGGCAGCGCCATCGGCATCCGGCAGGTTGACCACGCGGAAATCGCATTCGTCCGCGCGCGCGGCCGGCTCGCGCAGCGGTCCCGCCGGCATCAGGCGACCGTTGCCGTAGCGGCGTACGCCATCGATCACCTCGATCTCCACGTCACGCTGCAGGCGATAGTGCTGCAGGCCGTCGTCGCAGACGACGACATCGCATCCGGCCGCCACCAGCGCCTTCGCTGCGGCCACCCGGTCGCGATCCACGCGTACGCGGGTGCCGGTCTGGCGTGCGATGAGGACCGGCTCGTCGCCCCCCTCCGCGGGCGGCGTCGCCGCATCCACCCACCGCGCCTGTCCTTCGCCACTGCGACCGTAACCGCGGCTGGCCACGCCCGGCTTGAAGCCTGCTGCGCGCAGCCGCTCCACCAGCGCGATGGTCAACGGAGTCTTGCCGGTGCCGCCAGCGATGAGGTTGCCCACCACGATGACCGGTACACCGATGCGATGCCGACGCAGCAGGCCGGCGCGATACAACCGCCGCCGCAGCGCGACCGCAGCGCCATAGATGCCGGACAGCGCGCGCGCCCACACCGGCACGGCACCTCCGCCGAACCAGTATCCGGGAGGCTGCGGCATCGCGCGCTTGCTCACCCCGCCTCGCCCTCGTGGAACTGCATCTGGTACAGATGGGCATACAGCCCACCGCGCGCGAGCAGCTCGGTGTGCCTGCCCTGCTCCACCAGCCGGCCCTGGTCCAGCACCAGCACCTGGTCGGCGTGTTCGATGGTCGACAGCCGGTGCGCGATGACCAGCGTGGTGCGGTCCGGCATGAGCTTCTGCAGCGCGTTCTGCACCAGGCGTTCGGATTCGTTGTCGAGTGCCGCCGTCGCCTCGTCGAGGATCAGGATCGGCGCGTCCTTCAGCATCGCGCGTGCAATCGCCAGGCGCTGGCGCTGACCGCCGGACAGGCGGCCCCCCTTGTTGCCGATCGGCGCCTGCAGGCCCTCCGGCAACTCGCGCACGAACTCCATCGCATTGGCACCCTGGACGGCGTCTTCCATCGCCATCGCGTCGGCGCCCTGCAACTCGCCGTAAGCCACGTTGGCGGCGACGGTGCCGTCGAACAGCATCACCTGCTGGCCTACCAGCGCGATCTGCCGACGCAGGTCGGCCAACCGGTACTCCTGCAACGGCTGGCCGTCGAGCAGGATGCTGCCGGATTCGGCCTCGTAGAAGCGCGGGATCAGCTTGATCAGTGTCGACTTGCCACTGCCGGACCGCCCGACAATGGCGGTGACGGTACCGGGGCGCGCCGTGAAGCTGATGCCGTCCAGTGCGGGTTTGCTCTGGCCGGGATAACGCGCGGTGATGTCGCGGAACTCGAGCACCCCGTCTGCGCGGCCGAGCTCACGCGTGCCGGCATCCCGTTCGTCCTCCGCATCCAGCACCGAGAACAACCGCTGCGCCGACGCGACACCCCGTTGCAGCATGTTCTGCACATTGGTCAGCTGCTTGAGCGCGGGGATGATCGCCATCATCGAGATCATCAGCGTGACGAAGCCGCCGGCCGTCAACCGCCCTGCCATCGCCTCGCGACCGGCGAAGAACAACAGCAGGGCGAGCCCGATGGCGCCCATCAGCTGCACCATCGCCGAGGACACGCTGCGGGTGGCCTCCACCTTCATGGCCAGCTTGAGATTGGCGTTGGCCAAACCGGCGTAGCGTGTCAGCTCGCTGCCCTGCGCCCCGTAGATCTTCACTTCCTGCTGGTTGGACAGGGTCTGGTCCGCGGCCTGCATCATCTCGGCGCCACTTTCCTGGATGCGGTGGCTGATACGCCGGTAGCGCTTGGCCACCTTGTCCATGATCCACGCCAGCGGCGGCGCCATGACCAGGATCGCCAGCGTGACCTGCCAACTGGTCCAGAACATCACCACCAGCGCCGCGATGATCTGCAGTATCTGCTGCAGCATCACCTTCATCGCGTCGACGGCGGCCTGCGACATCTGGTCCGCATCCGAGCCCAGCCGCACCAGCATCGCCGGCACCGGTTCGGTATCGAAACGCAGGCCCGGCAGTCGCAGGTACTTGCCCAGCACGTTGACGCGGACGTCGCGGGCGATGCTGCGCGCCGCCTTGCCCATGCCCATGTCGGTGATATAGCCGGCAATGCCGCGGATCACGAACAACCCGACGATCGCCAGCGGCAACAGCAGGCTCTTGGCCTTGTCGCGGTCGATGAAGGTCTCGTTGACCACCGGCTCCATCAATTTGCTGAAGGCACCCCCGGCGGCGGCTTCGATCAGCATGCCGATGGCGGCCAGCGCCAGCAGTGCCCGATAGGGCCGCGCGAAGCCCATCAGCCGCTTGTAGACCTGCCACGGCGAATCCGCCGGACTCACTTCTGCGCCTCCGGCGCGGTGGCGATGTTGATCTTGCGGAAGCCCAGCTGGCCCAGTGCATCCAGCGCGGTCACCACCGCCTGGTGCGGCGTGCGGGCATCGGCGCGCAACAGCACCGGCCGGCTGCGGTCGGTGCCGGCGACCTGTTGCAGGGTCTGCTTCAAGGCATCGATGTCGGGACGGAGCACTTCGTGTTCATCGACGAAGTAGCGCCCGTCGGCATTGACCAGCACGCTCAGCGCCTTCACCTGCGCCGCCACCGGCTCGCCGGTCGCGCTCGGCAGCTGCAGCTGCAGCATCGAGCGCGCATCGAAGGTGGTGGTGATGACGAAGAAGATGATCAGCACCAGGATCACGTCGATCAACGGCACCAGGTTGATCTCGGGCTCTTCCTGCGAACGGTCGTCGCGGATGCGCATGCGCCGGCCTCAGGCGCTGGTCGGTGCCGCGGCCGGCGCGACCGCGCCGGCCGGACGGACGGCGGTACGCGGATGGCGGGCTTCCAGCGCATCGACCAGCGCGGTGGCCTCCTTCTCCATCTCCATCACGTAGCCGGTGACCTTGCCGCGGAAATACCGGTGGAACAGCAGCGCCGGGATGGCCACGATCATGCCGGCCGCCGCGCAGACCAGCGCCTTGCCGATACCGCCCGCCAGCGCGTTGACGTCGCCGACGCCACTGTCCTGGATGCCGAGGAACATCTGGATCATGCCGACCACGGTCCCCAGCAGGCCCAGCAGCGGGCCGGCCGACGCAATGCTGCCCAGCGCGTTGAGGAATTTCTCCATGCGATGGACCACATGGCGGCCGGTGTCTTCGATGCGCTCGCGGATCTGGTCGCGCGGCTTGTTGCGGACATCCAGCGCCGCCGCCAGCAGTTCACCCAGCGGTGAATTGCGGCGCAGGGATTCGATGTGGGCCGGTTCCAGTTGGCCACGGCCGGCCCAGGCACGGACTTCTTCGCCCAGTCCGGGCGGCAGGATCTCCTTGCGACGCAGCGACCAGAAACGTTCCACCACGATCGCCAACGCCAGCACGCCAAGCAGCAGCAGCGGGATCATCGGCCAACCGCCGGCCTTCACCAGTTCCAGCACGTTCAGTCCTCCGGCGCATCCGGCCGTCCTTCTTCCAGCCGATAGGATAGCCCACCGGCCTGCCGGCGCTGCACGGCGTCCCACCAGCGCGCCCGGTCGTGACGCCGTTCACGCACCTGCAGGCCATCCGCGCCCAGCCATACGCGCAGCGCACCACCTGTCTGCGTATCCAGCACCTCGGCACCCTGCCTGCGCCAGCGCGCGACGACCTCCTCCCGCGGATGGCCGAAGCGATTGCCCGCGCCACTGGCATTCAGCACCAGTCTCGGCGATGTGGCCGCGACGAAGGCCGGATCGGATGACCCCGCACTGCCGTGGTGCGGGAGTACGACCACGTCGGCCCGCAGCGCATCCGCATCGCGGTGGACAAGCCCACGCTCGACGATGGCGCCGATATCGCCTGGCAACAGCAGATTGCCATGTGCCGTTTCCACCTTCAGCACGCAGCTCGCCTCGTTGCCCAGATAGGGGAAATGCAGGCCCGGATGCAGGACGCGGAAGCGCACGCCATCCCATGTCCATGAAGCGCCGGCGACACACGCCGCCTGCGCATCCACCGGACTGCCCGGCGGCGCCAGCACCGCGCGCACGGGCACGCTGTCGCGCACCGCATCGACGCCGCCGGCATGATCGTTGTCACCGTGGCTGACCACGAGCGCGTGCAGGCGCGGCACCCCGAGCGCCCGCAGCGCCGGCACGACGGCACGCTCGCCGGCATCGAATCCATCCTCGACCGCAGGCCCGGCATCGAACAGCAGCGCGTGGTTGGCCGTACGCACGAGCGCCGACAACCCTTGCCCCACGTCGATGACCACCAGTTCCACTTCGCCTCCACGCGGCAGGTCGCGGTCCGGCCACAGCAATGGAAGCCACAACAGCAGCGCCAGCGACTTGCCCGGCACGCCGCGGGGCAACAGCAGCCAGAACCCGCCGGCCAACGCCAACCACAGCGCCCACCCGGGGCTTTCCGGCAACCACCACAACGCGTATCGGAAATCCGCCAGGCGCTCGAATACCTGCCAACTCGGCGCAAAGCACGCTGCCGCCATCCGCCACGCCCACGCGCCGGCACCCGCATGCACCACGTCGAGGGCGGTGCCGAGCAGCGACAGCGGCACGACCACCAGGCTCCACCAGGGAATCGCCGCGAGATTCGCCACCGGACCGGCCAGCGAGGCCTGCCCGAACAGCACCGCCGTCACCGGCAACAGCCCCACCGTCGCAACCGCCTGCGCAGGCAGGAAGGCCTTGGCCCAGTGCAAGGACGCCGGCAGGCACCATGCCAGCCAGGCCACGCCACCGAAGCTCAGCCAGAAGCCGGCGGCGAGCAGCGACAACGGGTCGAAGAGGAGTACGGCGACCATGGCGAGCACCAGCGTGTCGACGATCCGGACATGGCGACGCGCCAGATGCGCCAGCACCACCACCGCGATCATCAACACCGTGCGCACGGTCGGCAGCGCGAAGCCGGCCACGGCCGCATACGCCAGTGCGCCCGACAATGCGGCGGCGCCTGCCGCCTGCGGGCGCGGAATCCTGCGGGCCAGCGCCGGGATCAGCCACCACAGCCCGGCCGCTGTCCACGCGCAGGCACCCGCCACCATGCCGACATGGAACCCGGAGATGGCGATGAGGTGCGTCAGCCCGGTCGCACGCAGCACGGACCAGTCGTCGTCATCGAGACCGCGGGTGTCGCCCAGTGCCAGCGCCTGGATGAAGCGCGCCTCGCGGCCCGCCACAGCGTCGGCGATGCGGGACGACAGTCGGCTGCGCCACGCGTCGATGCCCCGACCCGGCGACAGTCGGCGGGCTCGCAGCGCATCGCGGACGTAACCCGTGGCGCTGATGCGCTGCGCCGCCGCGTACCGCTCCGCGTCCATGCCGCCCGGATTGGACAACCCGCGCGGCGCCCGCACACGGACCAGGAATTCCCATCGTTCGCCGGCCCCCAGCCGCGTCCTGGGGCCGGGCACCGCTGCACCGAAATCGTCGTACCACGCCAGCCGCAGCAGCCGCCCCCGCAGCGGTGCCGGCTGCCGCGACGTGTCATCGACGCGCAACAGGAATCGCGTTCGCCGCGCCTGCGGCTCGGGCAATTCGACGACCCGACCGGCCACCGTCACCTCGCGCCCTTCCCAGTCCACGGGCAACTGCGCGCCGATGCTCCACGCGGCATGCACACCCGCCCACGCCGCGCCGGCGAGCAGCGCCCCGACGACGCGCCAGCGCAGGCCTGCCCACCAGACGAACACGCCCGCGCCCAGCATGGCCCACAGCACCATGGTCGTGGGCAATACGGGCTGCCACAGCATGCCGACCATCCCGAGCAGCAGCGCCACCCCGGCTGCCAGCCCGAAGGCTGCAGGCGCCTCCGATTCCGCCGCCTCCATCTCAGCGGTCCAGCGGGCTGAGCACAGCGCCCGCCCCGCGATTGAGGACGTGCGTGTAGATCTGCGTGGTCGCGACATCCTTGTGCCCGAGCAGCTCCTGCACCGTGCGGATGTCGTACCCGCCCTCGATCAGATGGGTGGCGAACGAATGCCGCAGCGTATGCGCGGTCACCGGCTTGGCAATCGCCGCCGATACCTGCGCCCGCTTGAGGGCCCGCGACAGCATCGCCTCGTCCAGGTGATGGCGCCGCCATCGTCCATCGCGGGGATCCAGACTGATGGCGCGCGCCGGGAACACGTACTGCCACCCCGCCTCCCGCGCGGCCTTCGGATACTTCCGCGACAGCGCATGCGGCAGCCACACCTCACCGGCGCCGTTCGCAAGATCCTGCCGGTGCAGTACGTGCACGCGATCCACCTCGGCGTGCAGGGCCGGGACCAGGGAGGCGGGCAGCACCGTCCGCCGATCCTTGCCGCCCTTGCCCTCGCGCACGGTGATCTCGTTGCGTGCGAAGTCCAGGTCCTTGACCCGCAGGCGCACGCCTTCCATCAAGCGCATGCCGGTCCCGTACAACAGGCGCGCCAGCAAGGCCATGCGGCCGTCCATCTGGGCCAGCAGCGCGCGCACTTCCTGCTGCGACAACACCGTGGGCAACCGCTGTGGCCGCTTGGCGCGCACCACCTCGTCCATCCACGCCAGCTTCTGGCCCAGGACCTCGCGATAGAGGAACAGCAGCGCCGACAGCGCCTGGTTCTGCGTACTGGCCGCAACCCGTCCATCGACCGCCAATCCGGTCAGGAACGCCTCCACGTGCGTCACTCCCAACTCGCGTGGATGGCGCTTTCCATTGGCAAGGATGAACCGCCTGATCCACCCCACGTACGCACGTTCGGTGCGCAGGCTGTAGTGACCGACCCGCAATCTGCGGACGACGTCCTCGATCAGGCCGCTACGCCCGCCCCCCGCCTGCCCGTCGGATACCGCCCCATCCTTCGGCTGATCGTCCATGGCTCCCGCATTCCCTGCGAACAACGCGGGCAACATCGCAGGCAGCCGCTCCCCCGACCATCGGCCAAGCCACTGAAGGCCTATAGGAAAATCCCGACCGGCGCCCCCGCCCGGCACCCGTGGTTCTACCGGGCGGTGGTCGATGCGTGAGCGGCCAAGCCGATGTGCGGCGTTGCGTTGTACCGGGCCAGCGCCACCGGGGCAGCGGTGCCGGCGAAGGGCAGTGCAAAGCGGGCGCGACAGCCCCGAACCCGCGCCCCGTCGCGCACGCATCGCGCATGGAAGGGCGGGCCAAGGCCCGGCGTACGGATCCGCGCCGTCAGCGGCAGATGAAGAAGCAGCCCAGCATCGACTTGTCCAGGGTCACCTGCATCGCCTCACCCTCCTTGAGGTGCACGGTCCTGGAGAAGGTGGTCTGCCGCTTCACGTCCTCGAACCAGTAGGCGACCTGATCGTTGGAGCCGATGTGCCGGTTGCCGACGTACACGTCCGTGCGGCCCACCACCTCGCTGCGGGTCACGGTCTCCTTGAAGGAGAAGTCGGCGATCAGCAGGTACTCGCCGGCAGGCAGCTTGGTGAAGCGGAAACCGCCCTGGTCGTCCAGGATCGTGGCGAACATGAAGTGCTTGGCGATGCGATCGGGAATCTGGTCCGGCCTCTTCTCGCTCTGCCTGACCATCTCGAACCACTGCTTGAACTCCTCGCTCATGTGGATCAGGCCCACCCGCTGGCTGCCCTTCGGCGGGTACTGCTTCCTGGCCAGCACCGCGGCCTTGAAGAAGGCGGTGCCCGCGATGCTGGAGGTGCCCATCAGGCGGATGTCCGAGGTCGCCTCGGCCAGGCCCTTGCCGCCGGTGAAGCGGCGGCCGGCCAGGCAATCGAGCATCGCGCCCCGGGCCTGGTCCAGGCCGTCGTAGGACAGGTCGAACACATCGACGCCGCCGACGCGCACACGCAGGTCGCGCTCCCTGGTACGCATCGAGCCCATGGTCTGCGGCAGGTCGCCCACCGGGATCATCAGGAAGCCCTCGTCCCCGCCGGCGCCCGGCATCAGCGCACCGCGCATGGTGGCCGGGGGCAGCGCCTCCTGGCGCAGTTCGATGCTGACCTCCTGCGCGGACGCGGGCCTGCCGATGCGCGGCCCCTGCAGCAGGATGGCGGCGGTGGCGGACTTGGCCGTGGGGCCGACCAGGGCCATCCGGGCGTTGCCCTTCTTGCCCGAGATGAAGCGGGCGGCGCAGCCGCGCCCGGGCTGGCCCTCGGGCTGCTGCAGGAACCAGGCACCGTCGGCGTTGCGGGTAATCAGGCGGCCTTCGTCCCCGTCGCCGGGCGTGGTGGCGTTCGCGGCACCCCAGGCGGTGGCGGCCAGCAGGCCGATCAGGGCAGGGGCAAGCAAGGAGAACTTCATCGTGGTCGTTCCATGTCCAGGTCTGCAGGATTGTGAGACCTCCCCTGCCGTTCACGAGGGCCGTTAGTCACTCCTGCGGTGCCGCGCGCCGTCCCGAGCGTTGCCGGTTGACACATTTCGATGTTTAGCTAACTATCACATCATGAGCCAGGTCTTCCGCGCCCTTTCCGATCCCACCCGCCGCCAGGTGCTGCAGTTGCTGCGCAAGGGCCCGCTCAGCGCGGGCGAGCTGAGCGAGCAGTTCGATGTGTCGAAACCGACGATGTCGGCGCATTTCGCGGTGTTGAAGGAGGCCGACCTGGTGCATGCGGAAAAGGTCGGCAAGTCGGTGATCTACCACCTGAAGCTGTCGGTGCTGGAAGACGCGCTGCTCGGCTTCGTGCATTCGTTCGGTGCGGGCACGGCCGCGCCGAAAACCAAGAAGGAGTCTGCGAAATGAACCGAGAAATGATGACCAGTCTGGCGTGGGGCCTCGGCATCGTGGGGCTGGCGCTGTGTGCCACGTTCGCGCGCTCGCGGGGCTATATCGACAGCGAGATGGTCGACCGCATCGTGATGGGGGCGATCGGGTTGATGGTGGCGTGGTTCGGCAACCAGATGCCGAAGCGGTTCGTGCCGAGTGCGCGGGCGCGGCAGGCGCAGCGGGTGGCGGGCTGGTCGATGGCGCTCAGCGGGTTGGTCTATGCGGGGTTCTGGATCGCGGCACCGAAGGAGGTGGCGGTCATCGGCGGTTCGCTGGCGGTGTTGCTGGGCATCGGGGTGACGGCGGCGTACTGCCTGTCGCTGCGGAACAAGGCGCGGGTGTCGGGCGCCTGAGGCGGGCCTGGGCGGACGGTGTCCCGCTCCGGCATGCAGGGTGTGCGGCCATCGTGGCCCCACGTGTGAAGTGAAATGCCCGATGCCCTGCGCTGCAGCGCCTGGGTGGACGAATCGCCGGGGGCATCAGGCCCGCATTGGATGTTTTTGATGCAGCGATGGATCGTTTTGATGGAACGCTGGATCTGTTCGATGCGGCGTTGGATCTTTTCGATGCGGCGTTGGATCTGTTCGATGGAACGTCCGATCTTTTCGATGCAACGTTCGATCCTGGTGTTAGATGACTGCATGCTTTCGATCCAAGGTTGGATCGTTTTGATGGAACGTTGGGTCTTAGTGTTAGAAGAACCGATGTTTTC
>NZ_LSIF01000073.1 GCF_001556105.1 Pseudoxanthomonas mexicana | reverse complement strand
TCCGCCAGCCGCTCCAAGTCCCCCGCCAAGCCCGCCGCCAGCGGTCCCGGCCGCCCCAAGGACCTGGGCAAACGCGCCGCCATCCTCGAGGCCGCCAAGCAATTGTTCGCGCGCGAGGGGTTCAACGGCGTCAGCATGGACCAGATCGCCGCCGAAGCGGGCGTCTCCAAGCTGACGGTGTACAGCCATTTCGGCGACAAGGACGCGTTGTTCGCCGCCGCCGTGCAGGCGAAGTGCGAGGAAATGCTGCCGGATACGCTGTTCGACCTTGAGCTGACCGGCAGCCTGCGCGACCAGCTCAAGGCCATCGCGCAGGCGTTCTTCGCGCTGGTCACCAGCGAGGAAGCCATCAGCACGCACCGCATGATGATGGTCCCGGGCAACATCGACGACAAACTCAAGCGGACCTTCTGGGAAGCCGGCCCGCAGCGCACGCATGATGCATTCGCCGCGATGCTGCAGGCACTGGTGGCCAAGGGCGAGCTGGATATCCCCGACGTGGCGACGGCCTCCTTGCAGTTCTTCACCCTGATCAAGGGCGAGGTACATGCCCGGATGACCTGCGGTCTGTGCAGCCAGCCCGGCCCGCTCGACGCCCGCCGGCATGTCGATGCCACGGTGGAGATGTTCCTGAGGGCGTATGGGCGGCGCTGAAGCTGAAGCCTGCCCCGGGCGACGGAGGTTGCGGTGACTTCCGGCACTGCGCCCGCCGCCGCGGCTGCCGTGATCCTTGCGCAGCGCGGACGCAGCCAGCCCGGTAAAATGCCCGGCCCAGCCTTCCGCGTCGGATGACCACCCCCATGACGATCAACTACACCCAGGCCCGCGAAAACATGGTCGAGCAGCAGGTACGTCCCTGGGACGTGCTGGATGCGCGCGTGCTGGACACACTGGCCACGCTGCCGCGCGAAGCCTTCGTGGCCGAGTCGCACCGCGCCCTGGCTTACGCGGACCTGGAACTGCCGCTGGGCCATGGGCAGACGATGGCGAAACCGGTCATCGAAGGCCGCACGCTGCAGGCGCTGAAGCCGCAGGCCGACGAAGACGTGCTGGAGATCGGCACCGGAAGCGGCTACCTGACCGCCTGCCTGGCGCGCCTGGCGCGCGACGTCGTCAGCCTGGAGATCCATCCCGACCTGGCCGATGCCGCGCGTGCACGCCTTGACGCCACCGGCCTCGGCAACAACGTCCGCATCGAGGCCGTCGACGCGCTTTCGTGGGATACCGACCGCCGTTTCGACGTCATCTGCGTGACCGGCGCCGTCGCGACCGTGCCGGCCCGCTTCCTGCCATGGCTGCGCCCCGGTGGCCGCCTGTTCGTCGTGCGTGGCGCCTCGCCGGTGATGGAAGCCGTGCTGCATGTGGCCGATGTCAACGGCGTGCGCATCGAATCGTTGTTCGAAACCGACCTCCCCTATCTGGTCGGCGCCGCACCGGCGCCCCAGTTCGTCTTCTGAAGAAATAAAAAAGGAACCCGCATGAGCCGTCGCCCCCTCGTACTCGCGCTCGCCTTGGCCCTGCCGTCCGCGGCCGGCGCCACCGACCTGATGCAGACCTATGAGCTGGCGCGCACCGGTGACCCGACCTTGTCGATCGCCGAGTCCACCCGCCTGATCGACAAGGAAGGCGCGGCGCGTGCGCGTGCGGCGCTACTGCCGCAAGTCAGCGGCAGCGCCGGGTACACGCTGACCCACGACAGCCGTCCGGGCAATCCGCTGGGCGACGGCAACAGCCGCAGCTATGGCGCATCGGTCAGCCAGACCATCTTCGACTGGAGCCGTATCGCGAACCTGCGTGGCCAGCGCGCCGTCAGCCAGGCCGCCGACTACACGCTGGCCTCGGCAAACAACCTGTTGATCACCCGCACCTCGGCCGCGTACTTCAACGTGCTGATCGGTATCGAATCGCTGGCGGCCGCCGAGACCAATGAAGCGGCGTCGAAGAAGCAGTTCGACTACGCGCAGAAGCGTCTGGACGTGGGTCTTGCACCGATCACCGACGTGCATGAAGCCCGCGCGCAGTACGACAGCGCGCGCGCCAACACCATCCTCGCCCGCAACGCACTGGACGACAGCTACCGCGCGCTGGCCGAGATCACCGGCCAGCCGATCAGCGGCCTGAAGGGCTTGCCGGACGACTTCCGCCCCGAGCTGCCGCCGGAGCAGAACGCACAGGGCTGGGTGGATCGCGCGCTGGACCAGAACCCGGGCCTGAAGTCGGCGGAATACTCGCTGGAGTCCGCGCAGCACGGTGTCTCGAGTGCACGCGCAGGCCACTACCCGACGCTCAGCTTCAGCGGTCGCTACACCAACGGCACTGCGTGGGACAGCGTGCCGGGCACGCTGTCGCAGGACGGCGAAGGCTACAACTGGGGCGTGACGCTGACCGTACCGATCTTCTCTGGTGGCGCCACGCAGTCCGGCGTGCGCCAGGCGCTCGCGCAGCGTGACCGCGCTTCCGACACGCTTGAACAAACCCGCCGCGCGCTCGTGCGCAACACCAGCAATACCTACCAGGCGCTGATCGCGGGCGTGACCGAAGTGGAAGCACGTCGCCTGGCCGTCGTCTCGGCGCAGAGCGCGCTGGATGCCTCGCAGGTCGGCCTGGAAGTCGGTACCCGCACCGTGCTGGACGTGCTGCAGAACCAGCGCACCCTGTTCCAGGCGCAGGTCGAGTACGCGCAGGCACGCTACCGCTTCCTGCAGAACCGCCTGCTGCTCGAGCAGGCCGCCGGCACGCTGGATGGCGCCGACGTGCAGGACGTGAACCGCCTGCTGACCGCCGACGCCGAAGCGCGTCTGTCGTCGCAGCCGGTCTCGCAGTAGCGCCTCGCGCTCCTCGCGATCACGACGGCGGGCTTCGACCCGCCGTCGTCGTTTCAGGACCCGGGAATTTCTGTAGGAGCGACCTGAGTCGCGACCGCACGTCTCAGTAACCCGGATATGTCGAAGCAAGCGGAAGACTCGCGGCCGCGACTCACGTCGCTCCTGCACCTACAGCTCAGATCGCGCCACGCGCATGCAGCGCGGCGATCTCCGCATCGTCGTAACCCGCCTCGCGCAATACCTCGTCGGTGTGCTGTCCCAGCCACGGCGGCGCATGCCGCAGCTCCACCGGCGTGGCCGACAGCTTCAGCGGACTCGCGACCAGCGGAACCGTGCCGGCGTGCGGATGCCCGACATGCCCCACCATGCCACGCGCCCGCACCTGCGGATCGGCGAATACATCGGCGATGTCGTTGACGGGTCCGCACGGAATGCCGGCCGCTTCGAGTAACGTCAGCCACGCCTGCCTATCTCGCGAGACGAATGCCGCCTGCAACATCGGCACCAGCACATCGCGATGGCGTACGCGTCCCGCATTGGTCGCGAAGCGCGCGTCACTGGCCAACAGGGCATTTCCCAGCACGTCGCACAAGCGCGCGAACTGGCGGTCGTTGCCGACCGCCACGATGAGGTGACCATCGGCGACGGCGAAGACCTGGTACGGCACGATGTTGGCATGCGCATTGCCCTGCCGCGGCGGCACCTCGCCGCCGACCAGGTAGTGGCTGCCCAGGTTGGCGAGCATCGCGACCTGCGCATCGAGCAGGGCCATGTCGATCACCTGGCCTTCGCCGGTGGCGTCACGGTGGCGAAGCGCGGCGAGGATCGCGACGGTGGCGTACATGCCGGTGAACAGATCGGCGACCGCGACCCCGACCTTCTGCGGTTCGCCATCGGCCGCACCGGTCACGCTCATCAGGCCACCGAGCCCCTGGATCGCGAAGTCGTAGCCGGCGCGTTGCGCGTGAGGACCATGATGGCCGAAACCGGTGATCGAGCAGTACACCAGCCGTGGATGCTCGGCGCGCAGCGTCGCGGCATCCAGACCGTGACGCGCCATGTCGCCCACCTTGAAATTCTCCACCAGCACATCGCTCTGCAGCGCAAGGCGACGGATGATCGTTTGGCCTTCGAGGGTGGCGATGTCCACCGTCAGCGACCGTTTGTTGCGGTTGGCGCACAGGTAATACGCCGACTCCGCGGTTTCGTTCCCCTCGGCATCGCGCAGGAAAGGCGGCCCCCAGCCGCGCGTGTCGTCGCCGCTGCCCGGACGTTCCACCTTGATGACCTCGGCGCCGAGGTCGGCAAGCACCTGCGTGCACCACGGGCCGGCGAGCACGCGGGTCAGGTCCAGCACCCGCACGCCGGCCAGCGCACGCGGCGTGGCCGTACTCATGCCACCGGCACCGGCAGGTGCGGCGCGATCATCACCAGCGTGCGCGCCAGCGCGCCGCGGCCATGTTCGACCAGCGCGCGGCCGCGCGCGGCGACTTCATGACGCCGTGCATCGTCCGCCAGCAGGTCTTCGACCGCATCGCCCACGCCCGCCGCGTCCGGCGCGATCACCAGGGCGTCGGCGTCCCTGAGCAGGCGGGAAATCTCGCTGAAGTTGTGCAGATGCGGGCCGGTGACGGCCGGTGTTCCGACGGCCGCCGGTTCCAGCATGTTGTGGCCGCCGATGGCCTGCAGGCTGCCGCCGACGAAGGCCACGTCGGCGCAGGCGAAGAAGGCCATCAACTCGCCCAGCGTGTCGAGCACGAAGACATCGTTGTTCGCGCCCGGCCAGCCATCCGCGCGACGGGTTCCCACGTTCCAGCCGGCTTCACCAGCGGCCTCCACGACGCGCGGGAAACGTTCCGGATGCCGCGGCGCCCACAACAGCAGCAGGTCGGGCCAGCGCTTGCGCAGGCGGGCGTGGATGGCGAGCACGGGTGCCTCTTCGTCCTCGTGCGTGCTGGCGGCGATCCAGACGCGACGCCCCGCGGCGAGGTGCTGGCGGAAACCGGCGACCACCTCGGCCACGTTGGTCGGGACGGGAATATCGAACTTGAGATTGCCGACATCGCGCACCTGCTCGGGTGCCGCACCAAGCTGGACGAAGCGCCCGGCATCGTCTTCGGATTGCGCCGCCACCTTGCGCACGGTACGCAGCGTGCGCGCGATCAGCGGTCGCAGCACGCTGTAGCCGCGCAGCGAACGGGCGGACAGGCGTGCGTTGAGGATGTATACCGGCACGCGGCGATCGTGGCAGCCGAACAGCAGGCTGGGCCACAGCTCGGTTTCCATGATCAACGCCAGCCGCGGCGGGAAATGCGTGAGGAAACGTGCGACGGCGCCTGGAAGATCGTACGGCGAGTACACGTGCAGCACGCGGTCGCCCCACAACGCCTGCACCCGCTGCGATCCGGTCGGGGTGATCGTGGTGATCAGCAGGCGCAGCCCGCGATGCCGCTTCAGCAACGCATCCACGACGGGCGCAGCCGCGTTCACCTCGCCGACCGACACGGCGTGCAGCCAGACATCGACCGTGCCGCCGGGCATGTCGTAGCTGCCGTAGCGTTCGTTCCAGCGCTGGAAGTAGTCCGGATACCGGAAACCGCGCCAGATCAGGTGGTACACCGTCACCGGCGTCAGCACGTAGAGCACCACCGAATACAGGGCACGCAGCAGGCGTTCGGCGGTACGGTTCGACATGGGCGACAAGGATACCCGGGGCCGCCGCTACAATGGGCCATGGCTGAATCCGAGAAGAAACCCTCCGCCGCCGGTGAGCGCCTCCCGCTGGGGCCACGGCAATGGCCGGCCTGGATCGGCATAGGTCTGGCGTGGCTGGTGGCACGCCTGCCGTGGACGCTGCAGCGGTGGCTCGGGCGCCTGATCGGTGCACTGTTCTTCATGGCGATGCGCGAACGCCGCGAGATCGCCCGCCGCAATATCGCGCTGTGCTTCCCGGCGCGTTCGTCCGCCGAGCAGGACGCGCTGGCCAGGGCCAGCTTCGCCGAGCTCGGTATCGGCCTGTTCGAATTCGCCCGCGCCTGGTGGGGCAGCGTCGACCCGATGCGCAAGGGCCTGCAGGTGGAAGGCCTGGAACACCTGGCGGCGGCGCGTGCCGGCGGCCGTGGCGTGATCGTGGTATCCGGCCACTTCACCACGCTGGAGATGTCGGCGCGGCTGATGTGCGACTACGCGCCACTGGCCGGCATGTACCGCCCGCACAACCAGGGCGCGATGGAATGGGCGGTCAAGCGCGGCCGGCTGCGTTATGCCACCGCGATGTTCACTCGCGACGAGCTGCGTCCTGCCCTGAAGCATCTCAAGCAGGGCGGACTGCTGTGGTTCGCACCGGACCAGGACACGCGCCGCGGCGAGAGCGTCTTCGTGCCGTTCTTCGGCCATCCCGCCTACAGCCTGACCTCCACGCACCAGCTTGCGCGGCTTTCGGGTGCGGCCGTCATCGCGTTCTCGCACGTGCGGCGCGAGGACGGCGGTTACACGCTGACGCTGTCACCGGCGCTCGAAGACTTCCCGTCGTCCGACGCCACGACCGACACCGCGCGCGTGATCGCCGCGATCGAAGCGATGGTGCGCGCGGCACCCACGCAATACCTGTGGATCCACCGGCGCTTCAAGCGCCAGCCCGACGGCCGCGGCGAACTCTACCGGTAGAGATCCGGCTCGCCCGGCGGCCGCGTCTTGAACCGCCGGTGCACCCACAGGTACTGCTCGGGATGCCGGCGGACGACGGCCTCCAGCTCGGCCATGTAGCGCGCCGCGTCCTGTACCGGATCATCGCTGGGCCATCCCCGCCACGTCGGTTCGACGCGCAACTGATAGCGCCCGTCGGCATCGCGATGGAACCAGAACGGCAGCACCACCGCATTGCCACGGCGGGCGAGATCGGGCGTGGCCGCCAGCGTCGCCGCCTGGATGCCGAAGAACGGCACGAAGGCATTCTGGTAGTTGAAATCCTGATCGGCCGAATACGCAACGATCGCGCCGCGCGACAGCGCGCGCAGCAAGCCACGCACATCCTTCTTGCCGACGACATCGGCGAACACGCGTCGCCGCGCCTCGTCCAGCATGCGCTCGATGCAGGGATCGTTGTTGCGCCGCGCGACGATGGTGACCCGGTCGCCCAGCGCTTCGCCCAGCAGGCGCGCGCACAGTTCCGAATGCGGGAAATGCCCGCCGAACAGCAGCACCCCGCGTCCCTGGGCCTGTGCGGCACGCACATGTTCCAGGCCCTGCACGTCGGCCAGCCCGTGCAGGCGGGGAGCAGGCGCGTACCAGCCGCGGATCAGCTCGAGGACACCGGTCACCGTCGCACGCAGGTTGTCGCGCAGCAGCTGCGCTTGTGCGCGCTCGTCCAGCGCGGGAAAACACATCGCGATGTTGGTCGCCGCGTATCGGCGCCGCTTGCCCAGCAGTGGCCACAACACCCAGGTGCCGGCCCTGCCCACTGCCAGCAGCAGGCGTTGCGGCAATCGCGCGATACCGGCAGCGATCAGGTTGGCGGGCGCAACGAACCAGCAGCGGACACCCGCGACACGATCACTCGTCATCGCGCGCCAGCAGACTGCCGGCATACAGCGCGGCCAGCATCAGCGTCAGCCCGCCCCAGAAGGTGGAATAGAACGCAAGATGGGTGTTGAGCGGGAACACCGTGACGGCCAACGCCAGCATCGCCGGCCGCGCGCGTTCCTTGGCCTGCGGCGTGGCGTAGCGCCACGCCCGCCACGCGAGCGCGGCACCGGCCAGCCACAACAGCAGGCCGATGACGCCGGTTTCACTGAGCACTTCGAGCACGATCTGGTGGGCATGGAAGGCTGGGCCCTGGCCCCATTCCGGACGCTGTCCGGTATCCGTGGTGCAGGCGGGATAGGCCTCGCGGAAGCCACGGGCACCGACGCCATTGATCGGGTGATGGAGCACCATGCAGACTGCGGCAGACCAGATCTGCGCACGGCCCGACAGGGCCGTGTCCACTCCCGACTCATCGGCAGTCAGCGCCTGGGCCGTCAGCATGATGCGGTCGCGTACCTGCACGGACGATACCGAAAGCAGGGTCAACACCAGCGTGCCCGCCGCCATCACGCCCAGCATGCGGCGCAGCCCGAGCAGTCGCCAACCGGATGCCACGAGCACCAGCGCGTAGGTGATCCATGCCGCCCGCGCGCCTGCCAGCAGGACGACGAGGCCGATCGCACCCGCGGCGAGCAGCCAGCCCAGTGTCTCCAGGCGCTTCGCGGCGGCGAACAGCAGGAACGGCGACAGGCTGGCCATCACCACGCCCAGCTTGCGATTGCATGGACCGAGGAAGCCGCTGAGCCGGTCGATACCGGCCATCTGATCCGCGGTGCACATCGGCCGCCCGCTGATCAGCTGCTTGAGCTGGTCCAACCCCCAGAACAACGGGCTGGTGCCGAAGACGACCTGCGCCAGCGCATCCAGCGTCCAGATCGCCACGATGATCGCCAAGCCGTTGAACGTCGCGCGTCGTGCCGTTGCATTTGCCACCGCCGCTGCCGTCAACCACAGGAACGGCAGGTAGCGCAGGTCTACCGCGGCCTCACGCAGCGCACGCGGCGTGTCGACCGCATCGATCGCCGAGATCGCCTGCGGCAGCCAGTACGCGGCGAACAGCGCGCTGGTCAACGCCCATGCGCCGCCGCTCAACAGGCGCGCGCTGCCACGGAAACGCCCCAGCAGCAGGCGCACGATCGCCGCCAGTGCGCCCAACACCATCACCGCTTCGGCATACCCGGGCGCGGGCCACAGCGCGACGTAGGCCAGCACCCACGCGGGCGCCCAGCGCCAGCCATGCCCCTCGCGGCGGGTGGGCGAAACAGGAATCGACGGCGAGTCAGCGGTCATCGGCGAGATCGTGGTAGAGGGCGAGCGTGGCGTCCTGCATCGCGCGCAGGGTGTAGGTGTCCATCGTAGCCAATGGCGGCGGCGGATGGGCGAGCATCGCCGTCACGCTATTGAACAGGTGGTCTTCATCGAAGATCGGCACCGCACCCTGGGGCTGCAGTTCCGTCAGCAGTTCGCCCACGCCGCCATGCGCCCAGCCGACCACCGGGCGTCCCACCGAGAGCGCCTCGATCACCGTGCGGCCGAAGGCCTCGGGCTTGCGCGACAGCTGCAGCACCAGATCGCTGGCGGCATAGGCGCGGGCGATCTGCGCGGTAGGTGGCGTGATCGCGAGCGCATCGGCCACCGCACCCAACTGCGCCTCCGCTTCCAGTTCGGCCACGTACTGCTCGCGCCCCGCTTCACGGGTGCCAGGCATCCATAGCCGGGCCTCCACGCCCACCGCCCGCAGACGGCCCAGCAGCACGATCGCTTCGCGATGCCCCTTCAGCCGCGTGCCGCGTCCCGGCAACAGCAGCAGCGGCCCATCGCCCGACAACGCGGGATGCTGCGTCGCCGCCCACGCGCGCGCATCGGGATCCGGATGCGCGGCGCGCGGGAACTGCGCCGGATCGATGCCGCGCGGAATCACCACCAGCTTGCCGGGATCCGTGCGCGGGTAGTGCTGCAGCAGATAGCCGCGCACGGTCTCCGACACGCAGATCACCCGCTCGCCGCGCGTCATCACCGCGCTGTAGCGGCTTGGTGAATTCAGTCCGTGCATGGTGGTGATGAAGCGCGGCCGCGATGCCGACGGCATGCTGCGCACCGCCCACAGGCCGATCCACGCCGGCAGGCGCGAACGCGCATGCACGATATCGGCGCCGACCTCGGCGAACAGCCGTCGCAGTGCAGCGGCATGGCGCAGTGTCAGCAGCGACTTGCGGCCGATATCGAGCGTGATGTGTTCGGCGCCGGCGGCACGCAAGGCCGGTTCGAGACGGCCGCCCGCGGAGACGACCACGGCACGATGGCCGGCGCGCGCCAGTGCATCGGCGACTTCGAGGGTGGAGCGTTCGACACCGCCGGATTCCAGCGCCGGCAGCAGCTGGACGACAGTCAGCCGGCGCATGGTCGAGGGGCGATGCGGCGCGACCGCATCAGGCGGTCAGTCGGCCAGGACGAAGTGCGAACCGCAGTACGGGCACTGCACTTCCCCGCCCGCCGCGTCCTCGATGGCCAGGTATACGCGCGGGTGCGAGTTCCACAGCGCCATCGACGGCAGCGGGCAGCTCAGCGGCAGGTCGGCGCGCGACACGGTGTAGCGCTTCTCGGCGTTGGCGGGCGCGGTGGCGGTCTGGCTCATGGCGGTGAAGGCGGTCGTGGAACGAGGCGGCCAGTCTACCAGCCGGCGCCACGGCCGCCCATGAACCGCCCCCCGAAAAGGAAAACGCCGCCCTGCGCGAGCGGGGCGGCGTGTCCTTGCTGGCGGTGTCCGGCGGGGGAGGAGCGCCGGATCGCAGCGGGATTACTTCTTCGCGTCGGCCGTGGCCTCGGTGGTGATTTTCAGCGCGACCTCGTCGCTGACCATCGGGGCGTACGCGCCCACGCCGAAGTCGCTGCGCTTCACGGTGGCCGTGGCGTCGAAGCCGATCGCCGGCACCTTCTTCATCGGGTGCTCGCCGGCCTTGTTGAGGGTCACGTCCAGCACCACCGGCTTGGTGATGCCCTTGATGGTCAGGTCGCCGGTGACCTTCAGCTTGCCTTCGCCCGCGGCTTCGACCTTGGTGCTCTTGAAGGTCGCGGCCGGGTACTTGGCGGCGTCGAACCACTTGTCGCTGGTCAGGTGATCGTAGAACTGGTCGGCCAGCGCGCTCAGGCCGGTCAGTGGCAGCGTGACCTGCACGCTCGACTTGGACACATCGGCGGCGTCGTACACCAGCGTGCCGTCGGCCTGGCCGAAGTTGGCGCTCGGGTTGGAGAAGCCGAAATGGTTCCAGTTGGCCAGCACGTTGGTGTGGCTGGGATCGAGCTTGTAGGTCACCGGCGCGGCGAAGGCCGAACCGGCGAACGCGAACAGGGCGGCAACGAGCAGGGTCTTGCGCATGGGGATGTCTCCGGGTGGTGGGGTGTCAGAGGATGCGCGCGGCTTCGTCGAAGCCCAGGCGCGGGGAACGCGGGAAGATGCTGGCCGGATCGCCATGACCCAGGTTGACCAGGATGTCGGACTTGATGGCGGTACCGGCGAAGAACGCTTCGTCCACCTTCTCGGCGTCGAAGCCGGTCATCGGGCCGGCATCCAGGCCCAGCGCGCGCGCGGCGACGATCAGGTAGGCCGCCTGCAGGCTCATGTTGCGCAGCGAGGGCTTGCTGCGGTTGTCGCGCGGGCCGTCGAACCAGGCCTTGGCGTCGGTATGGGGAAACAGGAACGGCAGCTTCTCGTGGAAGTCCTCGTCACGGCCGATGATGACGGTGACCGGGGCTTCCATCGTCTTCTTGTAGTTGCCTTCGGACAGCGCCGGGCCCAGCTTGGCCTTGGCCTCGGCCGACTTCACGAACACGAAGCGCGCCGGCGTCGTGTTGGCCTGGGTGGGGCCGAACTTCAGCAGGTCGTACAACTGGCGCAGGGTGTCGTCACCGACCTCGCCGGTGAAAGCGTTGTAGGTGCGGGCGGTGCGGAACAGCTGGTCGAGCGAGGCAGCGTCGAGGGCGTGGGACATGGGTTACCTGTCGCGAGGAAGGGAAGCACGTCGCGGCGGCACGGGCCGGCGCATCGGACGGGCAGTGTAGAGTGTCCTGACCATGGCAATATCCAATCGACCCGGAACGGATTGTTTTAACCGGTGGAACAAACAAGCCCCCTCCAGGCCGATTCCTGCGGTCTCTGCACGCTGACCGATGGCAACGCCGGCAACGTACGCCAGGCGCAGTCGTTGGCGCGTGCACTGGGCGCCCAGGCGCGCGAGGTGGTGCTCGCACCGCGTGCGCCTTGGCGCTGGATGGCGCCGCGCCTGCTGCCGGGCGCGACGCAGGGTCTGGGACCGGCCTTCGATCAACTGCAGCGGCAGCCACCCGCCCTGGCCATCGGCTGTGGTCGTCAGGCGGCGCTGGCCACGCGGCTGTTGCGTGTGCGCGGCAGCCGCAGCGTGCAGATCCTCGACCCGCGCATCGATCCGTCGCACTGGGATCTCGTCGTCGCGCCGGAGCACGACGGGCTCACCGGCCCCAACGTACTGACGCTCCTGGGCAGCCTCAATCCGGTCGACGATGTTTGGCTGGCCGACGCACGCGCCGCGTTTCCATCCTTCGCCACCCTGCCCTCGCCGCGCACGGCGGTACTGCTTGGCGGCGACAGCGCGCACTACCGGTTCGATGCCGATGCGTTCGCACGGCTCGCGATCCTGCTCGACGACATGACGGCGGATGGCAGCCTGCTGGTCACCACCTCACGACGCACGCCGCACGCCCTGATCGACGCCGTGCGCCAGCGCGGGGCGCAACGGCCGCATACGCTCCTGTGGTGCGATCCGTCCGACGGCCCGAATCCTTACGCTGGCCTGCTGGCGTGGGCCGACCGCATCGTCTGCACGCCGGAGTCGGTCAACATGCTGTCGGAAGCCTGTGGCACGCGCGTGCCGGTGCAGGTGTTCGAACCGGATCGCGTCGTCGGTCGCCCCCGTCGCTTCCTGGATGCGCTGCTCCAGCGCGGACGTATCCGCGATCTCGCCGACGGACCGGCGACGTTCGATGGCCAGCCGTTGCGCGAGACGGCGCGCATTGCCGCTGAAGTGCGGTCGCGCCTCGCGATCTGAAGCACCCGCCTAGGGATCGCGTGCGTCGAAGCCCAATCCGTGTGCGGCCGTCGTCCGCATCACCACCGCGCGTGCCGTCGCCAGCGCCGCGCTCTCGACGACCAGGCGCGGACGGCGGTCCAGTGTGCAGGCCAGGCCTTCGGCGACGAAGGTCGCATGCACCGCGTCCAGCGCACCTGCTTCATCGGCAGACAACGCACCTGCAGCCGCCAGTGCGGCGATCAATCCGGGCGTATCGCGCGGCAGCACCAGGGCGGCGTGCGCCTCCGCATCGCGAAGCACGAGATACTGGATCAGGAACTCCAGATCGACCAGGCCACCCGCGCCCTGCTTCAGGTCGAAGCGTGCGATGTCGCTACGATCCAGTTCTGCACGCATGCGGGCGCGCATCTTGACCACCTCGTCGCGCAGGACGCCGCCATCGCGCACGCGCGCCAGCGTCGCGGTGCGGATGTCCTCGAACGCGTCCAGCAGCGTGGTGTCGCCGGCCACACCACGCGCGCGCACCAGCGCCTGGTGCTCCCATGTCCACGCACGCTCGCGCTGGTACTCGCTGAAGCTCGCCAGCGACGACACCAGCAGGCCTTTCGCCCCATCGGGACGCAGGCGCACGTCCACGTCGTAGAGACGACCCGCGGCGGTGACTGCGCCGAGCAGCGCGACGATCTTCTGCGCCAGCCGCGCATACCAGCGGCCGGCCTCCATCGGGCGCACACCGTCGGACTCCGCTTCAGTCGGCGCCTCGAACAGGAACACCAGGTCGAGGTCCGAACCGAAGCCGAGCTCTTCGCCTCCCAGGCTGCCGTAACCGATCACCGCGAACCGGCCCGCCGCGACGGCGCCATGCGACGCGGCGACATCGCGCGTGGCGACCTGCACGACGACGCGGACGACTTCGTCCGCCAGCCACGCCAGCTGGCGCACGCTGTCACGGGCCGACTGGCGCCCGTCCAACGCCGCCAGTGCCACGCGGAAGCTCAACGCCAGGCGGCGCTCGTTCAATACGCGCAGGCAGGTTTCCGGATCGTCTTCCTGCAGCGCGACCTCGCATTCGGTCCGCAGTTCGTCGCGATCGGGCATCGGGCCGGACACGCGGGTATCCAGCAACTCGTCGAGCAGCAACGGGTACTGCGCCAGGCGCTCGGACAGCAGCGCACTGCGCGCCAGCACGTCCACCAATCGTCCAAGCGCACTGGGCTGCTCGTCCAGCAACGCCAGATAGCTGGCGCGCCGCAGGATGGCCTGCAACAGCGACAGCACACGGCGCAGCGCGGCATCCGGTTGCGACGAACGCGCGCAGGCGTCGAGCAACGCAGGCACCACGCGATCCAGGCGCGCACGCGCGCCATCCGACAGCGCACGCACGCCGCTGAACTGTGCGAACTCGCGCAGCGAGCCGTCCGCACTGCCGGCATCCGCGAAGCCCGACGCCGCCAGCGTCTCCGCATCGCCACCGTCGGGCAGCGCACGCCAGTACAGTGCCAGTGCGCCTGGTGCCGCATCGCGCTGGCGCGGCGCCAGCAGTTCGGCGAACTCGGCGGACACGCGTGCGCGCTGCATTTCCAGCGCTGCGACCAGACCATCCCAGTCCGGATAGCCCAGCCCCCGCGCGATGCGATGGCGATCCAGCGGATCCTCGGGCAAGGCATGCGTCTGCGCATCACGCAGCATCTGCAGACGGTTCTCCAGCCGGCGCAGGAAGCGATAGGCCTGCATCAATGCATCGCCCTCCTCGACCGAGACCTGGCGCACGGCGACCAGCGCCGGCAACGCCACGCGCAGGCGGCGTTCGCGCAGGGCCGGCTCGCGACCGCCACGGATCAACTGCAGCGCCTGCACCAGGAATTCGATCTCGCGGATGCCGCCCGGTCCACGCTTGATATCGTCGGCCAACTCGCGGCGCGCGACTTCGGCGGCGATCGCCGCCTTCATCTCGCGCAGGCCGTCGAGGGCGGTGTAGTCCAGGTAGCGGCGGTAGACGAACGGACGCAGCGACTCCAGCCAGCGCTCGCCCGCCTCGATGTCGCCCGCCACCGCGCGCGCCTTCAGCCAGGCATAGCGCTCCCAGTCGCGACCCTCGCGCTGGAAGTACGAATCCATGCCGGCGAACGACAGCGCGACGCGACCGGCGTTGCCGAACGGCCGCAGGCGCAGGTCGACGCGGTGGCAGAATCCGTCGACGGTCGGCTCGTCCAGCAGCTTCGCCAGCCGCTGCCCCAGCCGCATGAAGTAATCCTCGGCAGCGAGCGCGCGCGCGCCGTCGGACTCGCCGCCCTGCGGATACGCGTAGACCAGGTCAATGTCCGACGAGAAATTCAGTTCGCCGCCGCCCAGCTTGCCCAGGCCGAACACCACCAGCCGCTGTGCAGTGCCGTCCGGCGCTCGCACCACACCGTGGCGCTGCGCGAACTCTGCTTCAAGAGCATCCAGTGCGGTCTGCAGGCAGACCTCCGCCAAGCGCGTGGTGCCGGACAACGTGTCGTCGACCGTGTCCAGGCCGTGCACGTCGCGCCATACAAGTCGTGTCGAGTCGGCGGTGCGGTAGCGGCGCAGCAGTTCGGGCCATTGCCCGGTGTTGTCAGCCGTCAATGCTGGCATTGGCCACGGCGCGTCGCCATCGGTGCCTAGCAACCCTGCCAGCAACTCGGGTTGCCGCCATAGCGTCTCGAAGGCGAAGTCGCTGGCCGCGATCACGCGCGACACGCGGTCCGCGTTGCGCGCATCGGCCAGCACCGCTTCACTGTCGGGCGACGATGCCCGCAGGCGGGCAAGGCTACGCTCCGTCAGAGCATCGCGTTCGGTATCGAGGGACAAGGTCGCGTCATTCATGGCGACCGATTGTGGCATGCGATCGCGACGACTTACGCCGCCCGCGACAGATCCGGCAAGGCGGCTTCGCGCTGAAGTGAAAGTCCGAACTGCTCGGCCATGTGCGTCAGCAGCACCGGCTTCACCTGGTCCATGCCGGTCGGGCCACCGAGGTCGGCGAGCGACACCACCTGCAGGCCCTGGTAGCCGCAGGGATTGATGCGATGGAATGGCTCCAGGTCCATCGCGATGTTGAACGCGAGGCCGTGGAAGGTATAGCCGCGGCGCACGCGGATGCCGAGCGCGCCGATCTTGGCGCCGGCCACGTACACGCCGGGCGCGCCGTCCTTGCGTTCGGCATGGACGTTCCATTCCGCCAGCGTGTCGATCATCGCCTGCTCGATCTTGCAGACGTACTCGCGCACACCGACCTTCAGGCGCTTCAGGTCGAACAACGGGTACGCGACGATCTGGCCGGGGCCGTGGTAGGTCACCTGGCCGCCACGGTCGACGTTGATCACCGGAATGTCGCCTGCCGCGAGCACATGCTCGGGCTTGCCGGCCTGGCCGAGGGTAAAGACGGGATCGTGCTCGACCAGCCACAGTTCGTCGGCGGTCGCCTCGGTGCGGGCATCGGTGAAGCGTTGCATCGCACGCCAGACCGGCTCGTACGGCTGGCGGCCGAGCTCGCGGACGATGCAGGTCGCCGTCACAGCGTCCACTTCACTTCGGGATGATCGCGCAGCGCCTCATGGGCGGCGTCGTACTGCGCACGGTCATTGGCCTGGAAGCGGATGCGCACGGACACGTACTTGCCGTTGGCCGAATGCTTCCAGCTGATGTCTTCGTGCACGACGTCCACGCCCTTCGATTCCAGCAGGCGCGGCAGTTCGGTTTCCAGACCGGTGCCGGCCGTGCCCATCGCGCTGAGCTCGAAGGTGCCGGGGAACTGGAAGCCGTGTTCGGGGTTGTCGGATTTGATGTCCATGCACGGATTATTGGGACGCCGGCGGCGAAAGCCAAGCTGCGCGGTCCCGGAACGACGAAGGGCCGCTCGCGCGGCCCTTCATTCATGCAGCGCAGCGGTTCAGCGCGCCAGCTGCACCAGGCTGGACGACACCCAGCCCTTGTTGCCGAGTTCGTCCTCGACTTCCCACATCACGCCATCCTTGTTGCCGGTGGGGTACAGCATCATGCCCGGGTCGAGGTCACGCACCGCCTTGCCGGTGCCCTTCGGATTGGCGAACAGGCGGCCGGGCTTGGTCATTTCCACCGCCTGCTGGGCGTTGGAGGCCGACGCGTTGCCGGACAGGCCACCGAGTTCGCTGACCAGGTTGGTGTACGCCTGCAGGTAGGCCAGCGTGATGACCTGGCCGATCTCGGTGTTGGCGTAGCCGCTGGCACCACCGCCGCCCCAGTGGCTGCCGGTAAACAGGCTGCCGCCGGCACCCCAGCCGATGTCGGTCTTCTTGGCGCTGCCTTCGGCCATCGCGACCTGCTCTGACGAACGCACGTCGGTGACCGTCAGCACCACGTCGGCGGTCTTCTTCTTCATATCCAACCCACCGACCACGCGGCCGAGGTTGCCGCCCACCAGCCCGCCCAGCAGGCCACTGATGGCGTTGCCGCCCGCATTGCTGTTATGCGAGATCAGGTCGGGCACCAGCACGTAGTCGGCGGCGCGGATCTGGCCCTTGCCGATGTTGGACCGGTTGCGCAGCTCGCCACTCGCCGCCAGGTCGCGCTCGGCCATCGCCGCGCCCATGCCCACGCCACGGTCCACCAACGTGAAGCAGCGGGACTTGTTGACGAACACCTTGATCAACTTCGACGGCGCGGGCAGCTGCTGGCCGCTCCACCAGTTCACGCCATCCTCCGGTTCGATCACCGAGATCGAGCCCAGCGGCTTGCTGCAGGTCGGGATTTCCGCGGTCTGCTGCTTGCGCTGGTCCTGTGCGCTCTGCCGCTGCGCCCACGCGGGCGCCGTTGCCGCGGCGGCCATCAGCAGGCATGCCGTCATCGTTACCGTCTTGCCAGTTCCCCTGTTCACTCGTGCATCTCCTTGAGATTGATGGTGCCCGCACCCCGCGGACCTTCCGTTGCGGGCGTGGCCCGCATTCGCGTGCCGGATCACCCGACAACGATGATAGGCGAAGAATGCGGTTTCGCTCGCTACACACGAAAAGAGTGACAGTCGAAGGCCACTGACCGGGGCACGGGAGGGCGATGCGGCGATAATGCCGACCCTTCCCGCGAGGTCCGCCGTGCTCTTCCTGCTCTCCAGTGTCATCTGCAGCGTGCTGGTCTCGGTCCTGCTGAAGCTCATGCAGCGACGCGGCATCGACACCGCCCAGGGCATCGCCTGGAACTACCTCGCCGCGTCGCTGCTCTGCTTCACCCTGCTGGATCCACCGTTGTCGGCGCTTGCGGCGGCCCACGCACCCTGGCCAGCGCTCGCGCTGCTGGCGGTGCTGCTGCCCGGCATCTTCCTGGCGTTGTCGGCCTCCGTTCGCGCGGCCGGCATCGTGCGTACCGACATCGCCCAGCGCATGTCGCTGGTGCTGTCGTTGCTGGCCGCATTCCTGTGGTTCGGCGAACAGGCCGATGCGCGGCGACTGGCCGGCCTCGGGCTCGGCCTGCTGGCGGTCGTGCTGCTGGTGTTGCGCCCGCGCACCGACACTGCGCAGACCGAAGACCGCTGGACCGGCTGGGGCCTGCCGCTAGTGGTGCTGGTCGGCTATGCCAGCGTGGACGTGCTGCTGAAACACATCGCAGCCGCCGGCACGCCGTTCGCGGCATCGCTGCAGGTCGCGTTCGTCGCCGCCTTCGTCGTGATGATGGCGGTGCAGGTGGTGCGGCGCGCGCGTGGCGGCCCGGAGCTCACGCTGTCAGCACTCGGCGCCGGCCTGCTGTTGGGCCTGCTCAACTTCGGCAACATCCTCTTCTACGTGAAGGCGCATCGCGCGTTGCCGGACAACCCGGCCGTCGTGTTCTCCACGATGAACATCGGCGTGGTCGTGCTGGGCACGCTGGCCGGCACGCTGTTGTTCCGCGAACGGCTCAGTCGCATGAACCTGCTGGCGATTCCGCTGGCGATCATCGCCATCGCGCTGGTCGCCGCCGGCCTGTGAGGGGTCCGCAGGAATGAAAAAGGCCGGCATGCGCCGGCCTTTTCTTCAGGGGATGGAGCGCCGGATCACTCCGACTCCCACCACATCCAGAACGCATCCCACAGGCGCCTGAAGAAGCCGGCTTCTTCGATCGGGGTGATCGCCACCAGCGGCGATTCCGCGACGACCTTGCCGTCCAGCGTGACCTTCACCGTGCCGATGGCCTGGCCTGCGGTGATCGGCGCCACCAGCGTCTTCGGCACGTCCATCGTCGGCTTCAGGTCGTCGTAGCGGCCGCGCGGCACGCTGACCAGCATCGGCTGTGCGACGCCCAGCTGCACGTCCTTCGCCTGGCCCTTCCACACGCGCTGCGTGGCGATGGCTTTGCCCGGCTCGTACAGGCGGTGCGTTTCGTAGAAGCGGAAGCCCCAGTTCAACAGCGCCAGGCTGTCCTCGGCGCGCTGCTTCTCGGAGGTCGAACCCATCACCACCGCGATCAGGCGCTGGTCACCGCGCTTGGCCGAACTCATCAGGCAGTAGCCCGCGGCGGAATGGTGGCCGGTCTTGATGCCGTCGACGCTGGCATCGCGCCACAGCAGCAGGTTGCGGTTCGGCTGGGTGATGGTGCCGACCGTGAATTCCTTGATCTTGTTGAACGCGTACTGCTCCGGATATTCGCGGATCAGCGCGCGGCCGAGCAGCGCCAGGTCGTAGGCGGTCGAGTAGTGCTCCGGTGCCGACAGGCCGTGCGCGTTGGCGAAGTGCGAGCCCTTCATGCCGATCTGCGCGGCGTAGTTGTTCATCAGCGCGGCAAATGCCTCCTGGCTGCCGGCGGCATGTTCGGCCAGTGCGATGGCGGCGTCGTTGCCCGACTGCACGGCCATGCCGGTTTCCATGTCCAGCAGCGACGCCGTCTTGTTGACGGCGAAACCGCTGTAGCTGCCGTCGGTGCCGGCCCCACCTTCGCGCCAGGCGCGTTCGCTCATCATCACCTGGTCGGTCGGCTTGATCTTGCCGTTCTTCTGCTCGGCGGCGAGCACGTACGAGGTCATGACCTTGGTGATGCTGGCCGGCTCGACGCGCTCGTTGTAGTTCTCACCCGCCAGCACCTGGCCGGTGATGTAGTCCATCAGCACCCAGGCGGCGGGGGTCTGGGCGATGGCCAGGCCCATGGCGGTGGTCGCGAGCGCGGCGAGAGCGAAACGGAACTTCATCGGCGGAAAACTCCTGGCAAGGCCGTGGGCCTGACGGTTCAAGCGAATATTGTAGGGACGCGGACTGCGGCTTGGGTTGGAAACAAGTAAAAAACCGGCGGATGGCCGCGTCGGATCTACTCGCGGACGATCTGCGGTCGCCCGAAGCCCAGGCTGGCGATCCGGCCCGCCAGCGCTTCGGCCGAGGCCGCATCGCGGGCGCCTACACGCAAGCGCCACAGCGGACGGTCGGCGCCCGGCACGTCACTGAGCCGCGCGTCGGCAATGCCGGCGGCCGTCAACCGTGCAAGCGCGCGGTCGGCGTTGTCGCGGCTGGAAAAGCTGGCGACCTGCAGTTGCAGGGCCGAGGGCATCGAGGCGACCGGCGAGACGTCCGTAACGACCACCGCCTGCGTCGCGGACGGCACTGGAGACGGCGCTGGCGAGACCGCCGGCGTACCGGGCTTGCCCGACGCCACGCGCACGCCGTTGGCCTTCATCCAGGCATCGAAGCCGGCCGCACTCGGCGTATCGCCGGCTTTCGCGGGCACGTGGTAACGCGCGGATTCCCTCGGCAACTGCCCGACCAGCCGGTCGATCGCCGACGACGAAGGCCCGGGCGTAGGCGCAGCGGCGAGCGTGCTGCCGTCCGGCGTCAGCGCGCGCACTTCCACCCGGCCGGTGCCGCGCTGGGTGATGCCCAACCGGACCGCAGCGGCATAGCTGAGGTCGATCACGCGGCCTTCGTGGAACGGCCCGCGATCATTGACGCGCACGACCACCGACTGGCCGTTGTCCAGGTTGGTCACGCGGGCGAAGCTCGGCAGTGGCAGCGACTTGTGCGCGGCGCTGTAGGCGTACATGTCGTACACCTCCTGGTTGGACGTACGGCGACCATGGAACTTGTTGCCGTAGTACGACGCCGTGCCCTGTTCGACGTAGCCGTCGACGCGGTCGAGCACCTTGTACTGCTTGCCCAGCACCGAATACGGCGACTTGTTGCCCACGCGCGAGCGCGCTTCGGCCGTGACGACCGGTTCGCGGATGCAGTCCAGGTCGGGCACGTGGTCCGGCGTGGTGTCGGAAACGCCCGGCTTGTAGAGCCCACCGGCGGTGTAGTCGCCGCGCGTGGACAGGTCTTCCTGCGCCGCGGCGTAGCGCGAACAGTCCTTGCCGGCGATGGAGGACGATGGCGCCGTGGGTGACGGCTTGCCCGTGTGGCCAGACGCGGAGGGTGGCGACGACTTCTTCGGTGCCGTGCTGCACGCGGCCAGGGCCACCGCCAGCAGCGGCAGGACCAGCCACTTCATGCCGGCGGAATCTCGCGGCCGGCGATCGCCTGCGACAGCTGGTGCACCGCCATCGCGTACATCTTGGAATTGTTGTAGCGGGTGATCGCGTAGTAATTCTGGAAGCCCAGCCAATACTGCTTGCCGTCGGCGCCATCCAGTTGCACGAGCGTCGCGGTCGCATCGGGCGCCACCGGATCGAGCGGGCGATAGCCCTTCTCGGCCAGTTGCGCGAGCGTGTAGTCCGGCGTCCACGTCTCCGGATTGAACTCGGCGAAACCGTCCTGCAGCTGCGCACGCGCCACCACCGCGCCACCCGGCACCCAGCCGCCACGCTCGCCGCCCTTCTTGCGGAAGTAGTTGGCGATCGAGGCGAAGATATCCGGATAGGTCGTGAACAGATCGCGGCGGCCGTCGCCATTGCCGTCCACCGCGAACTCGCGGTAGCTCGACGGCATGAACTGGCCCAACCCCATCGCGCCGGCGTAGCTGCCGGTCAGCGAGGCGATATCGAGCTTCTCCTCGCGGCCCAGCGCGAACAGCTGCGCCAGTTCGTCGCGGAAGAACTGCTCGCGACGGTGTTCATAGGCGGCGCGCTCGGGATTGCCCGTGCGCGGGTAGCGGAACGCCAGCGTGTACAGCGCGTCCAGCACCTTGTGCCGGCCGGTGAAACCACCGTAGCTGGTTTCCACGCCGATGATCGAGACGATCACCTCGGCGGGCACGCCGTACTGCTGTTCGACACGGGTCAATTCGTCGCGGTGCGCGGCGATGAACGTGCGGCCGCCATCGATGCGCGACTGCGTGAGGAAACCGACGCGGTACTCGCTCCACGGCTTCACCCGTTCGGCGGGACGCGACATCGCCGCGACCACGCTGTCGAGGAACTGCGCCTTCGCCAGCGTGGCCTCGATCTCGGCCGGCGCGATGCCGTACTTCGCCGCCGTATCGCGCACGAACTGTGCACGCGCCGTGGGGAAATCGACCGGCTTCAAGGCCTCGGGCGACACCTCGGCGACGCGCTCGACCGACGTTTCGGCCGGCGTGGCGGAGGCAGGTGCGGGAGGAGCATCGGACGCCGTGGACGCCGGCGCCGGCGGTTGCGGTGTGGCGCAGGCCGCGAGGCCGAGCACCAGCAGACAGGGAAGAGCGCGTCGCATCATCGGCGCGAGGGTAGCACGCACGTTTCGAAGCAGGGTGAACAGCACGCGGTGCGCAGACGTGAGTCGATGAGGTCAGTACCCGTGCACGGGCCGATGCGCGCGCACTGCCATCACCAGGCCCAAGCCTGCGAGCAGCGAGACCGCCGACGTACCGCCGTAGCTCAGCAGCGGCATCGGCACACCGACCACCGGCAGCAGGCCCGACACCATGCCGCCGTTGACGACGACGTAGACGAACAGCGCCATGCCCAGTGTGCCGGCGAGCAGTCGCGAATAGGTGTCGCGCGCATCCATCGCGATCCACAGGCAACGACCGACGACGAACAGGTACAGCGTCAGCGCCACCATCACGCCCATCCAGCCGAACTCCTCCGACAGCACCGAGAAGATGAAATCGGTGGTGTGCTCCGGCAGGTAGTCCAGGTGCGATTGCGAGCCCTCGCCCCAGCCCTTGCCGCTCCAGCCGCCACCGCCGATGGCGATCTTCGACTGCAGGATGTTCCAGCCTGCGCCAAGCGGATCGTTCTCGGGATCGCGGAAGGTCAGGATGCGGTTCTGCTGGTATTCGCGCAGGAACGAGAACCACGAGATCGGCGCGAACATCACCAGGCCCACCGCCGTACCGCCGACCACGCCAGCGGTGATGAACCACCACCACGACAGCCCGGCGAGGTACAGCCCGAACACGCCGCTGGCCGCCACCAGCATCGCCGTACCGAAGTCCGGCTGCAGCAGGATCAGCCCGGTCGGCAGGCCGATCAACAACGCCGACACGCTCGTCGTGCGCCAGCCCGGCGGCAGCGGCTCGCGGTGCAGGTACCACGCCAGCATCATCGGCAGCGCGATCTTCAGCAGTTCCGAGGGCTGCAGGTAGAAGAACTTCAGGTCGATCCAGTGCGCGCCATGCTTGCCGGTACCGATGAACAGCACCAGCACCAGCGGCACCAGCGCCACAGCGAACACGCCCGGCGTCCAGGCACGCAAGCGCACGGGGGTCACGCGCGACAGCGCCCACATCGCCACCAGGCCGACGCCGAAGCGCACGCCCTGCGCCAGCACCAGGCGATCGCCCAGCGCCTCGCCGCCCGCGCTGTACAGCACCGCCAGTCCGATGCCCATCAGCGCCAGCAAGGCGCCCAGCAGCAGCCAGTCCACCGTGCGCAGCAGGTGGCGCAACAGATCGAAGCCCCAGCGCAGCAGCTCGGTCATGCGTGCGTCTCCTGCAATGCGCGCGCGCGTGCAAGCCCCTCTCCCGGCGGGAGAGGGGCCAGGATTCGCGGGCGTAGCGGGCACTGGCGATGGCGGCATCACCTCCGGTGCCGGTGTCGTTGCGGGTGGTGCAGCACCAGGAACGGCCTCCTCGCCTTCCTTCTCCGGCATCTTGCCCAGCAGGTAGGCATCGAAGATCTTGCGCGCCATCGGGCCGGCGGTGCTGCCGCCGTAACCGCCGCCTTCCACCGCGATGGCGATGGCGATCGTCGGGTTGTCGGCCGGCGCGAAGCCGACGAACAGCGAACGGTGGCGCAGGTGCATCGGCAGGCTGCGCGGATCGACCGCGGCGGTGCCACGACGGCTGATCACCTGCGCGGTGCCGGTCTTGCCCGCCATCAGGTAGGGCGCATTCAGCGCGACGCGCCAGCCGGTGCCGCCGGGCTGCATGGTGTCCTGCATGCCCAGGCGCACCACCTCGACGTTCGCGGGATGGGAGCTGATCGCGATCGGCGCGGGTTGTGGCATCGGCTGCCACGGTCGGTCGAAGCCGACCCGCATCTCGCTGACCAGGTGCGGCCGACGCATCTGCCCGTTGGCGATACCCGCGGTGGCGCGCACCAGTTGCAGCGGGGTGACCTTCCAGTCGCCCTGGCCGATGGCGACGTTGACCGTGTCGCCGGGATACCAGCGTTCCTTGCGCGCTTTCAACTTGGCCGCCGGCGACGGCAGGATGCCGCCGATCTCGCCACGCAGGTCCACGCCGGTCGGCTGGCCGAAGCCGTAGTGCTCCATGTAGTCGTCGAACTGCGCGATGCCCAGGTCCAGCGCGAGCCGGTAGTAGTAGGTGTTGACCGACTGCGAGATCGACTTGCGCAGGTTGGTCACGCCGTGGCCGCGCCGGCTGGCGTCGCCCCAGCCGCGGCTGGTGCCGGGCAGGTAGAACATGCCGGTGGACACCACCGTGTCTTCGGGCTTGCGCTTGCCGCTGTCCAGGCCGGCCAGCGCGATCAACGGCTTCAGCGTCGAGCCCGGCGCCACGCCGCCCAGCACCAGGCGGTTGAACTGCGGCCGCGACGGGTTGTCGTTGAGCAGCTTGAAGTCCTTGCTGGAAATACCGTTGACGAACAGGTTGGGGTCGTAGCTGGGCAGGCTGACCATCGCCAGGATTTCGCCGGTGCGCGGATCGACCGCGATGGCCGAGCCCTCCAGTTCGCCGAACGAATCGACGATGGCCTGCTGCAGCTTCGCATCCACGCTCAGGCGCAGGTCGGTGCCCGCCTGCGCCGGCACGCGGCCGACCACGCGCAGCGCGCGGCCTTCCACGTTGGTCTCGACCTTCTCGTAGCCGATCTTTCCGCGCAGCTGCTCGTCGTAGTAGCGCTCGAGCCCGGTCTTGCCGATATGGGTCAGCGCCGAATTGATCTCGCCCAGGGTTTCGAGATCCTTTTCATCGACGCGACCGACGTAGCCGACGATGTGCGCGAACAGTTCGCCGTAGGGATACCGGCGGGTCAGGTACGGCACCAGTTCCACGCCGGGATAACGCCAGCGGTCCACCGCGAAGCGCGCCATCTCTTCCTCGCTCACGCGCAGTTTCAGCGTGATCGGGCGGAAGCCGCGCGTGGCCTTGCGGGTGGCGTCGAAGCGCTCGATGTCCTCGGGCGAGAGTTCGATGATCTTCGCCAGGTCGGCGACCAGCTTCGCCGGCTCCTTGACCTTGTCGGGCGTCACGTCGAGGCGGAACGCCGGCACGTTCTCCGCCAGCAGCAGGCCGTTGCGGTCGTAGATGGTGCCGCGTCCCGGCACGACCGGCCGCGGCCGGATGCGGTTGGCTTCCGAGCGCGTGGCGTAGTCGGCGTGGTCGATGACCTGCAACTTGAAGTACCAGGCCCCCAGGCCAATCAGGCACAACGCCACGATGGCGAAGCCGGTCACCGCACGGCGTCGGAACTGGTCGGCTTCGGCGTGCGGGTTCTTGCCGCGCCGGCGCGATCCGATCATCGCTCAGCCCCGCCTGCGGCGACCCAGCCGCAGCGCGTCCATCAGCACGAACAACGGCGGCCAGAACAGCATGCCCAGCAGCGGTGCCCACCAGTAGGCCCAGGGCAGCGTCGGCTCGCCCAGCGCCAGCTGCACCACGGTGGTGACGATGCGGTCGTTGAGCAGCAAGCCGCCGATCGCCAGCGCCTGCTGCGACATCGGGAAGAACCGCAGCCGCGCGCGGAAACGCTGCAGGATGAAGGCCATGATCAGCAGGCGCAGCGCCTGTTCGCCCAGCAGCGTGCCGAACATCAGGTCGGCGATCAGGCCGACGATCACGGCGAAGCCGAGGCCGGCGCTGTCCGGCGCCTCGATCACCCAGTACGCCACCACCAGCGCCAGCCAGTACGGACGCAACGGCTGCAGCAGGTCGGGCAGCGGCAACAGCCCCAGCAGCAGGGCGACGAGGATACTCAGCGGCATCAGCCAGCCGGTGCGCGCGCGGCTCATCGCTGCGGCTCCGTTGCCGGCGGGTTCGAGGACGGCGCTTTCGGCCCCTCTCCCCCCGGGAGAGGGGTTGGGGTGAGGGTCGGCGCGTTCACGGGGCGCGAAGCTCGCGGAGCAACTGTCGCGGGCGCGGACGCGGTGTTGGTTGCGCCGGCATTGCTGCCTTCGTTGCCCCTCTCCCCAACCCCTCTCCCGGCGGGAGAGGGGCTTTGGGTCGCGGACGCGGCCGGTCCCGTTTCCACCGGACTGGCGGAGCCTGCCGCTGGCGAGGCCGGCTCAGGCAGGAACCGGCTCGGATCCGCCGGCGGCAACGGCAGCGGCGGCGCCGATTTCAGCAACAGCACGTCGCGGCCGCGGTCCAGCCGCGCGGCCGGGGTGACGTCGCCGACCAGGAAGGCATGGCTGTCGTCCGGGCGCAGCGCGGAGATCGTGCCGACCGGGAAACCCGCCGGGAAGCGGCCGCCAAGACCAGAGGTCACCAGCACGTCACCGACCTCGACACCGCTGTTGAGGGGGACGTCGGCCAGTTCCAGCAGGTCGCTGCGGCCGCGCCCGTAGACGATCAGGCGCACGCCGTTGCGCGCGACCACCACCGGCACCGCATGGTCAGGATCGGTCAGCAGCAGCACGGTGGCGTGGGCGGGCGTGGTCTCGATGATCTGGCCCATCAGGCCGCCCGCATCGATGACCGATTGGCCGACCAGCGCGCCGGCGCGACTGCCCACGTCCAGTACCAGCCGCTGACGGCCCGGGGCGAGGTCGATGTCGAGGATCGGCGCCAGTTGCACATCCAGTCCGCGCGAGGTCTTCACGCCGAGCAGCGCGCGCAGCTGGGCGTTGTCGGCCGCCGCGGTCTGCAGCCGGGCGAGCCGGGCGTTGGCGACCAGCATGTCGTTGCGCAGGCGCTGGTTCTCTTCGATCAGGCCGGTGCGGGTGGCCGCATCGTCCTGGACGCGGGTGGTCACGCGGCCAGGCAGGCCCGCCACCCACCACAGCGGCTGGGTGACCGCGTTGGCCTGCGCGCGCAGTTGCGACAACCAGCCGCCGCGATGGTCCAGGATCACCAGCGCGATGGTCAGCGCGAGATAGCCGAGCAGCCGCAGCGTGCTGGCGACTTCACCGCGGGTGGCGACGGGGGGACCGGCGTAGGAAGGCACGTCAGGGCCGAAGGGAGGTGGATCGGAGTGGGCCGCGGGGCGAAACCGCGACCGGGTGGCGAATCAACGTGCGTCGCGCGGCGTCGGGCGCGCGGAGCGGCCATGCCGCTCCCGCTGGCCGCAGCCGCAGGCCCCGTGTCATTCGGGTGCGAAGAACTCGTTGCCGTGCATGTCGACCAGTTCCAGCGCGCGTCCACCGCCGCGGGCGACGCAGGTCAGCGGATCGTCGGCCACCTGCACATGCAGGCCGGTTTCCTCGCTGATCAGCCGGTCCAGGTCACGCAGCAGCGCGCCGCCGCCGGTCAGCACGATGCCGCGCTCGGCGACGTCCGCGCACAGTTCCGGCGGGGTCTGCTCCAGCGCCAGCTTGACCGCGCTGACAATGCCGGACAGCGGCTCGTGCAGGGCTTCCAGCACCTCGTTGGAGTTGATCTTGATCATCTTCGGTACGCCCTCGGCGAGGTTGCGGCCGGAGATATCCATCTCCTGCACCTCCGCCTGCGGGTAGGCGCAGCCGATCTCCAGCTTGATCCGTTCGGCCGTGGCTTCGCCGATCAGCATGCCGTGGTTGCGGCGCACGTAGTTGGTGATGAACTCGTCGAAGCGGTCGCCGCCGATGCGGACCGACTGCGAGTAGACGATGCCGTTCAGCGAGATCACCGCCACCTCGGTGGTGCCGCCGCCGATGTCGATGACCATCGAGCCGCGGGCCTCGGTCACCGGCATGCCGGCGCCGATCGCGGCCGCCATCGGTTCCTCGATCAGGTAAACGTCGCGGGCACCGGCCTCTTCGGCCGATTCCTTGATCGCGCGGCGCTCCACCTGGGTGCTGCCGGCCGGCACGCACACCAGCACGCGCGGGCTGGGACGCAGGAAGCGCGACTTGTGCACCTTCTTGATGAAGTACTTCAGCATCGCCTCGGTGTAGGTGAAGTCGGCGATCACGCCGTCCTTCATCGGGCGGATGGTGGTGATGTGGCCCGGCGTGCGGCCCAGCATCTGCTTGGCCTCGGCGCCGACCGCCGCGACCGAGCGCGAGCCGCCGATGGCGCGGTCCTGGCGCACTGCCACGACCGAGGGTTCATTGAGCACGATGCCCTGTCCGCGCACGTAGATCAGGGTGTTGGCCGTGCCCAGGTCGATGGACAGGTCGTTGGAGAACATGCCGCGGAGCTTCTTGAACATCGGGGGACGGGTTCCTGCTGGGGGCTGGAAAATCGCGCGGAGCTGGCGATTTTTTGGGCAAAAACGAAGTCGGCTAGCCTAACAATCCGGCATGGAGCGGGCAAGGAAAAATCTCGTGAATCCGCGGGAAAAAACGGCGTTCGTGACGCATGCGCGCGGTGCCGGACGACGGCGCAGCACCCTCGAGCGCCCGCGATCAAGACTGGCCGCAGGCCGGTCCAGCCGGTAACCTTCGCACCGGCGCGCCGGGAATGGGGCGCACGTCCCGCTTTTCCTGCGGCCCGGGACGGCCGCATCCGCCTCCAGCCGAGTCTGCCGATGTCCGCACTGATCTGTGGTTCCCTTGCCTACGACACCATCATGGTGTTCCCGGACCAGTTCAAGAACCACATCCTGCCGGACAAGGTGCACATCCTGAATGTGTCGTTCCTGGTGCCGCGCATGCGCCGCGAGTTCGGCGGCTGCGCCGGCAACATCGCCTACAACCTGAAGCTGCTGGGCGGCGACCCGATACCGATGGCGACGGTGGGCCAGGATTTCGGTCCCTACCGCGAGCATTTCGTCGAACAGGGCATCAACCTGACCCAGGTGAAGGTGATCGACGAACTGTTCACCCCGCAGGCGTTCATCACCACCGACCACGACAACAACCAGATCACCGCGTTCCATCCGGGCGCGATGATGCGCAGCTACGAGAACCACGTGAAGGACGTGGCCGGCGTGACCTTCGGCATCGTCAGCCCCGACGGTCGCGAAGGCATGATCCAGAACGCCGCCGAGTTCGCCGAGGCCGGCATTCCCTTCATCTTCGATCCCGGCCAGGCCATGCCGCTGTTCAACGGCGAGGAGCTGCGCCACTTCATCGAGCTGGCGGACTACGTGACCGTGAACGACTACGAGTCGAACCTGCTGCAGGAGCGTACCGGCTGGAGCGAAGCCGACATCGTCAAGCGGGTGAAGGCCTATATCACCACGCGCGGTCCGCACGGCTCGCTGATCCACACGCCCGAGAAGACCTACGACATCCCGCCGGCGCACGAGCGCCGCGTGACCGACCCGACCGGCTGCGGCGACGCGTTCCGCGCCGGCCTGATCTACGGCATCGAGAAAGGCTACGACTGGCTGACCATCGGCCGCATGGGCAACCTGATGGGCGCACTGAAGGTCGAACATCCGGGTACGCAGAACCAGCGCTTCGACTTCGGCGAATTCAACGAACAGTTCAAGCAGCAGTTCGGCTACGCGCTGTAAGGAAAAAAGCCAGTTGGGCGGCGGGATCTCCTGCCGTGGCGACGGCGCCGACAGTACCGGCGCCCCTGCCTCCACTCGGCGCGGCTACGCGCTGTAAGCCGCCTGCACCGGCGCGGCGTCGAGTCCTGCCAGGACCGCCGCGCAATCGGGCGACCGCCAGGTCGCCAACGCCGGCCAGCCGTCGCCCACGCAATTGACCAGCAGGGTGTGCGTGCCGGCGGCGCGACCGCATTCCAGGTCGAACCGGTAGTCGCCCACCATCACCATCTGCGCCGGTGGCACGGCCCATCGCGCTGCGAAGTAGTGCAGGCCATCCGGCGCGGGCTTGGGTGCCGCCTCGTCGCGGCCGAGGACGTCGGCTGCATCGAAGACGTCCGCCAGCCCGATCGCCGCCAGCGTCACCACGGCCAGTTCGCGCGCATTGCGGGTGAGGATGCCGAGGCGACACCCCCTTGCATGCAGGGCACGCACCAGGGCGACCGCGCCGGTGGCCGCCGTCGCCGCTTCGGCCAGGGCACGCTCGTGCTGCATCAGCCAGGCGTGCTTGTCTTGCGCCTCACTGGCTGGCAACGCCGCCAGATGGGCCAGGATGTCGGCGTCCAGCGGGATGTCCAGCGCGCGCCGGATCAGCACGAAATCGTGCACCGCTTCCGTCAGCGTGCCATCCAGGTCGAACACCCAGTGCCGCAGCGCCGACAGCGACGGCGCATCGACCTCAGCGGACGCCACCGCGCTCAGTCCCATCCCGGCATCTGGCTGCCGTCCAGGCCGCCGGTTTCGAACACGGCCTTGCGCATGCTGCCATCCTTCACCGGAAACTCGACTTCCAGCACCTTGGTCTTGCGCACGAGGCGCCACAGCGCCTTGTTGTCGTCGATGAACATCGCGGTGGCTTCGTCGGTATCCGGCCGATGGGACGCCATGCGCTTGGGCGCGGCGCCGTCCGCCACCACGGTCACCTGGCAACGGCTGTAGCACGCCTTGGCGAAGTCGCTGGCCTGCAGCACCAGGTAGCTGCTGCGTTTCCACGTGGGATGGTCGCGGAACACCAGCTGCACCGGCTTGGCGCCGCTGCCATCCACGTCCACCGGTTCCTTGCTGTAGATCATCGCCGAGCGCTGGGTGCCGCCATCGGCCGCCACCTGCGCATACGCCCACAGCGCTTCCATCCTGCGCTGGTCGCGCACCGCCTCGGCCTTGCCCTTCACTTCGTCGAGCGACGGCCCGATGCGTCCGGCCGCCACGCTCTGCGGGTACTGGTCGAGCAGCGCGATGCCATGGATGCGCGCCATGTCCCAGTCGCCGGAGGCCACGGCACTGTCGTACTTCTTCGCCAGTTCATCGGCCTGTTGCTCGACGGCCGCCGCCTGCGCGGCCGCGGCGGCCGCGCGCTCGGCTTCGCGATCACCACAGGCGGACAGGGCCAGCGCGCAGGCCAGCGCCAACATCAGCGTCTTCATTGCGTTCTTCTTCATCGGGGTGTGCCTTGCTGTATCAACTGGGCGACCGCGGCCGCCACCTCGTCGGGTTTTTCCATGATGGACATATGGCCGCAACCATCGAGTGAAACCTGCATGGCCTGCGGGATCTTCCTGGCGTACAGCGCCATCGCGCTGGGGTCGATCACGCGGTCCTGCCGGCACCACAGCAGCAGCGCCGGCTGGCGGATCGACGCGGCCCTCTCGCCGGGCAGGAAACGCTCGTCGCTGCGACCGATGCGGTCCAGCACCTGCTGCTCGAACGGTGCCTGCGCGATGCGCCAGTCGATCACCGCCTTCGACGCCGGCCAGGGAATGGCGGGCTGCGCGGCGCGATCGTGGAAGACGGTGTCGAGGTAACGCTGCAGGGACGCAGCATCATGGACGCCAAACGGATTCTTCCCTGCCAACACCTCGGTACCGAACACGTTGTCGTTGAAGCGCACGCCCGCGGCATCGATCAACGCCACGCGCGCAACGAGGTCCGGATGTTCCGCCGCGACGATCGCCACGATGCCTCCGCCCATCGAATGGCCGAGCAGCACGACCGGACTGCCGTCGCGACGGACGTGCGACAGAAAAGCCGCCAGCCGCGCCGCCTGCGCCTTGAACCCGTAGTCCGCACCGGCGAGGCGCTGGCTTTCGCCCCAGCCCGGCAGGTCGGGAATCACCAGCCGATACGGGCCGCGGAGGCTTTCCGCCAGCGGATACCAGTTCTCCTTGCTGCCGGTGAAGCCATGCACCATCACCACCGTCGGCGCGGCGGGATCCTTTCCGTCGCGTTCGTCGTAGACCCAGCGATGGTCGTCGATGACGGCATGGCGCTCGGACAGGCCGATCCACCCACCCTGCATCGCCATCCCGGCGCGCAAGGGCGCCATCGGGTCGCGCCACGCCCACAACGCGAGCGCGCAGACAAGAACGGCCGCCACCAGGGCGACCGTCCTTGCGCGGGTCATGCGGACCGGCATGCCTTACGGGCTCGCCGACGCCTTCGCCAGCAGCGCCTCGACCGACCCGGTCGTGATCGGGTGGTAGCCCGGCCTGGCGCGCGCGAAGCTGTCCTTCGCCAGCGTCAGGCCCTCCGGCGTCTTCACCAGTTCTTCGTAGATCGGGAGGATCAGTTTGCGACGGCCGACGCGCTCGATGAACTTGGCGATCTCCGGCTGCGCGTCGACGTAACCGCTGCGGATGGTCAGCGGATACCAGCGCATCGCGATCTCGCCGTTGGCCGTACCGGTGAAGTGGTAGGCGTCATCCAGCTGCTTCAGCTGCTCGACGGTCAGCTTCTCGCCCATGCCTTCGAGGAAATGCACCCATTGCTGGGTCACCCAGGCGTCGGTGAGCTGTGGATTCGGCAGCTGGCCGCTGCCCTGCCAGGCGATGCGCGCGGTGTCGGTGTTGGAAAAGCCGCGCGACTGCACCTGCGGCGCGTTGGCCGGGATGCCCGTGCCGTAGACCCAGGCCTGGATCTCGGCATCGCTGACCAGGTTGGGGTGCTTGTCGAACAGGTTTTTCTTCGCGTAGTCGAGGAACTGCTCGGTCGTGATGCTCTGGAACGCGAAGTGGTCGAAGTAGCCACGCAGGAAGGCATCGAACTCCTGCCGGCCGAAGCGCTCTTCCAGGAACTGCAGGAACCACGCGCCCTTGTCGTACGACACCGCACTGAGTGCGTCGTCCGCGTCCAGCGGCGTGCCTGGCTTGACCGCCAGCGACTGCGTCGCTTCCGGCATCGTGCCGATGTCCTTCTTCAAACTGTTGCGGGCGATGGAGTACTCCATGCTGGAGGTCTCCTTGCCGTACAGCGCCTCGACGATGCGGTTCTCGACGTAGCTGGTGAAGCCCTCGTTCAACCAGCCGTGCTTGGCGCTGGAGAAGGTCACCAGGTTGCCCGACCAGCTGTGCGCCAGCTCATGCGCGATCAGCGAGACCAGCGTCTTGTCGCCGACGATCACCGTGGGCGTGATGAAACTCAGGCGCGGGTTCTCCATGCCGCCGTACGGGAACGACGGCGGCAGCACCAGCATGTCGTAGCGGTCCCAGCGGTAGGGGCCGTACAGCTGCTCGGTCGCGGCGATCATCTTCTCGGTGTCTTCGAATTCCTTGGTGGCCTTGTCGACCATCGCCGGCTCGGCCCAGACGCCGCTGCGCGCGGAAATCGGCTTGAACACCAGGTCGCCGGCGGCGATCGCCATCAGGTACGACGGGATCTTCTGCGGCATCTTGAACGTGTACTCGCCGTCGCGCGCGGCGGCCGGATCGTTGTCGGCGCTCATCAGCACCATCACGTCAGGACGCGAGGTCACCTGCGCGCTGTAGGTGTAGCGCACCTGCGGCGTGTCCTGCAGCGGCACCCAGCTGCGCGCGTGGATCTGTTGCGACTGGCTGAACATGAAGGGCAGTTGCTTGCCTTCGGTCATCTCCGGCGTCAGCCACTGCAGGCCGGAGGCCTCGGGCGAGCTGGTGTAGGTGACGCGGATCTTGGCGTTGCGGGCCGGCGTCTCGATGGTCAGCTTGCTGCCCAGCACGGCGTCCTTGGCGGCCAGCGCGTACTTCAGCGGCGCCCAGGCGCCATTGGCCTCGCCTTCCACCGTGGCGATGGCCAGGTCGCGCGTGTCCAGCACCAGTTGGGTGGCGGCCTTGTCCTTCCAGTCCAGCGTGTAGGTCGCGGTGCCGCCGATGGTCTTGGCGTCGAAGTCGACGGCGATATCCAGCGCCAGGTCATCGATGGCGACCTTGCGCGGTTCGGCGTAGGAGTGCTCGTCCTGGTCGACGGGCGCCTCGACGGCGGGCTTGGGCGTGGCGGCCACGGGAGCGGGTTCGGGTTCCTTGGAACAACCGGCCGCCAGCACGGCGGCGCAGGACAACAGCAAAGCCAGTGAACGCATCAGGGAACTTCCAGCGATACGGGGGAAGTCCCCAGTTTACCGCGCTCGGCCCCGGCCGCCCTCAGACCTTGTAGCCGGTATGGATGGCGACGATGCCGGCGGACAGGTTCTTGTAGCTGGTCCGCGCGAAACCGGCCTCGTCCATCATGCCCTGCAGCTCGGCCTGCGGCGGGTGCTGGCGGATGCTTTCGGCCAGGTACTGGTAGCTGCCGGCGTCCTGCGCGAACAGCTGGCCCAGCTTCGGCAGCACCTTGAACGAATGGAAGTCGTAGACCGGCTTGAACCAGTCCACCGTCACTTCGGAAAACTCCAGCACGCGTGCCTGCCCGCCGATCTTCAGCACGCGATGCATGTCGCGCAGCGCGGCCGCCTTGTCGGTGACGTTGCGCAGGCCGAAGGCGATCGTGACCAGGTCGAAGCTGGCATCCGGGAACGGCAGCGCCTCGGCGTTGCACTGCACGTACTCCAGGCCCTGCACCACGCCACGGTCGGTCATGCGGTCGCGGCCGACCGACAGCATGCCGGCGTTGATGTCGCCCAGCACGATCTGGCCGGTGTCGCCCACCCGATCCTTCAACAACGCGGCGATGTCGCCGGTGCCGCCCGCCAGGTCGAGCACGCGGTCGCCGCGCTTCACCTGGCAAGTGCTGACGAAGTAGCGCTTCCAGACCCGATGGATGCCGAGGCTCATCAGGTCGTTCATCAGGTCGTACTTGCCGGCCACCGAGGTGAAGACCTCGCCGACGAGCTTCTGCTTGTCCTTGGCGGCGACGTCGCGGAAGCCGAAATGGGTGGTGCCGCGTTCGTAGGGGGATTCGCTCATGGCCGGATTATCGCACTACCCGCCGGCCACGGCCCGCTCATCGCGCGAACAGGGCACACGCCGGCGATGCCTGCCACCGACGCACGAGCGTGCCGCATGTCGGTGTGTCGCCTGCTCGCCGCTGCAGCGAACCTCGAACACCGACCTGCGTCACGTCCATCCGCCCCGCGGCCGATGCCTGCGGTGCCGCGGTGCGCTCCAGCGCGGGCGCGGGCGCACTCATCACGCGCGGTCGCGGTCCGATGCGTATCAGGAAGCCGGTGGTCGTCGAGGCGATGACCGACACCCAGTGCCGCCCATCCGGCGTGTTCCATTGCTCGCCTACCCGCAGCATCGAGCCTTCGTTGCCGGACAGGTCGGCGGGCGGCGTGTCCGTGTCGACGCTGTAGGCAGCGCCGTTGTCCGCCACCCGGTGGAGGATGACGGCGTCGCCCGCCAGCCCGGATTCGTAGGTGCCGCTGCGGCGACGCGCTTCCAGCGTGTAGGACTCGGTGCGGTAGGGGTCCGGTTGCGCCGCACCGGCCAGTACCACCAGGTGCACGCCGCCCGAAGGCGGCATGCTGGCGGCCTCCAGCACGATCTCGTGGGCCGCTGCATTGTTCTCCGGCACCACGTATCGCAGTGCCGGGGATACCCAGCCCAGGCGGTCGCGATGATGCATGCTCAGGTGTTTGGGCAGCAGGCCCAGCACGGGATCGCTGGCGGCATGGCGCCAGGCATCGCTCATCAGGTCCCAGGGATTGTCGTGGGTATCGGCATCGCCATCGGAGTTGTCCGAATGCGGCAGGCCATAGCCGTGCCCCATCTCGTGCGCCAGGCTGGACAGGTTGTCCGTGGACCATGGCGGATTCCAGGTCGCGCGCGTACAGGCATACACGCCCTCCAGCAGGCCGCAGGCACCGCCAGCCCATGCGCGGCCGTCGAGCTCGGCGTTGAACATCAGGTTGATGCCCTGCACGTTGCGGAAATCGACCTGCGCTTCGGCCTGGGCGATGCAGTCGTTGAACAGCAGCGGCAGGTCCGCGCGCGCCTTGCCGCCGACCATGGTGACGTAGGTCGACCTGGGGGCGGGCAACGCGTACCACCCGTGCGCGCTGCTGCCGGCCAGCGTGATCGCCCCGTAGGACACCTCCGACCAGTAGTGGCCCAACTGCCCGGGGGCATCGCCATACTGCGACTGGAAGAACGCGCGCGATCTCGGTTCGGCCGCCACGTCGGCGAACTTGCACATCAGCGTCACCCAGCGCGTGCTGCCCGTCACCGGCGCGGCCAGGGCGATGCGGCCGTCTGCTGCCCTCGCCAGCGCGCGCGCCGGCACCCGGTCCACCGGCACGATGGCGTCGATGCTGGGCGTCATCGCCTGCCCAGCGCCGGTCTTCGCGGCGGGCTGGCGGCGGGACGTGTAGGACACCGCCACCCGACGATGGGAGAGCGCGGGCAGATCCCCCGCCGCGCGCATGGCCTGGTCCATGTCCAGCCGGTAACGCAGCCCGGGACCCACCTCGAGCCATGCCTCCACGTGCGACGTTGCGGACGCACGACCGACGGCGGCCCGCGGCCCGTCGCCCCAGCGCACAAGCAGCGTGCCCTGCACGATGTCGTCCGCCCTGGCCCACGGCACAGCACCACCCAACGCGATCAACAGCACGATGCTCCACCGCGCCAGCACGCGGTTGATACCGATGATCCGTCCCGACATATCCACGACCGTCTCCCCGCCGTGATATGACATGAAAGTGCACGGCTACCCGGGATATCGCGATGGCGTGCCGAAGGCGGCTACGCGATACGGGTCCTTGGCCCGCGGCAGATCCATTCTGCGACCGCGTTCAAGCTCTTGAGGCTCCGGTCCGCGCGTGTCCGGCTACTACGTTCCGCGGCACGGCCCGCTGCCATCAAGCCCGGCGCTACAGCAGGGCACACAGGGTCGGCAGTCGCAGCACACGCGGCAGGACCTCGCATGCGCGCGCTCGCGCCGAGGGAACGTTTGCCGGACGCGCCCGCCGGGTAGCCGGGGTCGTGCGGACCGCAACGGCGGCCGGCGCCGAAGCGACGGTGGCCGCGGAACGCTCCAGGGCCGGTGTCGGCGCGCTCATCGCGCGGGGACGCGGCCCCACGCGCAGCACGAAGCCGCTATCCGTGCGGGCCACCACCTCGATCCAGTGCCGCTCATCGGGCGTACTCCAGCGCCCCCCCACCTTCAACATCGATCCTTCATTGCTGGAGAACGAGGCGACCGGCGTATCGCGATCGATGCTGCGCGCGATCCCGTAGTCCTCGAGCCGGTGGATGATGACGGCGTCACCCGCGAGTGCCGCTTCGTACGTGCCTGTGCGCCGGCGTGCTTCGACCGTATAGACGACGGTGGTGAAGGGGTCCGCCTGCGCGGGCAATGCCAGCATGAGCAGCTGCACGCCGCCGGCGTTTTGCAGGCTGGCCGCATCCAGCATGATCTCGTGCGTCTCGGCGTTGTTCGCCGGGATGGTGCGCTTGCGTGCAGCCGCCACCCAACCCAGGCGCTCGCGCTGGTACATGTTCAGGTGCTTCGGCAACAGGCCATACGTCACGTCGCTGGTCGCCATGCGCCAGGCATCGCTCATCAGGTCCCAGGGATTGTCGTAGGTATCGCCATCGCCATCGGAGTTGTCCGAATGCGGCAGCCCGTAGCCGTGCCCCATCTCGTGCGCCAACGGTGCGAGGTTGTTGAAGGACCACGGCGGATTCCAGGTCGCGCGCGTGCACTGGTAGCTGCCGTCCAGCGTGGCGCAGGCACCCCCGCCCCACGCGCTGCCATCGAGTTCGGCATTGAACATGAGGTTGACGCCCTGGGCGCCACGGAAGTCGACGTCCGCGTCCGCCAGCGCCGCGCAATCCGCGAACAGCAGCGACAGGTCCGCCCTGGTCCGCCCGCCGGCATCGGACAGGTAGGCCGCTCGCGGACGCGGCAAGGTGTACCAGCCGTGTGCGGCACTACCGGCCAGGTCGATGCGGCCGTAGGACACCTCGGACCAGTAGTGGCCCAGTTGTCCCGGCGCATCGCCGTACTGCGACTGGAAGAACGCGCGCGGCCGCTGTTCCGAGGCGATATCGGCGAACTTGCACATCACCGTGATCCAGCGCGTGCTGCCCGACAACGGCACCGCAGTGCCGCCACCACTGGCGTCGCTTTTCGCCATCGTGCGCGACGGCAGCGTATCCGTCGGCACGATGGCGCTGATCTCCGGTGCGATCGAAGACGCCTTCGCGCCGGCCATCACGCGCGAAGACACGCGATACGCCACGGCCACGCGGCGGTTCGACAACCCATACAGGTCGCCGGCCGCGCGGCGGGCCTGCTCGACATCCAGGCGGTAACGACGGCCGGGCCCGGCATCGAGCCATGCCTCGACCTGCGCATGGGCGTCCACCCGCGAGTGGGGAACATGCGGCGCATCGCCCCAGCGCAGCTGCAGTACGCCCTGGACAATCTCGTCCGCTTTCGCATCGGCCGCCACGGCGATGCACGTCGCCAGGCCAGCCAGCAGGATGCCTACCCGCGTGATCGCGCTGCGGGTCGCCCGCCGTTCCGCCACCATGTCGCTCTCCGAATGCGCGCCGTGCTGCGCTACTACCGGGGACATCGACAAGCGATACGCAACGAGGCAAGCGAATTCGCGTTTATCGCGACAACATTCTGTTTCTGGAATGCAGGTCCGTCTTCGTCTGCGCCCCAGCCCGCACTCCGGTGCGATGAATACGAATGCAGCGATGCGTCATGAAGTCGTCGCTGTCACACGCGAATGCGATCACATCGACACTTGCAGCCCTGCGCGCCAAACGCTTGACGACATCAACGCTCGATCAACGCGCACAACGGCGACGCCCGCAACAGCGAGGGCAGCGCGACGCATGCCCGCCGGGCCGCACGGGCAACGCGCACCACGGCGGGCGGCGACGACGCCGTGCCGGGTGCAGGGGACGATGCCGCGGCCACCGTCGCCGGGCGCTCCATGACGGGTGCCGGCGAGCTCATCGAACGCGGGCGCGGACCGACGCGCACGACGAATCCCTGCGCGGTGGCCGACACCACTTCGACCCAATGCGATTCGTCGGGCGTATTCCAGCGTCCGCCGACTTTCAGCATCGATCCCTCGTTGCTGGAGAAGTTGGCGGCCGGCGTGTCGCGATCGACGCTGTAGGCGATGCCATAGTCTTCGAGTTTGTGGACGATCACCGCGTCGCCGGCGAGACTGGCTTCGTAGGTGCCGGTGCGACGCCGCGATTCGAGCGTGTAGATCACCGTCTTGTAAGGATCCGGCTGGGCCGGCAGCGCCAGCACGGCGAGTTGCGTGTTGGCTGTCTTCAGTACGCTGCCCGCGTCCAGCACGAACTCGACCGTCTCGCGATTGTCGGCGGCAATGACGCGCTTGCGCGACGCCGGCAGCCAGCCCAGGCGTTCGCGCTGGTACATGTTCGGATGCTTCGGCAGCAGCCCGTAGGTGGCGTCACTGGTGGCATTCCGCCACGCATCGCTCATCACGTCCCAGGGATTGTCGTAGGTGTCGCTGTCGCCATCGGAGTTGTTGGAATGCGGCAGCCCGTAGCCGTGTCCCATTTCGTGCGCCAGCGGCGCGAGGTTGGCGAATGACCACGGTGGACTCCAGGTCACGCGCGTGCAGGCATAGGCGCCGTCCAGGGTCGTGCAGGCGCCTCCGCCCCATGCGTTGCCATCCAGCTCGCCGTTGAACATCAGGTTGACGCCCTGGATGCCACTGAAATCGACCTCGGCGTCCGCCGCTGCGGCGCAATCGGCGAAGAGTTCGGAAAGCTGTGCCTTCTGCTTGCCATTGACGTCGCCAAGATAGGACGAACGCGGCTTGGGCAGCGTGTACCAGCCATGCGCGGAACTGCCCGCGAGATTGATCTGGCCGTAGGAAACCTCCGACCAGTAGTGACCCAGTTGTCCCGGCGCATTGCCGTACTGCTCCTGGAAGAAGCTGCGCGGCTTCTGCTCGCTCGCGATGTCGGCGAACTTGCACATCAGCGTGACCCAGCGCGTTGCGCCGAGGACGGGCGCAGCCGCCATCACGCGCCCGTCGGCACCCATCGCCAGCGCGCGCTCGGGCAGGCGGTCCGTGGGCACGATGGCACTGATCGACGCCAGCGCACCGGATGCGGACATGACCTTCGACGACGCCGCGATATCCGCACGCGTGCCGTACGACACGGCCACGCGGCGGTTGGACAGTGCATACAGGTCACCTGCGGCCTGCTTGGCCTGCGCGACATCCAGCGGGATACGTCGTCCCGGGCCCATATCCAGCCAGGCATCGAGTTGCGGCGCCGCCTGCACGCGCCCGGGCAGCGCGCGCGGTGGATCCGCCCACTGCAACTGCAATGTTCCCTGCACCACCGTCTCCGCCCTCAGCGGAAGATTCGGAAGCATGCAGGCCATGACCGACATTCCCGCGGCGAAGAGCACCCGAATGCTCCCGCAGCGCGTGCCGGCTGATCGGTGTTTGATCACGCGCGACCCCATTCACGACGGCGGGTCGAGATGACGCCGCCATGGTCGGGGTGTCGGCAGGGAATGTGAGGTCTTGAGGGTGCTTCAGGGCCTCAGGACATGCTTCGCGACCGGATGTTCCGAACTGCGATGCCGGTCAGGATTCTGGTGCGAACATCAACCAATTGGCCCCGACACCACATCGTCATGCACTGTCGGGATTGCCCGGGCCATGTAGGAGAAATCCCGACGCATCAGCGCACGCGAACCGCGCAGGACGACGCCCTGGCGCCCTGTCCGGACGCGCATCGCGATGGCGGTACATCGCGCGCATCTCTGCCAGTCGTCGTCGCTGCAGATTGTTCCGTCGATGACAGGGACGACGCAGAGACCGCGGCCGGCTTCACCAGCGCCGGCAACGGACTGCTCATCACCCGTGGCGGGCTCACCGCCAGGACGAACCCTGTCGCGGTCTGCGACTTGATGGTGACCACGTGCGAAGCCTCCGGCGTGATCCAGCGCTCGCCTACCTTGAACATCGAGCCTTCGTTGTTCGATCGGTTGGCCGGCGGCACATCGGCGTCGATGCTGTAGGCAGTTCCCGATCGCTCCACCTTGTGGATGATCACGGCATTGCCCGCCAGGTTGCCGTCGTAGGTGCCTTCACGCTTGCGCGCTTCCAATGTGTACACCACGGTCGCGTAGGGATCGGCCTGCGGTGACAGCGACAGCACCAGCATCTGCACGTTAGCGGCATTCGCCAGGTGCGCGTAATCGAGCGCGATCTCGCGTGTCGTCCGTTCGCCCAGCCCCACGATCTGCTGGCGCGGTGCATCCACCCAACTCAGCCGGTGGCGCTGGAAGATGTTGATGTGCTTCGGGCGCGTGCCGTAGGTGGCGTCGGCGACGGCGTTGGCCCAGCCATCGCTCATCACGTCCCATGGATTGTCGTAGGTGTCGTCATCGCCATCGGAGTTGTCCGAATGCGGCAGGCCGTAACCGTGGCCCATTTCATGCGCGAGCGGCGCCAGGTTGCCGAACGACCACGGCGGATTCCATGTCACCCGCTTGCACAGGCGCGCGCCACGCACGGTGGCGCAACTCTGGCCACCCCAGGCGTAGCCGTCCAGGTTGCCGTTGAACATCATGTTGATGCCCACCGGCGCCGTCAGGTCGACAGTCTCCGGCGCGGCGGCGGCGCAATCGGCGAACAGCTTGTTGAGATCCGCCTTGTCCTTGCCGTCCACGGTCGTGACGTAGGTGGAGCGCGGGTTGGGCAGCGCGTACCAGCCGTGCGTGGTGCTGCCCGTCAGGTTGATCTTGTTGTACGAGACATCACGCCAGTAGTGGCCCAACTGGCCCACTCCCTCGCCGTACTGGGACTGGAAGAAGGCCTGGTCCTTCTGCTCGTCCGCGATGTCGCTGAACTTGCACATCAGCGTCACCCAGCGCGTGGTGCCGCTGATCGGCGCCGCTGCCATGACACGCGCATTGGCGGGATGTACCTTGCCCGATTGCGTGATGCGGTCGGCCGGCACGATGGCCTGGATCGCGGATGCGGACGACATCACGCGCCCGGGTGGTGCCAACGCCACCGCGACGCGACGATTGGCCAGCACATACAGATCGCCGGCAGCGAGCTTCGCCTGTTCGGGATCGAGCGCCAGGCGACTGCCATCGTCCTTCAGCAGCGACGCATTGAAACGCGGCGCCAGCCGCGGTTGCCCTGCAGTGGCGCGCGGTGGATCGCCCCATTCCAGTTGCAGCAGCCCCTGCTCGATGGTCTGCGCACGCAGGTCGCCCGGCGCCACAAGACCCCATGCCAGCGCCATCGCAAGCACCCATGCGCCGCGGATCGCCGCCGTCGTTTCCATTCCCATGATCGTCCCGACTCCATGCCGATGCGGCGCAATGTTCCCCGTCTCGTGTTCTAGCGGCTGCGAACGGATGGTGCCGTGCGGCGGATCACACTCTCCGGCGTTAGGATGGAGCCCCCACACGGCCCACCTCCGCCCATGAGCAATGCCATCGACTATCGCGCCCTCCTCGATACCGCCATCGCCGAAGCGCGCCAGGGACTCGCCGAGGGCGGCATCCCCATCGGCGCCGCCCTCTACCACCAGGACGGCCAGCTGCTCGGCTGCGGCCACAACCGCCGCGTGCAGGAAGGCGATCCGTCGGTACACGGCGAAACCGATGCGTTCCGCAAGGCGGGCCGCCAGCGCCGTTATCGCGACACGATCATGGTCACCACGCTGGCACCGTGCTGGTACTGCAGCGGCTTGGTGCGCCAGTTCAATATCGGCACGGTGGTCGTTGGCGAATCGGTGACGTTCCAGGGCGGTATCGACTGGCTGCGCGAATCCGGCGTGAACGTCATCGACCTGCAAGACCAGGAATGCATCGAGCTCCTCGGCGGCTACATCCGCGCCAATCCCGAGGTGTGGAACGAGGATATCGGCGAGGACTGACAGGCACATCCTCCCAGCCCTCCCTTCATAGGACGCTCATGCCCCGCTTCCCCGCCTTGCTCAGTGCACTGCTCGCCGTTGCCCTTGCCTTGCTGCCAAGCGCGGTTCATGCCCAAGACGGCGCAAAGGACGTGAAAGTGCTGGTGGTGTTCCCGCAGACCCCCACGCCGTCCAAGGTGTATTTCGCGACCGATGGCGAGTTCACCCGAGGACTGCTGATCCCCTTCGCAGCCATCGCCAACAGTGCCAACCTGCGCAAGCGCAGCGACACGCTGGGCGCGCAGCTCGACGCCACGCTGGTGGGCTACGACCGCTACGCCGTCCTCGAGGAGGCCTTGCGCAAGAGTTTCGGACAGCGCTCGCCGATGTTCATGATCGAAGCCACGACCGATGTCGACCGCTTCCTGCCGGGTGAGAAGCTGGGGACAGCCGCCGCCCAAGCAGGCTACCGCTATGTCATCACCATCGAGGAAGTGTTCAGCGGCTTGTCGATGCTCAACCTGATGGCGACCCGGAGCGACGATGTTGCGCCGATGGCGACCATCCGCTATCGGGTATACGAAACCAGCGATCGCAAGCAGTTGCTGAAAGGTGTCGCCGCGCAGAATGGAATGACCAAGAAGCATATCGACCATGCTCCCGGTGATCGTGCGCTGTTCGTCGATGCCTACCCCCAGATGGCCCAGGGGATCGCGACACAGCTCGTGGGCAACCTGTTCCGTACCGATACGCTGCATGCGATGGCGGCCTCGATAGGCCGTGGCGGCGAAGTCCCCAAGGTATCCACGGTACTCAAGCAGAACGAGCGCCGCTTCGCCTACACCTTCAAGCCGGCCGAGGGCTGGAAGCAGACGAAGATGAACACCCGCTACGCCAGCGTCCTCGAGCCCCGCACCGATCTGCGCTACCGCATGGGCATGCGGTTCGAGATCGACCTGCTGGTGCCGGAATTCGGGCAAGCCGTCGACAATCTGGACGACTACCTGCCACCCTTCCTGGAGCGCCTAGGGGATACGGGGGTGGACATGACCACCTTCGCGCCGTTCGACGACATCCAGGCTCCCGGCTACCGGATCTATTCGCACGCCGTGGGCGACAAGGGCGGCCGCAACGTGGTGATGATGCGAATGCTGGACAAGGACATGCTGGAAGTGGTGACGATCGTGGTACTCGAAGACTTCGACGCGCTGTATCCGCAGTATCGCGCTGCGCTCGAGCAGAATCTCTCCGCTACCCGGCTCAAGGTGGCCAACGCACGCTGATGGCCGTGGCATCAAACACGTTACGCCTTGCGCACGAACTCCGACTTGAGCTTCATCGCGCCGATGCCGTCGATCTTGCAGTCGATGTCATGGTCGCCGTCGACCAGGCGGATGTTCTTGACCTTGGTGCCGACCTTCACCACCAGCGACGACCCCTTGACCTTCAGGTCCTTGATGACGGTGACGGTGTCGCCATCCTGCAGCAGGTTGCCGTTCGCATCCTTGATGACGCGTTCGTCATCGCCGCCCGCAGGTGCATCGGCCGACCATTCGTGTCCGCATTCCGGACAGACCAGCTGGGCGCCGTCCTCGTAGGTGTAGGCGGAGGCGCACTGGGGGCAGGGAGGCAACGTGCTCATCGAAACCGGGACGTATAGAGGTGCATCGATTGTAACCGACGGACCGATGCCCTTCCGAAGCGAAGAACCCGCCTTGCGGCGGGTTCTTGGCATCACAGGATGTAGCGGCTCAGGTCGGGATCCTGCACCAGTTCGCCCAGATGCGCATCGACGTACGCGCGGTCGATGGTGATGCTCTGGCCGTCGCGGTCGGGCGCCTCGTAACTCAGCGTATCCAGCAGGCGTTCCAGCACGGTATGCAGGCGGCGCGCACCGATGTTCTCCTGGCGTTCGTTGACGATCGCCGCGATCTCGGCCAGCCGGTCGATGGCGTCGTCGGTGAAGCGCAGCGCGACGCCTTCGGTCTTCATCAGCTCCACGTACTGCCTGCTCAGCGCGGCCTTCGGCTCGGTGAGGATGCGGATGAAATCCTCCTTGCTCAGTGCCGACAGCTCCACGCGGATCGGGAAGCGGCCCTGCAGCTCGGGGATCAGGTCGCTGGGCTTGGCGAGGTGGAACGCGCCCGAGGCGATGAACAGGATGTGGTCGGTCTTCACCGTGCCGTATTTGGTCGACACGTTGCTGCCTTCCACCAGCGGCAGCAGGTCGCGCTGCACGCCTTCACGGCTGACGTCGGCGCCGCTCATGTTGCCGCTGCGCTTGGCGACCTTGTCGATCTCGTCGATGAAGACGATGCCGTGCTGCTCGCACGACTCGATGGCGGCGGCGCGGATGTCGTCCTCGTTGACCAGCTTGGCCGCCTCTTCCTCGATCAGTTGCGGGCGTGCCGCCTTGATGGTCACCGTGCGCTTGTGCGTCTTCTGCCCGCCGAGGTTGGAGAACATCTGCCGCAGCTGCTGACCCATTTCCTCCATGCCGGGCGGCGTCATGATGTCGACGCCGGCATTGGCGGCCAGTTCCAGTTCGATCTCGCGGTCGTCCAGGTCGCCGCTGCGAAGCTGGCGACGTAGCTTCTGCCGGGTCTCTGACTCCTTCGACGAGGGCTCGGCACCGATGTCGACGGTCGTCGTGGCCGCACCGAAACCGAAGCCGTTGCCGCCGGCCGCATCGCGGCGTGGCAGCAGCGCATCGAGGATGCGGTCCTCGGCACGCTCCTCGGCCTGCGTGCGCATGCGCGCCTTGGCCTGTTCGCGGTACATCTTCACCGCCGTGTCCGCCAGGTCGCGCACGATCTGCTCGACGTCCTTGCCCACGTAGCCGACCTCGGTGAAACGCGTGGCTTCGACTTTCACGAACGGGGCATTGGCCAGCGTGGCCAGGCGGCGCGCGATCTCGGTCTTGCCGACGCCGGTGGGGCCGATCAGCAGGATGTTCTTCGGCATCACTTCGTTGCGCAGCCCGGCATCGAGCTGCATGCGGCGCCAGCGGTTGCGCAGCGCGATGGCGACGGCGCGCTTGGCGGCGTGCTGGCCGACGATATGGCGGTCGAGTTCCTGCACGATCTCGCGCGGCGTCATGGTGGACGATGTGTTCTCGGTCATGGCATTGGATTCTTGGGAGGGGGAACCGCCCCGGCTCGATCGCCGGAGCATTGCGGCGGCCCGAGCGTCAGAGCTCTTCGACCACCACGTTGCGATTGGTGTAGATGCAGATATCGCCGGCGATGTTCAGCGACTCGACGGCAATGGACTTCGCGTCCAGCTCGGTGTGCGCCAGCAGCGCGCGCGCCGCAGACAGGGCGTAGGAACCACCGGAGCCGATGGCGATGATGCCGTCTTCCGGCTCGATGACGTCGCCGGTGCCGCTGATGATCAGCGAGGTTTCCTTGTCGGCGACGGCAAGCAGGGCCTCGAGCTTGCCGAGGCGGCGCTCGGTACGCCAATCCTTCGCCAGTTCGACCGCCGCACGCGTCAGCTGGCCATGCTTTTCCAGCTTGGCTTCGAACAGCTCGAACAGCGTGAACGCATCGGCCGCCGCGCCGGCGAAGCCCGCCAGCACCTGGCCGTCGCGACCGAGACGACGCACCTTGCGCGCGTTGCCCTTCATCACCGTGTGGCCCAGCGTTACCTGGCCATCGCCGGCAACGGCGACATGGCCGTTGCGACGCACGGACAGGATGGTGGTGGCGTGAAAGACGTTGGGATTCTGGCTGGGGTCCATGGAGGCCTCCGGGGTGTTCCCACAGAGGTGGGGACGCCGGTTCCGGGTTCAAGCATGACCTTCGGCGTACCGGTTCAGCCCTTCTTGCGCTTCGCCCGTGGGTGCGCGGCGTCGTACACCTTGGCCAGGTGCTGGAAGTCCAGGTGCGTGTAGATCTGGGTGGTGGCGATGTCGGCGTGGCCGAGCAGTTCCTGCACGCCGCGCAGGTCACCGGACGATTCCAGGATGTGGCTGGCGAAACTGTGGCGCAGCATGTGCGGGTGTACGTGCTTGAACAGTCCCTGCCGTTGCGCGAGCTGCTTGATGCGGATCTGCACGGCGCGCTGCGAGATCGGACCTTCGCCGCGACCGGGGAACACGAAGGCTTCGTTCGCCGCTGGCCGTTCCTGTCGCCACTCCCCCAGCGCGTTGCGCGCATGCGAGCCGACCGGCACCTTGCGTTCCTTGTTGCCCTTGCCCAGCACGGTGACCATGCCGCCGGCGATGTCCAGGTCGCGCCAGCGCAGCGCGCACAGTTCGCTGAGGCGCAGGCCGGACGAGTAGAACAGTTCCAGCAGCGCGCGATCGCGCTTGCCCAGCGGCGCATCGACCGGCACCTCCACCAGCCTGACGGCCTCGTCCGCGTCCAGCACCTGCGGCAGTTTGCGCGGCGCTTTGGGGGCGCGCAGCGCGGCGGCGGGACTGGCAGCGATGCGACCGTGCTTGAGCAGCCACTGGTAATAGCTGCGGCAGGCCGACAGGCGCCGCTGCAGGCTCTTCGGTGACAGGCCACGCCGGTGCTCGCTGGCGACGAAGCCGCGCAGCTGTTCCGTGTGGATGTCGGTCAACGCGGCGATGCCCTGGGCCTGCGCCCACTCCGTCAGCGCGGCGAGGTCACGGCGATACGCATCCAGCGTGTGCGCGGAGACACGGCGCTCGACTTGGAGATGCGCCAGGAAGTCGGCGACTGCGTGCATTCCGATAACCCGTCATTCCGGCGAAAGCCGGTATCCAGTGCCCGAACCAAACAATCCTCAAACAAGCTCCAGTCCAAATGGACTACTGACCGTCGCGTCGAAACGACTGGCGCATGAGGTCCATCTTGAGATCACGAACCTCGTCCATGGGCGCAACGCCCCGCACCGAATGTTCCACGGAACCCTCATTGCTCCACAAAAACGGATAGAAAATGAAAGCAGAATCAGCAGAAAGAGAGTTCACATCGGACTGCCAGTCTTTCCAACGAAGATCTTGGTAGAAGCCGTCAATACCTCCGCTAAGCATCGACGCGAGGAAATCCGAATATCCCGTCTTCAAGGCCAACCAGCCAGTGTCATCCGGACCGGAATAGTAGACGTTGCCAAGATCCTCCCCCAGCGCTCCTCCGTTGAGTGCAAAAAGACCGCCGACGGCATCGTCTGCGACCAGCAAATAGCCAGATGAGCGACTGCCGTTCCACTGGTCGATCCGGCGCTGGAGCGTGGGGCTACCCGATCCCAGGAAGCGCAACCAACCACGCTGTATCAACAGGCCTCCGGTGTCGTGGGCGATGGCGCCCATGGGTGATCGCGTAGTCACTTGAAGATTCAGCAGCGTCTCATCTGCGAAATCCGATGGATCCAAGATCTCGCAATCAACGTTGGCCTGCCTGACCCACTTCCTGACGAGATCGATTCCCGGATCGTCCAGATTGATCAGTTCCTCCAGTGAACGCATGGGTTATCTCGAGGACTACGGCTGACGCATAAGGGCTGTCGTGTCGGCATCCAACAAGCAAGATCAACCTGGATGCCAACTTTCGCTGGAATGACCACAGGAGGCGCGAGCCTCCACTCAACCATCGAACCGCTTCAGCGCCGTCACCAGCGTCTCGCCCATCATGCGCAGGAACAACGTGCCCATGCCGGGATAGAAGCGGTTGCCGTCGCGGCTGCCGACGGCGACCAGGCCGATGCCGGGAAGCGGCAGCAACGCCGACGACGCCACGTCCTCGGCGCGCGCGCCGTACAGCAGCACGTGCTTCTCCGGCTGCAGGCGGCCGCAGATCGGCTCACCGTCGCGCAGGCAGTCGCGGAACGGCGCCATGTGCGGATTGTCCGCCGGCACCACCTGCAGCCACTCGCTGTCCTCCAGCCCGGCCACCGGCTGCAGCAGCACGATGCTGACGCGGTCGCCGTTGAAATCTTCGGCCAGCGACGCCGCCATCGCGCGCACGGTGTCGGCGGCGGTGCCTTGCTTCATCAGCGTCAGCGCGAGCTGATGGGTACGCACCGCCAGGCGCTCGTTTTCCTGCGCGTTGGCAAACAGGTCGCCGAGGCGCTTGGACAGCTCACGGTTCTTGTCGCGCAGCACGTCCAGCTGATAGCTCGCCAGCGACGCCGTGGGGCCTTCGTCGCGCGGCACCACCATGCTCAACGCCAGGTCCGGGAACTGCTTCAGGAAGGTGGGGTGCCGCCGCAACCAGGCCGCGACTTCGTGGGCGCCCAGCTTCTCCTGTGTGTCACTCATGCTTTCCATTCCCCTTCGAATACGAACGCCGCCGGTCCTGACATGATGACCGGTGCATCGTCGGACGGCCAGCGGATGCGCAGCTCGCCACCGGGCAACACCACCGCCACGTCACGGTCCACGCGCCCCCGGCGGATCAGCACCGCCGCGGCGGCACAGGCGCCGCTGCCGCAGGCCAGCGTCTCGCCCGCGCCGCGCTCGTACACACGCAGGCGCACGCGATCGCGCGCCACGACGTCGGCAAAACCGACGTTGACCGATTCCGGAAAGTGTCGGGAGCGCTGCAGCAACGGGCCATAGTGCTGGACCGGTGCAGCGTCGATGGACGGCACTTCGATGACGGCATGCGGATTGCCCATCGATACCGCACCGAAGCGCAGGCGCAGGCCCTCATCCACGTCGACGTCATACTCGCCACGCGGCTGATCGAAGCCCAGCAGCGGGATGCGCGCCGGCATGAACTCGGGCACACCCATGGCGATGGCGTAGCGGTCGTCGCCGATGCGCTCAACGGCATGCGTCGCGAGTGGGCTGTCGACCTCGAACGTGTCGCCGTGCGCCGCGCCATCTCGGACCAACCAGGCCGCCACGCAGCGCGCGCCGTTGCCGCACTGCTGCGAAGGCGAACCATCGGAATTCCAGATGCGGTAGGCCGCGACCGCGCCGGCACTGCGCGGCGGCTCGATGGTCAGGATCTGGTCGCAGCCCACGCCGCGATGCCGGTCGGCCAAGGCGGCAGCGAGCATTGCATCAGGCGGCGGCAGGCCATCGCGCAGGTCCAGCACGACAAAGTCGTTGCCGGCCCCGTGCATCTTGGTGAACCGCATCGCCATGGACCGCGCGTGCGAGGGATCAGCCATTCCCGTCGGTGGCGGGCACCGTGGCGGGATCGATCGGCGGTTCCGCCGGCAGCGTATCACTGCTCGCCGGCGTGCTCTCGGCGGGCGTGACCGGCGCCTCTTCGACCGGCTTTTCCGGCATGAACAGCGGGCCCTTGGCGCCGCAGGCAGACAGGACCGCCATCAGGGCGGCAGCGAGGACAAGACGGGCGTTCCGGTTCATGGCGCGAGTATAGCCACAGCGCGATGAACGCGGCGGCCGCTCATTCGGTGCGCGGCGGCTCGGGACGCATCCACAGCCAGACGGCGACCGTCGTCATGCAGACGATCGGCAGGGCGACCATCCACCAGCGGTGCGAACCCGTCCACAGCATCACGCCGAGCAGGATCACCGCGCTGCCCAGCATCGTCCACGTGGCGGCCCACTTGGCGCGGCGCGAGACCGCGCGATGCTGGTGCCAGTCGCGGATCATCGGGCCGAAGCGCGGGTGCGTCACCAGATAGCGATGCAGCCGCTCGGAACCACGCGAGGCCGCATAGGCCGCGATCAGGATGAAGACCGTGGTCGGCAAACCCGGCAGGAAGATTCCCACGATTCCCATGCCCAAGCTGGCATAGGCCAGCAGCCACCAGGCCCAGCGGAAGCGCGTGGGCGGTGGCGCGTCAGGCAGTACGCGCGGCGGCGGAGATGGGTCGTGCACGGCGACCTTGTACCCCAAATCCATGGCGGACGGCGCAAATACGATCTGCGCGGACCGGACGACCGCGCCCCACGTTGCCATGACCCACCACTCCCGACCGACGATGCTTCCGGGATATCGGCGATAGCGGGGCGGACCTGAAGCGCCATCCATCGGCCAAACGGCCGGAAACGCGAAGAGCCGGGTTTCCCCGGCTCTCCGTATACCCGTGCGATGCGGTTACTTCGACGGCACGCCCAGCTGGTCCAGCATGAAGGCGTACATCTCCGCGCGCTCTCGGTACTGGCGGAAACGGCCCGACTTGCCGCCGTGGCCGGCCTCCATGTTGGTGCGGAACACGACGGTTTGCTTGCTCGTGTTCAGGTCACGCAGGCGGGCGACGTACTTGGCTGGCTCCCAGTACTGCACCTGCGAATCCCACAGGCCGGTGCCGACGAACATCGCCGGGTAGGCCTTGGCCTGCAGGTTGTCGTACGGCGAGTACTTCAGGATGTAGTCGTAGTAGCCCTTCTCTTCCGGGTTGCCCCACTCGTCGTACTCGTTGGTGGTCAGCGGGATGCTGGGGTCCAGCATCGTGGTCGCCACGTCCACGAACGGCACCAGGGTCAGGATGACCCGGTACTTCTCCGGCGCCATGTTCGACACCGCGCCCATCAGCAGGCCGCCGGCGCTGCCACCCATCGCGGCAACGCGGCCCTTCGCCGCATAGCCTTCCTTCACCAGGTAGTCGGTGACGTCGATGAAGTCGGTGAAGGTGTTGATCTTGTTGTACAGCTTGCCGTCGTCGTACCACGTGCGGCCCATTTCCTGGCCACCACGGATGTGCGCGAGCGCGTACACCACGCCGCGGTCCAGCAGGCTGACGTTGGTGATGCTGAAGTTCGGATCCATCGACGAGCCGTAGCTGCCGTAGGCGTACTGCAGCATCGCTGCCTTGCCGTCGCGGGCCACATCCTTGCGGTAGACCAGCGTCACCGGGATCTTCGTCTTGCCGTCACGGGCCGGTGCCCACATGCGCTCGGTCGTGTACTTCGAGGCGTCATAGCCCGGCACCGGCTGCTGTTTCAGCTGGCGGCGCTCGCCGGTCCTGGTGTTGATCTCGTAGGTCGTGGCCGGCGTGGTCATCGACGTGTAGCTGTAGCGGATCCAGTCGGTGCCGGTTTCCGGATTCGCGGACAGGCCCATCGAATACGCCGCTTCGTCCGCCTTGATGTAATCGCTGCTGCCGTCGGCCTTGACCACGCGCAGGCTTTCCAGCGCATTGGCGCGCTCGGACACCACGCTGAAGCCGTCGAACAGCTCGATGCCCTCGACGAACACGTCGCTGCGGTGCGCGATCCAGTCCTTCCAGTCCTTGCGCGAGGTCGAACCGGTCGGCGCGGTGACGACCTTGAAGTTAGTAGCGCCGTCGGCATTCGTGCGGATCACCCAGCGGTCGCCCAGGTGATCGGCCTGGTACTCGACGTCGCGCTCGCGCGGCGCCAGCACGGTGAACACGCCCGGGCTGGCGGCCGGCGTGCAGCGCATCTCCGAGGACACGGTGCTTTCCACGCCGATGCAGATGAACTGGTCGTCGCGGGTGCGGCCGATGCCCATGTAGAAGCTGTCGTCCTCTTCCTCGTAGACCAGCTTGTCGGCGCTGGCGGGCGTGCCCAGTGCGTGCGACTTCACCCGCTTGCTGAGCAGGGTTTCCGGGTCCTTGTCGACGTAGAACAGCGTGCTGCCGTCGTTGGACCAGACCAGGTTCGGTTCGGCGTTGGTCACGGTGTCCGGCAGGATTTCGCCGGTATCCAGGTTCTTGAAGCGGATCGTGTACTGGCGGCGGCCGTTGGTGTCGTCGGCGTAGGCGAGCAGCTGGTTGTCCTGGCTGACCTCGTAGTCGCCGACGCTGTAGTAGTCCTTGCCTTCGCCCAACGCATTGACGTCCAGCAGCACCTGCTCGCCGGCGAAGTCGCCGGCCGCGTTCGCCGCCTGGATCGACACCGCGTCCACGTCCGGGCCGTCCTTGCGGCGCGCATGCACCGGGTAGTCCTTGCCGGTCACGAAGCGCGCGTAGTACCACCAGCCGCGCTCGCGGTACGGCACGCTGGCATCGTCCTGCTTGATGCGGGCGACGACCTCGTTGTAGAGCTTGTCCTCCAGTGGCTTCAGCGGTGCCATCACCGCATCGACGTAGGCGTTCTCGGCATTGAGGTACGCCAGCATCTCCTTGTTCTCGCGCTTGTCGTCGCGCAGCCAGTAGTACTCGTCGTTGCGCTCGGCGCCGTGGGGCGCTTTCACGACATGCGGCTTCTTGGCCACGTCGGGCGGGGTGGCGCTGGCAGCCAGCGCGGAGGTGATCGGGGTGCTCATCAGGACGGTCGCGGCAAGCAGAAAGGAAGTCGTCTTCATGGATGGGGTCCGGGAATGCGGGATGCAATGGCAGCGCCCCTCCGCAAGGGAGGGGCGCCGGACACTTACTTGGTCAGCTGTTGCCAGAGGAAGGTGTAGGCCAGCGCGCTCATGTGCGCGGCCTGGGCGTTGTTCGCCGCACCGCCGTGGCCACCTTCGATGTTCTCGTAGTAGCGCACGTCCTTGCCGGCATCCAGCATCATCGCCGCCATCTTGCGGGCATGGCCCGGATGCACGCGGTCATCGCGCGTCGAGGTCATGAACAGGGTCGGCGGATAGTCCTTCTTCGCATCGAACACATGGTACGGCGAGAAGGTCTTGATGAACTCCCAGTCGGCGGTGTCGGGATTGCCGTACTCGGCCATCCACGAAGCGCCGGCCAGCAGGTGGCTGTAACGCTTCATGTCCAGCAGCGGCACCTGCACCACCACGGCGCCGAACAGCGCCGGATACTGCGTCAGCATGTTGCCGGTCAGCAGGCCGCCGTTGCTGCCGCCCTGGATGCCCAGGTGCTTCGGCGAGGTGATCTTGCGCGCGATCAGGTCCTGCGCGACCGCGGCGAAATCCTCATACGCCCTGTGGCGGTTGGCCTTCAGCGCCGCCTGGTGCCAGCGCGGACCGTACTCGCCGCCGCCGCGGATGTTGGCGACCGCGTAGACGCCGCCCTTCTCCAGCCAGCCCTTGCCGACGCCACCGGAATAGCCGGGCGTCATCGAGATCTCGAAGCCGCCATAGCCGTACAGCAGCGTCGGCGTGCTGCCGTCGTACTTCAGGCCTTCCGGGCGCACCAGGAAGTACGGCACCTTGGTGCCGTCCTTGGACGTGGCGAAGTGCTGCTCGATCTTCTTGCCGGCCGCGTCGAAGAACGCCGGCATCGTCTTCAGTGGCTCGATCTTGGCATCCGGCATGCTGGCATCGGCCAGCATCAGCGTGGTCGGGGTCAGGTAGTCGGTGACGGTCAGCCACAACGCATCGGATTCTTCGCTGTCCACGGCGCTGGCGCTGATCGCGCCAAAGGCCAGATCGCCGACCTTCAGTTGCTTGGAGCTCCAGGTGCCGTTGGCGTGGGTCAGCACGCTGAGGTGATTCTTCACGTCCTGCATGATGTTGAGCACGACGTGGTGACGCGTAAGCGTCACGCCGGCCAGCGACGTGGTGTCGGTCGGCTCGAACAGCACGTCGAACTCACGCTTGCCGGCCATGAAGTCATCGAAGCGCGCCACCAGGAACGAGCCGGCCTTGTAGGTCTTGCCGCCCACGGTCCAGGGCTCGCGCAACTCCAGGCCCAGCCATTCGCGCTGGACGGACTTCTGCGCCGAGTTGGGCGCGTCGACCTTGGTCAGCGTGCCGTCCTTGCCCCGCAGGTAGAGCTCGTCGTTGTAGAAGGCGATGGTGCGACTGACGAAATCGCGCTCGAACCCCTTGGTCGCGTCGTGCCCGGCAGCGATGTACATGTCGTCCGGCTTGCCTTCGTAGACGACGGTGGCGCCATCCAGCGGCGTGCCGCGCTTCCATTCCTTGACGATGCGCGGATAGCCCGAGCTGGTCATGCTGCCGGCACCGAAATCGGTGTAGACGTAGACCATGTCGGCGTCCTTCCAGCCCAGGCCGCCCTTGGCTTCGGGACGGTAGAAGCCGTCGGTGAGGAACTTCTTGTTGACCAGGTCGAACTCGCGGGTCTCGTCCGCGTCGGCGCCACCGCGCGACAGCGCGATCAGGCAGCGGGTGTAGTCGGGCTTGCGGCAGTCGGCACCGTGCCAGACCCAGTTCTTGCCTTCGGCCTTGTTCAGCGCGTCCAGGTCGAGCACGGTCTCCCACTGCGGCTGGGCCTTGCGGTACTCGGCCAGCGTGGTACGGCGCCACAGTCCACGTTCGTGCTGCTTGTCCTTCCAGAAGTTGTAGTAGTGGTCGCCGATCTTCTGCACGCCGGGGATCTTGGCGTCGGAATCCAGGATGGCGCGGATGTCGGCTTCGAGCTTGCGGAACGCCGGCGTCGCGGCGATCTCGGCCTCGGCCTTGGCGTTCACGCCCTTCACCCAATCGAGCTGCTTCTGGCCTTCGACGTCTTCCAGCCAGGCATACGGGTCGTTGGACACGTCAGCCTCCTTGGCATGGACGGGGGCGGACAGGGCGCCCGCAACGGCAAGGCCGGCGGCCAGGCAGGCATGGGTGAGTCTGGGCATCGGGAGCGGCTCCGGAAGTGCTGTTCATGAACATGTCACGCTAGCACAAGGCCCGGAGGCCACCCCCTGCCGAAGGTCAGGCCGCCCGTGGCAGGGCCCCGCGCAGTGCCCGGACGCGCCGCGCCTGCGGCCCGCGACGACGCCGCAGTCCGCCACGCGCCGTCCATGCCGGCGGAAGACGGAAACGGTGCAGCGCCCACCATGCCGTCGTCGGCATGCCCACCAACCACAGGGGAAGCCATCCCAGCCAGTCAGTGCTTGCCCGTGCCAGCGGCACCAGCAGCACCAGCGCCAGCCCGGTCACCACCAACCTGCGCAGCGCGCGATCAAGATGGACATCGGGGCGAACCCGGGCAACCGCATGCGAAGACGCCAGCGACCGTGTGGACATGGAAGGACTCCGTTGTGATGTCAGTACGACGTCACAATCACACACCCGCATCTCACGGGTTGCGACGTCACCGGTTAACATCCCCATCGCATCCCGATGACGAGCGTGTCCGCATGACAGGCAGGAAGAAGTTCCGTATGTCCATGGCCTTGTTTACCCGCGTGGCCCGCATCGCCCTCCTCGCCCTGGCGGCCAGCATGGCGATCGGCTGCGCCAGCCGTGGCACGGTGCGGGAAGCGCCCAACGCCGTCGACCTGCCGCGCTTCATGGGCACGTGGCACGTGGTCGCCCACATTCCGTATTTCGCCGAACGCGGGCATGTCGCCGCGCGCTACGACTATGCCCTGCGCGACACCGACAAGGTCGGCGTGACGTACTACTACCGCGAGGGATTCGATCAACCCGAGCAGGCGCGCGACGCACGCGCGTCGGTCAAGGGCGATTCCGGGAACCGCGAGTGGACGCTGTGGTTCGTCGGCGTGGTGCCCGCCAAGTGGCGCATCGTCGAGGTCGCGCCGGATTATTCATGGGCGCTGGTCGATTATCCGGGCCGCGACATGGGCTGGATCCTGTCCCGCGACGCCACGATGGACGATGCGCAGTACCAGTCCCTGGTGAAGCGCGCGCGCGACCACAACATCAATGCCCGCCAGCTGGTCCGTGTCCCGCAGGTCCCGGCACAGGTGGGCACACCGGGATTCGGCGATCCGAAAGACCCGTGAGTCGCAGCAGGCGTGCGGTGTAGCGGCGGAGCAAGCGCCGCGCTACGGGTCTACTTCTTCTCGTAGTTCGACAGCGCCAGCTCCAGCAGCGCCTTGGCCTGTTCTCGCAGCACGGCAGGCTCGATGATCTCGGCGTCGGCGCCGTAATGCAGGATGTCCATCAACAGTTCGCGCGAGACACTGTAGGGAATCTTCAGTTCGTAGCGGCCATCGGGCAGGTGGCGGCCCTGCTGCTTGGAGTGCCATTGCTCGTCAGCGACCCAGCGCGCGGCCTTGGCGCTGAACAGGATCGTCGCCCAGCCCTTCGGTTCGCCCGAGAAGATGCCGTAGCTTGAAGCCAGGTGCTGGTTGAGCTCGTCGTTCGGCAGGTCGCGGGCGGGCTCCTCCCCCATCCTTGCATTGCCGACGCGGTCGACGGCGAAGCTGCGCAGCGCGTTGCGCTCGTGGTCCCAGGCATCCAGGTACCAGTTGTCGCGGTAATGCGTGATGCGCTGTGGCGACACTGTGCGCTTGGTGCGCTCATCGGTGGACCGCGCGCGGTACTCGAACTGCAATTGCTTCCGCTCCAGCACGGCGGAGGCGACGGATCGGAAGCTGGCTTCGTCCAGCGTGCGGCCGCGGTGCGGGATCACGCGAACGCGGTCGACCGGCCACTGGTCGACGCCGGCATGGTCGGCCAACAGGCCTTCGATGCGTTTCTGCAGCGGAGCCAATGCGCCGGACAGTACCCCGCCACCGGTGCGGACCAGCAACTGTTGCGCCGCCAGCAAGGCATACAGCTCTTCCGAACTCAGCCACAGACCCGGCAGCTCGAAGCGGTCGCTTTCAGCGGCGTGGTAGCGGAAGCCTGCTTCGCCATCCCCCTCGATCGGCGCCATCAGCGCATCGCGCAGGTAGGCCAGGTCGCGGTAGACCGTGGCGCGCGAGCACCCCAGCTCTTCCTGCAGCCGCTTGACGGTGACCGGATAGCGCGCCGCCTTCAGGATGCGGTGCAAGGCGGTGATGCGTTCGATCTTGTCCATGGGCGGCACGGCAGGGGGCGTGCGCGGATTATCACCGACGGGTGGCCGTTTTCGTCGCCTGCCCGCCGTTGGAACGGAGACAGGGGAACCAGCGCCGACGGCGCCTTGGGCCCGTGCGGTGCCTGGTGCCGCGGCGTGTTCTCGCCGCCGTGGCGCCCCCAACGCACGGACCCAAGGCGCCCGCGTCCGGAAACCGCCGGCACGACCACCGCGTGGACGGATAACTCCACATTCATTTCCGGCTCGACAGACTCCGCGCACGCGACACGGAGATGACAGGATGTCACCGGAAAGCCGGAACCGCGCCATCGCGGCGGTGATCGTGATCGTGGTCCATGGCGCGGTCACCTGGGTGCTGTTTCGCACGCCCCTCCCGGACGCCAGCGACCGCACGGGTCCGCCGGCATTGCGGGTGCGCTGGATCGAGCGCCCACGACCTGTCCCACCCACGTCGTCCCGTCCGGCGCCTCCTACAGCGTCCTCGTACTCCGCACGTCCACCGGCGCCTGAAACGCATCGCCGTGCCTCGTCGCCACAGCGCTCCGCACGACCGCTCTCGGAAGTGCCCGCACCCGAGCCTGCGCCGGACTACCTGGCACAAGGTGCGGCCTGGGCCGCGAAAACGGCGACGGCCGTCGATTTCCAGCCCGGACTGACCGCCAGCCGCGTTCCGAGATTGCCTGGTGGCACCCCTGACGGCCGCTTTCGCATGCGTGCCCCGCCGTCGCCGCAGAAAACGCTGCAGGCGATCGGCAGGATGCTCGCCGGCCCCGGCTACACCACCGACCCCTGCCCGCAGATGCACGACAACGTCTACGGCCTGCTGCCGAACGCCAGCGACGACGGAAGGCGGCGCCTGGCATGGGAACTCCGCGAGTACCGGGAGCGCTGCCGTCCGTGACGGCGATCCTGATCCGGACCCGTTCCCATGGCAGAATGCATGTCGCAAACCTGAATCGGAACAATCACTTGGGTTGTCGCACCGCTGCGGCCTCCCTACCATGTAACCGATTACAAACCCTCTCCCCCAGAGACCCGCCATGCTCCCCCGGATGCCCCTATCGCTGCTCGCCGTTGCCCTGTTGGCAGGCGGTGCGGCCCAGGCACAGGCCACTGACGTCCTGCTGCCGCGCAATGACAAAGTTGGCGCGCCCCAGGCCAGCAAGGGATTCGGCAAGCAGGCCGGCATGGCGCTTCCGGTGGTCGCGATGGCCGTGCGCCCGATCCCGGAAGCGCCCCCCGCACCGCCGCCACCCACACCGCCGGCCCCGACCCTCACCGGCGGGGGCGAACTGGGCTTCGCGGCCGCCAGCGGCAACAGCAACAATGAGAGCTTCAACGGGCGGCTGGACCTCACTTACAACGACGGCGGCGCCTGGCGCCACAGCGCCAGCCTGTTCGGCCTGCATTCGCGCTCGGAGTACATGCGCACGGAGGATGACGGCAGCGTGGTCCGCGAGCGCCGCACCACCGCCAACCGCTACACGGTGACGGCCAACAGCGCCTACCTGATGGATGATCGCGGCACGCTCAACACGTCGGTCCGCCAGGAGGAAGACGGTTTCGGTACCTACAGCCGCCAGCAATCGGTCAGCCTGAGCTACGGCAACCGCGTGATCGAGAACGAACGCGCGCATCTCGACCTGCAGGTCGGGCCTGGTTACCGGCGTGCCCACGACACCGTGGACGGCCGCACCGAAGCCGGCTTCATCGGCCGTGGCCTGGTCGACATGCGCTACGCCCTCAGCGAGAACACCGAGCTCGTCAACAAGCTGCTGGTGGAGTCGGGCGGGTACAACACGTTCGCGCAGAACGACCTGGGCGTGTCGGTGACGATGAACTCGCACCTCGCATTGAAGGCCGGCTGGCAGGCCCGCCACAACAGCGACGTGGCACCGGATATCAAGAAGACCGACACGCTGACCACCATGAACGTGGTCTACCGCTTCAAGTAAGCGCGTTCAACCTATCACGCAGCGCACGACTCAGGCGAGGAACGCGCCGGCGCCCTGCTCCAGCAGCTGCGCCGCCACCCGGCGACCAAGTGCATCGGGATCGTAGGCCGGGCCGCGCGCTTCGGCGCGCAGCACCTGTCCGTCCGCCGCCGACCCCACCAGTCCCGACAGCACGAGTACGTCACCGTCGCGCCGTGCGAACGCCGCCACGGGCACATGGCAGCTGCCATGCAGCGCGCGGTTCATCGCCCGCTCCGCCGCCACGCAGACACGGGTGGCGGCATCGTCCAGCACGGCGAACAACGCATGCGTGCCCGGGTCTTCGGCGCGGCACTCGACCGCCACCGCACCCTGCGCAGGCGCCGGCAGCCAGTCCGGCGCATCCAGCCGGGCACGGATGCGCGATGCGAGGCCGAGCCGCTGCAGGCCCGCACAGGCCAGGACGATGGCGTCGTAGTCGCCCGCATCCAGCTTGGCCAGGCGCGTGTTGACGTTGCCGCGCAGGTCGAGCAACGCGAGATCGGGCCGCAGCGCGCGCAACTGCGCCTGGCGACGCAGCGACGACGTGCCGACGCGCGCACCCAGCGGCAGCGCGGCGACGTCGGCATACTGATGGGAAACAAACGCGTCGGCGGGGTCGGCACGCGTCAGGATCGCCGGCAGCACGAAGGGCCCTTCCAGCTCCATCGGCACGTCCTTCAGCGAATGCACCGCGCAATCCGCCTCGCCGCGCAACATCGCCAACTCGAGTTCCTTCAGGAACAGGCCCTTGCCGCCGATCGCGGCCAGTGAACGGTCCAGCACTTCGTCGCCACGCGTGCTCATCGGCACCAGGTCGACGACCAGGCCCGGGTGCGCGGCGCGCAGGCGGTCGGCGACGTGTTCGCTCTGCCAGAGGGCGAGCGGGCTCTTGCGGGTGGCGATGCGCAGCGTGGTCATGCGGGCATTATCCCGCATGGGGCGGCGTCCGCGGCGATCAGAGCGCCTTGACCGTCTCGCGCAGACCGGCCACGCAGCGGCGGCTGACCTCAAGTGGAACCTTGCCGTGGCGCAGGATGGCCTGCACATGGCCGTCGCTGATGCGCTTGATCTCGACCAGCTCGTGCCGCGCGACCAGGCAGTTGCGGTGGATGCGCACGAAGCGGCTGCCGAACTCCTCTTCGAGCGACTTCAGCGACTCCTCGATCAGGTCCTCGCCGCGGGCATGGTGCACCACGACGTACTTTTCCTCGGCCTGCAGGTAGTGCACTTCGTCGACCGGGATCAACCGCAGGCTGCCGCGCAGGCGCGCGCACAGGTGGGTACGCGGCTGGCTGCTCGATGCTGCCGGTGGGTGGTTTTCCCGCCCGGCGATGAACGTGCGTGCACGCTCGAGCGCTGCGGCAAGCCGCTCGGGGCGGATCGGCTTCATCAGGTAATCGATGGCTGCCGCCTCGAAGGCGGACAGCGCGTGCTCGTCGTAGGCCGTGCAGAACACCACCGCCGGTCGCGGATCGAACGCCGCCAGATGGCGAGCAGCCTCCAGGCCATCCACGCCAGGCATGGCGATGTCGAGCAAGACCATGTCGGGGCGATGCTGCGCGCATGCCTGCAGCGCATCGAGCCCATTCTCGGCCTCGGCGACGACCTCGATGCCAGCATGTTCGGCAAGCAGTGCGCGTAACCGCTCGCGGGCGAGCGCTTCGTCGTCGGCGATGACCACTTTCACGGCAGAGGCGTCCTCGGTGAACGTTGGCGTGATCCCTCGCGGCCTAGGTTACCCATGGCCGCGTCCTGCGTCATCCCTGCGGAGCCGCCTGGCGATTACAACGCAAACCGCCGATCCATCCAGTCACCCAGGTCACGGATTTCCTCCGCGCAGACCTGGTGCGCCATCGGATAGCGGTGCCACTGGACGTCGAAGCCCAGGTCACCCAGCGCGCGCGCGCTCTGGTCGGCATGGACGAGCGGGATCACCGGATCGCCCGTTCCGTGCGCCATGAAGACAGGCTGCGTGGTCGCCGCCTGGGCGAGATGGGCCCTGGCCTGCGCGGCGCCCGGTAGATAGGTCGACAGTGCGATGAGTCCCGCCAGCGGCACCTGCCTGCGCAGGCCGGCGGCCAGGGTGATGGCGCCGCCCTGCGAGAAGCCGGCCAGCAGCAGCCGTTCCGGCGCGATGCCGCGAGCCTGTTCGCGCGCGATCAGCGCCTCCACCTGGGCGATGGACTCCTCGATGCCGGCACTGTCCGCACGGGTGGGAAAGTCCATGCCCACGATGTCGTACCACGCGCGCATGCGCACGCCGTTGTTGATCGTCACCGCGCGCACCGGCGCATGCGGGAACACGAAGCGGATCGCCGGCCAGCCCGGGCGCAGGAGTTCGGGCACGAGCGGCGCGAAGTCATGGCCATCGGCGCCCAGCCCGTGCAGCCACAGCACGGACCATTGCGGCTCCGGGCCCGTTTCCTGTTCGACAGTGTCGAGAATCGCGGAATCATGGGAAGTCGTCATGCCGCCATTCTCGCCGCAGACGCCGCCCGACACCACTCAGCCGCCGCCGGCATTCGCGGCAGGCAACCGGAACCGCACCGTGCGGCTCGACGCGTGCGCCTGGCCCGTGGCCTCGAAACGCCAGCGTTGCGCCACCGCGAGCGCCGACGCATCGAACATGCCGTCAGACGTGGATGACAGCAGGCGGACGTCACGCACGCTTCCGTCGGGCTGGATGGTGAAGGCCACTTCCGCCTGCCCCTCGATGCGCGCGCGCAAGGCCGGCAACGGATAACGTGGCTGTGCATCCTGCAGCAGCCGCGGCGTGCGCGCGCCCTGCGCAACGCGGGGTGACGGGGCGGGCACGCTGGCAGGCCTTGGCGCTTCCTGCACCGCGGCAGGCATGGGCGGTGACGCGGATGGTATCGGCGGCGGTGCGGCCTCCGGCACTGTCGTCGTCGCTGTCGCCAGGATGGCCGGTGGCGTCGGCGGACGGGTCATTGCCGACGGCGCGGCCGACGGCGCTGGAGGTGTCGCCACCGAAGCCGCCGTCGCGCGTGCCGCCTGGTCACGCAGGAGACTGGACACTTCCGCCCGCAATCTTGGCAGGGCGGGTGCCTGCGCATCGATGCGTTCGACCAGGTGTTGCAGTCGCGAGGCCTCCTGGGCGTCGTCGCGGGCGATCGCCTGCTCGGTGGCGATCACCACGTAAGGCTGCAATTCGGCCAGCGCCGCTTGTGCGCGTACCTGCTCCGACGCCTGTGAGCGCGCTTCCAGATAGTGCTCGACCGCGTTGTCGCCCGCCGGCGACAGCATCCTGTTGGCGGACAGCGCTCGCGTGGCGCGCGCGTACGCAGTCGCTGCCCCGACCTCCATGCGGGCATCGCCGGGGGGCGCGGCAGACACCGTCTCCTCCTCGCCTGGAACGGGCGCAGCAGCCTCTCCGCACGCCGTCAGACCCAGCACTACGCCCATCCCGATCACTATCCACGTCGCTTTCATGGCCACCCCTGTCTTGCGGCCGGCAAGCCTAGGCGGTGTTCATGACGGCGGTGCGTCAACCCAACGCAAGCGGGCGTCCTGTCATGCGTTTCCCTACACGGCGCACGATGCCGTGGGTCGATGGCGGACATGCCTGCGAGGACATGCCGGCCGCCATGTCGGGGCTGGAATCGTTTGCATCCCGCGAGGCGCCCGCGCGGCGGAAAACTTCAGGTAAAGTGCCGCGATCAAGGGCAATACCACGATGTATGGTCCTGTTTCGGGGGCGACGTAGCGATAAATGCCGTGGCGAACCCGGTCCATCTGGCGGCAACCGTTCTTTTGGGGAAGAACCGACCGTGAGGCCCACTGCCATCACCATGCCTTCGCACATCGCCGACGGCGAACCGGACGTGTCCTGGGTCATCGACCACAGCGACAACGCCGTGGTCGTCTGCGACGACACGGCCCGCATCACCTGGACCAACCAGGGCTTCACGCGCATGTTCGGCTACACCAAGGAAGACGCGCTGGGACACCGGCCGAGCGATTTCCTCGCCGGCCCGCACACGGACCCCGAAACCGTCGAGTGGGTGCGCGGCCAGCTTCACGCGCAGCAGGGTTACCGCACCGAACTGCTGGTCTACGCCAAGAACGGCGTGCCGCTGTGGATTTCCGCGGTGGTCAACCCGGTCTACGATCCGGAGCGCAACGTGCGCTACCTGCTCGGCGTCTATACCGACATCACCCACAGCAAACTGCACGAAGAGATGCACCGCAAGGTGCTCGGCGCGATCGTCCGCGAGCAGCCGCTGCAGGACGTGCTGGCGCTGGTCTGCCGTGAAGTCGAGAAGGTCATGCCGGAAGCGGTCGCCTCGGTGATCGCCGTCGACGACTATGGCCGCTTGCGGCCGCTGGCGGCGCCCAGCCTGCCCGACAACATCGCCTCGCTCATCGACGGCGAAATGGCTGGCCCCATGGTCGGCGCCTGCGGTTCGGCGGCGTGGAGCGGGCAGCCCGTCGAGTGCAACGACATCGAGCGCGACCCGCGCTGGCAGGCGTACAACGCGCCGTTCCTCGCACTCGGCATTCGCGCCTGCTGGTCCAACCCGATCAAGGGCAACGATGGGCGCGTGCTGGGTACCTTCGCGCTGTACTACTGGGAGAGCCGTGCACCCGACGAGTTCCACCAGCGTGTCGTCGATGTCTGCCTGCACCTGTGCGCACTGGCGATGGAGCGCGAACGTGCCCGCGCCCGCATGCACCAGCTCTCCTTCTTCGACACGCTGACCGGCCTGCCCAACCGCGCGCTGTTCAACAGCAAGGTCGAGCAGATGTTGCTGGGTGCCGCGCGCCGCGACAGCCATGTCGCGTTGCTGTTCGTCGATATCGACCGTTTCAAGATCGTCAACGATACCCAGGGCCACAGTGCGGGCGACGCGCTGTTGCGCGAACTGGCCAAGCGGCTCGGCAGCGAACTGCGCGACGGCGACGTGGTGGCGCGGCTGGCGGGCGACGAGTTCGTGCTCGCGGCTCCCGATCGCACGGCGGAAGAAGCCGCCAATCTCGCCGACCGCCTGATGGCCCGTCTGTCCGAGCCGGTCAATGCGGGGCGCATGATGCTGACCCCGCAGGCCAGCGTGGGCGTGGCGATGTTCCCCGCCGATGGCTGGGACGTCGATTCGCTGGTGCGCCATGCCGACATCGCCATGTACCGCGCCAAATCCGAGGGCGGTGGGCGCATCGTCTTCTACAGCCTGGAAATGAACCAGGCGATGCAGGAACGCCTGGCACTGGAGAATGCCCTGCGCGAGGCTGTCCGCAGCGGGCAGCTTCGCCTGCACTACCAGCCACAGGTCGCACTGGACAACGACGCACGCCTGCATGGCGTGGAAGCGTTGTTGCGCTGGCGGCATCCGGAGATCGGCGAGATCTCGCCGGCGACCTTCGTACCGATGGCGGAAGAGTGTGGCCTGATCGACGAACTGGGCCGCTGGACGCTGGAAGAGGCCTGCACGCAGATGGCCGACTGGCGCCGCCGCGGCGTGCCCGTGCCGCGCGTGTCGGTGAATCTGTCGGCGATCAATTTCGAGCATCAGGACCTGCCCGCGTTCATCGGCAACGTGCTGGGCAAGTGCGGCCTGTCGCCCGACGAGCTGATGGTCGAAGTGACCGAAAGCGTCATGCTGGCGCAGAAGCCGGAAGTGCTCGCGAACATTGACGCGATCCACCGGATGGGCGTGAGCCTGTCGATCGACGATTTCGGTACCGGCTATTCCAGCCTGAGCCACCTGCACCGCCTGCCGATCAGCGAGCTGAAGCTGGACATGAGCTTCGTCCGCGACCTGGAACACAGCGAATCCGCGCGCGCGCTGACGACGTCCATCCTGCGCATCGGCGAAAGCCTGTCGTTGAAGGTGGTCGCCGAAGGCGTGGAGAATGCCGCGCAACGCGCCGTGCTGGCCTCGCTCAACTGCGACCTGCTGCAGGGCTACTACGTCTCGCGCCCGCTGTCGCCGCACTCGCTGGAGCGCTGGGTCAGCCTGCAACCGCCGGCGGAGTAATCGCGGGGCGGCAGGTGTCTTGCAGCAGGAAGGCCAGCGCATCACCACAGGGCGCGGCCATGCGGAACTGCAACAGGTCGTCTGCGCGCGTGCGCCCCAGGCTGACCGCGGCCACGGGCACGCCGAGGCGTGTCGCAGCGTGCACGAAGCGCAGTCCCGAATAGACCATCAGCGACGAGCCGACCACCAGCATCGCGTCGGCCCGGCCCAGATGCGCCATCGCACGCTCGACCCGCGCACGCGGCACGTTCTCGCCGAAGAACACCACATCCGGCTTCAGTACGCCATCGCAGCGCTCGCATGCAGGCACCTGGAACAGGGAGAAATCCTTCCCGTCCAGGTCGGCGTCGCCATCCGGTGCCGTGCCAGCCTCCAGGCCGATCCAATCCGGGTTGTCCTGCAGCAGGCGTTGCTGGAGTTCTGCACGCGACGAGGTCGCTGCGCATGCCAGGCAGATCACGCCGTCGAGCCGGCCGTGCAGGTCGATCACCGACGTGTTGCCGGCCGTCTGGTGCAGGCCGTCGACATTCTGGGTCAGCAGCAGTTCGCAGCGGCCTTGTTCCTCAAGCGCCGACAGCGCGCGATGCGCTGGATTCGGCTGTGCCGCCGCGATGTGGGGCCAGCCCAGCAAACTGCGGGCCCAGTAGCGCTGGCGCGTCGCCAGGTCACCGACGAACGCCTGGTACGTCACCGGTGGGGTGCGCTTCCACGCGCCCTGTTCGTCCCGATAGTCGGGGATACCGGATGCGGTACTGCATCCCGCCCCGGTCAACACGAACACGCGGCGGTGCGCCGCGATGAAATCCTGCAGTCTCGTATCGCCCATGCCAGCCGCTTGGGCCATGCCGGCCTCCGTGCGGATCAGGGCTTCTGCGCCGGACAGTAACTGCGCAGATAGTCCATGTGCGCCGGCATCCGTTGCACGTTGGACAGTACGCTGCTGCGGATATCGTCGAGGAAGCGCGCCAGGTCGGCCTTGGGAATCACGTCGGCCGTCGGGTGGTAGCGCTTCGGCAGGATGCCCTGCCCCATCATCACCTGGATCCACGAATTCTCGCCGAACAGCTCGCCGGGCACGTGGAAGACGGTGCCGGTCTCGCGGAACAGTTCGATGCGGTGGCGCAACGTGGCCGGAATCTCCATCTCCGCGATCTCGCGCCAGTACGGCGAGTCGCGGCGGTCGCTGAGGTGGTAGTGCATCACCACGAAGTCGCGCACGTGCTGCAGCTCCTCGTCCAGGCGCGCGTTGTACTCGTCGATCGCCGGCTGGGTGATCACCTGCGGGAAATTCTGCAGCAGGTGCACGATGCCGCGCTGGATCAGGTGGATGGTGGTCGACTCCAGCGGCTCGATGAAGCTGCCGGCCAGGCCCAGCGCCACGCAGTTCTTCGCCCAGCATTGTTGACGCTGGCCGGGCTTGAAGCGGATCGGCCAGGGCTGCTTGATGACCTCTCCCTCGACGCTGCCGAGGAACTCCTCGCGCGCCTCGTCGTCGCTGACGTGGCGGCTGGAATAGACGATGCCGTTGCCGACGCGGTGCTGCAACGGGATGCGCCACTGCCAGCCGGACGTGCCGGCAATGGCACGCGTATAGGGCACCGCATCGCGCACGGCCGTGGTCTGGGTGGCCAGCGCACTGTCGTTGAACAGCCAGTGCGACCAGTCAGTAAAGCCCACGCCCAACGTCTTGCCGATCAGCAGCGCGCGGAAGCCGGTGCAGTCGATGAAGAGATCGCCTTCGATCGTGTCGCCGTTCTCCATCTTCAGCGCGGCGATGTGGCCTGATTCCGCGTCGGTCAGGACGTCGGCGATCTTGCCTTCCACGCGCCGGGCACCGTGGCGTTCGCTGAACTGCCGAAGGAACTTCGCGTACAGGCTGGCGTCCATGTGGTAGGCGTAGTTGAGGCCGCCGTTGGGGAGATGCGCGAAGCGGTCCTCAGTCGCCGCCTTCAGCTCCAGGCAGTAGTCCTCGTAACCGCTGGCCATCCCTTCCTTGCGCCCGCGCAACCAGAAGTGCTGGAAGCCGGTGGACGCCCGGTCCTTCCCGCTGAATCCGAACGAGTGGATGTAGCGATGCCCGACATCCAGCCAGTTCTCGAACGAAATGCCCAGCTTGACGGTGCCCTGCACCGCAGCCATGTACTCCTGCTCGCCGATGCCGATCATCCGGTGGAAGCTCAGCAGCGTCGGGATGGTGGCTTCGCCCACCCCCACGGTGCCGATTTCCTCCGATTCGACCAGCGTGATGTCCAGTGCCGTCCCCAGGACCCGTGAGATCGCCGCCGCCGCCATCCAGCCGGCCGTACCGCCGCCAGCAATGACGACGCGTTTCACGGGCCGGCTGCGGATGTCCTCGGTCTGGTTGCTCACAGGCAGGCTCCTTGGCGTTCGATGGTCAGCGATTGATGCGTTTGAGCAAGCGTGCACGAAGGTCGCGGGCGCGCCCTTCGTCCAGCGGCGAGAGCACGCGACGGGCCTGCTCGGGGATATGGGCGGCGGTATCCGCGCCCGCCTCGAACACGTAGTGGCGGAACACATCCCTCCATGTTTCGCGCTCATGCGGCGGCAGGTCGCGCAGCGTCATCAGCGCATACATCAGGACGTTCATCGGTGTGTCCATCCAGTCCGGCGCATCGCGCCACCAGTAATTGACCAGCACGTTGAATGGCTCCAGTCCCTCCATGTGGTGCCACCACATGCTCGGAATCAGCACCGCATCTCCCGGCTCGAGCTCGGCCACCTGTGCGTGCCGCATCGCTTCCGCGAATCGAGGGAAACGCTCCAGGTCAGGGGCCGAGAAATCGACAAGGCTCACGGCCTGTCCGGCAGGCGTGAAATCCAGCGGGCCGATGTACAGGTTGCGCAACTGGTCGGGCGGAAACAGGGTGACGCGACGGCGCCCGGCCACCACGCAGGCGATGTTGTCGGGCACATCCTGGTGCGCGGCGATGCGGGTGCGGTTGCCGATCCAGATGCTGGCCAGCGGATCGCGCCCCTCGAGCGCCAACCCGTTGGCATCATGGAACCCCGGCAACCACGTCTCGATCGTGGTCGATGCGACATAGATCATCGGTGGCGATGGATGCTCCGCATACTTGAGCAACGTATCGAGCACCGCGCGCAGGGGAATCCGCTCCTGGCGGAAATTGAATCCGCTCAGGTCGCCGTTGTAGAACACGCGACCGCCGGTCTCGGGCGCCGCGACCGTCGCGACCACCGGCGGTGCTTCCCTACGCTCGAAGCCTTGCAGGTACGCCACGGCGGCCTGCACCGATTCGCGCGCGGCGGCCACCATCGGCCAATGCGCAACAAGCCCTCGCAGCACGACCGGCCCGGACGATGCCGGCAACACGCCGGACAGCGCATCGCGCACATCGCCGCGCTGTTCGCGGATTGGCTTAGCGTCCGCCAGCACGGCTCCGATTCATCCTGTCGATCAGGGACCGGAAATTCGAGATCGATGCCACTGCCATGAAGATCGGCTCCAGGTGACCCGATGCATGCAAAGGCCCCAACGCTTCGGCATCGAGGCCGCGGAGGCGGTCTTCGTTGATGGTGTAGTAACCGGCCAGGCGATTGACCGACCCGTCGTCCAGTTCCACGTCCAGCGCGAAAGATTCCAGCAAATCGAGTGCCAGCAGGGCATCGACGAAGGCAGGCACGCGCTCCAGGCCGTTGTGCAGCGTGAGCAGCACCGAGGCGATCCGGTCCAGGTATTCGGTGTTGCCACCATGTTCGCGGAACAGCGGCTGGCCGGCGGTGCTCCCCACCCTGGGGTTGTCGAGGTCGATATGCACCGTCATGTCGCCACCGTCCCGGCCGATCAGGAACGGCTGCCGTTCTATCGCCAGCGGCAGGTAGTGCGCATCCCAGCGCTCGCCATCAAGGAACAGATTTCGCCCTTCCTCGAACCCGAGCAGTGCGATCGGCGACAACGCACCCCTTGCATCCTTGCGGAACAGGATCGGGTAGTACGCCTGCAGATCGCGGAACTCGGCAGGAAACGTGGCGGCGAAACCGACGTCGTCGCCCAGCGTTGCACTGTGCCGGGTGTCGATTCGCAGGTCCTTGTGGTCGATGTTGTTGACCTGGGCGTGTCGGGGCATCGGTGGTGGCGTCCTAGATGCGCGGCATCCCGCGCGTCATCACATGATCGAGCATCTCGCGATGCCCAGGCAACGCCGACAGCATCTTCCTGGCGATGTCGGCGGACTGGCGGAAGTATTCTTCGGAGCGCCGTACGTCGTCCATGCGTCGCGTGGCCGGCCGTGCGTCAGGCATGAATCCCATGCCGTAGAGGATGAACTGGTAGCTCGCCGAGGGAAACACTTCCTCGACCCGGTTGAGGTCGTACCGGGACGGCGGCTGGTGTCGCCAGAATTCGAGCAGGTCGCGCAGCCGCTCCGGTATCGTGTCGGGGCTTCGGTTGTCGCGCCAGTAGTCGCTGTCGTCGCGCTTGCTCAGGACGTAGTGCAACTTCAGGAAGTCGACGATCCGGTCCCAGCGGTAGCTGAAGATGTCGTTGTAGCGCTTGGCGACGATGTCCACGGCCGCGCGCGTGGCGGGCATCTGGTCGGCCAGCATGCCGGCGGCAAGCTCCACCATGACCAAGGACGACGCTTCCAATGGCTCCATGAAACCGCTGGAAAGACCGATGGCCACGCAGTTCCGGTGCCAGGCCCCGCGCCTGAAGCCGGGGCGGATCACGATCTTCGGCAGCGTATCGATGTCCTGCTCGCGGCCACCCGTCGCCACGATGTAGCGGCGCAGCGCCGCTTCCGCCGCTTCATCACTCGTATGGGTACTGGAATAAACGTGGCCGATGCCCCGTCGAGTCTGCAGCCCGATGTCCCAGATCCAACCCGCGTCCTGCGCGGTCGAGATGGTCTGGCAGGCGATCTCGACGCCGGGATCCGCATAAGGCACCCGCGTCGCGATGGCGCGGTCATTGAACAGCACATCCTTCTGCGATTCGATCTCGACGCCATAGTGCTGGCCGATCAGCAGCGCACGCATACCGCTGCAATCAACGAACAGATCGCCTTCGATCGCACCGTGCTCGCGCGTCCGCAACGCGGCGATGTCGCCGTTCTCGTGCGTCTCCACCTCGACCATGTGGTCTGCGATGTGCCGCACGCCGAGCTTCTCGACGCAGTGCTTGCGCATGAACACGCCAAGCTTGGCGGCATCCAGGTGGTAGGCATAGTTGGCCACGGCAGCCCATTCCGGCGTGGCGAATTGCTTGGGTGATTTTCCCGCCTCGCAGAGGTGCGCCTGGAAACACGTCAGCATGCTGAAGGGCACGTCCCGGTGCGCCATCCAGCCGGTGGCCAGGTGGGTTTCCAGGAACCCGGGCGGCAACACGAAGGGATGGTGGTAGTAGTCGCCCTCGACCTCTTCGCGCCAGCGGACGAACTTGGAGCCCTGCTTGAAGGCCGCATCGCACTCGCGGATGAAGTCCGTCTCGTCGACGCCGGTCCTGCGCAAGGTGTCGCGCATGGTCGGCCAGGTGCCTTCACCCACGCCCACCGTCGCGACATCCGGCGATTCGATCAACGTGATCCGCAACCCGGTATCCGAGGCGGTCTGGTGCTCGGCAGCCAGCACGGCGGCCGTGAGCCAGCCTGCCGAACCACCGCCGAGGATCACTACATGCCTGACAGGAACATCCACGCCGCCACCTCGTGCCTGAGTTCGTCTGGCGGGACACATCAAACCCGCCCCAAAGCCAAAGCCGCTGGAAACCAGCGGCTTCGGCGATGCCGCCCAGGCCCATGCAGGGCCTGGACCAGCCGTCGGACGTCAGCGGAAGTTGTAGCGGAAACCAAGCATGTAGCGCGGACCGGTCTGGGTGCCGTAGAACAGGATGTTCTTGTGGCGCTCGCTGAGCCGTGCGGTTTCGTCCGTGAGGTTGATGCCCTCGAACTGGACCGAGAAGCGGTCGCTGAACTTGTAGCCGACGCTCAGGTCGAGCTGACCGTAAGCCTCCACATACACCGGATTGTTCTTCGCGGGATCGGAGGCATCGCCGTCGTATTGCCCGCTGAGGAACTTGTCGCGCCAGTTGTACGCCAGGCGCACCTGCCACGGCCCCTTGTCGTAGAAGCCCACCAGGTTGGCCGAGTCGCTCAGGCCGATCAGCACCTGCTGCGGTCCCTTCGCATTGTTGTTGTACGACAGGCTGTCGCTGTCGACCATGGTGTAGTTGGCCGCCACACCGAAGCCGCTGTCGCCGAACATGTGCTGCAGGGCGAACTCAAAGCCGTTGAGCTTGTGCGAACCCGCATTGCCCGGAATGGTGACGTTGTACACCACCAGCGGATTGCCGGCGATACCGGTGATCTCGCCCGCGCTGCCCGCCGTGCTGTCCACGCCCGGCTGGCCGTCGAAGTTGGCGAAGATGTAGTCGCGGATGCAACCCACGTCAGCGCTGCCGCAACCACCGGCACCGATGGCGGCGTTCCAGTACGCGCCCCCCACCGGCGTGGGCAGGCTGAACAACGTGTCCTGGAACGACCCAGCGCCACTGTCGATGTAGTTGGAGATGTTCTTCCGGTAGTAGCCCACCGAGAAGTAGCTCGCATCACCGTAGTACCACTCGTACGACAGATCGATGTTCTTCGACAGCAGCGGCAGCAGGTTCGGATTACCGGAGTTGCCGCTGCCGCCGTTGACGCGCAGCAGCGGGCTGACGGTCTGTCCGCCCTGGATGTCCTGCCAACCGGGACGGCCGAGCGAGTGGCCATAGCTGGCACGCAGCACCATGTCCTCGGTCAGTTCGAAGCTGGTATCGATGTTCGGCAGCACATAGTCGTACTCACCCGTCATGGTGGTGAACGACTTCGCGCCCATGTCGGTGAAGAACTCGTTGTCCGCGACCCAGCGTACGAGGACGGGGGTATCCACCTGCGCGCCGGATTCGATCTCGGTCTTTTCGTAACGCACGCCCACGGCGAGGTTGACCGGGATGCGCGTCTGCCAGCTGGTGCTGTACTGCAGGTAGGCGCTGCGGGTCTTCTCGGTGGTGCGCAGGTCGGCGCGGTTGTAGTCGTCCGGGCGACGAGCCAGGTCCGGCCTGCCGGTGAAATTGCCCACGGCCTGACGCATGCGCTCGTAGTCGAAGACCAGGAACTGGCTGTTGAAGCGCGGGTCCTTGTAACCGGGGAACGCATTGAAGTAGCGCGCCATGTCGTCGACCTGCCACAGGCTGTCGTCGAAGTTGGACGCAAGGCCGATCCCGCCCCAGTCTGCCGCTTCGTTGATGCCCCACGCGGTCCGGTTCCTGACTTCGGTGTTGGCCACGCCGAACTTCAGGTCGGAGTAGTCGCCGAACTTGAACGTACCGCTCAGCTGGCCCTGGTCCACTTCACCACGCGAGTAGCCGTTCACGAACTGGCGTCCGGTCGGACGCGCCTGCGAGGGGAGCACGCCACTGACGCCCGGCGCCAGCGTGTAGTTCAGGATCGGCAGCTTGCCATCGAAATAGACCGTGGTATCGCCACGAACCCACGCCGCCGTACCGATATTGCCCTGCGAGCCCCACTCGCTGTCGGGTGTCAGCTCGGCACTGGACCGGTGATAGTCGAACGCCAGGTCCAGCGCGTCCGTCGCTTCCCATTCGACGTTGAAGCCAAGCGATTCGTTCGCGGCCTTGGTCGCGCTGATGCCGCCCGCCATGGCGAGATCGCTGCACCCTTCGTAGGTACCGTTGGCATTCTGCACGCCGGTGCACGGGATGCGTTCACGGTAGAACACCGGGCCTGCGGCGGGGCCATTGGTCCAGGCACTTTCCACGCCAACGAAATTGAACCACACCGACATTTCGTTGCGGCGCGTCTGGATCTTGTTTTCGGAATACGTGTAGTCCAGCGTCGTGGTGATGCGATCCGTCGGCGCCCATTGCAGGGTCACCTGACCGTTGGTGCGCTGCCGCTGGATGCCATTGACGCTGTAGTTGAGGTTCTGCGGCACCGAATACAGGTCGGTCGGGCCGGGCAGGTTGTCGTTGCCCGGCGTGCCCGGCGCGATCGCACCCCAGCCGCCTTCACCGCCGAAATGGGTGCGCCAGCCCGACGTCACGCCAACCTGGCTGAAGCCACTGTCGCGTTCCTGATAGCTGCCGTTGACCGCAATACCGAACTTTCCGTCGGCGAAGGTCTGGCTGAAGATGCCCGACATCTCGCCGGTCCAGTCGCTGCCCTGCATGGTCTTGGGCAGATTGCCGTTTGACGTGTCGTGGACGGTCTTCATGCCCAGGTTCATGAGCGGCCCGCTTTCCAGCGGACGGGCCGTCTTGATGTTGATCGTCGCGCCGATGCCGCCGGTCGGATTGGAGGCCAGGCCGGTCTTGTAGACCTCGATGCCCGACACCGCTTCCGATGCGAGGTTGGCGAAATCGAACGCGCGCGAGTTGGACGCGGAGAAGCCATTCAGCAGGGCACCAGGCATCTGGCGGCCGTTGAGGAGCACCAGATTGTGGTCAGGCCCGATGCCACGCACCGTGACCTTCGAGCCTTCGCCGCTGGGCGTGCGGTCGATCGATACGCCGCTGATGCGCTGCAGCGATTCGGCGAGGTTGGTATCGGGGAACTTGCCGATGTCTTCGGCCACGATGCCGTCGACGACACCTTGCGCATCGCGCTTGAGGTTCATCGACGATTCCAGGCTGGCCCGGATACCCGTCACGACGATGGTGTCGAGCTCGGTGGGATCCGCCGTGCTCGATGTGGTCGGTGCGGGATTGGCGTTGCCCTGCGGCTCGGCTTGCTGGGCCCACGCGGGGCCGGCGAGCGCCAGCAACAATGCGGATGTCAGCACCCGCTTCCTTGGAACGGACTGGACTTGCTTCATGGACTTTCCCCTCTCCGGAAATTCACGAATGATTTTTGGTGTTGGCGCGTGTGCTCGAGGTCCCTTCACCTCTCACATTGGGCCGCATTGGACGCGCGATTGACAGCGTTGTCAACTTTTCGTGATTCGCCTCATCGTCGCGAGAAAACTGCTTGTTTTCAGCTGCGAAGCTCATGCTGCGTCGCAGCTGAAACCGTTTTCCCACCTTGTTTCCCCGGTCATCACCGCAAGAAATTTTCCGCATGACCACACGGAAGGTTTTCTATTGGTATGGAATCCGGAGAAGACAGATGCCCGATCGCACGACCAGCGACAGCGTCATCCGGACCAGTCGGACAACGCGACGCGCGACTGTCAGCGCTTCGGGGGAGGCTGCGTGGATTCGCGGAACAGCACTTCGTGCTCGACGCGCACCATGCTGCCGGCGTCGTCGGCGCGGATTCGGGCGAGCAACTGCAGTGTTGCGAGTTGGCCCATTTCCGAGGTCGGTTGACGCACCGTCGTCAGGGCGGGGTAGATGTGGCGCGCGATGGGCGTGTCATCGAAGCCACAGACCGAGATGTCGCGTGGCACCGACAGTCCGCGCTCGCACGCGGCACGGATGACGCCCGCAGCCATGTCGTCGTTGGCGGCGAAGATGGCGGTGGGCGGCGCAGCCAGGTCCAGCAGCCGATCACCGGCCTCGATCCCGGATTCGAACGAGAACGCGCCCTGCACGACGAGGTCGGCGTCGTACTCCAGCCCTGCTGCACGCAAGGCGTCCTTGTATCCCTTGTAACGCCACTGGCATGCACCGTGCGCCGGTGGCCCCTTGATATGCGCGATGCGGCGATGCCCCTGAGCCACCAGTCCGGCGATCAGTTCGAGGACCGCCGCTGTTTCGTCCATCATCACGCCGATGCGGTCGCTGGGATGCTTGGGCGCGATGCACGCGAACGGCACGTCGTGGGCCTCCAGGAACTCCAGCACCACCGGATCGTCCGTCAATGGAGGAATCAGCACGACGCCATCGGGCGAGAAATGCTCGAACACGACTTTCAGGTCATCGGCCTTGCGCTGCTTCGGCGCACCGACCGGCGCCAGCACCAGGTTGTAGTGGTTGTCACGACAGGCATCCAGCATGCCGCTCTGGATTTCCATCAGGTAATTGCGCGAAGGATTGTTGTAGACCAGCGCGATCACGTAGGAACGCTGCCCGGCCAGGCTGCGCGCGGACAGATTGGGCCGATATTGCAGCTGTTCGACCGCCTTCATGACCCGCTGGCGCATTTCCTCGCGCACGTTGGGCTCGTTGTTGAGCACCCGCGACACGGTCTTCATGGACACGCCGGCCGCGGCGGCCACGTCTTCGATCCGACTACGCATGGGGTTGTTCCTGCTCCACTGCGACCACCCTCCCGGCACGACGCCGGATTCTGACAGCGATGACTACTGCTTGGATACCGCGCACCGCGCCCCTCGATCACGGCGGGATGCGATGCATGCCGGCCTGCTGACCACGGACACGCGCAAACGGTTGTTGCATGGCAGCACGTTCCTGCCCCGCGCGTGCGACGGACACCGCCCTTGATCCCTCCATCGCGACGCCCGGCGCGCATACGGTTGACAGCAAGATGTAGCAACGGTATGACAGCGCTGTCAACTACCGCGCATCCGATGCCGCTGCCATGACATGGGATTGCCCTTCCTTCCTGCGAGGTATTCCGATGCACTCCATCCGATTCCTGTCCGCCGCCGCGCTCGGGGTAACCATGGCTGCCGGACTCTCCGGCGCCGACGCTGCCGAAACAAGGGACGCCATGCACGCCGCGACGACCGTCACGATCTATACGACCGCGCAAGGTTCGAACCAACGGCTCAGTCAGGCGGGCACGGCCACGTTGCAGCCCGGACACACGCTGATCGAAGTGGAAAACTCCGTCTTCGTCGATCCGTCGAAGAAGTTCCAGGCCCTGCTCGGCATCGGCGGTGCGATCACCGACTCCACCGCCGAGGTCTACGCCACGCTGTCGCCCGAGAGGCGCGCCGAGTTCATGCGCGCCTACTACGACAAGCAGGACGGCATCGGCTATTCGATCGCGCGCACCACCATCCACAGCTCCGACTTCAGCTCCGCCAGCTACACCTACATTGAGGAGGGCGACAAGGATCTCGCCACCTTCTCCATCGAGCACGACCGCACCGCGCGCATCCCGATGATCAAGCAGGCCATCGCGGCAGCGGGCGGCGCATTGCCGCTGTACGCCAGCCCGTGGAGCGCGCCGGCCTTCATGAAGACGAACAAGCACATGCTGAAGGGCGGCGCGCTGCTGCCCGAGTACCGCGATGCGTGGGCGAACTACTACGTGAAGTTCATCCAGGCCTACGAGAAGGAAGGCATCCCGATCTGGGGCATCACCGTGCAGAACGAGCCCATGGCCACGCAGACCTGGGAGTCGATGCTGTACACGGCCGAAGAGGAGCGCGACTTCCTCAAGCTGCACCTCGGCCCGACCATGCACGCGGCCGGCTATGCCGACAAGAAGATCATCGTGTGGGACCACAACCGCGACATGATGCTGTACCGCGCACAGGTGATCCTGGGCGATCCGGAAGCGGCGAAGTACGCGTGGGGCCTGGGCTTCCACTGGTACGAGACGTGGGCCGGCTTCGACCCCATGTTCCGCAACGTCGCCGCAGTGACAGAAGCCTTTCCCGACAAGCCGGTGCTGCTGACCGAGGCGGCGGTGGAGAAGTTCGACCCGACGCGCTACCAGCACTGGCCGAATGCCGAGCGCTACGGCACCTCGATGATCAACGACTTCAACAACGGTGCCGTGGGCTGGACCGACTGGAACATGCTGCTCGACCAGACGGGGGGCCCCAACCACGTCGGCAACTTCTGCTTCGCACCGCTGCACGCCGATACGCGCACGGGCGAGCTGATCTACACGCCGAGCTACTACTACATCGGGCACTTCTCGAAGTTCATCCGTCCGGAAGCGCGTCGCGTCAGCACCGCCACCAGCCGCAGCACGTTGTTGGCCACGTCCTTCGTCAACCCCGACGGTCGCCTGGCGACCGTGGTGATGAATCCCACCGACAAGGAGATCGCCTACAACTTCTATGTCGGCCAGGCCTCGGCGGTGGTGACGATCCCGGCACGCGCCATCCAGACGCTGGTGCAGTAGGCATGCGCGGCGCACGGCGGTTCGCGCTGCTGGTCCTGGCGACCGTCGCCGGGACGACGCAGGCTGCCGAGCCGTTTCCATGGCCCGGTGGCAGGAAGGCCGCCGTCAGCCTCGCCTATGACGATGCGGCGCCGTCGCAACTCGACAACGCGATTCCCGCGCTCGACCGCCACGGCCTGAAGGGCAGCTTCTACCTGACGCTGGCCTCGGACACCCTGCGCACGCGCCAACGGGAATGGGCGGCGGCGGCGCGCAACGGCCATGAACTCGGCAACCACACCCTGTTCCATGCCTGTTCTTCATCGCTCCCCGACAGGCAGTGGGTTCCTGCGCATCGCGATCTGGACACCACGACCGTGGCGCAGTTGCGCGACCAGGTGCTGCTGGCGAACGTCATGCTGACGGCGATCGATGGCAGGCGTGAGCGGACGATGACGGTGCCCTGCGGCGATACCCAGGCGCGTGACGGCAACTACATCGATGCCATCGCCTCGGAGTTCGTCGCCATCAAACTCGGCCAGGGCGGCGTGATCGACGACATGGCGACGCTCGATCCCGCGGCGGTACCGGTCGACGTGCCGGTGGACGTCACCGGCGAGCAGCTGATCGCGCGCGTGGAAGAGGCCGCTCGCCGCGGCACGATGGTCAGCTTCACCTTCCACGGCATCGGCGGCGACCACCTGGCGGTGTCCAACGAGGCGCACGAACAGCTGCTGCGCCATCTCGCCGCGCACCCGGATGTCTACTGGGTGGCGCCCTTCATCGACATCATGCAGTACGTCGCCTCGCAACGCCCTGCAAAAGGCGCGGCGCCACCCTGAGGCACGTGCGCTTCAGCCGTCCGCCCACAGCCAGCGCAGGCCGACGGTGAACGTGCGGTCCGCGCCGGGCTCGTAGAAGCGCCCGTTGCCTTCGTTGACGATGACGGAGCCGATGTGGAAGCGGTCCAGCGCGTTGTCGATGCGCGCGAAGCCCTGCAGGCGCCCGCTGCCCGCCGACCAGTCGCGCACCACTTCGAGGTTGAGCAGGCCGTAGCCAGGTGCGCGTTCGCTGCCGGTGTCGTTCACCGTGACATCGCCGACGCCCAGCAGCTGCGCCGCAGCATTCCACTGTTTGCCCTGCCAGCGTAGCCGCAACGACGCCTGCTGCCGTGCGACGCCGGGAATGCGCGTGCCAGCCGCCACCTGCACGACGGGCGAGGTGCAACCGCTCGCCGTACAGATCGGGAAGCTGTCGCGGAAGGTCGCATCCAGCCAGGTATAGGCGGCTTGAAGTTGCCAGGCTTCCGACAACGGCAGGTCCGCCTGCATCTCCACACCCTGCCGGCGGGCGGCGCCGACATTGCGGAAGCTGCTGCGGCCGCCGACATTGCGCGCGACCGCCAGTTCGTCGTCGGTATCGGCGCGGAACAGCGCGGCTTCGACGCGCGCGCCGTGCTCACCGCGCCACTTCATGCCCAGCTCGGCATTGCGCGTGGTCGCCGGTCGCAGGTCGAACGCCAGTCCGGCGCCACCGTCCGCGCGGTAGCCGACCTCGTTGAAGGTCGGCGTTTCGAAGCCGCGTCCGACCGACGCATACACACGCCACGCGTCCGCCGGCGTGAGCACGACGCCGGCCACCGGCGTCGTGCGCTCGTAGACCACGCGACCGCTGTCGTCGGGATTGCCGGTCGCGATGTAGTCGTCGTCCGAGCGGAAACCGACCCGGCTGTGCCGCGCGCCCATCAGCAGCGACCAGCGCGGCGCGACACGCCACCACGCCTGCGCATACTGGTCCACGTTCCACACCTGGTTGCGCTCGTCGCGGCGCAGCGCGCCGCGCACCCCCAGGGTCGTGCCGACGAAGTTCTCGTAGCCGCGGCGATGCTGGCGCTGGCGATCCGCATTGGCGCCTGCACTCAGCTCGAACGGCCGCCCGGCGAGATCGCCGGCCCACGACCAGCGCAGGTCGGCGCCGCCGTAGTCGTTGTCCAGATCAATCACGCCACCGGAGTTCAGCCGGTTCGCCTGTGCCGCGATCGGCAGCGCCAGGTACTGCTCCACTTCGCGTCGTCCGCCATAGGCCATCGCGCGCAGGCGATGGCCTTCCGCGAAGGGCCATTCGTAGACAACACCCAGCTGGTCCTGGCGGACCGACTTGCGCGTGTCGTACTGGGTCGCGACCGGCGATGCCTGGCTCGGATCCGTCCACGCCTGCATGCGCGTCAGACCCAGCGGATCCTTCGCATCGGGCGCATTGAAATGATTGAGCAACAGATCCAGCGTGCCGGCACCGGGACGGAAACGCAGCTTGGCGTTCAGCGACTCGCGCCGCGCCGCACTGTGGTCACGATAGCCCTGCGTATCCAGCACGGACGCCGCCACGCTGTAGCCCAGTACCTCGCCCGCACCGCGCAGGCGTGCGCCGATGACGGTGCTGTCGTGGCTGGCCACGCTGGCCTGCACGCGCGCTTCGTGCCCCTCGTCGGGGATGTCGCTCCAGACCTGGATCACGCCGCCGGACGAGTTGCCGTGCAGCGCCGAGAACGGACCGCGCAGCACTTCGACGCGATCCGCCGCGAGCATGGTGACGTGCGAGACCTGCCCCTGCCCGTCCGGCATCGTCGCCGGCACGCCGTCGGCGTACAGCCGCAGGCCGCGCACGCCGAACGTCGAACGCGCACCGAAGCCGCGGATCGACAGCTGCGTGTCCTGCGCGAGGTTCTGCCGCTCGCGCGCCAGCAGGCCGGGAATCCCGTCAAGGACTTCCGACAACGCCGCCTGAGGACGCGCACCACCATCGCCGAGCGCGACCACGCTGGTCGATGCCGGTGCGTCGAAGGCGGTCACCGTCTCCAGCCGCGTCGCAGTCACGACCACGCGGTCCAGCGTTTCCATCGGCGCCGCCGGCTCGCCCGCAGGCGCGGCGATCGCGCCCGGCGCCAACAGCACGGCGCCCAGCAGCGGCGACACGCGCGATCTCATGCGCATGCCTGGATCATCCGAACACCAACTTGCCTTTCATCATCATCCAATGGCCCGGCACCGAGCAGAAGAACGTGTAGTCGCCACCCTTGCGTAGCACCGACGAGGAGAAGGTGAAGGTGGTCGACTGTCCACCGCCCACCACCTTGCTGGCCGCCAGCACGCGTGCGTCGCCCTTGGGCACGTGATCGCTGCTGGCGGGAAGTTTTCCGGCGGCCGTCGCGAGCGCCTCCAGGTTTGCCGTGGTCGTCAACACCCAGTTGTGGCCCATCACCTCGGCGGGAAGGGCGCCAGTATGCCGCAGCGTCAGTTTCACCTGCGTGCAGTCGGCGGCGATGCGGATCTCCTGCGTGTCGAACTGCATCGCATCGTTGCTGCCGATGGCGACGTTGCAGGTCTTGGCCGCCGCGTGCAAAGGAAGCAACGCAAGCACGGCCACGACGAGAGAGGAAAGTACGGATTTCGATGGCATGGGGGAGTTCCTGTGAATCGTGGTGACTGCGCTGCGCTGCCCCGTCACCGGGGCCGCGCAGGCAGAGAGAGCGAAGACGTGGATCAGTCGCCGAGTGCGAACACCCACACCGAGCCGCCTTCAGGCACCGCCTTCTCCCATCCCGCCAGGCCGTGCATCTTGCCCTGGATCCATTGCGCGTCCACGCCCCAGCCGGACACCACGGCGATGTACTGCTTGCCATCGACGGTGAAGGTGCTGGGCGGCGCGATGATGCCGGACGGCGTGGGGAACTCCCACAACAGCTTGCCCGTCTTGGCGTCATACGCACGGAACATGCGGTCGTTGGTGCCACCGGCGAACAGCACGCCGCCGGCCGTGGTCATGATCGAGCCCCAGTTCCACGAGTGCGGATACTTCTCGCGCCACACTTCCTTGCCGCCATCCACGCTCCACGCCTGGATACCACCGATGTGGTCGAAGCCCTTCTTCACCGACAGGTCGAGGCGGTTGATGTCCACGCCCGCCGACCACTGGCCCGGGATGCGCGGCTGGATCATGCCGGTCAGCGTGAGGCAATGGTTGTCGTTGTACGGGATGTACAGCATGCCCGTCTTCGGGTTGTACGCCTCGTACGGCCAGTCCTTGCCACCCCACAGGCTGGGGCAGTAGGTACGCGTCTTGCCGGTCGCCGGCTTCGCTTCTTCGTTGTAGGTCGGGCGGCCGGTCTTCGGATCGATGCTGGTGAACACCGTGTTGTGCACGTACGGCTCGGACTTGTTGTAGGTGATCTGGCCCTTGTCGTCGCGGTCCAGCCAGTACAGGCGGCCGTTGCGCTGCGCGCTGATCAGGCCCGATACCTTCTTGCCATTGCGGTTGAACTCGACCAGCGTCGGTGCGTTCATGCCCGCCCAGTCCCACGAATCGTTCCAGTGGTACTGGAAGTGGCTGACGATGTCGCCGCTCTCCGGATCCAGCGCAAGCACCGAGGCCAGATAGAGGTTGTCGCCCGGGCGCTGGTCGCCCAGCCACGGCGCGCCGTTGCCGACGCCCCAGTAGATGACGTTGTTGGTGGCGTCGTAGTTGCCCGGCATCCACATGGTGCCGCCACCGTTCTTCCACGCGTCCTTCCACTCGCCGTCCTGCGGCCACGTCTCGAAGCCTTTCTCGCCCGGCGCCGGCACGCTGTAGCGCGTCCACGCGAGCTTGCCGGTTTCGGCATCGAACGCCTTGAGGAAGCCGCGCACGCCGAACTCGCCACCGGACGGGCCGATCAGCACCTTGCCCTTGACCACCAGCGGCGCGGACGTGATGTAGGCGCTGTCCTGTTCCCAGTCGCAGACCTGCGCTTCCCACACCAGCGTGCCGGTCTTGGCGTCCAGCGCGCTGAGCATGCAGTCGATGCTGCCCACGTACACCTTGTCGCCGTACAGCGACACACCGCGGTTGGTGCGATGGAGCGCGCCCAGGCCTTCCGGCACCTCGCGCACGAACTTCCAGCGGACCTTGCCGGTGCGCGTGTCGTAGGCGATCACCTGGTTATGCGGCGTGGCCACGAACATGTAGTCGCCGTTGACGATCGCGGGCGCTTCATGGCCCGAGTTCACGCCGGTGGCCGCAGACCACACCGGCCGCAGCTTGGCGACGTTGGCGGTGGTGACCTGGTCCAGTTCGCTGTAGCTCCAGCCGGCGTAGTTGCCCTTGGTCAGCAGCCAGTTCGCGGGCTCCTGCTTGGCCAGGCGCGCATCGGTGACGGGTTGATAATCGGCCGCGGCGAGCGGGGCCGAAGCGAGGGACGCGACGAGCGCGGCCGTGATCAGTTTCAGGTGCATGGGTCTCCTCCCGGGTGAAGCGTTGGTGTGTGTGGTGCAAAAGGGAACGTGGACGTGGAACGGCACGCAGGTCAGGTGGTCGGCGGGCCGAGCGGTCCGTCGAACTTGCCGCTGACCACCAGCGCGCCGTCCTTGATCGTCACCGGCAGCATCGCGAGCCGGCGCGTGGCCGGTCCCGTGGTGACGGCGCCGCGGTTGGCCGCGTCGAACACCGAGCCATGGCAGTTGCAGACGATCTGCGTCTGGCTCGGATGCAGCGTGGTGATGGGACAGCCGTAGTGCGTGCACAGCGACGAGAACGCGACGATGCCGTCGGCGGCGTTGCGGGCGCTGGTCGGTTTCAGGTCGGCCGGCTTCAGCCGCACCACGGTCAGCAGGTTGGCTTTCGAGATCAGCACCTTGCCGGTCGCCGGATCCATCGGATACGCGAGCACCGGCGGCTTGCCGACTTCGATGTCGGCGGGCTTCACTTCCTTGCCTGCCTTCGGCCCGATCATGAAAGCCAGCTTGTCGCCCGGCTCCGGCTTCGGGCTGCGCGTGGCAGCCGGGGCGGATGCCTGCGCCTGCGCACCACCGCTGACGGCGGCCAACGGCGCCAATGCCGCCAGCGCGAGTGCGCCTGTCAGCATGCTACGTCGTCCGCTGTCGTCGGGATGTCCGGCGCACGCGCACGCGCAACCGCCCTGTTCTTTCGCTTCGCTCATCGTGGCTGTTCTCTTCTTCAGGGCGTCTGCAGGTAGACCACGTGGGTCTCGGTGAATTCGAGCAGGCCGTGCTTGCCGTCGGCGCCGCCGATGCCGGACTTGCGCCGGCCCGCATGGAAGCCCTGCATGGCTTCGAAATGCTCACGGTTGATGTAGGTCTCGCCGAAGCGCAGCTCGCGCGCGGCCTTCATCGCCGCGTTGATGTCGCGGGTGAAGATCGACGACGTCAGTCCGTACTCGGAGTCGTTGGCCAGCGCGATGGCCTCGTCCAGGCTGTCGACCACCTGGATCGGCAGCACCGGGCCGAACGTCTCCTCGCGCATGATCGCCATGTCGGCGCGCGCATCGACGATCAGCGTCGGCTCGTAGTGGAAGCCCTTGCCCAGGTCGGCCGGCTTGCCGCCGGTGACGATGGTGGCGCCGTCGCGCTTGGCCTGCTCCACCGCCGCCGACACCTTGTCCAGGCCGGCCTGGTTCACCAGCGGCCCCATCTGCAGGTCGTCGCGCTCGGATGGATCGCCGTACTTCGTGTCGCGGAACAGCTTCACCAGCCGCTCGACCAGCGCTTCATGCGCACCGCGTTCGACATAGACGCGCTCGGCGCAGTTGCAGACCTGCCCCGTGTTGATGACGCGCGAGTCGTAGATCGCCTCCGCCGCCAGGTCGAGGTCGGCATCGGCCAGCACGATCGCCGGTGCCTTGCCGCCGAGTTCCAGGTTCACCCGGGTCAGATTGCGACCGGCCGTCTGCATGATGCGACTGCCGGTGGCGACGCTGCCGGTGAAGGTGATCAGGTCGACCTGAGGATGCTCGACCAGCGCCTGGCCGGTGCTGCGCCCGAGGCCGCCAACGAGGTTGAACACGCCCTTCGGCAGGTCGGTCTCGGCGACGAGTTTCGCGAACTCGTAGGCGTTGATCGGCGTCTCTTCGCTCGGCTTGATCACGATGGTGTTGCCGGTGATCAGCGCGGGCGCCAGCTTGCGGGCGATCAGGAAGAACGGGAAGTTCCACGGCAGGATACCGGCGACCACGCCGATCGGCTTGCGGAACAGGAAGATGTTCTCGTTGGCGCGGTCGCTGGTGAGGATCTCGCCTTCCAGCCGGCGCGCCCACTCGGCCATGTAGTCGATGTAGTCGGCGGTGAAGTCGACTTCGACCTGCGCCAGCTGCTGGATCTTGCCCTGCTCGCGCACGATCACGCCGGCAAGGTCCTTGCGATGTTCGCGCAGCTTGGCGGAGATCTTGCGCAGGCAGCCGGCGCGTTCGATCGGCGCGAGCTTCTCCCACGCCGGCTGCGCACGCCGCGCGGCGGACACGGCGGCGTCGACCGTCGCGGCGTCGCTGTCGGGGATGCACGCGAGCAATGCACCGTCGGCGGGGTTGGTCACGTCGATGGTCGCACTGCCGCCGGCGACGAACGCGCCATCGATGTAGTTCTGGTAAGTCTGTGTCATGGGGTTTCCTTTGCTTGTGTTGTCCTTGCAGGCGCGTCGTCCACGGGGAGCGGCGCGCCACCGGCGGCGATCACCACACGTAGGCGTATTTCAGGTTGAAGCTGTCGTTGACGCTGTGGTTCTTGCCATCGAGCGAAGTCGAATAGCGCACCGTGATCGACTGGTTGTCGAACGTGTGCACCATCAGGCCGGCGCCGCCATCGATCGCCCAGCCGGTCGGCAGGCCATCGTTCGAATCCGTGCGCTCGGCGTCGAGCGCCAGGAACGGTTCCAACCGTTGCGACGCGCGGTAGGCGAAACGGTTGTTGGTGTGCAGCGTCACGCCGGGCTGGATGCCGTTGTCGCGGTGGCTCTGCCAGACGAAGCCGGCATCGCCCGTCCAGCCGAACTTGTCGCCCATGCGCCAGTCCCAGAAGAAGCTGGACAGGTTCTTCCAGTTGGTGTCGCTGACACGCTCGGTGCCCACCGGCACCTGCACGAACGACTGGAAGCCGAGCGTGGCCTTCTCGCTGGGCTTGTACCAGATGGCGAAGCCGGTCATCGGGTCGCCGATGCCGCTGATGTAGCGGTCGCCCGGCGCGGCGGACGTGTTGCGGATGGAGACTTCGGGCACGATCACTTCCCAGGCCACGCCGATCTTCTTGTTCGATTCCGGTGTCCAGAAGCGCACGTACTTGGACAGGCCGGTCAGCGCCTTGCTGCCCGAGCCGTCGACGCGGTCGCCATCGGCATTGAAGATGCGCCCGTTGTCCTGGTACGTGGCGTACTGCACGAACACGTTGAACGGCTCGAAGCCGACCGGCAGCTCGTACTCGCGCGGACCGATCACGTCGAACGTGGTCTGCGCGCTGGCCGTGCCCGCGATCGCCAGCAGCGGCAACAGGGCCAGCGGCAACAGGCGCGGCAGCGACGGCATCGTCTCTCTCTTCATGGTGGTGCTTCCCTCCCGAGTGAATGGACCGGCCGGTCAGCGGATCGTTGTCCGCGCGGCGATGGTGGTTCCGGGACACCGGTGCGCAGGCGCATCAGGTCCACGCAGGAGATAGCGCAAGCCGCGTGCCACGTTGCAGTGCAACGGAGCCATGCGCGTGCATGCGTGTGGAATCAATGACTTGATGCCGATGGCATTGGCGCATGCCGTCGAATCCATGCGGCAGTGCAATGAACATGCGACACCTGCATGCGACCAGCTGTCGCAGTCGCCTGCGACAGGTGTCGCACCCACTGGCGCGCGGCGATGCGATGGCGATGCAAACGAAGACGGCCCGTCGCAAGGACGGGCCGTCGGGTCGCATGGTCACGCCATGCGCACTGCAGGAGAACGGTGCTAGTCGGTCTGCGTCGGCGACACGATGTCCAGCCGCTTCATCCGCCGGTAGACGGTGGCGCGGCATGCGCCCAGATCGCGCGCGGCCTCGCTGATGTTCCAGCGATTGCGGCGCAGCACCTCCAGCAGCTCGCCGCGTTCATCGGTGCCGGCCGCAGGCTCGCGCGGGAACGGGATGACCGTCGCCGTCGCGGGCACGGCGGCGCCGTCGGCCTCGAAGACCTCCTGGGGCAGGTGGTCGACGCGGACCGTGGCGCCATCGGCGATCGACAGCGCGTAGCACAGGGCATTGCGCAGTTCGCGGATGTTGCCGGGCCATTCGTGGCGCAGCAGCACCGCCACGGCACGCGGGTCGATCTCGGCCCGCACGCCCATCGCCTGCGCTTCCATCTCCAGGATGCGCTCGATCAGGAACGCCTTGTCGCCGCGTTCGCGCAGCGCCGGCAACGCCAGCGTGGCGCCGCACAGCCGGTAGTACAGGTCCTCGCGGAACGTGCCCGCGACGATCTGCCGGCGCAGGTCGCGGTGCGAGGCGGCGACCACATTGAGATCCACGCGTACCGGTTCGTCCGCACCCAGCGGCAACACCTCTCGTTCCGCCAGCACGCGCAGCAGGCGCGTCTGCAACGGCAGCGGCATATCGCCGATTTCGTCGAGGAACAGCGTGCCGCCGTCGGAACGCTGGATCAGTCCCTTCATGCCCTTGCTGCGCGCACCGGTGAACGTACCCGGTGCGTAGCCGAACAGCTCGCTCTCGATCAGCGACTCCGGGATGGCCGCGCAGTTGACCGCCACGAACGAACGCTCCGCGCGGCGGCTCGCATCGTGCAGCGCGCGAGCCAACACTTCCTTGCCGGTGCCGGTCTCGCCCTGCAGGAAGATGCTGACCGGCTTGTCGACCAGGCGCGCCGCACGTTCCAGCAGCTGGTCCATGCGCGGATCGCCACCGGACAGCCGCGACAGCACGCTGTCCTGCACGGGATTGCGCGGCGCTTCACCGGCGTCCGGCACGTGCAGGCGCGGCGCGGTCTTCGGCGCGATCATCGAGGCGTGGTAGCCCTGTCCGTCCCACGTGGTCACCACGCCGCGCGAATCGTGCGAGGTGCCCTTGGTCAGACGCCAGATGTCGTCGATGCGCGTGCCGAACACGCCGGTCAGGTGGTTGCCGACCAGTTGTGCGCGCGCGGCGTCGCGCGTATGCAGCGATTCCAGCAGGCGCAGCTGTTGGCGCGCACCGCTGTTGGCGCCGACGATGCGGCCGTCGCGGTCCACCGCCAGCATCAGTTCGCCACAGACATCGACCAGCGGTCCGACCGTGCCGAGGCGCAGGATCCAGTGCGCGCGGAACTGGCGGATGAAGTTGGCGTCCTCGATCATCCGCGCGTGCAGCACGGTCAGGTGGCGCGCCAGGTGCAGGCTCTCGCGCCGGTCCGGCGACGACAGCGCGGACACGTCCAGCGCGCCCATGAAGGCGCCATCGGGATCGTACAGCGGCGTGCTGGTGCAGCTGAGGCCGATATGGCCGATGTAGAAGTGGTCCTCGCGGTCGCAGATCACCGTCGACTGCTCGGCGATGCACGTGCCGATGCCGTTGGTGCCGGCATGGACCTCGTTCCAGTTGGCACCCAGCGCCAGGCCGGCGCGGCGCAGCGGCGCATCCCAGGTGTCGTTGCCGATGAAGTCGAGCGTGACGCCTTCCGCATCGGTCAGCAGCAGCACATAACCGAGGTCGGAGACGTGCTTGTACAGCTGCTCCATGCCGGCGCGCGCGACGTGCAGGTGTTCTTCCACCTGCTGCCGGCATTCGCGCAGGCGCGAATTGGTTTCGATGCGCACGTCCGGGCGCATCGCCGGATCGAGGGCATGCTCGGTGGCGCAGCGGCGCCACGAGCGGTGGATCAGATCGGTATTGGCGTTGCTTCCGATGCTGGGCGATCCCGAATGGATCACCCGCAACACCGTTTCGACGTGCTGTTGGACAGTTGCCATGCCACCCCTCCCAAGGCCGGCCCAAGACGCTCCCGCTTGCGTGCCGTTCGTGTGTATGGACTGCGGATGCTCCCGGTCCGCGGTCGTTTCCAGCGTGTTCCCTACTTCTCCTGCGTGCTGTGCGTATCGGTGATGCTGTGGGTGCGCGACGTCCGCCATCGCTCGCGCAGCGAGCGCGGCGCGGGCGTCAGCGGCGTACGTGATCGGGTCCAGCCGCCCTGGTGCGCAGGCGTGAGGCCGCGCAGCCGGGAGGCGATCCAGGTGAACAGGCGATAGCGCATCCCGTTGGAATACAGCAGTCGCCACGCCTTCCAGGCGATGACCTCCGGGATGCTACGCACTGCTCCCTGCCCCTTCAATGCGTCGCGCTGCTGCACTGCGGGACGATGGTGCCGTCCGGCTTCGCGCAGGTGCATCAGCAGCTCGGGGATGGGAATGCCCACCGGGCAGACGTCGCCGCAGGCACCGCACAGGCTGGACGCGGTCGGCAGATCGCGGGTCGACTCCAGCCCCAGCAGGTGCGGCGAGATGATCGCGCCGATCGGTCCCGGGTAAGTTGTGCCGTACGACAGGCCGCCGATGCGCGCATAGACGGGACAGTGGTTCATGCACGCGCCGCAGCGGATGCACTGCAGTGTCGCGCGGAAGCGTTCCTCGGCGAAGGCCTGGCTGCGGCCGTTGTCCAGCAGCACCAGGTGCACTTCGCGCGGCCCGTCCTTCTCGCCCTCGCGGCGCGGACCACTGATGACGTTGAGGTAGGTGGTCACGGCCTGGCCGGTGGCAGAGCGCGTCAGCAGGGTGAACAGCGGCGGCACGTGTTCGAGCTTCTCGATGACCTTCTCGATGCCGGTGATGGCGATGTGCACGTCCGGCACCGTCGTCGACAGCCGTCCGTTGCCTTCGTTCTCCACCAGTGCCAGCGAGCCGGTCTCGGCCACCATGAAGTTGACGCCGGATACCCCGATCTTCGCCTGTCGGAACTTGTCGCGCAGCGCCACGCGGCCGATCGCGATCAGTTCGTCCACGTCCTCGGTGTAACCCGCACCGGGGATGTGCTCGGCGAAGATCTTCGCCACGTCTTCCTTGGTCTTGTGGATCGCCGGCATGATGATGTGGCTGGGCCGGTCGTTGTCGAGCTGCAGGATGTACTCGCCCATGTCGGTCTCGACACAGGCGATGCCATGCTCCTGCATACGGTGGTTCAGCTCGATCTCCTCGCTGACCATCGACTTTCCTTTCACCATCATCGTGGCGTCGTGGCGTGCGGCGATCTCCTGGAAGATGCGGTTCGCATCGGCCGCATCCTCCGCCCAGTGCACCTGCACGCCGCGTGCGTGCAGCGCCTGCTCCAGCTGTTCCAGCAGGTCCGGCAGCCGCGACAGCGCACGCTTGCGCAGGTGTTCGCCCAGCGAGCGCAGGCGCTCGAACGCGTCGTGCTCGGGGAACTGCGCGGCACGCTTGTCGGCCAGGTAGTCCATCGCGCCGCGGAAACCACGCCGCAGCACCGGATCGGCCAGCACCAGGCGCGCGTTGTCCTTGAACGCGACCGGATCGGCGGCGGGCCGCACCGCGCTCATGCCGTGGCCTCCGCGCGCAGCAGCAGGATGACGAGTTCGCGCGGACCGTGCGCGCCGTACACCAGCAGGCGCTGGATGTCGGCGGTCTTGGACGGCCCGGTGACCAGCAGCGCATTGGTGGGCAGGCCCGCCGCCCATTGACGGTGCCGCATGGCCGCGTACAGCGTGGGCAGCAGGTCGTCTTCGCGCAGCACCGCGATGTGCAGTGGCGGCAGCAGCGACAGCGTGCGCGGCTCGCGCACGTCCGGCCACAGGATCAGGCTGCCGGTTTCCGCGATGCCGCCCAGCGTGGTGGTGATGCCGGCATCGACGGTGTCGAACAGCACCGGCTTGAGCGTTTCGATGGGCGCGTCGTACCAGTCCAGCGTCACCGCCTGCGTGGCGGCGTGCAGGCCGTCGACCAGCGCCGTGTTGCGGCCCGCCATCAGCCGGCGCACGCCCTTGTCCGCCAGCACCGCGGCGAGCGCGCTTGGCCACGAAGCGGCATCGGTCTCGATCACCTCGGCACGCCAGCCGCGCGCCTGCGCGATGAAACGCTCGCGCATCGCGGCCGACGACGGCATGCCGGCATCGGCGTAGTACGCGGCGACATCCGGCGCCGGCAGTTCGACCGGCGCGGCGGCGCGCAGCCGCGACAGGATCGCGGAGCGCGCGCGGGCTGACGCAGCGGGCAGGCTCATGCGCCGGCATCCGGTGCGGGCAGGCCCCAGCGCTCGCGCAGGAAGCTGGCGATATGCCGGCCCTGCAGCGGCACCTCGCGACGCGCCAGCGAGCCGTTGAGGTTGAGCAGACAGCCGCAGTCGCCGCTGACGAAGGCATCGCAACCGCTTTCGGCCAGCGCATCCACCTTGTCGCCGGCCATCGCGGCGGAGATGTCGGGCTGCTTGACCGCGAACGTGCCGCCGAAGCCGCAGCATTCGGATTCGTAGGCCTGGATCTTCAGCTCGACACCGGGCAGCGCCTCCAGCAACCGGCGCCCGCTGGCCAATGCGCCGGTTTCGCGGCGCGCACTGCACGAGGTATGCAGGCAAACGGACACCGGATCGGCGGTGGCGGCTGCGGGCATCGGCAGGTCGGTCGCGGCCAGGAAGTCGGAGAACTCCACCACCCGTGCGCCGATATCGCGCACGCGCGCCAGCAGCACGGGGTCGTCCGCGAACAGCCGCGGCCAGTGGTGCCGCATCATCCCCGCGCAGGATCCCGACGGCACCACGATCGGCCAGCGCTGCGGAAACAGATCGAGCTGCGCACGCGCGACCTTGCGCGACTCCTCCGGAAAGCCGCTGGTGTAGGCGGGCTGTCCGCAGCAGGTCTGCGCCTCGGGCAGGTGCACGCGGCAACCGATCCGTTCCAGCACGGCGATCGCGTCCAGGCCGGCGTCGGGCATGAACAGGTCCACCACGCAGGTGGCGAACACGTACACGTCCCGAAGGGTGGAGGAGCCGGCAGGATCTGGCGAGCGCATGGCGGGCGGGTCCGTCTTGTCCGGGTCGGAGCATGTGCCGGCCTCCGGCGGGCGGTATATTGGTCCGACCAATCCGAGCGCAGGCCGTCATGTCCACCCAGGTCGCCCAGGTCACCCGCCACCTCGAACAGGCCATCGCCGACGGACGCTACGTCGCCGGCCGACGGCTGCCTGCCGAACGCACCCTCGCCGACCAGTTGCAGGTGTCGCGCGCGACGGCCCGCGAGGCGATCGGCCTGCTGGTCGCGCGAGGGGTGCTGGAGCGCCGGCAGGGCGACGGCACGTATGTCGTCGCCGCGACCGAGCGGCGGATGGCGGAAATCTGGCAGGACATGGCGCGCAACCATCCGATGCTGCAGGCGGACCTGGTGGAGTTCCGCGCGATGCTGGAAGGCCGCACCGCGGAACTGGCGGCGCTGCGGCACGACGACGGGGATCGCGAGCGGCTGCGGTCGGCGCACGCCGCCGTCGATGCGGCCTACAACGGCAGCGATAGGCAGGCGCAGATCCGCAGCGACGTGGCCTTCCATCGCGCCATCGCCGATGCGACGCACAACCCGGTGTTCTCCTATCTCATCGCCTCATTGCTGGCGCTGCTGCACGACCACGTGCAGGTCAGCCTCGCCGGCCTGTCGCCGCAGTCGCCGGTCTCGCAGCAGCTGCGCCGACAGCACGACGCCCTGCTCGCCGCCATCCTGCAACGCGACCCCGACCGCGCCCGCCTCGCCGCCGGCGGCCACATGGACTACGTCGCCGTCCAGCTCAATGCGCTACCGAGGGTATCGCGTGCGGCCAAGGCGGCGATGTAACCGCCTCGAGACGTATGCCCCGTCACCTGAGCACGGAGGGAAAAACGAGAAAATTCGTTGGTGGGCCCACCAGGACTCGAACCTGGAACCAAAGGATTATGAGTCCTCTGCTCTAACCATTGAGCTATAGGCCCCCAGCGCCGGAATTGTACCGGAGCCTACGGGGACGGATGACGTGCAGGGTGACGTCGCACGAAACTCCAACGCACGCGACAGGACCTCAGGCGGCATGATTTCTTCTGGCGTCCGCAGCCATCCCTTGGTGCGCAGGTATCGGCCGACCATGGGCGATGCCGTCAGTACATTGATGGGCACGGACAGCGCCATGCCCAATACCACCGGCGCCATCCATGCTGCGAGCGCCGGGGAAACAAGATAGGCAAGCGCGCCCGTGAATACACCGAAGATGGTGAGTCCTGCGTAACGCCGCACCAGGCTGGAGAGCGGCACGCTGCCATCGTCGCGGCGCTGCGTTTCCCAGCCCGAATCGCGCCCCGCCAGCACCTCGGCCACGCCACGCGACTGCACGTACATGGTGACCGGCGCCATCAGCGCCGCCATCACCGTCTCCAGCAAGGCGCTGCCGGCGATGCGCAACGTACCCCCGCATTGCCGGCGCAGCGACGGATCAAGCAGCGTGACGATGCAGCCCATCACCTTCGGCGCCAGCAATACCGTCATCGTGAAATAGAAGACCCAGAGGAAACGCTCGGGATCTCCGCCCCGCCAGTACAGCGTCGGCGTAAAGCCCTCCATGTGCAGCTGACCCACATTGAAACCGGCCTGCTGCAGCGGAATCGCGAGACCTGCCAGCATCAGCATTGCCCACATCGGTGCGGTGAAATAGTGCCCGATGCCGATCAGCAGGTGCAGTCGGCTTAGCACGTGGAGGCCGCGCGCTGGCAACACCGCGCCGTGCTGCAGGTTGCCCTGGCACCAGCGTCGGTCCCGGACCAGCATGTCGGTCAGCGAAGGTGGGCCCTCTTCATAGCTGCCAACGAGACCGGGCGCCATGTGCACCGCCCAGCCGCCACGACGAAGCAGCGCGGCTTCGACGAAGTCATGACTCAGCACGGCACCCTCGAATGGCTTGCCGCCGCCAAGATGGGGCAGCCCCGCATGCCGCGCGAAAGCCGCGGTGCGGATGATGGCATTATGTCCCCAGTAGTTGCCTTCGGCGCCATGCCACCATGCAATGCCGTGCGCAACCACCGGACCGTAGACGCGGCCAGCGAACTGCTGCATGCGCGCGAAGAACGTGCGGCCGTTGACGATCATCGGCAGCGTCTGGATCAGCCCGATCGTGGGTTGTCGTTCCATCGCTGCCGCGAGCCTCACCAGCGTGTCGCCGGTCATCAGGCTATCGGCGTCCAGGATCAGCAGGTGCGGATAAGCGCCGCCAAAGCGCCGGACCCAATCGGCGATATTGCCGGCCTTGCGTTCGGTATTCTTGTCACGTCGGCGATAGAACACGCGTGCGTCGTCACCCAGGCGGCGCAGCAGTTCGCGAACGGCCGCGACCTCTTCCTGGTGAATATCTTTACGCGTGGTGTCGCTGAGAATGAAGAAGTCGAAGTGGTCCCGCCGTCCGGTAGCTTCCAGCGATTCATGCATCGCCTGCACGCCGGCAAGCACGCGCCACGGGTCTTCGTTGTAGGTCGGCACCAGCAAGGCCGTGCGCGCAGTCAGCGATGGCAATGGCGCGTGCTCGTCGATGCCAAGCGCCTGTACCCGCGTCGACAGCATCTGCACGAAGCCGGCAAGCGCGCTGGAGAACGACAGCGCGACCCACGCGAACAGTGCAACGAACAACACGAGCAGCACTCCTTCCAGCACATCGATGCCATCGCCGCGAAGCACCCACCAGATCTGGTAGGTGGCGAACAACGTCAGCAGCATCGCGTTGCCCATCACCAGCGCGCGCCGCAGGCCAATCCTCGGCGGCGAGGTAGGCAGCGGTCGCGACGACAAATCGCCCGTCCGCAGATTCTGCACCGGCATGGTCAGCGGAGACTCCTGCGGCAACCATGATGGCTGCGATGAGGAAGTGGGACGGTCCTTGCTCATGGTCAGAGGCTCCAACGATACAACCAGGTTTCGGAGAGCGGCACGTGTCCCTCCAGCACGCGCGCATGCAGCTCGACATCACGACTATCCGCACCGTCTGCGTGTGGTCGGAACTCGAAGCTCAGGCGCCACCCCTGCGTCTCCGGGATCGGATACACCACCGCACCGGTGACGTCGCCCCGTGTAGCCCAGACATCCGGCGCGAGCGTCGCGTCCTTGCCCATCGAGGCGAGGCGCCCGCCATCCAGGTCGATCACCACCAGGCGCTTGGCCGGATCCGGCGCCGCGCCAATGCGCGTGTCGGTGACGGTCGCAAGATCAGCCTTCCAGCGATGCGTGTCGCACCAATGCATGCGGTAGTCGAAGCGGTGTTCCCGTCCAGCGCGCAGCGGCCGCTCCGGCCGCCAGAACGCGACGATGTTGTCGTGGTACTCGTCGCTGGTGGGTATCTCCACGAGCGTCACCGCGCCCTTGCCCCAATCGCCCTTTGGCTCAATCCACAAACTTGGCCGCTGGTGGTAGCGCGCCTCGATATCGACGTAATCGGAAAAACTGCGCTTCCGCTGCATCAAACCGAAGCCACGCGGCCGTGTATCAGCGAATGCACTGACTTGTACGCGCGGCGGATTGCTCAATGGTCGCCATATCTGGTCGCCGTGGCCGTTGAGGATCGCCAGTCCATCCGAGTCGTGCACCGCGGGCCGGTAGTCGTCGGTGCCGACGCGGTCGCCGGCGTCGAACTCGAACATGCTGGTCAATGGCGCGATACCGGCGCGAGCCAGGTCCACCCGCGGGTACAACCTGGACTGCACATCGATCAGCGTTTCCGCGCCGGGCTTCATGTCGAACCGGAACGCGCCGGCGACGCTCGGGCTGTCGAGCAGCGCGTGCACGACCAGATGATCGGCACCGGGTGCAGGCCGCTCGATCCAGAACGCGCGGAAGATCGGAAACTCCTCGGCGCCGACATCGCCGCTGCCCAGCGCCAGACCGCGTGCCGACAATCCATAGGCGTGCCCTTTGCCCAGCGCGCGGAAATAGCTCGCGCCCAGGAAGGCGATCAGTTCGTCGTAGACCTGCGGCTGGTTGAGCGGCGTGTGCACACGGAAACCAGCGAAGCCGAGGTCGCTGCCGAGGTCGGGCCTCGCGCCAGCCGGGAATGAAAAAAGTTCCGGCGTGTAGGCGATCGGCGTGGCGCGGCCGTTCTCCACGCCGTACATTTCGACCCGCTGCTTGAACAGGAAGCCGCGATGGAACATCTGCAGTTGGAACGGCAGGCCCTCCTTGCGCCAGATCGCCTGCGTCGGATCAAAGCGCAGATCGCGATAGGCGTCGTACCCGGTGGCCTCCAGCACGGCAGGCAACGGCTCATTCGGCGCACGGTAGGGCTGCCTCGCCATGGCTTGCGCGAGACGTGGAACCGTTTCCAAGGTGAACCGCGTGGACGCGTTCGCGCTATCCGCTGTCGTCGAGGCCTGTGCCATCGCGCGGGGTATACCGCCCAGCAAAGCGATGGCGAGGACGGATTTCACTGCATCCCGTCGCTGCACGCGGAAGTCTGACTCGTGGGGTGAACGGCAGTGTAGGCAAGAACGCGTGATGAAGATGGGAAGGCCCGCGGCGGGGGGTCGCACGCCTTGCACCAAAAAGAAACGCGGCCCGTCAGGGCCGCGCTTCTCTGGTGCGTACCGCGCCTGGCGGCGTCAGTCGATGTCGAGGAAGCTGCGCAGTTGCTCCGAACGCGACGGATGACGCAGCTTGCGCAACGCCTTGGCTTCGATCTGGCGGATGCGCTCGCGAGTCACGTCGAACTGCTTGCCGACCTCTTCCAGGGTGTGGTCGGTATTCATGTCGATGCCGAAACGCATGCGCAGCACCTTGGCTTCCCGCGGGGTCAGGCCGGCGAGCACGTCGCGGACCGTTTCCGACAGGTTGATGTTGGTGGTGTTCTCGATCGGGGACTCCACGTTGGTGTCCTCGATGAAATCGCCCAGATGGGAATCCTCATCGTCGCCGATCGGCGTTTCCATGGAGATCGGTTCCTTCGCGATCTTCATGACCTTGCGGATCTTGTCCTCGGGCATGTCCATTTCCTTGGCCAGTTCCTCCGGCGTGGCCTCGCGGCCGTATTGCTGGAGCATCTGGCGGGAAATGCGGTTCAACTTGTTGATCGTCTCGATCATGTGCACCGGGATACGGATGGTGCGCGCCTGGTCGGCGATCGAGCGGGTGATCGCCTGGCGGATCCACCAGGTGGCATAAGTCGAGAACTTGTAACCGCGGCGATACTCGAACTTGTCCACCGCCTTCATCAGGCCGATGTTGCCTTCCTGGATCAAGTCGAGGAACTGCAGGCCGCGGTTGGTGTACTTCTTCGCGATGGAGATGACCAGGCGCAGGTTGGCCTCGACCATTTCCTTCTTTGCCTTGCGCGCCTTGGCTTCGCCATAGGCCATCGCACGGCTGATTTCCTTGATGTCACCCAGCGTCAGGTGCATCGCCTGCTCTACCGCGATGGTGGCTTCCTGCTCGGCGACGATCTGGTCGCGCACGTCGCGCAGGCCGGAAGACCATTTCTGCTTGCGCTTCAGCACTTCGTCCACCCAACCGAGGTTGGTCTGGTTGCCTTCCCACGCCCGCAGGAATTCCTTACGCGGCATCTTGGCGACATTGGCGCACAGGTGCAGCACGCGGCGTTCGTGATCCTTCACCTGGGCCACGACTTCGCGCAGTTTGCGGACCAGCGTATCGGTCAGCGGCAACGGCAGCTTCAGGGTGACGAATGTCTCGCCCAACTCGGTACGAAGCTTGGCGACCGCCTTGTTGTCGGCGCCGTTCTTCGCGTACGACTTCTTGAACTTGACGTAGCCATCGGCGAGCAGCTGCATGCGGCGCGCGACCTCTTCCGGGTCCGGACCGGTCGGCGCAGCTTCCTCGGCGGTATCGTCGCCGCCATCTTCTTCGTCATCGGCGTCTTCGGCCGCATCGGCGGCTTCTTCAGCGGCCGGCACTTCCGGTGCCGGCTCCTCGACATCGTTGAACCCGACGACGACTTCGGCCAGGCGCTTCTTGCCGGCCTTGTGCAATTCGTACTCTTCCAGCAGCAGTTCGATAGACCACGGGAAATTGCCCAGCGACGCCTGTACTTGGCCCAGGCCTTCCTCGATGCGCTTTGCGATGGCGATTTCGCCTTCGCGCGTCAGCAGCTCGACGGTGCCCATCTCACGCATGTACATGCGCACGGGATCGGTGGTCCGGCCACCTTCGGTATCCAGCGAGGTCAGTGCGGCGGCGGCTTCTTCTGCCGCGGTCTCGTCGACTTCGCGGTTGCCAGTGTTGCCATCGGCAAGCAGCAGGGTTTCGGCATCGGGAGCGACTTCATGGACGTCGATGCCCATGCCGTTGATCATGCCGATGATGTCCTCGATCTGCTCCGGATCGACCAGGTCGTCCGGGAGGTGATCGTTGACTTCGGCGTACGTCAGGTAGCCCTGCTCCAAACCCTTGCTGATCAAGAGCTTGATGTCGGACTGCTGCGCAGGACGTTCGTTGGCCATGGAGGTTGCGCCACCGGGAGTAAGGAAGGGAGAACCCCGTATTATACCAGCCCGGGCCGGCTTGGGTTCCTGCAGCCTGACTCCAGACGAGGGTGAAACGTCAGGGGCGAAGCAGGAAGGTCACCGGCCCGTCGTTGACGAGGCTGATCACCATATGGGCACCGAAACGGCCCGTTTCCACCCTTCCGGCGTGCCGTCCACGGCAGATATCGACCAGCCGGTTGAAGCCCTGTTCAGCCTCGGCGGGCGGGGCCGCCGTCGTGAAGCTGGGCCGCATGCCTGACCGGGTATCCGCCGCCAATGTGAACTGACTGACCAGGAGCAGTCCGCCACCTGTATCGGCCAGCGAGCGGTTCATGCGACCGGCCTCGTCGGCGAACACGCGGTAGCCCAGCAACCGCTCGGCCATGCGCGCAATCTGCGCGTCGCTGTCCCCCGGCTCCACGGCGACCAGCGCGAGCAGCCCGCCGTCGATGGTCCCGATCACCATGTCATCGACAGCCACGGAAGCCCGGGTCACGCGCTGGATCAGGGAAAGCATGGGCGGACGTCCAGACGGGGGGACGACAGGATAGCGGCCAGGCACGGCATGGGCAGGAAGGGGGTCATGCGGGTTGGCTACACTCGCCGGATGAAACCGGACACCCTCGCCGCCCTCGGCTACCACGCCGCCGCCCTGGTCGGGCGCCTTCCCTGGCCCTGGCTGCGCACCCTTGGGGACTTCATGGCCTGGCTCTGGCTGCGTATGGACGCGCGCGAAAGCCGCGTGGCTCGCCGCAACCTCGACATCGCCTACCCCGACCTGCTGCCGGCGCAGCGCAAGGACCTCCACCACGCCATCCTGCGCACGACCGCCCGCCAGGCACTGGAAACCCTGCGCTTCTGGACCCGACCGCCAGCGGAGAACCTCGCCTGCCTGCGCGAGCGCCACGGCGAGGCGCTGTACGACGCGGCACTCGCGAGTGGCAAGGGGGTGATCGTCGCTGCGCCGCACTTCGGCAACTGGGAGCTACTCAACCAGTGGCTGGCGTCGCGCGGCCCGCTCGCCATCGTCTACCGCCCGCCTGCCTCTTCTGCCGGCGACGCCTTCCTGTTGCGCGTGCGCGGCGCCGACAACATCCGCCAGGTGCGTGCCGAAGGCCCGGCCGTGCGGCAACTGTGGAAGGTCCTGAAGGAAGGCGGCTCGGTGGGCATCCTGCCTGACCAGCAACCCAAGGCGGGCGATGGGGAGTTCGCGCCGTTCTTCGGCAAGCAGGCATTGACGATGACACTGGTATCCCGGCTCGCCGCGCGCTCCGGCGCGACCGTGCTATTCGCCTGGTGCGAGCGGATCGGACCCGGCCCGGAGTTCGCATTGCATGTCCAGCCCGCACCACCGGCGATCGCCGACGCGGATCCCGTGGTTGCGGTCACCGCACTCAACAACACAGTCGAACGGATCGCGCGTCGCGATCCCGCGCAGTACCAGTGGACGTACAAACGCTATACGCTGCGGCCTCCGGGCAGCGGCGAGGACACTCCTTACCGCTGATTCCGGCAGGGGATGGGAGCACGGCGCCACGACGACGTTCCCGCAACGCTTTCCACGCATCCAGGACGCGCCAGCCGCAATGAGCGACAACACGGACACCCTCGCGGTTGATGACATGCCGCCAGCTGATTGGCACGCCCTGCCATCCCGCGGCGCCTGGCTGGCCGCACTGGGTGGAGCCATGCTGGTGTTTCCGGTGGGATTCCCGGTCTTCTTCATCGCACGCGCCACGGATGTGCTGTCGCCTTGGCTGGCCGTGCCGATCGCCGCGATGGCCGGAGCGGCCGTCGGCGCTTGGATCGCCGTCAGATACCACCGGCGCACGCGCTGGCGCCTGGATGACCAGGGTTTCGCGGTCCGCCGCGGCAACTGGTGGCAGAGCGAGACCCATGTGCCTATTTCCCGCGTGCAGCATCTCGACCTGAAACGGGGCCCGCTGGAACGCAAGGCCGGCCTTTCCACGCTGGTGGTGCACACGGCAGGCACGCGAATGGCAGCGGTCTCGGTGTCGGGGCTGGATGCGGATGACGCGGAGCGCCTGCGCGAGCGCCTGGCGACGCAGGTCGACCACGACGACGCGCTGTGATGGAAGACGTCGTACCGAGCACACCACCGGACGAACGCCGCCTGCATCCCTGGTCGTGGCTGTTCGTGCTGTTGCAACAGCTCAAGCAGTTCATCTTTCCGCTGGTCGCGCTGGTGGTGTTCGGGGCCCGCAAGAGCAGTAGCGATGGAGAGCTGTGGGCCTCGCTTGCACCCGTCATCGGCATCACCGTGTTGGTGGTGCTGGCGATCCTGCAGTACTTCACCTACCGCTACACGATCGGGCGCGACGGCTTGACGGTGCGCGAGGGCCTGCTGCACCGCTCGCTCCGGGAGATCCCCTTCTCGCGCATCCACAACGTGGTGGTGCACCAGTCGCTGCTGCATCGGGTGTTCGGCGTGGCCGAAGTGAGGCTCGAGTCCGCCGGCGGCACGAAGCCCGAGGCGCAGATGCGCGTGCTTGGCCTGCATGAGGCACTGGCGCTGGAAGACCTGGTGCGGCACCAGGCGCACGGAACCGCGCCCGTCGCGTCCGAATCCGGGACCGTGACGCGCGACGCCGGCAGCACCCTGTTGTCCCTGTCCACGCGCGAAGTCATCCGGCTGGGCCTGATCTCCAATCGCGGCATGATCGTGGTGGCGGCGGGCTTCGGCGCGGCGTGGCAGATCCTGCCGGATCGGATGATGGAACAGGTCTTTCGCCAGGGCGCCAGGCAGGCGTACGGCTATGCCGAAGGCCTGCATCTGGGCTGGCTCACCGGTGCGATCGGTGGCGTTGCCCTGATCGGCATCGCGCTGGCGCTGGTGCGCCTGTTGTCCGTCGCGCTGGCGTTGTCGCAGTTCCATGGGTTCCGGCTGACGGAAGAGCCGCGCCGGCTGATGGTCGAACGCGGCTTGTTCGCACGCCTGCGCACGAGCGTCGCACGCCGGCGCATCCAGGCATGGACGCTGCACGAAGGCGTGCTGCACCGCCTCTTCAACCGGCGCTCGCTGCGCATCGATACCGCTGTCGCCGAAAAATCCGGCCAGCAGGACAACCGCGCCCTGAAGGATCTGGCCCCGATTGCAGCTCCCGATGCCTGTGACGCACTGATCGGCCACCTGCTGCCGCATGTGACATGGCCGCGTGAGGATTGGCAGGCCGTGCATGCGTCCGCACGCTGGCGCCTGTGGCTGCCGTCACTTGCATGGCTGCTGCCCGTCACGGGGCTGGCGGTATGGCAACTGGGCGTGTGGGGATGGCTGGGAGCGGCATGGATGCTGTTCGCCGCCTATGCCGCGCGCCGGCAGGCGCAGCGGATGGGCTGGACGCTGGACGACCACGTCGTGGCCGTGCGCAGTGGCTGGTGGTCGCGCTACTGGCGCTTCGCCGAAATCGACAAGCTGCAGGCGCTGCGCCTGTCGCGCTCACCGCTGGACCAACGCCTCGGGACGTCAACGCTCTGGCTGGACACCGCGGGCGCGAGTGGCATCGCTGCGCCGTTGGCGCTGCGCTTCGTGCCAGAGGCCGATGCCCGCGCGGTCCATGAGCGCTTGACCGCGGCACTGGCTCGACGACGCCTGCACTGGTGACGCGACGGTGACCGATGCCTCGGCCACAAGGACGCCACCGCTCCTGCTCTCTGCCGTCATCATCACGAAGAACGAAGTCGACCGGCTGGGCCGCTGCCTCGCATCGGTGCAAGGCCTGTGCAGCGAGATCCTGGTGCTGGATTGCGGATCGGACGATGGCACGGTCGCACTGGCACGGTCGTTCGGCGCACGCGTCGAGCATCAGGACTGGCTGGGCTTCGCCGGGCAGAAGAACGAGGCCATCCGCCGTGCGGAACGACCTTGGTTGCTGCTGCTGGATGCCGACGAATGGCTGGCCGATGGCAGCGCGGCGCAGCTGCGCGCGCTGTTCGCCACAGGCGAGGTCGAACGAGCGGACGTGTGGCGACTGAAGCGATGCAACTGGTTCCTCGGTCGCTTGCTTCGGGGATTCGAGCGCACCGAACGGCTGGTACGACCGGACCACCGCTACCTGCCGATGCGCGTCCACGAGAAGCCCGATCTTGCCGGCAAACGGGTGGAAGACTGCGACATCGTCATCGAGCACAACACCGCACGCACGCTGGAGGCGCATCGCGCCAAGAATGACCGCTATGCCCGCCTGTGGGCCGAACAACGGCACGCGGACGGCAAGCGCTGCTCCGCGAGCAGTCCATGGACGCATGCGGCCGCCTACTGGCTCAAGATGTATCTGTTGCGCGGCGCGTGGCGTGACGGACGCCGGGGTTGGTGGTTCCATGCCAGCCATGCGCGTGCCGTCGTCGACAAGTACCGCCATCTTCATGCGCTGGGCAAGAGGCGATGAGCGACAGGGATCCGCCTGCCTGCATGCAGGTCGGTCCCGACACAGCCCGCCTGTGCGGGCGAAGCACCCGCCTCACCCCGTCGCGAAGTGCCCGGACTTGTCGATGCCGTAGGGCGTCCAGGTAGCACGGTCCGCGCGCGTCTGCGCACGGATCGCAAGGTTGCGCCTGAGCGATTCAAGGGTCTTGTAGCCGCGCGCGTGATCGAGATGCACGCACACGGCCCGGTGGCGGATCTGCTTGCCACGGATGCCGTGGTTTTCCAGCCGTTCACCGAGTTCGCGGTCGGGGCCGCCGTATTTCATGCGCTCGTCGTACCCGTTGATCGCCAGCAGATCCTCCTTCCATGCGGACGAATTGCAGTTGTTGAACGTCGCGCGCGCGGTGGTGATGGCGTCCAGCAACGGACCGGCCCGGGGACCGGCCGCCAGCTTGAGTACGGGCGAGAAGCCGACACGGTCCAGCCTGCGGAGCCAGTCGAGCCGGAAACAGCGTCCGTCGCGGATGTCCTCGCTCGTGATCGCCTTGCTCGCCTTCATGCTCAGCTTGCAATAGCCGCCGGACAGGAAGCGCCCCGGCTCGGCCTGCTCGGCGTGCACCCGCACGAAATCGCCGCGCGGAACGCAGTCTCCGTCGGAGAAGAGGACATAGTCGTGACGCGCCGCGAGGATGGCGAGGTTGAGGATCCGCTGCCGGCGATAGCCGTCGTCCTCGTGCCAGACATGCCGCAGCGGTACCGGATAGTCCGAGGCCTCGCGTTCCACCAGCCGCCGGGTCGCCTCGCGCGAGCCATCGTCGGCGACAATCAGCTCGAAGTCGCGCCATGCCTGGACGCGGTACCCCTGCAGCACCTTTTCCAGCCATTCTTCCGCGTTGTAGGTGCTGACGATGACGCTGATCCTCATGGCCTCCCCCGCGTCGTCGAACGTCGCCCCCGCGCGCCGTGCGACCGTGTTCCTCAACGCCCCCAGTAACCTAGCTCATGGCGATTCTGCAACCGCCGCAGCGCGCTACCCCACGGCTTGCGCCGCAACGACCCCAGCCTGCCCGCCAGCAGCGCGTCGGTCGCCGCCATCACCCGCTGCGAGGAAAGTCCGTCGCGGCGGGGATGAATGTCGTCGGCATACGCGGCAAGCGCAGCGAGCAGCGGGGCCGGCGGGTCGAATGCCTGTGCCAGCAGGCCTGCCAAGTCCGACGGGTCGTCGAAGTCCAGCATGTGCGGCTTGGGCGCGCGGTTGCGGAACGTCACCACCGGTTTGCGCTGCACCACGAACTCGCTGACGACGGACGTCGTGTCGGCGACCAGCACGTCGGCAGCACGCTGCGCGCTGACCAGGTCGACCGTGTCCACGAACGCCGCGTTCTGCCCACACAGGGCGCGGTAGCGCTGGAACAGCGCCTCCGGGCATTTCGGGTGCAGCGTCAGCAGCCAGAACCGCTCTCCCCCCGCCACCTGTGCGGCGATGGCGTCGAACAGATGCGGCGCCGCGCTCAAACGCTCGGTGAACGTGGAAGCGAACATCACCACCGGTCGCCCGCCGGCCTCGCCCCGCCACGCATCGGCGAGCGGGTCATCGCCGCGGAACAACGGGTCCAGCTTGGGCCAGCCGGTTTCCACCACCTTGAAGTGGCCCTCGCGCGCGGCGAGTGCGGCGAAAGGCGCGGTGGTCGCCGGCCCCTGCGTGCAATAAAGATCGAACATGCCTCGCACGCGGAAATGCCCACGGGGGGCGTCGCGCTTCTCGACGTTGAACCCGTGGAACAGCTGCACTTTGGCCCCCTGCACGAACGTGGGGACTCCATTGGCCGCGCTGAAGACCGCGCGCGGCCGCAGCGCCACCGCTTCGCGCGCATCGGCGACGGGCCGTACCGGACCGCGCAGCGTGGCACCCTGCGCGCCCGCGACGAACCAGGCGTGCACGCCATGCCCGGCGGCTTGCAGGGCATCGGCCAGGGGTTGCAAGATGGGCAACGCATAGCGTTCGGTCCCGAACAACAGGTAGTCCGCCATCAACGTTTCCTCGCTCCATCGGCCCGCCATCTCGGCGTGCATTATCGCGTTCAACGAGGCGGATCGTATCGGAGCGTGCCTGGCGTCGCTGGATTTCTGCGACGACATCCTCGTGGTGGATTCGTATTCCGGTGACGACACGGCCGGGATCGCCCGGTCGATGGGCGCGCGCGTGATGCAGCGCCCATTCGACGGGTTCCGCAGCCAGAAGCAGTACGCGGTGGATCAGGCACGCCACGACTGGGTACTGTGCCTGGACGCCGACGAACGCATCGGCGACGCGCTCCGCGCCTCCATCCTGCAAGCCCGCGATGCCGGCTTCGGCGCGGCGGCCGGCTACCGTTTCGCCCGCCTTTCGGACTATTTCGGGCGTTTCCTGCGCCATGGCAACGCCTATCCGGACCGGGTGCTGCGCCTGTTCGACCGCCGCCGCGGCGGCTGGCGCGGCAAACGCGAAGTGCACGAAGCGGCTTCCGTGGACGGCCCCCTGGAAACGCTGGCCGGCGACCTGATCCACTACCCCTACCGCTCACTGGACCAGCAGTTGGCGAAAACCCAGCGCTACGCGCGGATGATGGCCGAGTACGACCATGCGCACGGCCGGAGGGCGACGCTGACCGGCCTGATCCTGTCGCCCGCATGGCGCTTCTGGCGCGGCTACCTGCTGCGCGGCGGCTTCCTCGACGGATGGCACGGACTGGTCTACGCCTACGTGCGCGCCAACTACGTCAGGCAGAAGACGATCATGCTGTGGATGCTCGAGCGCGGGCAACCGATCGCCACGCCGCCCGCGTCCGGCGACGGCTGAGGGCCGGCCATGTGCGGAATCGCAGGCGCCATCGCGCCCGGGCTACGGCATGACGAAGCCGCGCTGCACGCGCTGGGCCGCAGCATGGGCGACGCCATCGCCCATCGCGGCCCCGACGACGCTGGTACCTGGGCCGATGCGACAGCGGGCGTGGTGCTGTCGCACCGCCGGCTGTCGATCCTCGACCTGAGCCCGGAAGGCCACCAGCCGATGACCTCGGCGGACGGCCGCTGGACCATGGCCTTCAATGGTGAAATCTACAACCATGCCGCACTGCGCGCGGAACTGTCGGCATTGGGCCATGCGTTCCGCGGCCGCTCCGACACCGAGGTGCTGCTGGCGGCCATCGCGCAGTGGGGCGTCGAGGCGGCACTGACGCGCGGCAACGGCATGCTGGCGCTGGCGGCCTGGGACCGGGTGGAGCGAACACTGTGGCTGGCACGCGACCGCGTGGGCAAGAAGCCGCTGTACTACGGCTGGACCGGCGACGGGACGTTCCTGTTCGGCAGCGAGCTGGCCGCCCTGCGCGCCTGTCCCCGGCTGCGCGCCGAGGTCGATCCGGACGCGCTGGCGCTGCTGCTGCGGCTGGACTACATCCCCGCACCGCACTGCATCCTGAAGGGCATACGCAAACTGCCGGCCGGTGCGCTGCTGCGGCTGGACGCCGACCGCGCAGGCGCGCCGCAAGCGGCTGACGTGCGCCGCTGGTGGGATGCGCGCACGCGCCAGGAAGCGGCCATCGCCTGCGGCTTCGACGGCAACGAGGCCGCCGCGCTGGACGCGCTCGATGCTCTGCTGCGGGACGCCGTCGCGCTGCGCATGGATGCCGACGTGCCGCTCGGCGCGTTCCTCTCCGGCGGCACCGATTCCTCCCTGGTCACCGCGCTGATGCAGGCGCAGTCGGCGCGGCCGGTGCGCAGCTTCTCGATCGGGTTCGACAATGCCGTGCACGACGAGAGTGCGCACGCCGCGGCGGTGGCGCGCCATCTGCGCACCGACCACACCGAACTGCGCGCGGACGGCCATGCGGCGCTGGAACTGGTCCCCGGCATCGCCGACATCTACGACGAGCCTTTTGCGGATTCTTCGCAGTTGCCGACTGCACTGCTGTGCCGGTTGGCCCGCCGGCACGTCACCGTTGCGCTGTCCGGCGACGGCGGCGATGAACTCTTCTTCGGCTACGGCAGGTACGTGCGAGCGTTGCGCAACCAGGCGCGGCTGCGCCGCCTGCCGCGGCGCCTGCTGGCGCGGCTGGCCGGCGAACCCGGAGAACACGCGCGGCTGGGTGGCCTGGCGGCGCTGCGCGCCGAGTTGGCGGCCGATGGACTGCAGGGCATCGCACGACAGCGCGTCGGCCGCTGGCGCCATCCCGAACGCATAGTCAGGGGCGCGCACCGCCTGGCCACCGCATACGACGATCCCGCCGCCCTGCTCGTCGCCGGCAGCGACGCAGACCAGCTGATGGCGATGGACTTCGCCTGCTACCTGTCAGAGGACATCCTGACCAAGGTCGACCGCGCCAGCATGGCCGCCGCACTGGAAGCGCGTGCTCCGCTGCTGGACTGGAGGGTGGCGGAACTGGCGTGGTCGCTGCCGTTGTCGATGAAGTACCGCGACGGCGAGCTGAAGTACCTGCCCAAGAAACTGCTCGGCCGTTACTTGCCGCACAGCCTGGTGTACCGGAGCAAGTCCGGCTTCGGCGCGCCAGTGGGGGATTGGCTCAGGGGACCGTTGCGCGACTGGGCCGAAGCCTTGCTGGAAGAGCGAAGACTGCGCGAGGAAGGCCACTTCGACCCGCTGCCGGTGCGCGCGCTGTGGCGCGAATTCCTTGGCGGCCAGCGCAAGTGGCATACCCATCTGTGGGGCGTGCTGATGTTCCAGGCGTGGCGGGAGCGGTGGCTCTGATGCCCACCCGCCCTGCACACACGGTCACCCCCTGACCGCGCTTCCCTGTCCCAACCGTGCCGGCAGGTTGTGGAAGGAACGGCGCAAACCAAACCAAGCCCGGTACGCTTCCCGGGTCAGCCAGCCCAGTGCGCCCACGCTCGGTTTCTGGCTGGCATCGCCGCGGATGGTCGAATCGAACGTGCCGCTGCTCATCACGCCCGGCTTGAGCCCCAAGCATTGCACTCCATGCAGCCAACCCAGGTCCATGTAGTCGTCCACCGGCACGACCCACTCATCGGCATGGCGCAGGAAACGCGCGGCGGCGGCGGGCGCCAGATAATAGCCGAACGTGCACTGGGGGCTGCGCCAATAGCGGTGCAGGACGCAGTCGCCGAAGCGCAGCCACGGCATGCTCGGCCGGTCTGCCGCATGCAGCCGGAAATAACCCACGTCTTCCGGCAGCAACGGCAGGGCCCCCAGTACATCCAGCAAGGCGGGTGCCAGCGCGACGTCGTCTTCCAGCACGATCATGGGACGCCCGCTCTCCACGCACCGCTGCCAGAGCAGGTAGTGACTGGCCCAGCAACCGATCTCACCCGGCCGGAAGGGCCTGCCCTTGCATGCCTGCCGCTTGGTCGCGTTGACATGATCGAAGAGGGGATGCCGCACGCGGCCGTTCACGGCCTCGAAGAACGTCAGTGATAGCCCGAGTGCAGCGGCTTGGGCGTCCATGGAAGCCCTGCGATCGGTCGAGCCGGGCAGGTTGACGACATACAGGGGTAACTCACTCATGCATCGGCGCCTCCCACACACCGCAGCTCATTACTGGAATGAATACATCAGGCCAGGCGATCCATGTGGCTGGCCGTGCAAGCAAGGCCGGCGACGCTCGGCGCTGGCCCATCGATACTTCCTCATCATCCACAAACCCCGGTTGTTCGCCAGCACACCATCCGCCTCCGCGCCACGCCACTGCACCCCGTCACGGTGATCCAGGATCATTTTCCCCGCGCCCCGTCAGCGTTGCAGCAAAGGCCCGTACACCGGCCGGAAGGAGGTGGCGGATTCTAGGGTCGCGTCGAAATGAAGATGCGGGAGCAACGAACAGGCACTCCGGAAATATTCATATTTAGCTCACCCGGCGGGCACGTGCCAATAGGGCCAGCCGCATTGCACGCGAGCGCCAAGGCCGGCGAGCCAGCCTGCGCCGTTACGCATCCATACGCTGCACGCCTGGGCTCGCAGCGTCCATGTACGGCTCTCCGTCCCGCGCGCGCAACGCCAAGCCCAGCATGGTGCCGACCAAGATGGCATAGGAACTGGCGGTAATCGCGTGCGAGAACGTCGACTGGCTCATGCCGGCCAACAAGCAGGCGATGACCAAGGCGGCACAGCCTACATACAGGCGACGGGTGGAGGCGTACCTGCTGCGGCGGAAACCGCGCAGGGCGATCGCCAGCGGCACCCAGTACACCGCGATGATCGCGACGATACCGGGAATGCCCATGGTCGCACCCCATTGCGCGATATCGTTGTGCGCATGCCTGAGATCGCAGAAGTGCCGCTGCTCGCCGCGCCGGCAATGGTCGCTGGCGTCGATACTGGCGCCAAAGCGCTCAATGCCGGTACCGGTGAACGGTGCATCGCCGAATTCCCGGGCGGCGACCGCTAGCAGCTCCAGGCGTGCGCCGATCGGCGTGTCCACCTGCCCATGCCGGTTGGCGGCGACGTCGGGCCACACCTGGTCCATGCGCGACTGTTCGGCCAGCCACGGCACGCCCGCTGACGCAATGGCCACGGCGAGCGCGACACCCGCCGCTACGCCCAGCCTCAACCACAGCAGGCGCCCGGTCGCTTCGCCGATCAGGGAAGCGATCACCACCACGACGAGGCCTGGGACCACTCCGCGGCTACCACTGAGTACGACCGCCACGACCGCCATCACTACCGAGGCCGTCCACAACATCACCCATACCGGCGCCTTCATTGCGGGGCGGCAGAACAGGGCAGCCGCTAGCAGCACCATCACCGAATGCGCGAAGACCAGCGGATTGACATGGCCACCCGCACGCTCCGCGCCCAGCAAGTGTTCCTGCACCGCCAGCGCGCATGCCAGCGCCAGCCCGACCATCGCACCCGCCCACACGCCGCCACGGCCGACGCCGCTTGACCACGTCAGCCACGCACACCACGGCAACAGCAGCAACCGCGCCGGATTGTCCAGCACATCCCATCCCTGGCCGCTGCGGAGCATCGACACGGCGCACACCAGCAGCACAAGGACGGGCACCGCCCCCAGAGCCCCCAGCGCATGCGGAAGAACGCGGCGATCGCCGACCGCATGCGCCCCGGACACGAGCGGCATCAGGCAAGTCGCCACGGCAAGCAGGATGCCGAACGGCGCCAATCCGTTCGGCAACACCACGAAGGCAGCGGCAGAAAAACCGGCCATCCAGACCAGGCGGCGCACAATGGCCCCATGTCCCATCCTTGAGTCCATCACTTGCGTTCCTGAAGAAGCTGCAACCATATTAACGAGCGCGCATGCCTGCGCAATGACAGGCGCGCGCAGCGTGACTCGCGGTTCATCACCATCGCGTCAACGTGTGCGTCATTGCGTCACAGTTTGCGGTGATGACGGCTGCGCCGATCGCGTCGCTGGACGTCACAGCGCGCAGATGCCCTTGCCCATCAGGCGCTCGCGCGCTTGCGCAGTCCCGCGTAAAAGAAGCCGTCCATCATCGCTTCGCCGGGAAAACGCTGCGCACCCGCACTATCGCGGAGGCCCCATGCCTGCGCGGCCGGCACCGGCTCCGCATCGGCGTGCCGCCGGAAGAATGTTTCCACCTGCAACGCGTTCTCGACGCGCAGGATCGAGCACGTCGTATAGACCAGCAGACCACCCGGCCGCAGCACGCGCCAGGCGGCATCGAGCATCCTCGCCTGCAATGCGGCGAGGGCGGCGACGTCCTCGCTGCGCCGATGCAACAGCACGTCCGGCTGCCGGCGCACGATGCCCGTGGCCGAACACGGCGCGTCCAGCAGCACCGCATCGAAGAGCCGCCCATCCCACCACGATGCAGCATCGGTCGCATCGGCAGCGCGCATCTGCGCTCCCAGGCCGACGCGTTCGAGCGTCTCGCGCACGCGCTGCAGGCGACGCTCGTCGACGTCCAGCGCGAGTACCTGCAGCGAGGGATCGCGTTCCAGCAAGTGTGCCGTCTTGCCGCCGGGTGCGGCGCACATGTCGAGTACGCGTGCGCCTGGGGGCAGATCCCGGAAGAGGTCAGCCACCCGTTGCGCCGCGCCGTCCTGGATCGAGACATCGCCCTCGGCGAAGCCAGGCAGGAGCGCAGTCGCCACGGGCGCATCGAGCACCAGGGCGTCGGCCATGCCATCCACCGGCTCAGCCGCGATGCCGACGTCCGCCAGTCGCTGACGGTAGGCATCGCGCGTACCCCGTCGCTGGTTCACCCTCAGCCACAGCGGGGCTTCACGCTGGCTGGCGGCAAAGATCGCGTCCGCCTGTTCGGGCCAATCCTCCCGCACCTGCTTCCGCAGCCATGCCGGCCACAGGGCATCGGCAGACACTGCGGGCAATCCTTCCCGCTGTGCACGCCTCAACAGGGCATTCACCAATTTGTCCTGGTGGGGGCGTCCGAGCGCACGCACGGCTTCGACGGTCGCCGACAGCGCGGCGTGAGGCGGCAACTCCATCACCACCAACTGTGCGAACCCCACGTGCAATAGCGCGCGCAGCTCATTGTCTGCATGCCCCAAGGGCTTCGCCATCCACGCTGCCAGCGCCGCCTCGCTGCGCGCGCGGGAACGCAGCACCGCGAAGCACATCGCTTCCAGCAGCGCACGGTCGCGCACGTCCTCGATGCGGGGCAGGTTCGTCGCGAGTTCGGCTTTGAGGGAGCGGCCGCGGTGCATCACCGCATCGACGACGCGGGTCGCGAGCACCCGTACCGCGACGCCGGCCTGGGTGGTCATGGCAGCACCAGGTCGCGCCGTGCGTTGAGGTAGTCCGCCGCGGTGATCGCCTTGCCGCCTTCGCGCTGGATCACGCGCAACCGCAGCACGCCCGTGCCGCAGGCGATATCCAGGCCCTGCCGGCTGGCGGCCAGCAAGGTGCCCGGCGCCGCTGCATGCGTCTGATCGACCACTACGGCGCCGTGGATGCGCAAGCGTTCGCCGGCAACCTGCGCCTCGGCGACCGGCCACGGACTGAAGGCGCGCACCTTGCGCGCCAGCACCCTGGCCGGCTGCGTCCAATCCAGCTTCGCCTCTGACTTGTCCAGTTTGTGCGCGTAGGCCACGCCTTCGTCAGGCTGCGGATGCGGCGGCAGCCTGACACCGGCCCGCAGCAATCCCAGTGCATCGCGCAGCACCTGCGCGCCCAGGTCCGACAGACGGTCGTGCAATTGCCCGCCGGTGTCCTCAGGCCCGATCGGCAGGTTCTGCGCCAGCAATACCGGTCCGGTGTCCAGACCCGCTTCCATCTGCATCAGACAGACGCCAGTCTCGTCATCGCCGGCTTCGATGGCACGCTGGATCGGTGCCGCACCGCGCCAGCGCGGCAGCAGCGAGGCATGCACGTTCCAGCAGCCGTATTGCGGGATGTCCAGCACGGCCTGCGGCAGGATCAGGCCATACGCCACCACGACCATCACGTCCGGCTGCATCTCGCGCAGCGCGTCCTGGGTGGACTTCTTCTTCAGCGATAGCGGCTGCAGCACCGGGATGCCGCGCTGGATCGCCTCCAGCTTCACCGGCGACGGCGTCAGGCCGCGTCCACGGCCCGCCGGCCGATCGGGCTGCGTGTAGACCGCAACGACTTCATGGTGGGCGTGCGCTGCACGCAGGCAGGGCACGGCGAACGCCGGCGTGCCGGCGAAAACGATTCTCATGGGTAGGCGGCTTCAGGAAAGGGGAACGGAACGGGCGGGGACACCGCGGTCACCCGATCCCGCCGCGCGTGCACGTCAGGCGACGTGCTTGCGCTGCTTGGCCAGCTTCTTGCGCACCATTTCGCGCTTCAGCGGCGAGAGGTAATCGACGAACAGCTTGCCGTCCAGGTGATCCATTTCGTGCTGGATGCACACGGCCAGCAGGCCGTCGGCACGTAGTTCCTGCGGCTGCCCCTGGCGATCAAGGAAGCGCACCGTGATTTCGTCGGCGCGCGTGACGTCGGCGAAGATGCCGGGCACCGACAGGCAACCTTCCTGGTAGACCTGCTCGCCGACCGTGTCGCTCAGCTCGGGGTTGATGAAGACCTGCGGCTGGTTCTTCTCTTCGCTGATGTCGATGACCATGAAACGCTGGTGCACGTCCACCTGGCTGGCGGCCAGGCCGATCCCGGGCGCGTCGTACATGGTCTCGAACATGTCGTCGAGCAGACGCTGGAACCCGGGCGTCGTCACATGCCCGGCGTCGACCGGCACGGCCTTGGTGCGCAGGCGCGGATCGGGGAATTCGAGGATGGGAAGCAGGGCCATGGTACGTCTCGTGATAAGGGCGCCAGTGGAATCCGGCAAGCCCTCACGAATTCTAACGCGGGCGCTTGCGTTGCGCCGGGTTTTCTGGACTATAGTGCTGACCACCTGTCGGGGAATCAGGTAGATACCGCCATGTTTAAATGTTTTCGTACGGTTTTCGCCGTCGCGGTGCTGACCGTCGGCACCTATGCGGCTGCCGCCGAGATGGCGGGAAGCCATCCTGATACCTACGTGGTCAAGCGTGGCGACACGCTGTGGGACATTTCCGCGCGCTTCCTCAAGAAGCCGTGGCTGTGGCCCGAGATCTGGCAGGCCAATCCGCAGATCCAGAACCCGCACCTGATCTATCCGGGCGACGTCATCAGCCTCGCCTATCTGGACCGCGTGGCGGTACAGCAGGGTCCTCGCCAGGAAGCGCCGCTCAATGCGATCCCGCTGTCCGACATCGAGGCCTACCTGAAGGACCGTCGGGTGGTCGACAGCTTCGAGGGTCTGCCGCACGTGGCCGGCTTGGACGAAGACCGCCTGCGCGGCTCCGGTGGCCACAACATCTACGTGCGAGGCCTCGACGGCGGTCAGGTCGGCCAGCGCTACCTGGTCGTACGCCCGCTGGCCCGCTTCACCGACAGTCCCCGCGCGCAGGACCTGGACTTCCGTGGCAAGAGCATCCGCGGGGAAGTCGACCGGTGGAAGGACATCGTCGAGCAGAGCGGCAAAGGTGCGTTCCTTGGCTATGAACTGGTCAAGATGAACGTCGCCACGTTCAGCCGTGGCGTGGTGCCGGGTAGCGAGGTGAGCACGCTGGTGGCCGATATCGGCGGACATGAAGTGCGCGTCGGCGACCGTTTGATTCCGGTGGACGCCCAGCCTTACGACCTGCACTTCTTCCCGCACCCGCCCGCCACCGATCCGGCCGGCAAGCTGCGCGTACTGGCCGTGGCCGATGCGTTCAGCGCTGGCGGAACGCGCGACGTGATCGCGATCACCGGTGGCCGCCTGGATGGCATCGACAACGGCACCGTGTTTTCGATCTGGCGCAACGGCAGCCACACGGCCAACCGCATGGCCCATCCGGAATCCTCCCGCATCAGCGAATCGACGAAGTCCGGCGCCGGTCGCGTCAGCCTGCCGGACGAGTACGCCAGCCATGCGATGGTGTTCCGCACCTTCGACAAGGTCAGCTACGCGCTGGTCATGGAAGGCGTGGAAGCCACGCGTGTCGGTTACGAGCTGAAGCATCCCGACGCGACGTACTGATTCGCGTCAGGCAAATCCTACGCAAGACAGCGACGGCGCCCGAGGGCGCCGTCGTCGTTTCACCCCTACGCTCGTCACATGCCTACCGATGACCTGATTGCCCTGGCCCGCCTCGTCCTGGCCGGCGGCCCCGTCCTGTGTCGCCGGCGGCTGCTGGAACGGTACGACACCCCCGGCGCCGTCCTGCAGGCGGGCATCAATGCATGGCGCGCAGGCGGACTGGACGACGCTCAGATTGCCTCTCTTCAAGGAAGGGCAGACGACGAGGCGTTGCCTTGCACACTGGCATGGCTGGACGCACCGGATCACCATCTGATCGGCTGGCATGATGCCGACTATCCCGCCCCCTTGCGGAACATCGCCAGCCCGCCGCTCGCGCTGTTCGTCGACGGCGACCCGAGCCTGCTGTGGCGCCCCGCGGTCGCGGTCGTCGGTAGCCGGACACCCACCAGCGGCGGCCGCGACAATGCCCATGCCTTCGCGCGTTCGCTGGCATCGGCTGGCATCGTCGTGGCCAGCGGCATGGCACGCGGCATCGATGCGATCGCGCATGAGGCCGCCCTCGCTTTCGGGGAAGGCACCACCATCGCGGTCGTCGGCACCGGCCCCGACATCACGTATCCGCCCGGGCATGAGCGGCTGCGCGAACGCCTCGCCATACAGGGTGCGGTCGTCAGCGAGCATCCGCCGGGCACGCCGGCGCTGCGCAGCCATTTCCCCGCCCGCAACCGCATCCTCGCCGGATTGACGCTGGGCACACTGGTCATCGAAGCCGCCGAACGTTCCGGTGCGCTGATCACTGCCCGCCAGGCAGGCGAGGCAGGACGCGAGGTCTTCGCCATCCCCGGCTCCATCCACAACCCGATGGCGCGCGGTTGCCATCGCCTGATCCGGGACGGGGCCGGTCTGGTGGAACAGGCACAGGAGATCATCGATGCCCTCGCGCCGCTGGCCACCGACCTCGCCAATGCCCTGCGTGGCCGGCTCGGCGAGACGGAATCGGGCGCCATGGCAGGAACCGGCGGGACGCCTCCGCGACTGGACCCGGACTACCAGCGGTTGTGGGAAGCACTGGGCCATGACCCCACAGGTATGGATCAGCTCGTCTCACGGGCTGGATTGACGGCCGCGGAACTGTCCTCCATGCTGCTGGTCATGGAACTGGATGGCTTAGTAACGGCGGAACACGGCCGATACCAGAGAAAGACCGGTTTCTTCACCTCCACAGCGTCGACGACGCAGGCCGAGGGGCAATGAAAGAGAGCATCCTGGATGTACTGCTGTACCTGTTCGAACACTATTTCACTGAAGATGCGGACCCTGTCCGCGACCGCGACTCTCTCCAGAACGGCCTGATCCAGGCCGGCTTCAGCCCCACCGAAATCAGCAAGGCCTTTGACTGGCTGGATGCCCTGGCCGACCAGCGTCCTGCGGCGTCCACGCCGCGCGTCGGTGGTCCGACCCGCGTCTTCCATGGCCCGGAACTCGAGAAGCTGGATGTCGAATGCCGCGGCTTCCTGTTGTTCCTGGAACAGCACGGCGTCCTCGACGCGGACCAGCGCGAGCTGGTGCTGGACCGCGCCATGGCACTGGACCAGGACGAGCTGGACCTGGACGACCTGAAGTGGGTCGTGCTGATGGTGCTGTTCAACCAGCCGGGTTCCGAAGCCGCCTACGCGTGGATGGAAACGCAGATGTTTGCCGACGAGCCCGAGCCGGTACACTGAGGCGTTGATCCGCTTCAGGGGGAAGCATGTCGGGTTGGTATTACGCCGACCGGAACCGTGAGCAGCACGGTCCGGTCTCGTCGGATGAACTGGTCACCCATTACCGTTTCGGACGTCTTGCGCTGGACAGCCTGGTCTGGCGCGAAGGCATGGCGCAATGGCAGCCCCTGCGCGATGTCGCCGACGAACTCGGCTTGAATCCTGCGCCGGTCGAGATCGGAAGCGCGCCGCCACCGGTACCACAGGCCACTCCCGCTCACGCGACGAATGCCGACCCACAGGACCGCTTGCTGCGCGCACCCGTCGCGCCACCCGCAAAGCCGGGCATGTCCGGCGGCAAGATCGCATTGATCGTCGCGGCGGTGCTGCTGGTGCCGTGCCTGGGCATCGGCGCGATCCTCGCCGCGATCTCCATTCCCGCCTACAACGACTACACGCTGCGCGCCAAGGTGTCGCAGGCCATCGCCGAGAGCCAGCCACTGAAGCAACAGGTGGAAGCGATACGCACCGGTGAAGCGCGCTGCCCGGGCAATGGTGAAGGTGACATCGGCACCCCTGAGAGTTACGCCGGCACCTACGTCACGCGTGCGATCGTCGGTGAATTCGACGATGGCACCTGCGGGTTCGAGCTTGAGTTCGGCAATACCGGCAACACCGAGATCGACGGACGCAAGCTGTGGTGGGATATGGGCAGCGACAACAGCACGTGGAACTGTTCGTCGGAAATCGACAACAAGTGGCTGCCGCTGGACTGCCGCGACTGAGCAACGCGAGCGTGGCGACACCAACCGCGCTTTTTACCGGGGAATGACACGATGACGCAGTGGTACTACGCCGACGCCAGCGGGCAGCGGCAGGGGCCGTTCTCGGCCGAGGAACTGGAAAGCCATGTGCGCCACGGGCGCCTCGATGCCGCATCGCTCGTGTGGCGGGAAGGGCTGCACGACTGGCAGCCGCTGAAGAACTTCGCCGCGGAATTCGACCTGCAGCTCGATGCCATCGCCACGCCGGCCGTGGACATAGCAGTGCCGGACGCCGATGCGCCCTACACGCCGCCGACCGCGGACCTGGCGACCTTCCAGCCCGTCGTCGCCGGCCACGTCGTGCAGGCGGGCCTGTGGAAGCGCTTCGCGGCCAGCTTCATTGACAGCATCGTCACCACGGTCATCAGCTACGCGCTGATGATTCCGCTGATGCTGATCGGCGTCGGCGTGATGGGTGCCGGCGGCTCCGACAATCCGTTCGCCACCGGTGCGGGCGTCGCCTCGATGCTGGCGATCTATCCGATCCTGTTCCTCGCACCGTGCATCTACTTCGGGTGGATGCAGTCCTCGTCGTTGCAGGCCAGCCTCGGCAAGCTCGCGGTCGGCATCAAGGTCGCGCGTACCGACGGCCAGCGGATGAGCTTCTGGCGCGGCTTCCTGCGCTCGCTCGGCTACCTGGTCTTCACCATGGTCACCTGCGGCCTGGGCGTGCTGATCTCGGGCCTGATGGTGGCGTTCACCGAGCGCAAGCAGGCGCTGCACGACATGCTGTGCGACACGCTGGTGGTGGACAAGTGGGCGTTCACGTCCTTCCCCGAACGCCAGCGCGACGAACTGGGCGTGGTCACCATCGTGATCCTGGTGCTGGCTGGACTGGCGATCATCGGCAGCATCGCCATCTACGCGGTGATGGGCGCGATGCTGATGAAGGATCTCGCATGACCGTCTGGTATTACGTCGATACCCAACAGCAGCGCCACGGCCCGGTGGACGGCGATGCGATGGCCGCCCTGTTTCGTGACGGCACGCTCACCCGTACCTCGCTGGTCTGGCGCGAAGGCATGCAGCAGTGGACCGCGCTGGTCAATGTCGCGCCGGAACTGCGGCTGGACATGACGCCGCCTTCCCCGCCCGCGCCCGAGACGGCGGACACGCCGGTCGCCACCGAGGTGGAGGTCGAGCGTCCGTTGACCGGTCGCGCGGTGTTTACGGCCAGCGAACCGAGTTACGCCCAACCCGAGGCCATCCCGCGTGCCGAGCCCGCCGTATCACCCGGCGACTCTCCCTACGCCGCGCCGCGTGCGGACATCGGCATCGGTGCCTACGGAAGGCCGGTCGCGCATGGCCACGTGGTCTATGCCGGCTTCTGGAAGCGCGTGGCGGCCAGCGTCATCGACTCGCTCGCCATCGGCATCCCGGTAGGCATCATCGCGGCCATTCTCGGGGGCCTGGCCGGCGGCGGCTTCAGCAGTCTCGAAAGGTTCAACGCGGTGCAGACGCTGAGTTCCTACTTGCTGGGTGCCATCGCGTTCGCCTGGTTCCACTCCAGCGCTGGACTGCTGGCCACCCCCGGCAAGCTGGCCATCGGCATCAAGGTGGTGCGCACCGACGGCGACAAGATCACGTTCCTGCGTGGCTTCGGCCGGTACTGGGCCTACCTCCTCAGCTCGCTGCTGCTGTGCATCGGCCTGATCATGGCCGCCTTCACCGAGCGCAAGCAGGGTCTGCACGACCTGATGTGCGACACGCTGGTGGTGGACAAGTGGGCCTTCACCTCCCAGCCGGAGCGGCAGCGCGAGGAACTCGGCACCGTGACCATCGTGATCCTGGCGTTGTTCGGCCTGCTGCTGGTGGGCCTGGTCATCCTGGCCATCGTCGGGGTCGCCGCCCTGGCCTCGATGGGCCGCTGAGCCGACTCACCTGGCGTGACCGGGGTCGCGGCCCCGAGGTCTGGCCGGGCGCTGTGGCTTGACAGGCCGGGACGGCCGTGACACCACTATAAATGGGAAATCTGAACGCCCGGGGCCCCCGCTCCGGGCGTCCGCTTCTCTGGCGCCCGCATCTGGGCCACCCTTGCCGGCCCCCGGACGGCCCACCCGAACTCCCCTGAACCCCTGACATGCCCAAGCACCTGCTCATCGTCGAGTCGCCCGCCAAGGCCAAGACGATCAACAAATACCTCGGCAAGGACTTCACCGTCCTGGCGTCCTACGGCCACGTCCGTGACCTGGTGCCGAAGGAGGGCGCGGTGGACCCGGCCAACGGGTTCGCGATGCGCTACGACCTGATCGAGAAGAACGAGAAGCACGTCGATGCGATCGCCAAGGCCGCCAAGGGCGCCGACGACATCTTCCTGGCGACCGACCCGGACCGCGAGGGCGAGGCGATCAGCTGGCACATCGCCGAGATCCTGAAGGAGCGTGGCCTGCTCAAGGACAAGCCGCTGCACCGCGTGGTGTTCACCGAGATCACCCCGCGCGCCATCAAGGAAGCCATGGGCCAGCCGCGGCAGATCGCCGGCGACCTGGTCGATGCGCAGCAGGCGCGCCGCGCGCTGGATTATCTGGTCGGCTTCAACCTGTCCCCGGTGCTGTGGCGCAAGGTGCAGCGCGGCCTGTCCGCCGGCCGCGTGCAGTCGCCCGCGTTGCGCATGATCGTCGAGCGCGAGGAAGAGATCGAAGCCTTCATCGCCCGCGAGTACTGGAGCATCGAGGCCGAGTGCGCGCATCCGCGCCAGGCCTTCACCGCCAAGCTCACCAAACTGGACGGGCAGAAGTTCGAACAGTTCACCGTCACCGACGGCGACACCGCCGAAGCCGCCCGCCTGCGCATCCAGCAGGCCGCGCAGGGCACGCTGCACGTCACCGACGTGACCAGCAAGGAACGCAAGCGCCGTCCCGCACCGCCGTTCACCACCTCGACGCTGCAGCAGGAAGCCTCGCGCAAGCTCGGCTTCACCACCCGCAAGACCATGCAGGTGGCGCAGAAGCTGTACGAAGGCGTGGCCATCGGCGACGAGGAAGGCACCGTCGGCCTGATCAGCTACATGCGTACCGACTCGGTGACGCTGTCGCAGGACGCGCTGGCCGAGATCCGCGACGTCATCGCGCGCGACTACGGCACGCAGGCGCTGCCGGACAAGCCGAACGTCTACGTCACCAAGTCGAAGAACGCGCAGGAAGCGCACGAAGCCGTCCGCCCGACCAGCGCGCTGCGCACGCCCGCGCAGGTGGCCAAGTACCTGAGCGACGACGAGCGCAAGCTGTACGACCTGATCTGGAAGCGCGCCGTCGCCTGCCAGATGGTCCCGGCCACGCTCAACACCGTCAGCGTCGACCTCGCCGCCGGCAGCCAGCACAGCTTCCGCGCCAGCGGCACCACCGTGGTCGATCCCGGCTTCCTCGCCGTGTACGAGGAGGGCAAGGACCAGAAGGCCGCCGAGGACGACGACGAAGGCCGCAAGCTGCCGCCGATGAAGCCCGGCGACACCGTGCCGCTGGACCGCATCCACGCCGACCAGCATTTCACCCAGCCGCCGCCGCGCTTCACCGAAGCGGCGCTGGTGAAGGCGCTGGAGGAATACGGCATCGGCCGTCCCTCCACCTACGCCTCGATCATCCAGACGCTGATCTTCCGCAAGTACGTGGAAATGGAAGGCCGCGCGTTCAAGCCCAGCGACGTCGGCCGCGCCGTGTCCAAGTTCCTGTCGGGCCACTTCACCCAGTACGTCGACTACGACTTCACCGCCAAGCTGGAGGACGAGCTCGATGCCGTTTCCCGCGGCGAGGAAGAGTGGGTGCCGCTGATGGAGAAGTTCTGGGGCCCGTTCAAGGAGCTGGTGGACGAAAAGGCCGAGACCGTCGACCGCAGCGAAGCCACCGGCGCGCGCGAGCTCGGCAAGGATCCGAAATCCGGCAAGCCGGTCAGCGTGCGCCTCGGCCGCTACGGGCCGTATGCGCAGATCGGCGACAAGGACACCGACGAGAAGCTGGAGTTCGCCTCGCTGCGTCCCGGCCAGTCGATGCACACCATCACCCTGGAAGACGCGCTGGAGCTGTTCAAGCTGCCGCGCAAGCTGGGCCAGGACAAGGACGAAGAGGTCAGCGTCGGCATCGGCCGTTTCGGTCCGTTCGCCAAGCGCGGCAGCACGTATGCCTCGCTGAAGAAGGAAGACGACCCGTACACGATCGACTTGGCGCGCGCGGTGTTCCTGATCGAAGAGAAGGAAGAGATCGCCCGCAACCGCATCATCAAGGAATTCGACGGCAGCGACATCCAGGTGCTCAACGGCCGTTTCGGTCCGTACATCAGCGACGGCAAGCTCAACGGCAAGATCCCGAAGGACCGCGAGCCCGCCTCGCTGACCTTCGAGGAAGTGCAGAAGCTGCTGGAGGAAACCGGCAAGCCGGTGCGCAAGGGCTTCGGCAAGAAGGCGCCCGCCAAGAAGGCCGCGGTGAAGAAGGACGCTGCACCCAAGAAGGTCGCCGCCAAGAAGGCACCGGCGAAGAAGGCCGCCAAGAAAGCGACCAAGAAGACCGCAGCGAAATCCGCCACCAAGAAGGCGGCAGCGAAGAAGACGGTGAGCAAGGCCGCCAAGGCCATCGCCGGCGACGACGCACCGTTCTGATCCCACCGCTCGAAGGACCCGAGCCGACGCCATGCCGATCGAAAGGACCATCGAGGAAGCGGCGGAAACGATCCGCAGCGGCGGCGTTGTCGCCTACCCCACCGAAGCCGTGTGGGGACTGGGCTGCGACCCGTTCGATGAGGGCGCGGTGCACCGGCTGCTGGCGATCAAGCAGCGGCCGGTCGAGAAGGGCCTGATCCTGATCGCTGCCACGCTCAAGCCGCTGATCGACGTGGCCGCCGTGCCGACCGACCGCCTCACCGAGGTGCTGTCCAGCTGGCCCGGGCCGCATACGTGGATCATGCCCGCCACGCCGCAGGCGCCGCGCTGGGTGACCGGTGCGCACCGCGGCATCGCCGTTCGGGTCAGCCAGCATCCGGTCGTGATCGGCCTGTGCCAGGCCTATGGCGGCGCGCTGGTATCCACCAGCGCCAACCTCACTGGGCAACCGCCGGTCAGCGAGCAGGCGGCACTGGATCCCGCCCTGCTGGCGCGCGTCGACGCCGTCGTGCCGGGTGCCACGGGCGGCCTCGACCGCCCCACCGCCATCCGCGACGCGCTCACGGGCCACTCGCTGCGTGACTGACGGCCATACGGGCCGCGCCATCGGCTTTCCATCCTCCCGCCCGGCGCGCACCATGGCCGCATGTCGCGCCTCGTCCCGCCGCTGCTGTCGGTCCTGCTGCTGACCACGCCATCGATGGCGCACGCTCAAGTGCCCGCGGCAGGCACGCAGGTGACTATCTACCGCTGCGTGGCCGCCGACGGCCGCGTCGCGTTGCGTGACTCGCCATGCCTGAAAGGCGAAAAGCAGGAAGTGCGCGCGATGCAACGTCCACAGGACCCGGCACGGCCACCGCCGCGCGCCGCCACCGCGCCCGCGCCTGCACCGCCACCTCCCGCCGCGCCACCAACGCGCGTGGTCTACCTCACTCCGCCCAGGCCGATGTACGAGTGCATCGCGCCGGACGGGCAGACCTATGCCAGCGACACCGACCAGGGCAATCCGCGCTGGGTGTCCTACGGTGCGGCGTATCCCGCGCATACGTTATGGCCGCGCGGGCATGGCGGCAGCGTGTCGGGCAACGTCTCGATCGGCAACGGCAACCTGGCGCTCCAGAGCGGTGGTGGCCACCTGCCTCGCCCGCCTGCCGGCGGCCATCATCCCGGCCCGGTGATCATGCCGGGGGGCACCTGGGTACGCGATCCCTGCCATCCACTGCCGCAGCAGGAAGTCTGCGCACGCCTGTCCGACCGCCGCTACGACATCCTGCGCCGCTACGGCGCTGCGATGTCGAGCGAGCAGCGCGCGCTAGACTTGGAACAGCGCGGCATCGATGCGCGCATCGCCAACGATTGCAGGTAATGATGACCCCCATCGCACGCTCCTTCGCACGCCTGTTGCTCGCCTTGTCGTGCGGCAGCCTCGGTATCGCCGTCGCCGCTGCGGCCGACGTGACCATCTACCGCTGCACCGACGCCAGCGGCGCGCTGACCCTGCAGAACTCGCCCTGTCCCAAGGGCATGAAACAGGAAACGCGCACGATGCAGGGCGTGAACACCGTGCCGATGGTGCCGGGGCAAGCCACTGCACCCGCCACGACACCCGCGGTCGCGCCCGCACAGGCGCCTGCGGCCACCGCACCCTCCAGGGCGACGCCGACGACCGATCCCGCGTCACCCACCTCTGACGCCCATCGGCTGCCGCCGCCGGTGCTGTTCCAGTGCACCACGTACGACAAGGACAGCTACGTCACCGAGGACGTCCTGCCCGCCTCGCGCTGCGTGACGTTGCGCACGGTAGGCCTGGACGGCAACCCGCAATCCGGCGCCGGCCAGGCCTGCGAGGTGGTGCGCGATACCTGCGCGCGCGTGCCCGACGGCGCGTTGTGCGAGGCGTGGAAGAAGCGCCGCGATGAAACCGAAGTCGCTTTCCGCTTCGCGCGCCCGGAGAATGCCGAGAAGAACCGCGCCGACTACGAGCGCGTCGCACGCATCGTCGCCGAGAGCCGCTGCGGGCAGTAAGCCGCGCTCGACTGCGTGGCAGCGGCCTTCAGATCCGCCAGGTCGTTTCCTGGCCGGAAGGCACCGGACGCAGCCACGCAGGCCAGGCACCGACATCGCCATCCGGAACGAACGCAACGACGTCGATATCCTGCTGGCCGATGCCAGCGGCAAGAGCTGCAACCGCCTGCGGTGAACCGCGCCGTCAACGGTGCCAGCGGACCTCCACTCAGAACCCGTAGCGCAGGAAACCGCCGTCCACCGCGATGCATTCGCCGGTGACATAGCTCGATGCAGGCAGGCACAGGAAGACAACGGCAGCGGCGACTTCCTCGGGCTCGCCGATGCGGCGCATCGGCGTGCGCGCGACGACTTCTTCGTAGTAATCCGCGTCCGCCAGCGGACCGGAGGTGCGGCGCGTGCGGATGTACCACGGCGCCACCGCGTTTACGCGCACGCCGTCCTCGGCCCATTCCGCAGCCAGGTTGCGGGTCAGCTGGTGCAGCGCGGCCTTGGTCATGCCGTAGGGCGCGCCGCTGCGCACGGCGGTGATGCCGGAGACGCTGCCGACGTTGACGATGCTCGACGCCGCATGCCGCGTCAGCAGCGGATGCGCATAGCGCGAGAGTTCGAACGCGGAGAAAAGATTGGTCTCGAAGATCCCGCGCCATTCGTCTTCGGTGTAGTCCACCGCGGCACGGGTGACGTTGCCGCCCGCATTGTTGATCAGGATGTTGAGGCCGTCGTCGTGGTCTTCCACCCAGTCGAGGATGGCGCGGCGGTCTTCGTCATCGGCCACGTCGGCGGCGAGCGTGCCGATCTCGCGCTCGGGGAATTCGTCACCGAGTTCGGTGCGCGCGTCCTGCAGCGCATCCATGTCGCGCGCCACCATCAGCACGTCCGCGCCGAAGCCGAGCAGTTCGCGTGCGATCGCCAGCCCGATGCCCGCGCTGGCGCCCGTTACCAGCGCCAGTTGTCCTTCCAGTCGCCACCGGTTCGCCGCCACATGCGCCTCCTTCATCGATGGGCGTAGCATAGCGCCACGCCACAGGAGGACCGTCGCCATGACCCGGATCCGCCTCACCCTGCTTGCCGCACTGTTGCTGGCCTGCGCCGCCTGTCGCGCGCCCGAGCCACCGCCCACCGACGAAGCACCCGAACCGCAGGCGAACGCGGACAGCGTCGCCGCCTGATCCACACGCCGCAACGCGCGCGTGGAAGGACTAGCGCGGCGGCTGGATGGCCGGTGCGTGCTGCGCCATCAGCTCGACGATCCAGTCGATGAACACCCGCAGCTTGCGGCTGACGTGCCGGCTGGGCGGGAACGCCACGTACAGCGGCATCGCATCGAGCTGCCAGTCCTCGAACAACGGCACCAGCTCGCCCCGCGCCAGCGGTGCGCGCGCCATGTACCGAGGCAGCCACAGCACGCCCAGGCCGGCGATGCCGGCGGCGAGGTACGCATTGCCATCGTCCACGGTCAGCACGTGGCGACCCTGCACGCGCAGCGGCTCGCCGCCGCGATGCATCGCGTAGGCCAGCGGTGCGCCGGTCCGCGCGCCGCGATAGCCGACGATGCGGTGATGGCTGGCTTCCAGCGCGTGCGGATGCGCCGGCGTCCCCGCACGCGCGAGGTAACCCGGCGCGGCGTACACGCCCAGCGGCAGGTCCGCCACGTGGCGCGCGCGCAGCGACGGCTCGGCGATATCGCCACCGCGCACCACGCAGTCCACGTTCTCGTCGATCAGGTCCACCTTGCGGTCGCTGGCGCCGATGTCCAGCTGGATGTCGGGATAGCGCGCGTGGAAATCGGGCAGCGCCGGCATCAGCACCAGACTGGCCAGCGGCGCGGGCACGTCTACGCGCAAGCGCCCGCGCGGCGACGTGGAGGCCGCCGACAGGCTGGTCTCGGCGTCGTCCAGGTCGGCCAGCAGGCGCACCACGCGGTCGTAGTACGCCGCGCCGTCGGCGGTGACGTTGACCTTGCGCGTGGTCCGGTGGAGCAGCTTCACCCGCAGGTGCGCTTCCAGGTGCTGAACCAGCTGCGTCACCCGCGTCCTGCTGGCCTGCAGGGTGTCGGCAGCCTTGGTGAAGCTGCCGGTGTCGACCACGCGGACGAACGCCTGCATCGCGTCGATACGGTCCATGCGGGCACTCCGGCGTGAGGGGATTGTTTGGATTCTACAAATAGTGATCCCGCGCCTGGCGTGTTTATCCGGTCCGCGCGGCTGCCTAGCGTGGCCGCCATGTAACGGGGCACCCCGCCCCCCAAGGAGAATCCGATGACCATCCGTGACGCTGTCTTCCCCGCCGGCCGACACGAGCTGTACGCCACCCACGCGTATTCCGCCGCGATCCGCTCGGGCGACCTGCTGTTCGTGTCCGGCCAGGTCGGCAGCCGCACCGACGGCTCGCCCGAGCCGGACTTCGAAACGCAGGTGCGCCTGGCCTTCGCCAACCTCGAAGCCACCCTCAAAGCCGGCGGCTGCGGGCTGGACGACATCGTCGACGTGACGACCTTCCACACCGACCCCGAGCAGCAGTTCGAGACCGTGCTGGCCGTCAAGCGCGACGTCTTCCCGGCTGCGCCCTACCCGAACTGGACCGCGATCGGTGTGAACTGGCTCGCTGGCTTCGACTTCGAGATCAAGGTGATCGCGCGTATTCCGGGCTGACGGAGGTGCGGCAGGCGGCAACGGGATGCCGCCGCCTGGTTTGACGCGACGCACAATGCTGTGACTACACTGCGTCGCCTCCACCACCCTCACCTGCAGGCGCGGCGGGCTGTTTCACTTTCCCCGCCGTCCTTCGTCTAGTTGTCTATGGAGCCCGCCCGCCATCCTGCCGACGAGGCCGCCGATCCGACAGGATCCGCGGTGCCTTCCCGCCCTGCGCCATCGGAAGCCGGGGCCAACCAGGCCGCCGAGCTGGTACGTAACCTCAACGCGACCCTGATCCGGTCGCTGCAGTTGCGGCTCGGCTCGTACGAGGACGCCCGCGAGGTCGCGCAGGAGGCCTACGCGCGCCTGCTCAACCTGGGCAACGACCAGGTCGTCAGTTTCCAGCGCGCGTTGCTGTTCAAGATCGCCCAGAACCTGGCCACCGACCTGCTGCGGCGACGGGCCTACACCGAACTGCCCGAACCCGACGGCCTGGACCTCTGGCCCGATCCCGGGGCCGACCCGGAACGCTCCGCCCGGGCCCGGTGGGTCGTCGAACGCCTGCCGGCGGTACTGGCCGAGCTGCCACCGAAATGCGCCGACGCCTTCCGGCTGGTCCGCATGGAGCAGTGCAGCTTCAAGGAAGCCGCCGAACGCCTGGCGCTGACGGACAGGATGGTGCGGATCCATGTCGCACGGGCGCTGGCTTTCTGCCAGCTGCGCTTCGATGAACTCACGGACGAACAGGAAGGCGCCGACCATGCGTGACCACCCCCGCACGACCCGGGCGCAGGCGCTCCAGGAAGCCTCGGACTGGTTGATCCGCCTGGGCGACCACGACCTGCAGGACGCCGACATCGACGCGTGGAATGCGTGGATGGAAGCCTCGCCGCTGCATGCGCAGGCGTTCGAGGACGTCCACCTGCTCTGGGATGCCGCCGCCGGCGTCGACCCCGGACAGGTCATCGCCGCGCAGCAGGCACGCGCCGCCGATGAGGTGGCGACCGCCGCGACCACCGACCGCGTGGCGATGTCGCCGCCGGCCGTCACCCACGCGTCCTTCCAGCCCCGCCCGACGACGGCGCCCGTGCCGCGTACGGCGACGCGCACCCGCCCGCGCCGCTGGATCGCGCTGGCGGCCAGCGTCGCGATGCTGGCCGTGCTGGTGGGCGCGCTGAAGTTCAGCCGCACCACCGCGCCGACCGGGATGCGCCTCGCTGCCGAGATCGGCACCCCGCGCCAGGCCGATCTGCCCGACGGTTCGCGCATCGACCTGGATGCCGGCAGCGAAGTGGTCGTGCAGTTCAGCAGCCAGCGCCGCCAGGTGGAACTGGTGCGCGGCCAGGCCTATTTCGCCGTCGCCAAGGATGCCGCCCGCCCGTTCGAAGTCCGTGCGGACGGCGCGCTGGCGCAGGCGCTGGGCACGCACTTCAGCGTCGCCAAGCGGAACGAGGGCATCCGCGTCATCGTCACCGAAGGGCGCGTGCAGGTCAGCGATCTGCGCGCGCATGGCGGCGGCATCGCCAACCATGTCGTGCAGCTCGCCGCCAACCAGAGTGCGACGCTGCAGGAGGGTGGCCCGCTCGACGGCCCCGTCGACCTCGACGCAGAATCGACCCTGGCCTGGCTGCAGGGGAAGGTCACCTACCGCAGCGAGACGCTCGGCAATGTCGTGGCCGACCTCAACCGCTACTCGCGGCGGCCGATCATCCTGCAGGACGCGACGCTGGCGCAGATGCGGGTGACGGGACGCTGGAGCACCACCGACCTCGACGTCTGGCTCGACAGCGTCGCGCAGGCGCTCTCGCTGTCGGTCGTGCGGCGGCAGGACGAGATCCTGCTGGTGTCGCCCGTACCAAGCACCCGCCTGCCCGGCGGAAAATCCGCGGCATCGCCGGGCGCCGCGACCGTCCGGAGATAAGGGAGACCATCGGGAACCTTGAGCGCAGCTGCAGTCCGACCGGGAGCCACGCCTCCCCGCGCTGAGCGCCGGGGACGGGGTTCCTGTTGGCTGCGCCTCCCGCTGCTGCTCGGTCTCGCGTCCTGCATCGCCCTGTCGCATGCCCAGGATCGGGCGGCGCGCCCGTCGTCGTTCGCCATTGCGCCGCAGTCGCTGGAGGACGCGCTCATCGCGTTCTCGGAACAGTCCGGCATCCAGTTCGTCGCGATCGGCGACCTGAAGACCGCCACCCGCACGCCCACCGTGCGCGGCGTGCTGGACAACGAAGAAGCGCTGCGTCGCCTGCTCGCCGGCAGCGGCTTCGGCTACACCTTCCGCGCCAGCGGCGTGGTCACGATATCGCGCGACCTGCCGGTCCGGGGTCCATTGCCCGCCACCCCGGCGACCGCGTCGGCCCCGGCGCCCATCGAACTGGCAGGCGTGCAGGTAACGGCCCGGCGCCGCACGGAGCGCAGCATCGATGTGCCGCTTGCGGTCACCGCCCTCGACGGCCAGCAGCTCGATGGCATGGGCATCGCCAATGCCGCGCTCGCGATCGATTCGGTACCGGGCGCGTCGTCCGTCGACATCGGCGGCGGCTTCACCCAGGTGCAGATCCGCGGCGTGTCGAGTTCGCTCGGCGGCAACGACAACGGCTACTACCTGGACGACATTCCCTTCACCGGCGTGACGGTGCCGTGGCATCCGGATGCGCGCGCGTTCGACCTCGATCGTGTCGAAGTGCTCAGGGGGCCGCAGGGCACATTGTTCGGCGAAGGCTCGATGGGCGGCACCGTGCGCATCCTGACCCGCAAGCCCGAGCTGGACCGCCTCTCGCTGCTCGCGCAAGGCGGTTGGTCGACCGCGAGCGGCGGCGGCAGCGGTTGGTCGGCGAAGCTGATGGCCAACCTGCCCGTGTTCGAAGACCGCCTGGCCGTGCGCGTGGTGGCGACGGACGAATCGCTGCCTGGCTGGGTGGACGACGCCACCGACGGTCGCCGCGACATCAACACCCAGCGCGTGCGCACCCGTCGCCTCCGCGCCACGTTCCTGCCGACGGAACGCTGGCGACTGGATGCCGCGCACTGGTCCTACCGCTCCAGCGCACCCGGTGGCGGCTATGCCGCCGACGACGCCATGCAGGTCGCGTACTACTACGGGCGCGATGCGGACTGGACCACGTCGAACCTGGTGAGCACCTACGAAGGCGACACGTCCGCGCTCACCTACACCTATGCGGAAGCCGACCTCGCGCAGCGCCAGCAGGGCGAGATCCTGCCGGACACCGCGTACGACAGCGCGATCGACATCGGCGTGCGCACCCACGAACTGCGCTGGAGTTCGACCGGCCAACGCACCGTCGCGTGGACCGTGGGCGCGTACCGCCGCCAGGCGCGGCGCCTGGATGCCAGCGCCATCGGCGAGGTCGCACCGAGCCGCGCACGCCAGGAGAACGACGGCGGCGCGCTGTTCGGCGATGCCACCGTGCAGCTGCCGAACCCGGCATGGAGCGTCAACCTCGGCCTGCGCTACTTCGAGGATCAAGTGCAGGGCGTGTCGCTGACCGGCGACGCGCAGACCATGCTCGACGAGCAATTCCACAGCTGGAATCCGCGCCTGGGCCTGTCGTGGACGCCGGCCGACGACACCACGGTCTACGCCAGCCTGGCGAAAGGCTTCCGCTCGGGCCAGCTGCAACCGATCACGTCATTCCTGCTGGCACAGGCCGCCGGCATCGAGCTGCCGACGCGCATTGCCGCCGACCGCATCATCACCGCCGAACTCGGTGCGAAGGCATTGGCGCGCGAGGGCCGCGTGCTGGTGGAAGCTGCCGTCTTCCAAAGCCGCTGGCGCGACGTGCCGGTGCGCGTGCCGGTGACGGACGTGTTCAACGGCCTGGTCAATTCCGACGGTGCGAAGATCCGCGGCGCGGAGATCGGACTGACGTGGAAGCCACGCGACAGCCTGTCCTTCCAGTTGGAGTCGGCATGGGTCGATGCGGCCTACACCGCCGACGTCGCCGGCACGCCGATCACGCGCGGCTCGCCGGTCTACAACACGCCACGCCTCACCTGGGGCGCCGCCGGTGAATACCACCGCACGATCGCCCGCGGCATGCAGGGCATCGCGCGTGCCGGCGTGCGCTACCACAGCGCGCGGCAGGCCTCGCTGACGCAGGGATCGCCGGGCGACGACATCCTCTCGGCACACGTGCGGCTGGGCGTGGAGACGGCGGCGGGATGGAGTCTGGCGGTGTACGGCGACAACCTGACCAACGAACAGGGCGCGGACGACGCGCGCACCACGCGCGGCGTCGCGACACGACTGCGGCCACGCACGCTCGGCGTCGAGCTGCAGGTCCGTTACTGATGCAACCAAAAATTCTGTAGCGAAAATTTCATTTTTGGTTCACCGGATCGTCACGGCTTTCTGAGAGGGCCGCACGACGTCCGTCGCCTGGCCCTCGATCGCGCATCCGCGCCCCCATCGAGAGCCAGGAGAGTTCACGTGAATCGCATCGCCCGTTCTTCGTCCGTTCCCGCCAGCGTGCTTCCTTCCCGCAGGGCCTTGTGCCTGGGGGTCGCCACCGCGTTGCTGTTCGCGGGCAACGTCCATGCCCAGGACAGCGAGGCCAGCACACCGACCACGACGGAGACGCAGGCGACGTCGGGCGAGGTGAAGGAACTCGGCTCGGTGACCGTCACCGCACGCAAGCGCAGCGAGCGGCAGATCGACGTGCCGATCGCGATGACCGCGGTGACCGGCGAACAGATCGATGCGTTCGGCATCAGCAACATCGCCGAGATCATCAGCATGACCCCCGGCGCCGGCTCGGTCGACAACGGCGGCGGCTTCACCCAGGTGCAGATCCGCGGCGTATCCAGCTCGCTCGGCGGCAACGACAACGGCTACTACCTCGACGAGATTCCGTTCACCGGCGTCAGCGTGCCGTGGTATCCCGAAGCGCGTTCGTGGGACATCGACCGCGTCGAGATCCTCAAGGGCCCGCAGGGCACGCTGTTCGGCGAAGGCTCGATGGGCGGCACGGTGCGCATCCTGACCCGCAAGCCGGACTTCAACGAATTCGGCGGCGCCATCGAAGCCTCGGCCTCCACCACCCAGGGCGGCAGCGACGGCTGGGGCGGCAAGGCCGTGGTCAACATCCCGCTGATCGACGACCGCCTGGCCGCGCGCGTCGCCGTCACCGACGAGAAGCTGTCGGGCTGGACCGACGACAACACCACCGGCAACAAGGACATCAACGAACAGCGCGTCAAGACCGGCCGCGTGAAGGTCCGCTTCGCACCCACCGACCAGTGGACGATGGATCTTGCCTACTGGACCTACAAGTCCGAAGCCCCCGGCGGCGGCAACGGCGCGCTGGACGACCTGACCACCAACTCGTTCTACAGCAACGACGACGAGTGGCGCACCGCGAGCTTCGTCAGCACCTACGACTTCGGCGGTTCGGAACTGTTCTACTCGTTCGCTGACGCGGAACTCGACTACGCCAACGACGGCATGCTCAATCCGACCACGACCTACGTCAGCAACATCAACCTGCAGGTGCGCACGCAGGAACTGCGCTGGTCCTCGACCGGCGACCGCACGCTGGACTGGACGGTGGGCTACTACCTGCGCGAAGCCGAGCGCAACGATGCCTCGCAAGTGGGCACCGCGGCCCCCAGCAGCTCCAGCCAGACCAACGACGCCTACGCCGTGTTCGGCGAAGTGACCGTCAAGCTGCCCGACCCGCGCTGGGCCCTGACCGGTGGCATCCGCTACTTCAGCGATGACGTGGACGCCATCTCCGTCTCGACCACGCGCGTGTCGACGCTCAACGCCACCTTCGACAGCTGGAACCCGCGCGTGTCGCTGTCCTTCAAGCCGGCCAACGACACCACCCTGTACGCCAGCGCCGCACGCGGCTTCCGCTCCGGTCAGTTGCAGCCGATCTCCTCGATCCTGCTGGCCGAAGCCAACGGCGTCGAACTGCCGTCGACGATCGATCCGGACTCGATCACCACTTACGAACTCGGCGCGAAGTCGCTGTTCCTCGACGGCAGCCTGCTGGTCGAAGGTGCGGTGTTCTACAGCGACTGGGAAGGCGTCGCCGTGCGCGTGCCGATCACCTCGACCATCAACGGCCTGACCAACTCCAAGGGCACCGAGAACAAGGGCGTCGAAGTCAACGTGGTGTACACGCCCAGCGCCTCGCTGATGCTGCAGGTCGGCGGTTCGATCATCGATGCGACCTACGTGGCCGACGTGCCGGGCACGCCGCTCAACAAGGGCACCGACGTCTACAACGTGCCGCGCAACAGCTTCACCGCGTCGGCGGCCTACAGCTGGGACGTCGCCGCCGACCTGCGCGGCGTGGTGCGCACCGGTGTGGTGTACGACTCGGCGCGCGAAACGGCGCTCACCGCCGGTTCGCCGGGTGACGCGATCACCATGCTCGATGCGCGCATCGGCGTGGAATCCGACAACGGCTGGTCGGCCTTCCTGTACGGCAACAACCTGACCAACGAAGACGGTGCGCTCAACGCACGCACCACCCTGGGTGTCGCCAACCGCCTGCGCCCGCGCACCTACGGCGTGGTCTTCCGCTACAGCTTCTAATCCACCCCGGCCGGCGTCCGCCTCGCGGATGCCGGCCTTCCAACGGGAACGATCACATGCATATCGATATCAAGACGCCCGCGCGCATGCGTGCGCTGGCGCTCGTCGCACTGGCCGCCGCCGCACCGGCGATGGCACAAGCCACTGACGACCAGTGGCTGGAAGCGCCACACGGCACGCAGGCGCTGGAATGGGCACGCGCGAAGACCGCCGCTTCACAGACCAAGATCCGCGCCATGCCCACGTACGCGACGGTCAAGGCCGAACTCGCCTCCGCGCTGGCCACCGGCGCGGCGGAGCCGGACATCACGCTGATGGGCCAGCGCGCCGTGCGCTTCCTGCGCGATGCCGAACACCCCTACGGCCTGCTGCAACTCGCGCGTCGTGGCGACGACGGCCTGCCGGGCGCGTGGCGCACCGTGCTGGACGTCGGACAGCTACGCAAGACCGAGAACGCACCGCTCGAACTGCAGGCCTACGACCTGTCCAGCGCCTGCCTGGCGCCCAGCTTCAGCCGCTGCCTGCTGCGCCTGTCGCCGGCCGGTGGCGATGAAGTCGAGATCCGCGAATTCGATCTCGACCAGGCCCGCTTCGTCGAGGGCGGCTTCCGCACGCCGAAGGCGCGCGCGTTCGCCGAATGGCTGGGGCCGGACCAGATCATGGTCGAACACACCGCCGATGGCGCGCCGAAGACGATGGCCGGCTGGCCCGCGTCGGTACGCCTGTGGCAGCGCGGGCAACCACTCGCCAGCGCGCGCGAGGTGTACAAGGCCGAACCGTCGGACGCGATCGTGCAGCTGTTCGCGGTCGGCGACGGCGCGCAGCGTCGCGGCGTCATCGTGCGCGCGATCAACTACTCCACCTTCGACGTGTTCGCGGTGACCCAGGACGGCCGCATCGAACAGGCCGCATTGCCGCGCTCGCTGAAGCCGATGGCCGTGCAGGCCCTCGTTGGCGACCAGGTGGTGGTGCAGCTCGGCACCGATGAAGTGGTCGAAGGCACGGCGTATCCGGCCGAGACCCTGCTGGCCTGGAACAGCGATCCGGCCGTGCCCGCCGGCAAGAAGGTCACCCGCATCTACACCCCGGCGGACGGCGACTACCTCGGTGGACGCAGCGACATCGCCAGCGCGCAGGGCAAACTCGCGTTCGTGGTCAATCGCCGGCTGGTGCCGCGCGTGCTGCTCGCGCGTCCCGGTGCCGATGGCTGGACCGTCGACGAAGCGCTGGCCGGGCAACCGGGCGACAACATCTCGGTGCGCGGCGGCGGCAGTTCCGATGACGACCTGATCGTCGCCACCAACGGCTTCGTCAATCCGCGCCGGCAGGAACTGTTCCGCCCCGGCCAACCGTTGCGCCTGCTGGCGAAGGACCGTGCGCTGTTCGAAGAAGGCCGCTACGTCACCGAGATCCGCACGGCGACCTCGCGCGACGGCACGTCGGTGGACTACTACCTGCTGCATCCGAAGACGCCGGCCGCCGGCCCACAGCCGCTCTTCATGACCGGCTACGGCGCGTTCGGCATTTCCTACCGTCCCGGTTACTTCGACTACACGGTGGGCGGACCTGCGTTCAAGCTGTGGCTGGACCGCGGTGGTTCGCTGGCGATCCCCGCGATCCGCGGGGGCGGCGAGCGTGGCGAAGCCTGGCACCAGGCGGCCATCCGCAAGGATCGCCAACGCTCGTACGACGACTTCATCGCCGTCGCCGAGCAGCTGGTGTCGAGCGGCTACACCACGCCGAAGCACATCGGTGTGTTCGGCATGTCCAACGGCGGCCTGCTGTCGGCGACGCTGGGCACGCAGCGCCCGGACCTGTTCGGCGCGGTGGTCAGCGATGTACCGCTGACCGACCTGATCCGCATGCGTCACATGGGCATGGGCGCGGCGTGGATCAACGAGTACGGCGATCCCGACAAGCCCGATGAAGCGAAGGCGATGCTCGCGTACTCGCCGATGCAGAACGTGCGAAAGGGCACCACGTACCCGCCGTTCCTGGTCACCATCTCGACGGAAGACAACCGCGTCGGCCCCGGCCACGCGCGCAAGCTGGCTTCGCGCCTGTTCGACGCCGGTGCGCCGGTCTACTTCCTCGAGGACGAGGAAGGCGGCCACGGCGTCAGCGATGCGTTCCGCAATCCAGAACTGATGGCGCTGCGCATGACCTTCCTGATCGACACGCTGATCCCGGCCCACGCCGGCACGCACTGAGTGCACTGCCTCCGGTCCGCGTCCGCGCGGGCCGGAGGTCGATCGTGTTCAAGCGGCGGCAACGCGCCGCACGCATCCGCGCTGATCGCTCACGCGACCTTGCACAGCGGCACTTCGTTCGGCCGCAGCGTCAGTACGCGTGCACCGGTGCGCGTCACGGCGACGGTGTGCTCGAACTGCGCGGACAGTTTGCCGTCGCGCGTATGCACCGGCCATACGTCGGGCTGCGAGCGGATCGCGGCGCGGCCCTGGTTCACCATCGGCTCGATGGTGAAGACCATGCCTTCCGCCAGCACCAGGCCCGTGCCCGGCTTGCCGTAGTGATGCACGTGCGGCGCTTCGTGCATCTCGCGGCCGATGCCGTGGCCGCCGTATTCCTTCACCACGCTGTAGCCCTGCTCGCGCGCGTACTGCGTGATGGCGTGGCCGACATCGCCGAGGCGCGCACCCGGACGCACGGCGGCGATGCCTTTCCACATCGCCTGGTAGGTGGCCTGCACCAGCCGGCGCGCGGGATAGGCGACGTCGCCGATCAGGTAGGTGGTGCTGGAGTCGGCGATGTATCCGTTCTTCTCGAGCGTGATGTCGAGGTTGACGATCTGCCCGCTGCGCAGCACGTCGTCGTGCGAGGGCATGCCGTGGCAGACCACGTCGTCGATGGAGGCGTTGAGCACGTACGGAAAGTCGTACTGCCCCTTGCTCGCGGGGCGCGCGTGCAGCTCGTCGACGATCATGCGTTCGACCAGGTCGTTGATCGCCATCGTGCTCATGCCTTCCAGTGTGAGCCGGTCGAGGCGGTCGAACACGGACGCCAGCAGCGCGCCGGCCTCCGCCATGCGCGCCAGTTCGTCGGCCGTCTTGATCACGTGTGCCCCGCGAGCAGCGGTGCCGGTTGCACGCCGGCCGCACGCAGTTCGTTGGCCACGATGTCCTGGAAGCTCAGCTCCGGATGCATCTCGCAGAGCATGCCGACCTTGATCCAGAAGTTGGCCTGCGCGTTGATCGAGCGGTGGCTGACCGTGCAGGCACGACGCAGCTGGTCGTGCAGCGCGTCGTCGATGTTGACGATGCCCATGGGGGAATCTCGAAAGCGGGATATGCGTATCATATATGATTCGTATATCCCGTATCCACGGATGCCCACAAACGCAACGGGCCGCGCAGTTGCCCGCGCGGCCCGTCGATCACACTATGTAGGAAGAACTCAGAACCCGCAGAAGCAGTACGCCAGGCTCTTCACCGGGGCGCCGTTGCGGTCGTTCACCGCCTCGTCGACGAAGCGCAGCTGCGCCTCCATCTCCGGCAGGCTGCGCGCCAGCAGCGCGCGGGCGAAGTCGGAATCCTTCAGCCAGGCCGAACCGATCCGGCTGCCGGCGAAGCCGCCCATGAACTGCGAGAACGGCGAGGACATCTTCTCGATGTAGCGCACGCGGTAGGCATCGGCCTCGCCCAGCTTGGCGCGCTTGGCGGCATCGGCGACCGCCGCGTCGAAACCGGCGAGTTCGTCCACCAGGCCACGCTCCTTCGCCTGCGCACCGCTCCACACGCGACCGCGGGCGACGGCGTCGACCTCTTCCACCGGCTTCTTGCGCGCTTCCGCGACCTTGCCGGTGAAGTCGGCGTAGCCCTTGTCGATGACCGACTGGATCACCTGGCCCACGGCCGGGTCCAGCGGGCGGGTGATGTCGAACGCGCCGGCGAAGCGGGTGGTGCCCACGCCGTCGGTGCGCACGCCGATCTTCTCCAGCGTGCGCGGCACGGTGGGGATCATGCCGAAGATGCCGATGGAGCCGGTGATCGTGGATGGGTCGGCGTAGATGCGGTCGGCATTCATGCTGATCCAGTAGCCACCGGAGGCGGCCAGGTCGCCCATCGACACCACGACGGGCTTGCCGGCTTTCTTCAGCGCGGCCACTTCGCGGCGGATCTGCTCGGAGGCGTACACGCCGCCGCCGGGCGAATCCACGCGCAGCACCACGGCCTTCACGTCGTCGTCGTCGCGTGCCTCGCGCAGCAGCGCCGAGGTGGACAGGCCACCGATGCGGCCGGCCGGCTGGTCGCCGTCGGTGATCTCGCCTTCGGCCACGACCACCGCGATCTGCGGACGCTTGTCGAGCGGGTTCGTCCTGGCGTCGACCTGGGTCAGGTAACCGGTCAGGCCAATGGCGCGGAAGCCGGTCTCGGAATCCTCGTCGGCCACGCCGCGCTCGATCAGCAGGTTCTCGACCTCTTCCTGCGTCTTCAGGCCATCGACCAGCTTCTGCTGCAGGGCGTACTTGGCCAGGTCGCCACCGGCGGCGGCGATGCCTTCGGGCAGCGTGTCGATGCCGGCGGCCAGCGCTTCCGGCGTGGTCTTGCGGACCTTGGCGATGTCGGCCAGCAGGCGCTGCCACACATCGTTCATCCAGAACAGGTCGGCTTCCTTGGCTTCCTTCGAGGCGGCGTCGAGCACGTAGGGCTCGGCGGCGGACTTGTACTCGCCCACCTTGAACAGGTGCACGTCCACGCCGAGCTTCTCCTGCAGGCCCTGGCGGTAGTACTGGCGATAGCGGCCCAGGCCCTCGAGCATCAGGCTGCCCATCGGATCGAGGTAGACCTCGTTGGCCTGCGCCGCCAGCAGGTACTGCGTCTGGCTGATGTTCTCGCCGAAGGCGACGATCTGCTTGCCGGAGGCGCGGAACTTGGCCAGCGCGGCGGCGACTTCACGCAGCGAGGCGTAACCGGTCGGCTGCAACTGGTCCACGCGCAGCAGCATGCGTTCGATCTTCTCGTCCTTCTGCGCCGTCTCGATGGCGCGCAGCAGGTCGCGCAACTGCACTTCCTCGGCGCTCTTGTCGCCCAGCGCCTTGGCCAGCGCGCGGGTGGCGGGATCGGCGGTGAACTGCTCCACCAGGCGGCCTTCCGGCGCCAGTACGAAGGTGGTGCGCTCCATCAGCGGCTTCACCCCGCCACTGCCGGCGGCAATGACGAACACGATGAAGATCAGGAACAGCAGCCCGAAGAAGATCAGGTTGAGGACCAGCTTGCGGGTGAAATTCATCACGTCCCACAGGCCGACGAAGAAGGCGACGACCGGGCTGCGACGGGGTGCAGGTGCGACTTGGTTCATGGGGAACTCCGGGAAACTGGGATCACTGTAGCGTGTCGTGGGTGAGGCTTTCATGCCCCGTTGGTCACCGTGACCGGGGCGGGAGACGCCGCAGCGGCCTGCCAGCGCCGGCTGCTGCGCTCGAAGCGCCAGCCCAGCAGCACGGCGGCGGCGGTCAGGCCGACGATCAGGCCCAGCCACATGCCCTGCGGCCCCCAGCCGAGCCCCAGGCCGAGCCCGGCGCCCAGCGGCATGCCCAGGCCCCAGTACGACACCACCGCCAGCCACATCGGCACGCGCGTGTCCTTCAACCCGCGCAGCGCACCGGCCGACAGCACCTGGATACCGTCGGGGAACTGGAACGCCGCAGCGAACAGCAGCAGCGTGCCGGCCAGTGCGGCGACGGCGAGGTCGTCGGTATACAGCGACACCACCAGGTCGTGGCCCAGCAGCAGGAACAGCGCCGAGATCGCCTGCGTCGCCAGCACGATGACGTAGCCGGCATGCGCGGCGCGGCGGATGCCCAGCGTGTTGCCTGCGCCCACCGCATGGCCCACGCGCACGGTGGTGGCTTCGGCCACGCCCATCGGGATCATGAAGCACAGCGCCGACACGTTGATCGCGATCTGGTGCGCGGCGGCGGGCGTGGTGCCGAGGCGCGCGATCAGCAGCGCGGTGACGATGAAGAGGCTGCCTTCCATCAACACGGTGATGCCGATCGGCAGGCCGGTGCGCAGCAGCTGCATCATCGGGGCAGCGCGCGGCGGATCGAATTGCGCGAACAGCCGCAGGTCGGCGAAGCGGTGCGTGCGCGACAGGTAGATCGCGAAGGCGATCGCCTGCACCCACATGGTCAGCGCCGACGCGATACCCAGCCCGCCCGCGCCCATCTCCGGGAACCCGAACTTGCCGAAGGCCAGCACGTAGCCGACCGGCGCCAGCACCAGCAGGCCGCCGAAGCCGAGGATCATGGTCGGCAGCGTCCAATGCGTGCCTTCGCTGAGGTAGCGCATGCAGAAGTAGAACGTCAGCGCCGGCACGCCCCAGCGGATGCCATGCAGGAAGGCGGTGGCGCCGGGAATGATGTCGTGCGCGATGCCGAACGCCGCCAGCGCGTACGGCGCCACGCTGAGGAAGGCGAACATCAGCAGGCCCAGGCCCAGCGACAGCCACAGCGCCTGCCGGAACAGCGGGCCGATCTCGGCACGCCGGTTGGCGCCATCGAGTTGCGAGACCGAGGCGGTCAGCGAGATCAGCGTGCCGATCGGCACCATCATCGGCAGCCACAGCAGCGCGGTGCCCACGGTCACCGCCGCCAGCGTCGCGGTCGCGTGGTGGCCGGCGATGACGTTGTCGACGAAGCCGATCAGGCCAGTGGAAACATGGCCCAGCACCAGCGGCAGGGCGAGCGTGCCCGTGGCGCGCACTTCCTGGCCGAAGCGCGGGGTCGGGGAGAGGGAGACGGACATGAGGATCAACCGCCGGACTGCGGTCGCGCGGCGTCGCGCTGGCACCGGGTCACGGGAGGCCGGTATCTTACCCGCTCGCTTCCCGCGCCGCCCGAACGCCCCATGACCCCATCGCACGACGAGGTGCACGCTGCGGCGTGCGAGAACTGCAGGACGCCGCTGCAGGGCGGGTTCTGCCACGTCTGCGGGCAGAACGCGCACAACCCGCTGCGCAGCTTCGGGCATGCGGTGGAAGAGGTGTTCGAGTCGTTCTGGCACCTGGACGGGCGCATCTTCCGCACCCTGCGCACCCTGCTCTCGCCCGGCACGCTGGCCAACGCCTACCTGGCCGGCCACCGCGCGCCGTTCGTGGCGCCGCTGCGGCTGTTCGTCATCCTCAGCGTACTGACGTTCTTCGTGGCGAAGCTGACCCTGCATATCGGCGAAGTGTCGTTACCGCCGCCACCGCCCACGGCGGACGGCAAGACCAACCTGGTCGCGGCCCAGGAAGAATCGGGCATCGACTTCTCGAAACAGACAACCGTCGAGGGCGTCCTCAGGCAGCGCGACGAGACGCTGGATGGCCTGGTCTCGGCGCGTGCCGGCATGCCGCGCGGCCTGGGTTTCATGCGCGAGCGCGTCGAACCCAACATCTACGCCACCCAGCGCCTTGCGCGCCAACGCATCACCCAGTTGCAGCCCGATCATCCCTCGCTGGCACTGCCTGATCGCTATCCGGAAGGGTCATCGTTGCCCGAGATGCCCATGCGCACCCTGATCACCGTCGGCGACAAGCCGTTCGATGCCGAGACCAACCCGGTGCGCGTGGGCTGGCTGCCCGACTTCGCCAATCGCTGGTTCAACAGGAAGCTGGCGCGGGCGGAAGAGAACGTCCCGCGCGTGGCGCAGGATCCGAACTACTTCGTCACACGCCTGATCGGCTCGGTGCCGTCGGCCCTGTTCGTGCTGGTGCCGGTGTTCGCGCTGCTGCTGAAGCTGGCGTACATCGGCACAGGGCGCGTCTACCTGGAACACCTGGTGGTGGCGTTGTACAGCCATGCCTACCTGTGCCTGTGCGTCCTGGCGCTCTGCCTGACCCAGGCGTTCGGCAGCCTGGTCACGGCCGACAGTTACTGGTGGAAGATCCCCTACTGGACGGTGCTGGCCGCGATCCTGGTGTGGATGCCGATCTACCTGCTGAAGATGCAACAGCGCGTGTACCGGCAGCACCGGATCGTCACCCTGCTCAAGTTCTCGGTGCTCGGCGCGCTGTATTTCATGATGCTGGTGATGGCGCTGATCTTCCTGACGCTGACGACGTGGGTGAACGTCTAGCGGTCCCGCCGCTGCCGCAGCCACGCGCGACGTTGCGCCTCGGGCACGGCCAGCAGTTCGCGACGGAATCCATCGCGATCCTGCGGCGGCAGGCGCTGCGCCAGCGCGGCGAGGTCGTCACGCTGTTCCGCGTCCAGCCGGCGCAGCAACGACAGCAGGCCATCGCGCTCGCCGGGCGGCACGTAGGCGAACAGCGGCTGCAGGCGTGGCCAGTCGGCGCCGAGTTCCGGACCCAACCGCCAGCCACGCCGCTGCATCGCATCCAGCACGGCGAACTGGGTGCGCAGCGCGGCCTGGTGTTCCGGCGGCAACGCCGCGATCTCGTTGGCGGCACCACGCAAGCGTGCGCGCTGCACGTCGTCCAGCGCGCGCCATGCCGCGTAACGGGCACGACGATCCTCGCGTTCACGCGAGGTCAGTGCATCCCACGCGTGGCGCGGTGACGATGCGGCTTCCTGCATCGCAGGCGGCAGTGTGCCGACACGTGCCGGCGGCGACGCGTCCTGCGCGAACGACACTGCGATGCCGACCATCCCCGCCATCGCCAAGCACACGCCGAGAATGGTGGTGCGACGCTCAGCGATCCCCATTGGCCACCTCCGTCGCAGTCGCCTGTGCCGCACTGCCGCCGGCGACGTACCACGCCAGGAAATCCGCCTCGCGGGCGCGGGGCTCATCCGCATCCGCGAGCAGGGCGTCGTCCGGATCGGGATCGACGGGATTGGTGGCATCGACGCGCGCTGCGGGCGCCTCGGCGGGCGGCAGCGCTGCCACGATGATTTCGGGATCCGGTGGCAATGCCAGCGTGGCTTCGTCACCGGACGACTCCGCCGCCTGCACCGGCACCGACGGACCGGATGACGAGCGCCACCACCAGAGGGCTGCGGCCGCCGCTATCGCGACCAGCAACAGCACGAACGCCACGACGATCCAGCGGCCCCGCCGCGGCGTTTCACCGGCAGCGGCGAAAGTAGTCGGTGCCGTGGGCGGCAAGCGCGTGCCGGCCAAGGCGTCCTCGCGCAGGCGCGCCAGCGTGGCCAGGCGATCGGCAGGCAATTCGCGGAGATGCTGCTGGATGGCGTCGGCCACCGCACGCCAGCCGGCGGCGTCCGGATGACCCAGCGCGTCGCGCGGGCAGGCGCGGGCCAGCGCGTCGCGGTAGGCCGCACCGTCCAGCGCAAGGACCTCGGCGGCCTCCGCTTCCTGCAGGCCACCGGCGAGCCGGAGCAGCAGCGCCGCGCGATCGGCGGTGGCGGGCCGGGCCAGGGCCGCGAAGGCATCGGGCCAACGGGCGGCGGGACCATCGACGCGCAGTTGCGGCGTCGCCACGAGCAGCGCCCAGAAGCGCACCGGCCAGTCGGCCATGGGCAGGCCGGCTGCCTTGCCCCGGAATGCGCGCAGGGCCGCGGCGAGGGCGACATCACCGCGATCGGCGTCCCCGCACTGCAGTTCGGCGAACACCGCACCCCGGCGTTCGCACCCTCGCAGGAAG